>NZ_LCYG01000017.1 GCF_001017175.1 Microvirga vignae | reverse complement strand
CTGCCTTGCAACGCGGCCTGCCCCTCGGGATCCACGATCACGGTCCCCGCCTTTGAGGGAAATCAAGGCGGGAACCGCACGGAGGGGCCAAGCTCAAGCTCGTCCAGATCGGGAGGCCCTGCCATGAGCACCACAGACACCACTCCGCACGCTTCTCCCATCCCACCAAAGCGCTGGCGCACGATCCTGGTCGGCACTCCGCTAGGCTGGGCCGTCACGCTCGCGCTGGCCGCGCTCGGCGTCCACCTGTTCGCGAACCACACGGGCCACATCGTGGCCGCCCTGCCCTACCTGCTGCTGTTGGCCTGCCCGCTGATGCACCTGTTCATGCATGGCGGCCACGGCCATCATCATGGACGGCGCGGATGACCGTCGCCCGGCCCGAGCGCCTGCGGCTGGCCGAGCTCATGTCGGGCCTGGGCGCGGTCGTCCTCGGCGTCGGGCTCGGCGTGCTGGCTGCCGACCGTCTCGGCCGCGTCGGCTTTCCGCTCCTGCTGGTCGGACTGGTCGTCCACGCCTGGGGCATGTACGACAAGCACCGCCTGGAGCGCCGGGCCGACGCCGTGGATGCCTGGTGGGAGCCCGTGGCCTACTGGACGTGCTGGGTTCTCCTCGGAACCATCGCACTCGGCGTCATCGGTCGGCTGCTCGGGCTGGCGTAAACCCGGGACCGATCCAGACGAAGCTTACGGCCCGCCTCAGCCCAAGGCTTCGGGCGCGCGCCTCGCGCAGGATGTAGGCAAATGCCGAGAACGCGGATCGGTGCTCGCGGAAGCGCAACGCGAGTTCCCAGATCGCCTCGATCATGGGAGTGCCCCAAGCGACATTCGCCGCCTTGCGCGGGATGCCGCGAATCCCGACGAAGACCGCATCGTCGGAGTCGAGGCCGACCCACCACTCGTCATGAATCAGTCGGCTGCGTTTGTCCTTCGCCTGCCAGAAGTCCTCGACGTTCGCGGTCAGGTCCTCGAGCTCGAAGTCCTTGAAGCCGCTGTCGCGGATGATCTCCCTGATCCTGTCCCGCGACGGTCCGCCCACCAAGTCGGAAGCCATCCGCTCGCCACCGCCGTTGAGTTCCGTGAGGAGTTTGATGAGCGCGGCCTCGGCTTGGGCGAACGTGATCACCAGGTTGCCCAAGGGGCGCAGGAACGGGCGGTAGAAGACGTCGGCGACATCCGGGTGCTCCTGTTCGTCCATCGGCCCTCCAGGCAACAAACAACCATTCCGCCCGATCGAGCCCGGGCAGGCAAGGAGTCCCCGCGATACGCGGGGACTCCGCCACCTTACTGAGATCCTTCCTTCTTGGCGTTCTTCTTGAGCCAGTCCCGCATTTCGGCAATCTCCTGCTCCTGCGCCTTCTTCGTCTTCTCGGCCATCTTCTTGGCCTCGGCGTTGTCGCCTGTCTTGAGGACCACGTTGGCCATGTCGATGGCGCCTCGATGGTGGGCGATCATCCCGCAGACGAAGGCCACGTCGGAGTCCTTGATCATGTGGGCGGCCATCATCGGGCCGTGCATCTTCATCATGGCTTCCATGTAACCCTTCTGGGCGTCGTTCATGTTGGCCATCATGCCCTGCATGCTCTGCTGCATGCCCTGCATGTCCATGCCCTGCATCATCTGCATCTGGCCGCCGGCCTGGACCCCGGTCCGGCACTCCTCGGGCAGGCTCTCGGCCGACATGGCCATCTGGCCGCCCGAGGGATGCTGCATCTGGTGCTGCGGCTGGTTCTGCTGCGCCAGGGCGCTCCAGGTGCCGGCAGAGACCAAGGCGGTGGCGAGAGCGATCGTTCGAAGCGTCATGTTGGTATCCTTTTGTTCGGGGTTGTGAGGATCAGGCCGCCATTCGGCGGCAGCTCTCGGCGCAGCGGCGGCATTCGTCGACGCATTCCTGCATGTCGCCAACCTGCTCGCAGGAGCGGGCGCACTCCTCGCAGATCTCCGCGCACTCCCGGCAGGTGTGCTTGTGGTGCGGCGTTCCGATCAGCATGAAGTGGGCCGAGGTCCGGCAAATCTCCGCACAGGCCATCATGAGGCGGAAATGGCTGGGCTCGACGTGCTTGCCGCCCTGCTCCAGGCAGTGCGTCATCGCCATGCCGAGGCAGGTCTGGTAGCAGCGCAGGCACTCGTCGATGCAGGACTGCATCTCTTTCGACATCTGGTGCATGGTCGTCTCCTGAATTCCAGGTGCATTGAGTTCACGGCCCGCAAGGGCACGGCGCCTGACGCGCCGGCGGACCAGGCTCATGACGAGCGGAAGCCCTCACTTGGGCGTATCGGCTCCGCCTCTGGTTCAGGCCTGTTTTGGTGGGCGATCAGGTCCCAAGGGAGCAATCGGTGCCACTCCCGGGTCGCCAGGGATTGGAACGGTGACCCACGGCAAAGGAACAGTCGCCAGATCGGCAAAGCCGGGAATGACGGCCATGATGCAGCCGGGATGGCAGCAGATCTGCCCCATGGCATGGGGCTTGGCCGGAGAAGCGTGATCGTGGTCCTGTGTGCCCGGGACCATCACGTCCGCCCCGCCATGGTGTGCCGTCGTGCCGACGGTCGGATCCGGCGCCTGGGCCACCGCGTACAGCGGCGCGCTCGCGAGGCCGAGGGTGACCGTCACGACCAGCAGGTAGCAGAGCATGAGGCGAAGGCAGGCCACGGCACCATCCCTTGGATCATGGCGGAAACGAACGCTCCCATGATCGGTTCCCCGTGCCGGAATGTGCCCCTTGGGGAGTCCCGCGAAACAATGGCTTGACCTTACCATCATTGGAAGGCGCACGGTTCGAACATCGCCACCACGAACGGAGAAGATGCGATGTGCGGATGCAGCACCCACCAGACCGAGTCCACCCAGGTTGCCGACCGTGATCCGGCTGCCCTGACCCTGCGGGTCGAGGACATGACCTGCGGCCATTGCGCCGGCACCCTCAAGAAGGCCATCGAGACGGGCCTGCCCGGCACGAGCGTGGACGCCGATCCGGTCTCCAAGCTTGTTTCGGTCCGCGGCACCACCGATTTGAGTTCCATCAGAGCCCTCGTGGCCGAGGCCGGCTACACTCCGACCGCAGCCTGAAGGAGACTCCCATGCTCGACCGCCGCCGCTTCCTGACCGCTCCCGGCACTGCGGGGGCGGTCCTGGCCATGAGGCCCGCCCTCGGCAGGCCTGCCGAAGGTCGTCGTGAGCAAGGGACTCGTCCTGCGGATGCTGTTCCGGGAGTCGACCATATGACCGAGATCGCGAAGCGGCTGGCGGCTCTCATGGGCTTTGCCTATGCGGGCGAATACGATCCCTCGGATGCCTGCTTCGGCAGGGTCTACTTTGTCCCAAGCGACACCTTCCTCGTGCTAATTTTGCAGGATCAGGACGTACTTGGGTATGGCATGCTGGTTCAATATCCCGCATGGGGTGTCTACTAAAGCTGAGGCGTATCCAATAAAACGGCGGTTTGTTCGGTCTATTGGCTTGGCCTCCGATAAATTGGAGGAAAAGAGACGCCCTCCCGCAAGATGCGTTGCCGCGAAGCATCATACGGCTCATCCTTTTCTTCGACCCAGCGGAAACGCTGGCGGGTCACCGATCAGCGAATGGGAGAGTTGGATGACCAGCACAGCCGCAATGCCCATGATGGGCAGTATGATGCCGGGCATGATGCCCCCGATGCCAATGGGTGGCATGATGCCCATGATGAACGGCATGATGCCGGGCATGATGCCTCAGATGCAGATGAGTGGCATGATGCCCATGATGAGCAGCATGATGCCGAACATGATGTCTCCAATGCAAATGGGTGGGATGATGCCCATGATGGGCGGTATGATGCCGGGCATGATGTGTCGCATGTCCTGCGAAATGGCCGCCGACGGTTCCATGACCTGCAACATGACCCCGATGGAGGGCATGTCCGCAGACATGTTCAGGATGTGCTGCGAGAACATGATGAGGATGATGGAGATGGGCATGCCCTGCATGATGATGTGTGGTGGCATGATGCTCATCGGCACAAGCGTGGGCATGAGCTCGCAGACGAAGCCGATGAAGAAGAGCGCCTGAGCACGTTATCCTTCTCAAGGCGGCGCCGTCGCGTGCCCGCCACGGCGCTGCCTGCTCAGGGACAAGACACGGGCAAATTAGATCACCCGACTGTCTCCACGTATGACATCACCAGGTACATGATCGCCATCACGTGCCCGGGATTGCGGTAGATATGCGGAACATCGGCCTGAAAGATGATCGAGTCGTCCGCGTGGAGACTGTAAACGGAACCGTTGATTTCGATCTCCACATCGCCGACGACAACGGCCAGGTTCTCAATTGTGCCTGCCGCATGGGCGACCGCATTTTCCTGCGACTGCGCTGCAAGAGTGAGCTTATAGAATTCGACTCGCCGCTCTGCTTCGAACGGGAACAAGGCTCTTGAGGTGAAGCTGCCATCGGCTGATGTGAGGATCTTTGCATTCTTCGAACGCATCACGACGGTGCCGCTGCCGGCGCTTGGGCTTGTCAGCGCCGAAAACGGGACGTTGAGCGCCCGCGCCACCTTCCACAACAGCGAAATCGTCGGAACGCTTCGCCCGAGTTCAATCTGACTCAGCATGGCGCGGCTGACGCCAGCCAAGTTCGCAAGGCGCTCTAGAGAGTGCCCACGCGAGCGGCGCAGCCGCTTGAGATTGCTGCTGACGATCTCGGCAAGTTCTTGAGCCTCATTCTCCAGATCGCCCTCGGCTTCGTGAGCAACACCGGCGAGATGATCCTTGGGCACATCTCTCACGGCGACACCTCGTTTTACCGATTCATCGGCCAAGCATTGCCTACCCAGACGGGCACGAAGAACCATACTGCAACCCAGGTCCCAGGCACAACGGCGGGCATCGGGGCCATTGACTGCGTCGCCATCTGACGTCGGCGCCGAAACTCATTAAGATCGATGATTTCTGCCGTCGCAGCCATGACCCGTGCTCTGGAGTTCATTAAACGGAACGTATATGCCGTTATATAGAACTTTTTGTCAATATAACGGAACCTTAGCTGGTAGCAGAGTCCCAGCCCCTTGTACTTGTTGCTATTTTGGCTTGTCGCGCCTTCCTTATCGCTCGTTCTGATTAACAAACATCTGGGGCATGAACCTGATACTTGATAGAAGGGCCAGTAATTGGCCCACAGCCAAGCCAAGCGTTCGATGGTGGTGTGTCCAACTAGGGTCTGCTCCGTGTCAGCGCCTCTTCGTCTTGGAGCGTGTCGCTCGCCTAAGATAGTGGTCGGCACCTGACCTGCGCCGGGTGGCCCTTGCTACCGAATGCCGGAATGCGTTGGGAACAAGGCCTTCCACGCGACTGGGCCAACTATCCGGCATGGATTCGAGCCACCGCCGCAGGCCCGCCCATGGAGCGACATCCGGACCGCGAAAATCTCAGGGGGGTGACGAGCCTGCGACCTCTCGTCCCTGCGCCGCATCGGGTCGTCCCTAGGCAGGAACCCGAAGGCCAGTGCGGGGTTGGAGACCAACCCATGTTAATCGCGCCGGCCCGAGTCCTGTCCGGTGTCACGGGGTCCCAGTTCCAGTTTTCGAGTTTCCAGCGGCATCGGCGCCAAGCGCCGGGCCGCCCATTTCAGCATCTGCGAGGAGAAGATGGCAACCAACGGACGATACAGCAAAGCGCCACCCGACAAGGCGAACGAACTGTTCGAGAAGCTGCTCGCCACGTCCGACGGAGCGGTGAAGACCCGCGAGAGGCTCTTTCAGGAACTCAAGGAGGAGTTGGAACTGCTCGCGAGGCTTCAGGAAGAGCACCTCTTCCCTGTGCTGAGACGGCACGGGATGCTCGACCTCCTGCGCGACGCCGCCAAGGACAACGAGGACACGGCCACGCAGCTCGCGGAGCTGGAGGGCCTGCCGAAGAACGGCAGCGAATTCCTCGGCCGGGTGGCCGAGCTGAGGAAGACCTTCCAGCAGCACATCCGGGACGACCGGAAGGAACTTCTCCCCGCCGTTCTCCAAGTCCTGAGCGACGAGGAGGCCCAAGCCGTAGCCGAGAAAGTGGAGGAAGACATGGCTAGCATCGACGAAACCAGGCGCGCCGACGCCCGACGCTCCCGCGAGCAGGCCGAGACCGTGCAGCGGGTGACGGAGGACGTCGCGGAGACCCTCCGGGCCGGCGTGGAAGGCGCCCAGACCATGGCCCGCGCCATGCAGGAAGCAGTGGAGAGCGGCTTCGAGGCTGTCACCGACCTGACCCGGCGCTCGACCGATCAAGCCATGCAGGTGCTCGGCCGTCCCGGCGGCGATGCCCAGGGACTGACGGAGGAGGCCTCGCACAACCTGCGGGCCGTCGCCCACTCCGGCACGGCCCTGGCTCGCGGGCTCCAGGACGTCTCCCGCGAGGTGCTCGAGCGGAGCCAGCGGCACATCCGGCGCAACATCGAGGGCTTGGCCGATCTCGCCCGTTGCCGTTCCATGAGCGACCTCGTCGAGGTGCAGGCCTCGCTCCTGCGCGACAACCTGGAGCTGACGATGGAGAACAGTCGTCGCATCGCCGAGCTCACGATCCAGATCACCGACGAGGCCACCCGCACGGTGACCGTGCAGGCTGAGAGGACGGCGAACCGCTTTAGCAGGGTCGCCTGATCGCGTCCTGATCCTGACAGGCGGAAGCTCCCGGCCCCTCGCCGGGAGCCTTTTCGCAATCCAAGGGTGGTCTCGGAGGGACGAAGACGCTGATCCGGGGAGCGTGCACCTGCCGGGGCGCCCTCATCCGACGGTTCCTCACGTCGGAAGAAAACCTTCAAGGATGCCTGCATCTCGGCAATCAAGGCATGGGGTTCCGACGGCGCTCGGCACCTTGCAGGTGATCGGTCCGTGCTTGCGGCTGCCGCCAGAATGTCTGCACAGGGTCAAAAGGCCTCCTCAGAAACTGCGTCGTAAAGGTCCGCTCACCGAGTCAGTCCGGACATTCGATTTACTTCCGCTCAGTGCCATTTCCGGATCTTGGGAATCCATGAAGTTCAAGAATGCGCTTCCTGGAACCTGACAGGTAATTGGGTCGATCCGCGTTACGACTGGATCGTGGAACGTAGATCTTCGCCGGGTGTCACCTGCGCTAAGGGTCCGGCTTTGTCCCCCGGGTATTGAAGTCTGACTCGAACCGGGGGGTATTCTGACCCGAACCGGCGAAAAGCCTGGCTCTCCGTTCCGCACACCTGTGGGTTGCACGAACGATCCGGGCCTAACCCCCCTCAGGTCAAGGATTCAATCATAGCCCCGCGCTTCCCAATGGAAGGCGGGGCTATCCGCATCTGGACACAACGGCGGCCTCCGAGTCCTTGGAGAGCGGAGCACTGCTCGATCCCTGACCGTGGAATGAGTCCTTTGGTGGCTGCGCCATGGGTCAGCTTTCTGCTGCATCCCGGACCTTTGACGTACTTCCGCCTCGTGCCAATAGCCGCCCTTCCGGCCGAAGCGGGTCCGGTAAGCAGGCTCAGCCGAACAGAGCTCGGGCAAGGTGGCGCTGGTCGACGGGTTTGTCGCAACGGGGCACATCCTTATGGGTCTCTGGTAGTGCCCATTGCTCGTAGCCAGTTGCGAGCACGAACGGCACACTGCCCAGGCCGAGCAGGGCCTTCATTTCCGTCGTTGAACGCTCCCGGCAGATCCTCGATGGCGAGGTCCCCGGCGATTATCGCCTTCTCGAGATCGTAGCGGAGGACGACGTGGGCCGGATAGGTGACCTCGTCGGCGTCGATGCGGATGAGCCCCGGCTCAACCTTCGTGACGATCCGGTACAGGTTGTCCTCCTTCCATGCCGGACCATCCCCGTGAAACGCCTCGCGGGCGAGGGACGCCAGGTAGGCCACGAAGGCATGGGTGCGGCAGGTCTGCATCTCGATCAGCAGCGCCTGGGCCTCATGCATGCTCATGCCCCGCGTGCGGCCGACCGGCTGCCGGAGCCATTCCTGCGGGCGTCCTGCTCGTACAGCGCGTACCCGCTTTCGTGCAGGACGCCCGAGGGCGAGCCGATGAAGTCTCCTTCGTTGTACTTGGCGGCAATACGCACGTCGCTGCCCGCGCCACCGCTGAAGGGATGTTCGCTGACGTCGAGCCGCCCGTGCTCGAAGTCGAAGCCGACCGCCCTCACGAGATCGTCGGCCAGATGCCTTTGGATGTCGGCGGGAAAGGGTCCGGTCAACGGCTTGACGGCAGGCTGTTTCTCCTGATGCCTGCACACCGCCCGGATCAGATCAGGCAGCTCCCGCCGCAGGTTCTTGAGGAGCCTGTCGATCGTGCCTTGGCGCAGCCCCGGATCGTACCCGTCGAGCAGGGCGTCATAAGGTCCAGGACCCAGGGTCTGGGCTTTGGCATCGCCGATCTGGCGTGTCAGGTTCAGGACCTCTGCCAGCTTGGGGCACAGTGCCGGGAAGTCGTTGTTCCTGCGGGCCTCCGCCCAGACCCCCTCGGCCTCGGACACGGCCGTGGAATGGGCCTGCACCAGACAGCTCGGGACGGCCGAGGCATGGGCATAGGCGTACCGCATCTCGCGCAGGTTCGCCTTTTGCCAGTCACCCAGGCTGTCAGCGGCTCCATCCGCCTCGTCCAGCAGGTGCTCGGTCCTGAGCGAAACCAGTCCGTCGCGGGCCATCCGCTTGAGGGCCGCAATCTGTTCCGAGCGGGTTGCGGCTGCCCCACGCAGCATCATCGTGTCCGAGTCCCATTGCAACAGCCCGATGATGTCCTCGATCACTGTGTTGTGTGCGAAGGTCCGCTCGAGTTGACGATAGGCGTGCACTTGCCCGCCATCTGCGGTGTGCCGTTGCATCGGCACCTCCCTGACGACATGACCATAGCGGCGAACTGGGTTCGCAGTCACGCGCTAGAGCAGCCCGGCCACGAGCTTGCGCCTGAGGGCTTCGTCCGCGGTCAGGTACCAGTTGGTCTCGGCATACTTGCGGATCTCCTCCTCCGAGACATCGGTGTCGGCGATCAGTTCCGAAAACCCCTGCTGCTCGAGCTGTATGCCCTTTTCCAGTTCAGCGACTTTGGCTTTGGTGATGCATTGGGACGGACGGTCAATTTCAACGAAGGGCAGTGGGTGCCGGAACTTTGGCACCCAGGGATCGGTTCACGACTTCTCCGCTCAGCGGCATCGACCGTGGTCCGCCTGATCGGGGAGAACCATCATGGCGGACAGTCCGGAGGATGCAATGATCCCGTGGAGAGGCGGTATCCGTTACGCTCTGGGCATCGTCCTGTCGGCCGCCACGATCTTCGCCGTGCTGAGGCATGGCCCCGCTGAGGAGGATGCGTTGCAGACCCTGCTGGTGGCCGTCGCGGCTGCGCTGGGGCTTTACGTCCTGGGGCTGTGCTCGGCCATGTCCCTCGGGGCCGATCGTCAGTTCGCCCCCTCCCCTTAGGTGTCAATCACCTGCCGCGTGGCTTGGAACCGCCACATGGGTAGGGCCTCCAACTCCATGACTTCATCTTTCCTTCCTGCGAAAGGTCTCATGACAGCCGCCGCAGTTCTGGCCAACCTGCTGGATCGCTACTTGCAAGCTGCCCAGGTCGGAGATCCGGGCCAGAGCATCCGTGACATCCCGTTCGAGTTTGGCCGCACGAGCGTCGAAATCGGCCTTGCGCTCCCAGATGACCGGAAGAGCGGCGGTCGGCCCCCGCTCCTGATGGGATAGGAACAGGCTAGGAATCTGGCGGGCGTTTTGCTCGATCTGCTGGAGAGCTGCTTGAGCCGTTGCTATGTTGAACGGCACCTGTCCTCGGGACATTCCAGTCAGCGCCTGCATCTGCTCCTGATTGTCTTTCATCAGTTCCTTGCGCTGGTGGATCGCATCCGTTGAATCCATTTGCTGGGCCAGTACGTCAATCCCACTGAGCACCACCAGACCTATTGCGGCAAGGGCTGTCCTGTGCATCGTTCGCATCCCTTTGTCTGCCCCAGAGCCGGTCTCGCGGGATGGTTCTCAATAGAAACGAGAGCTCTAGAAAAATGGGCTGTAGAGGTGGTTGTGTGGCTGAGGCAGTTTGTCCGACGCCCCTCACTTATAGCGGGGCTTCGCGAATGTCTTCGTGCTGCGAAGGTCGACACGGGTCAAACTCCGGGGATCCCAAGCCCTCCGATAAGTTCCGTCCTTGCCTGCCTGAACAGACATTCGAGAGATTTCCGGAAGGTGCCATTTCCAGACCTTCATCAGTTCCGGTTAGGAACATCCAAGTGTTGTATGGCCGAGACAGGCTGACTTGGCACCGCGGACTGCCCAAATATCGATCCGTTGCAGCCCTATAGGCGCATCGTTCAGCCACACCAGTCCTCAAGGAGGTTTGGGATGAACCCACCTGACAAGTGTCGGCTGAGGGGAGGATTGTCATGAGGGGCCATGCGCCGCGCCAACCCATTGCACTGGTTGAAACGGAAGACCTTTCACTCGCGGTCAGCGCCCGTGGCCTCGTCAAGCGCTTTGGCGAAGTGCGTGCCGTAGATGGATCGATCTCGATATTCAACAGGGCACAATCTTCGCGATCCTCGGACCGAACGGCGCCGGCAGGACGACCCTGATGCGCATGCTCGCGACGCTAACCGTACCCGATGCAGGTCGGCAACCCTGCTCCGCTGGTGACCCAATCCGGTCCAGGCAGCGAAGAGGCCGACCTCGACGACGTAATGGGCGCTTCCGTTGGCTCGTCGACACGGTGGCGGCAGATCGATGGTTCACGGCGACGGTCCTACGTCGTTACTCAATGAGTTCGCAGTGAACACGTCCAACGCGTGATGAAGTTTCGGCATTGAGATCCGTCAGAGAGAAACGGAGGTGTTCCCGTGCCAGGTTACGGTCTTCGATCGATTCCTTTCGACCTGTAGACATTACGAAACCGTTCGTGACGCCACTTTCCCCGTCATAGGTCGAGTTCATGAGTTTTGTGAGCATCGCGCAGCAGGGATCAGGCGCCACAGTTCTGATAACCCGGAATGTCAAGGTAGAAGCGGGCGACTATACCGAATTGCAATGCAGAGTTGACGTAAAGCTCTGCTCAACTTCCGCGAGGCAAGTGCCAATCTGGAGGCAGCCATGGGCAGGTCGCACGTGATCAACGTCGACTTGGCGGATGTCTGGTCCGATCCCGAACGTACGAAGCTTCTGAGAACCCTCGCTTGGGGGGATCAGGTCAGTGTCGTTGGCCAGACAGAAAGCTACATCGAGGTAGAGTTCAAGAGATTTCAAGAGACGCCGGACGGCAGCATCCTGCCCAGCGTAGAGCTGGGTTACATCGTGCCTCGAAAGAGCTCTGGCGTGGGCGCTGCCGATGTCGTGATCCCGAAGCGGCACAATCAAGTTTTGAAGATCAGCTTCGTTGATGTCCAACAAGGTGATGGAGCGGTCATAGAGTCTCCTGACGGGAAAGTCGTTCTTGTTGATGGCGGCGACAATCAACTCTTCGCACGCTATCTCGCCGGACGCTTTCAGGGAACCACGGCCGAGAAACCGCAGCCGATCGAGTGCATGCTTGTGACACATGGTGATGCGGACCATTTCGTCGGGCTGCCTGAGATCTTGAGATCCGAGTCACATCCAGAGGTGCGCAAGCGCCTTTTCATTCAACCGAAGCGCGTCTTCCATAACGGTCTTGTCAAGCGTCCTGGCACTCGCGAGGGCAAGCGCGTTCCAGACCGAGAGCTTCTCGGACCGACCAGAAAACACAACGGCGAACTCTACATCGTCGGTCTCGAGGAGGATCTTCTGTCGGTTGATGACGACGAAATGAACAGACCGTTTCGCGCCTGGAAAGACACGCTCGCCACCTATAACGACAGAGCCCGCCTAGAGTGTCGGCGTCTGGCACTCGGCGACGATGAAGCATTCAGTTTCCTGGCCGATGAAAACATCCAGGTTGAGGTTCTGGGGCCGCTGGTCACTGATCTCGACGGTGTCCCTGCCCTCAAGTTCCTGGGCAATCCACCCAAGGGGCCGCGAATTGGACAGGAATCCCTCGCTACCGACGACCTCGCTACAACAGGGCTTTCTGCGTCACATA
Organism: Microvirga vignae; assembly: GCF_001017175.1. Classification (GTDB taxonomy): domain Bacteria; phylum Pseudomonadota; class Alphaproteobacteria; order Rhizobiales; family Beijerinckiaceae; genus Microvirga; species Microvirga vignae. The sequence continues at coordinate 107,100 of NZ_LCYG01000017.1, read as the reverse complement.
CGATCAACGGGCACTCAATCGTCTTTCGTCTGACCTACGGCAACTTTAGTTACCTGTTTTCGGGCGACTTGAATGACGAAGCGGGACGCTTCCTCACCCGCGAGCACAACAGAGGCAATCTGAACCTCAGGGCCGATGTCTTCAAAGTGCCCCACCATGGATCAGCGGATTTCTCGGGAGCTTTCATTCAGGCGGTCGCGCCGGTGGTCAGCGTTGTGTCGAGTGGCGACGAGAGCGCTCGCAAGGAATACATCCACCCGCGCGCAACCTTGATCGGCGCACTCGGAAGATGGTCCCGGGTCGCCGAACCTCTCGTCTTCGTTACCGAGCTCGTGGCTTTCTTCAACGTGGAGGGACAGGCCACCCTGACGGACAAAAGAAAAGCCGAAGAGCGGGGGCCATTCTTCGCCTTCAGCCGCACGGCCTTCGGTATCGTGAAAACCCGTACGGATGGGCATCGTCTGCTCGTTTACACCGACAGCGGAAACATCAAGCTGAAGGAGGCTTATGCCTTCAGTCTTGATGGAACGGGCATGCCAAAGCCGGAGGATGTTGTGCGGGTTTGAAAGCCGTCGGAAGCCCTATTTGAAGCGGACCCGGCACTACGGGCCGTGGATATGGCGGTGGAGATGCAGCGGAGCGTGTAGGAGCTGATCATCGGCTGGCGGGCACGCGGACACCGCATCGGATTCCGGATAGGCCTTGCCGTGGGGTCGGCTACAGTCGGGCGGATCGGCTACGAGAGCCGGTTCGACTACACCGCCATCGGTAGCGTCGTGAACCTCGCCGCAAGGCTGCGCGTGTCGGCGGTCGACCGGGAGATCCTGATGGATGCGGCCGTCGCCGAGGCCGTGAGTGGCAAGCGCGCACAAGGGCTGCACCGTGCCTGGAACAATGCCGATGACATCTGGAACTGCCCCTGCCATGGTTCCGTGTTCGAGTGGGATGGAACAGTGATCCCCGGCCGCCTATAAGGTCGGCCGAGGCAAACCACCCCGCTCGACCCAGTTCAAGCCGGGTCAGTCCGGCAACCCGGGTGGTCGCAGGAAGGGCAACCTCAATCTCAAAACTATCATGAAGACCGTGCTCGAGAGCGAGATCGAGCTCACCGAGAACGGTCGCAGACGCAAGGTGCCGCTGCTTGAGGCCATCATCCTGCGGCAGGCCCAGGAGGCTCTGCGCGGGCAGCCGCGGGCGATCGACAGTCTGCTCGATCGCTACGAGCGCCATGCTGGCCATGAGGTCGAGCAGGTGCACGAGTTGCCGGAGGAGGATGTTGCACTCTTGGAACGGGTGCTCGGTCCATCCCAGAGACGCTATGGGTCAGACCTGGACCCTGCCCCGATGATCACGACGTGGCTGACGGGAAGGATCCGGATCATGACTGATCGTGCGCGTCTCCTGCGGGCTCTGCTGCGGCAGGACCTGTCGATCTTCAGCCGGAAGGTGTTTGCCACGCTCGAACCCGGCACACCCTATCGGCACAACTGGCACATCGATCATCTGTGCTGGCAGCTGACGCGGGTCGCCCGAGGTGAGGTGCGCCGGCTGATCATCAACGCCCCTCCCCGCTCCATGAAGTCGATCACCGTCTCGGTCGGCTTCACCGCCTGGGTGATGGACCGGGATCCAACCCGGCGCATCATCTGTGCCTCCTATGCCGACGATCTCGCCCGCAAGCTCTCGGTCGACACCCGGACGGTGATCGAGAGCTCCTGGCACCAGGAGCTCTTTCCGCAGATGCAGCTCGCCGCTCGGCGTCCGCGCAACACAGAGCTGATCACCACTCAGCAGGGCTACCGCTATTCTGCCGGCATGAGCGGGTCGATCCTGGGCCGCGGAGCGGATCTCATCGTCATCGATGATCCGATCAAGGCGACTGATGCTCTGTCCGAGAAGGAGCGTCGGCGGGTGAACGAGGCCTTCGACAACACCCTCTACACGCGTCTGAACGACAAGCGCACCGGTGCGATCGTAATTATCATGCAGAGGCTGCACCAAGATGATCTGGTCGGACATGTGCTGGCGAAGGGAGACTGGGAGATGGTCTCAATCCCAGCGATCGAGACCGAGAATCGGGTCTATCAGCTCAGCGATGATCCGGATGATGTCTACATCAGGCGCCACGGCGAGGTACTGCATGTGGCCCGCGAGCCACGCGAGATCCTGGAGCAGATGCGCCGGTCACAGGGATCGCTGACCTTCTCGGCCCAGTACCAGCAGGTGCCGGTGCCACCGGAGGGCAACATCGTCAAACGTGAATGGCTGCGCACCTACTCGCAGCGCCCCTCTTCATTCGACATGGTGATCGCAAGTTGGGATACTGCGTCCACGTTGTCGGAAACCTCAGATTACTCGGTCGGGACAGTTTGGGGTGCCAGGGGTCTTGACTTCTATCTGCTCGATCTGGTGCGGGGCCGCTTCGAGGTGCCGGAACTCCGGCGCGAGGTGCTGCGCTTGTCCCAGACCTGGATGGCTGATCAGACGATTATCGAGGACACTGACATCGGCCGGGCGATCACACAAGATCTGCGCCGGTCGGGAGAATGGCGAGCCATCCTGCGCAAACCCCGCTTTGACAAGGAGGCACGCTTTCTGGCCCAGTCAGTCCGGTTCGAGGCAGGCCAGGTGCATGTGCCGCAGGATGCACCCTGGCTGGCCGACTGGCTGGACGAGCTGCTCGCGTTTCCGAACGGGCGGCATGATGATCAGGTCGACTCGACCAGTCAGGCTCTCGATTATCTCACGTCCCGTACACACCCACTGCATGCCTCCGGGAACCTACGTGAGCGCCCGGAGCGTGTCTACCGGCCGGCCGGACTTAAGCGGCCTGCCGGATATGTGCGGAAGCAAGGGAGTTGAGGAGTGAGCTTGCCAGTTTGCCCCTGCGTGTCTGAGAGCTTCCACCCTGGTGCTGGCACTGTCACAGGAATGCTGACAGGGTGGGCCGACCGGCGATACGGTGGCGAGATGCAGCCAATCTCCTCCTCCCGTCACCAGTTCCCGCCCGAGGTAATCCGGCACGCGACCTTGGTCACAGAGTTGGTCCTGACCCGCTAAACTGGTCCATTTGGAAGACAACTTTTTCGGGCATTTTGATCCTTGAGGAGGGTCAGTGCCATGAAGAGGACGCGCTACACGGAAGAGCAGATCGCCTTTGCGCTGCGACAGACGGAAAGCGGCACGCCGGTGGCCGAGGTGATCCGCAAGATGGGCATCACCGAACCGACGTTCTATCGCTGGAAGAAGCAGTTCGCCGGCATGGGCGTGACCGAGATCCGACGCCTCAAGCAGCTCGAGGACGAGAACGCCCGCCTTAAGAAGCTCGTGGCGGATCTGACGCTGGACAAGACCATGCTGCAGGATGTGCTCAAAAGAAAGTGGTGAAGCCCGCTGTTCGGCGTGAGGTCGCAGGCCATCTGCAGACGGCCTATGGCATCAGCGAACGGCGGGCATGCTCGGCCACCGGTTTTCGCCGCTCGTCGCAGCGCTATCGCAAGCGGTCTGATCCGCAGATCGAGTTGCGCCTGCGGCTCAAGGAACTGGCGGCGGCGCGGGTGCGCTACGGCTACCGCAGGCTGCACATCCTGCTGCGCCGGGAGGGCTGGCCGGTGAACCACAAGCGCACCTATCGCCTCTATCGTGAGGAAGGACTGTCGATCCGGCCCAAGGCGCCGAAGCGCAAGCGGGCCTGGCGTTATCGACAGGGTCGTCCGGAGATCGGTGGCCCCAATGAGGTCTGGGCGATGGACTTCATGGCCGACCAGCTCTTTGACGGGCGTGCATTCCGCATCCTGACGGTGGTGGATTGCCACACGCGAGAGTCACTGGCGATTGTGCCGCGAGTGAGTTTCCGGGCCTATCAGGTGGTCGAGGCGCTCGATGCAATCGCCCGGAGCCGCGGCCGGCCGAAGAGCCTGCGGGTGGACAACGGCCCGGAATTTGCCGGTCGAGCGCTGGACCAGTGGGCGTATCTGAACCGGGTCGAGATTGATTTCTCCCGGCCCGGAACGCCCACGGACAACGGGTACATTGAGGCGTTCAACAGCCGCCTGCGAGCGGAATGTCTGAATGCCTCGTGGTTCCTATCCATGGCGGATGCCAGGGAGCGGATTGAGCAGTGGAGGAGAGATTACAATGAGACCCGACCGCATACAGCGCTCGGCGGCTTGACCCCGAACGCCTTCGCCCAACAAACTCATCAAGCCCGGAAAGTTGCATAGGCCGTGGATCACATATGGGGGCAGGTCCAAGTGATCCTGAGCTAACATTCCCTGCGGACCGCATCGTGGGGGCTGGTCATGGGAAGAGCGATGCCAGGGCGGGCTTTCACGTTTTCGATACTCGGTGTCCTTGTCGCCACTTCTCTTCTGCTGTGGGTCCTGAGGGAGATACCACAGCCAGTTTCCGCGCTTGTGACGGTTGGCGCCTTCTTTGCCACTTTTTTCCTGTTGTTCGTGCTGAAACGCAGGTTGCTGCAGTATGCCCTTCTCTCGCTTCCAGCAAAGAGGACTGGACTACGCCGGCTGGGTACGGTGGCCGCAGTAGTAAATCTATTACTGTTGTTGTTCGCGGGACTGGTCTCGGGGGGGCTCATGGGAATGGAGTTGTTGCTTTGGATCTTTGAGATCCAGAGCGCTGGCACCAGCCTCGCTCTCGACATCATCGCTCTGATCATTATACCATCCATAGCATTGTGGGCATACTTCTCAATGGCCACGCCGATTGCTACATCACTCTGGCTCAGGCGCTTCCATAACAAGTCTGACGGCTTTAATTTGGCCAAGGCTTTTGATCATCTCTCCATCAGCGGTATGCGTGTGGTAACGCTGGCCGATACCAGGGTGGCGGCATCACGCCTTTCGAGCGGCCAATGCTACATCAAGTTGATTATTGATCTGGTTGTATTCCTCATAGTTCCCATTGCGACTGTCCTCTTCGTTGTCGCGGCGTGGTTTAATATGGTGGTGCTCAATCCGGAGCTTCATCGGCCACACCCGTTCGTCCGCTCAGAGTATTTCTGGTATGGCCTGAGCCTCGCTACGGGTTTGTATGTGCTGTATGGGTTGTGGCGGCTCGTCGCTAACATACGGCGCACTATAATGCTCGGGGCTGGCGTCGTCGCCGTTGACGCTCTGGGTGCGACGAGTTTTATAGCCGCCGAGAACAAGCGCGTGCGCTCTGGGCGTGGAGATAATTTCTTTGCGGGGAAGGCGGTACTGCGGATCGCAGATGCACATTGGGAAGCGGCGGTGAAGTCGGCGATCGAGAGCGTCGACTTTATCATTTTCGATGCGACGCAGTTTGCAAAGAATCTCTTTTGGGAGCTCGAGAACGTGATCGCGCAGGGATGCGCCCACAAGCTCGTGATTGTCTGCGGGAATGAGGGTGTCGAGGAACGCTTCCAGCGCTATTTGGAGGCGCATGACATTGATTGGCGTGAGCGCCTGGTGCCCTACCAGGATCTCTCCCGATCGCTGCTTGACCGCTGGCGCTATTGCGCGATGATCGAGCGTAAGGCCCACGCCATAGCTGCCGGAGTTCTTGCAGGACCGATTCCGATCAGCAAGGAGGTCGCGCTCCCCCGAAAGGAGTGCTCTTCGGGAAGCACTTCCTGAGCCTTTGGCTTCCGTTTTTCAGGACTTGGGAGCCGGCTATGTCCTGAGGGCAATGTGCACAGGGAAGTGGTCTAACCCGCCTTACTCATTGCGGTGACAGGAGCGGTGGGGAAGGTATGCTGGGGTGCTGTCACGGGAACTGGAGCGACGCGACAATGGCCCGAACGACGAGCTCATTCGGACCGCCGTGGTCGCAAGCTGCCATGCTTGCTCCACTTCGGCCCTGAGGGTCCGAAGAGTGCGGCGGGAGATGAGGTGACGTTGAAGGTTGAACGTAGTGTGGACCGGAGCATGCATCGAGAGAAAGCTCTGGGCTGAGCCGGTGCCGCAGGATGCGCCCTAGCTGGACGAGCTGCTGGCGTTCCCAAGCGGCCGCCACAATGACCAAGTGGACTCAATCAGCCAAGCTCTCGACTATCTCACCGCCCGCACTCGTCCGCCGTATGCGTCCGAGCAACCAAGGGAGAGGCCAGAGCGGATCCGACGGACTGCAGGTTTCAGGCGACCTATCGGGTTCGTGCGGAAATAACAAGCACAGTCAGGAAGATACTGAACAATCCCGTTTACTCAACCTCTGTACCCTAGATGTTACATACCTTGAGCACGGGATCACGTATTGTATACTCCACTTCGCGGGAGGCCCTCTGTTTCTGTACCTTCAGAGCAGTGGAGACGAACATGCGTGTGAGCCTGTGCCTCGGATCTATTGGACTGACGGTGTGTTGTCTGGCCCCAGCCCACGCCGATAGACGCGAGGACATCGCTGGATTGTTCGCCCGGGCGCAGCAAGCTGGGCGAGTGGGAGTTGCCCGTAAGACCAGACCTGTTGACGTACGCCCTGCCCGATCTGGTGAAATCGTCGTGACGATCATTGCCGCTGAGGGAGAGCGGAGGGAAACGGAGACACAGAGCCCACCGGCGCAAGAAGGCGACATGGTCGTGCGCAACCGCTGCCCCGAGACGGGAAATGAGGAGATCTTGGTCACTGCGGCGAAGTTCCAGGAGCGCTACGAGGGGCCGACCGGGCCAGCCGATGCTAACGGCTACCGGGCCTACCGGCCGCGCGGGGTTGAGATGCAGTATTTTATCGTCCGAGATGTGGATGGCAGCTTTACGTTCGAGGCACCTTGGGGTGAGCCAATGATTGCCCGCCCCGGAGATGCGATCGTCCGCAACCCCAACGACCCGAAAGACACCTACAGGATCGCAGCGGCCGCTTTCGCCTGCACCTATGAGATTGTGCGACCTGCTCAGTAGTGCAAAGAACCGTTGCGGTACCGTGCAACCAGCGGCAACGTATGGGATCCACTTTTGGCGGCGCTTCTGCTGACATTTATCAAGATGAAACAGCAATCTTTGACCGTCGCTATACATCCCGGATAACTTTAGATGATTATAGGGCTCTCAATAGGGTGATCTCAGACGACCTAACATCCATTGAAGACTATGCGAAAGAGGTCCTCACCTTGGCAGAGAGAGAACCACCCCTTCCTCTGAAGTATTCATAATAATTTTCTTTGAGGGAATACCTTACCTTAGGGATGCTTATAAGACCTTTCGCCGCGTTGCAGGAAAAAACGTTCGTCACCGCCAAAGTTGACCATCACCTTGATGGAAGGGAAAGGATCGTTCCGACGATATTTTCAAGTATAAAGCGCTCAGCTTTCATCATCGTAGAAATGAGCGGGGCTAAACCTAACATCTATTTTGAGCTAGGTTATGCACGTGCTCTGGGAAAGCCAATCATACAGATGCACACGAAGGCACAGTGCTACCATTCGATGTCTTTGATACACCAAATATATTCTGGGATAGTCAGAACACGCTCGAACGTAAATTAGGCGACGCCATTGATCAATTGAGGCAATCACCAAGTGTATTGAGCTTGTGAAATATATTCATGGAGTTGGTAGAGGCTGGTTAGCTATTATCTTTCGTCCTTTCGGGCGAGGCGGCGCAGCAGGATGCAACACGTGGCGAGATAGAGCACCATCTCGCCGGTCTCGACCAGACGCTCGTAGTCCTTGGCAAGGCGCCGGTCGATGGCACCTTGATGGGGTCGTGATCCGCATCGCAGGCAAGAGGCATTGGCTTTGGCGTGTCGTCGATCAGCATGGGACCATGCTCGACATTTTGGTCCAGAGGCACCGCAATGCGGCAAGCGGCCAGGCGCCTGCTCCGCAAGTTGCTCAAGAAGCAGGGCGCGGCTCCTCGGGGGATGATCATAGACAAGCTCGCTAGCTACGCCGCCGCGAAGCGGGTTGTCATGCCTAGCGTGGAGCATCGACAGCACAAGAGCTTAAACAATCGAGTGGGGAACTCTCACCAGCCGACCGACGACGCGAGCGCATCATGAAACGCTTCAAGTCAGCCGGGCAGGCTCAGCGCGTCCTCTCGGTCCATGATCAGGTCGCGATCCTGTTCCACCGTCCCGCAAACACTAACGCCGCTGATCATCACAGGTCCCGAACTTAGGTGTTTCTGGCTTTAAACGAGGTGACTTCATCGCAGCAGGCTTTTTATCTGGTGTTCCAGACAGGAAAGCCTACTTGAGCTCATTAAGTTGACGATGCCCGTGATGACACCGACGTTTCACACGTTATCTCTGTCGGTCAGACGCACTTGGGTGGATTGGCTGGCTGGCAAGCTCGGGCCCAACTTCAGGGAAGGTTTTATCAATTTGCGCATAACCTCTTGGAGAGATTTTAAGGGAGTAATTACGAACTGCTCACCAAGGCTGGCGAGCAGGATCTCGGTTGGTTTCTCGCCAGCCGTTGGGTACTTGAGCATCTGAACCACATCTGCCGTGGGTACGACTTCTGATTTCAGTTTGAGCATTTCAGTGATCATGCTCGCCCAAATTTCAGCGGCGAATTCACTACCCGAGTTCGCAAGTCCGACGCGGCTGATAGACAAGATCTGGTTTATCTGCTCCTGCGTCAGCCTGGGCGCAAGCGCCTTGATGGCTCTCCCGAGTTGACTGAGCTGATCAAAAGCTGTTCTGACCTGAAGAGCCCGAGGGAGAGAATTCAGAACGACTGTCATCTGCTTTGGTTTGAGCTGGCTCGGGATCAGCCCGACCGCCTCGCTAAGAGCGCTAAGCTGATACGGATTATTATTTACCTCAAGATCTCTGACGAGCAGATCCAGAACTGCCGAGGCCTGATCCGACGTCAGCCTTCGCGCAAGCACACTGACGGCCTCGTTTAGTAAACTCAGCTGATAGAGTTGATAGCTGTTAACGCTCGTTCGGAGAGCCAGTAAGACCGGATCGAGAACTGCTTTTGCCTGCTCGGGTGTCAATCCGGGTGCAAGTATAATAGCCGCCTCACTGAGAGCATTGAGCTGATAGAATTCGTGACTCTCAGCGCTGCTTTGAAGGGCTTTGAGGAGCGGGTCCAGAACAGCCCTCCGCTGTTCGGGCGTGAGCGGGACAGGGAGCGCGCCGACTGTTTTGCTGAGAGCGCTGAGCTGGAGAGGATCCTTGCTGGGTTGACTGTTCTGAAAAGCCTCCAGAAGAGGATCTAGAGCCGCGGCAGTTCTGTTAGAAGGCTTTATGCCAGCCGTGCGAGCCAGTTGCTCCGCTCGTTGATCTAATCTTCTGATTAGGATCGAACTACCCGGCACTTTTGACCAGAAAGCCTCAAAAACCGATTGGTCGGCTGTGGCGAGTTTTCAAAGCATATTAACTTCTTCTGGATTCCAGTCTCCTGGCGCAACGAGTTCGAGTTTATTCCAGATTGAGTTGGCTTCCTGCTCGATACGGCTATTACGAAACTGCCAAGCGCCAGACCCTGCCAAGCTGATTAAAGCTACTGCAAGACTTATAACGCCCGCGCGCCAGCGACTGTGCCGCCGTCGTTCCTCCTGACGAAGAACTGGCACAAGTTCGGCAGGAATATCAAAAATTCCGGCTATCAACTTAGAAATTGCATCTTCCAGACTCCTGGTTCGCCCAGACATTAGCCAGTAAAGATGTTTGTAGGTCCGCAGATCTGCCCAATCCCAACGCTTTGAAATATTGCTGAGTTCGCCGGGGTAACGACCCTCCGGAGCACCGGGTGCCAGAACCACAAAGATGCGCCCTGGATCGCGGAACTGCTCCCAATAAACCTCAATCTCCCTCTCAACCCACTTAGGTGAGCCATCGCTCTGTGGTTCAAACGCGTCGGCAGTGGAGATTACGATCAGCCGCCGTGAACTGTTCAGGGCCGGAACGATCTGTTGATCCCAGAAATCTCTATTCGAGCGCTCATGGCGTGTGTCAACGAAGATCCGGTGTGGCTTTTGCAGGTCTCCGCACAGTGTGGGGGGTAGTTGTGCAAGGAGATCTTTGGATGCACGGAACTGTTCCAATCTACGGCTGAGCCATAGAGCGACACGTCCACCCTGTGCCCGGCGGGAGGAGATAAACGCATCATAGGTATGAATAGGAGCCGAGCTATCCGTGCTCTCGGGATTCTGCACTTGATCAGGTGGAATAGACATGAGCTTTATGAGCGCCAATCATACTGCCTTGCGAAATTGAGACTCGTCATAGCGTTCTTTCGGGCGTCAACGCACACAAGAGACGGCAACCACGGAAACATCCTCTACTGTGCGTGCAGGCGGCTCAGGGCCGCTTATTGCAAAACCCGCTGACACCCGCAGGCCCGCAATGCGTTGCACTCCACGCTCAAAGCAGAATGCGCAGAGATCTAGGCCACCGGGTGCTCGCTAAGCAACATGTCGCGGACAGAGGCCTTCGCTCACGGAATCCTAGAGTATACATTAATTTGAGCTGATACGGCGGGCCCTGCGCTTCCGCAATGACTATTAGGTGGGAGTCGCCAGAGCCAAAGATCCCAAGGGCTTGTCCGATGAGACCAACCTTCATCAGGAGACCGTTCTCAAGCATTCCCTCGCTGCCTTGGTCGATCAACGATGACAGCTGCGTCTATCCCGCATCCCATGATAGAGCCGCTTGCGCCAGCCATTGCTTTGTTGCACCAATAGGCGAGTCGGCAATTGGCTGATCGAGGCCCGTGCCCTTCAGGTCGAATGTCTCCCGTGCCGTTCAAAGCCAATGCCACCCGCCGTCATCGCATCCCAAAGCAGTGGAACCAAGTAACGAACTGGACCGAATACGATGCGGCTCTGCGTCAGCGGGAAGCCTGACCGTCTGGTTCGCTGCGGAAGCAATCGCGGCTTGGCATGCCGAGCCTTGCACAACATGAGGTGGTCAAGCCCACTATTCGGCTTTGTCGACCAAGACAGCGTTGACGTTATGGGCGGTGTTTCAGCTAGCACTGCGCCAAACCGAAAACCTGATCGGTTCAATCCTCCAGCTCCTCGGCTTGGACTGGCCGCGCCCGATCCCTTGACCCTGAGCCACGGCTCCGCAACTCTGGAGGTCCCACGGTCGCCACCATGCACCGGACCCATTCACTTGCTGGTGGACAGCACAGGCCTGTGGCCGTGTGGACTCGGCGAATGGCTGGTCGAACAGCACGGCACCCGGATGAGACGATCCTAGCGCAAGCCGCACATTGGCGTGGATGCCGACGGTCACCTCTCGCCGATTTGATGAAATGCATCGTCGATCCGCTCGGCAAACCTCTGCAGCCAACGATTCTGCTCAGGACCTTCTAGCGCCTCAAGTGGCTTCTTCGGATCGTTGAAAGCTTGGTACTTCCCAAGTTCCGTTCGCTCATAGGAGCAGTGGTTTGTTATAAGCGGAAGAACAATCACCCCTTCAGCAGCGGCAGCCTTGAGCAGAGGTGGGAGTTCGTTGCTGGCGATAAACTCGGAGGCGAGAAACGAAGGGCCAACGAGCAGCACTGCGACTCGCGCTCGCTTCAACGCGATATCAATCTCCGTTTTCCACTCCGCTCCGGTCTCTATGCGGCTATCGTCCCACACATCGAACTCTGCACCAAACGGTGACAGGAACGTTCGGAGCCGCTCGCGCCACTTGCGCTTTCCTTGATCGGCGCGCGCGTAACTGATGAATACAGAATCGCGGACGGGTGAAGCGTTTGCTTCCGCTGTTTCCGGGGCAGCTATCGAAGGCGGCTCCGACTGGCCGGTAGCGGGGCGTACAGGCGATCGCGAAGACTTGGGCTGTCTAGCAACGTTCAGGTCCGCAAACAGCTCTGGCTTACGCTCTCCTAGCATGGCGAGAATCGCTGTAGCACGGATCGCCTCATTGGCGACGAACATCCCATGTGCCTGCGAACGTTCTGGCCCTGGGCCCTCGCTGGTCCGAGGCACCGAGGCATGATGTATTCCGATCAGACGTAAGTTCTGATCGAGCAGCGGTGCGCCTGCGGAGCCTGGCTGCGTATTGGCATCGTGATGCAAGACATCCTGATATACTGCGACAATGGCACCTTCCTGTAGAGACAGTTGGAGCGGGCCACCTTGTGGATGATGAAACAGAGTCACACGTTCACCGGGTATTGTGTTGCTGTTGCCACTCAACGGAATCACAGCGCGATCATTCAGCTCAGCTTCTAATCCGACTACTGCGAAATCGAGTGCTCGGTCAGCCAAGAAGCACATCTCCGGATTCAACTTGACGGTCGTTACGCGATGAAAGGTGCCGTCCTCATCGCGCTGATAATCAAGATCAAACGAACTCCCATTCGCAGTCTCGACATCCGGCAACACGTGATAGCAGGTGAGAACGATCCTTGGCGCAATGAGAAACCCTGTGCCGAATCCCCGACCAGCAACAGAAACCCGTCCCACGCACCTGCTAAGCTCAAGGACACGCTTCACAAACCACGGTTGCACCCCTACTCTAGGCGCTGCGAGAACTTTTTCGAGAATGGCCATCCGAAATCTCCTTGGATTCCTGATCGGCTTTATCCATCAAGCAAGTAAGGGGCATTTGGGCCGGAACCGGATTGTCTTAACCCGTTGACATAGCACAATGCGGCTCTCGGCGGAGGGATAATAGAAGCAAGTAAAAGGGCGTTGATGTGACAAAGCCGATCCAAGAATTGGTCTCCGTTTTCCGAACGATTCCACACGCAGCCTGACTATCGGAGCTTGATATTTCCTTGCCCGAACCACAGCTCGAAATGGCGCGGGCGAATGGCTGTCGACTTCTCGTAAGCGTCACTCAAGTCTTGCAGGGCGATTTCTGGCTCGGCCAACACGCTCTTTATGGACCTCAGTAAGGCCTCGGCATCCTGACCGCAATCAGCGCGACTGAAGCAGCGGAGCACATTCGCACTCGACTGGCGCGCGACGAGATCGATACCCGGCACGATCAGAGCGGTATTACCGAGCTTGATCTGTTCGAGGCGCAGCTCAAGCTCCCGTGCTACAGCCCGTTGCGCATTGTCCACGATGTGAATATAGAGACGCGCCGGAATACTGGCGGAATCGGCGGTTGCGGGCGGAACTCGTACATTGAGCCAGAACTGAGATCCGGACGGTCGGGTGTATTCAATGGGTCGGCCAAGAGCAACAACGGGCGTTCCAGCCGAAACGATGCCTTTGCTGGGTTTGGAGGCGTAATCCTCAGAGGAATTCGGAGGTCCCTCGCGCAGCACAATGTTGGCATTCGACAGATAGATTGCATTTGGGCGGATCTGATCCGAGTTCAACGCATTCCCGTTATTGTCCTTCAGAAGGCTCGGTCGCCCACCACCAATCCAAATGAAACCTTCAGAGGCAGCGAGACCAGTGATCGCCTGCGGCTGAGGAACCTGTTCAGGATTCGCCACTTGAGCGACAACCGACGCAACGGTCTGAGACGACGCATCCGGCTCGCTCGCTGGGGACGTAGGGGAACTGCGGGGGATTTGCCGCTGGAGTACAGCAAGCTCACGCTCGGCCCTGTCGAGTTTATCCTGGAGCTCCTTAACGGCACTCTGTCCCGACACTTCCAGCTGTTGCACGCGGGCGTCCAACTGCTCTCGTGCGGCCAATGCGACCTGCCGCTCTTCTTCGGCCTGTCGGCGTGCGGCATGAGCGAGGTCTCGCTCTACCTGGATGGCCCTGGTTACTTTATTCGCCAGAACGACATAGAGCCCGAATAGAACGGTCATAAGTCCGAGCAGCGCGACTGTGACCCGCAGGATAGTCGATTTGGTCTGCTCCCTCTTCTTTGCCTCCGCTTCAGCCCGTTCCTGACTGGCTTGCTCCTCTTGCTCCTGCTTCGACCGCTGATCACTCGCGTCGAGCAGTTCTCTCACTCCCTCCCAGTTGCCGCCGTAAAGCTCAGCCCACTGCGGAGTTGGTTTCCTCTGCTCCCACCAAGCCATCGCATGTTTTGTTACAACCGGATTGAGCAGCATCTCCGGGTTGGCCGCATAATCGCGCGCGTTCTCACGAAGCGCATTCCAACGGCGTCCGTCCTCAGCTTCCTCTTCCGCCCAACCAGTTTGGCTCGGACCTCCAGACAGACAGCGCCAGCGGCGGATCAGGGCCTCGTGGCTGATATCAATGACTCTTTCAGCATCAAGCTCCATATCAATTGGCGGAACGATGAAGTTGCAATCGGGCTGCCGAAAGCGCTCGATCACCCTGCGAACAGCTGGCTCCGGCTGACCCGTAATCGAGACCAAACGCGACAAACGTCGCGCGCGCCGGAGCGCCCGGTTCTCGCGGTCTACCTCAGTCAAGGCTTGAAAGGTGCGCTTCACACATAGGCGAATTCCCGCATCACTGTTCTCCAGTTCGGAGAGGACTTCGTCGGCATGACGGGACAGTGCCTGATCGAGTCCGCCAATCGAATCGTAATCATTGAGCGTGAGGCGCGGGTCGAACGGCTGCAGCGCAGAGCTGGTTCCGCTGGCAGTCGCAGCGGCGCCCTGCGCCGCTGTCATGCTACTCGCCCGCTGCCACAGACGCATGAGTGTATGCTGCATGACAGGCAGCTGGTCTGGTTCATCGCCGCCATCGTTCAGGAGTCGCTGTACGAGAGCCGGGTCGATCATGCCTCCAGCCTTGGCGATCGGGCCCTCAATGGCTGCCCGTCTCTGCTCGCGGGTGAGCTGAGGCACCAGGAACTGACTGTTAGTGAGCATCTCCGGCAATCCGTTGAACCTCGCACAATCGCCAAGAAAGTCCGACCGCATGGTAATCATGACGTGGATCGCGGGTTGCTCGCACCGGCTCGCCTCAAGGAGGAGCCCGACAAACGCCTGCGCTTCACCAGCTCGGAGGAGATGCTCCGCCGGGTTCTGATCCTCGGCGAACCGGAACAGCTCCTCAAATTGATCGACCACAAGCAGGATTGGCTCATTCCGATCGAGCCTTGAAGTTCGGGGAGAGCCACGCGCCGGAACCTGAAGTTCTTTCACAAGCTCGATCAGGCCGAAGCTCGATCGCTGCAGAATTGCCTCCGCTCGTTCCTCGAGGGCGTGGTCCGGCAGTCCTGCAACCCGCTCCGGGGCAAGATCACGGGTCAGAGCAATGAAGCTGCGCGCCAGTTCCAATATCGGCCTGCCGAGCGGGCGCATTTCGGCAGCCTTCCAGGAAGGGTCTTCCGAAACCAGCAGCGGCAGCAGGCCAGCTTTGACCAGGGACGACTTGCCGCTACCGGACGTGCCCACCACAGCCACGAAACGTCGCTGCTGCAGCATGGCTCTAAGGTAGCCCACCTGCTCCTCACGTCCGAAGTAGAACGGGTGATCAGCCGTTTCGAAGGGACGAAGGCCCGGAAAGGGCTGTGTCGCTGAAACGCTGGTCATCGGCCGGGATCTCTCGATTTTCGGACCCAACTTGCAAGCGATCCATCCCCCTGTCTGACTGTCGTGAAGGCATTGCTGCGAAACCGGCTTTTGTCGTGTGTTTCGGGAGGGCAAAGGCAAACCGCCCGTCCCTGAAAAGGTCGCGCACGGCGCTCTTTTTCGACCCGATGAACGGTACGCTGCTTCGAATTCAGCCAGCCTGCATCCGCGATGCCCCACACAATGAGCAACGCGTCGCATGCCTCGATTTCTTTGACGTGCTCATCTTCATCAGCAGTTGCTGGGAGAAGCACCGGCTCGCTGCCAGCGCCGAAGAGTTCCACCTCGACTGACTCAGCGGCTGCTCGGTCTTTTTCATCATGGACGACATAGATTCTGAGGGGGACGTCTGCTGGACCAACGTTGACCGGCGCTGTGACGCCAGCCGCCTTTGCGAGCTGGCCAATCTCAAGGGCACGCAGAACATGCTGCTTGAAGCTCTCGAATGGAGCACTCTCCAGCTCGTCTCGTGACAGGAGGGTCGTGCCCTCTTCCAGGCTGCGCACGAGCTCAGGGCGCTGGTCACGTGGTGTGGCACTGAGAGCAGGAGAGAGCCAAATCAGGCGTTGGAAACTCGGGGATCGCTGAGCCGCTTGGCGAGCCGCATCGAGCTGGATAGCTGCAATCGGCTGGTTGTCCCCGTCGGGCGTAAAGCCTGCCGACTGCCCAAGCAGGTGGACCGACAGGGACGCCTCTCGTGTTGCTTCGTCAAGCAGGGCTGCAATCGCTTCCCGGTCGATCGGCAGGGGACTATCGGGATCGGGCCTGATGCGACAGCCTCGCTTCTCCAGCTCGTCGACGATCCTGAGATAGTCATTCTCCAATTCCTTCGCAGGCTTGGCGATAAATACGATGGGACCGTCGCTCCTCACGGTCGTCTCCGGCTCCTGCTCGGATGGGCTGTCGAGCAGCCGCTCCTCGATGGCATTGATGACGCGGGTCATTGTCCGCAGGTAGCGCTGCTCGTTCATCAACCGGCCGAATTCGGCGAAAGGCACGTATTCGTTGGTTTCTGGATCCTGCTCGTAAAAATGAAACCCCTCTTGGCCTTGAAGGCCTGTCGGTAGCCTCTGTCGTTCCACGTCGCGAAGGTATTGCTTGAATACCGCGATCACCCGCTCCCTCGGGTCCGCAATGCTCCGAACCTTTGCCGCTCGAAGAAATTTCTCAAGCTCCTCCAGGCACCAGGGACGCTGCGTATAGGCGCGTGATGCGATTGCAATAAACAGTTCAGCGCGTTGCACAGCCTCTTCGATTTCGCGCGCGAACTGCTCGGAAGGATTGATGTCAGCTACGTCCCGCCAGACGGCAGCATTCAGAAAACCACGCGCCCGAAGCCCGGTATCCAGAAATTCATAGAATCTCCTGACCCAGCCAACACTCTTTGGATCATCGTTTGGCACTGCATTGTCAGCTCGCGCGTACGATAGAAAGATTGACGACACTACAGCCGCTCCTTCCGCCGTTCGGCCCCGCAATTCGATGTCGAAATTAGAGCATCTGGACGCCGCTTGGTAAGGGATCTCTGCGGAGCCGTCTTAAGGTTTGACCTGTGCGTTGCTGCTGTTTCCAAGTGGCTCTTCCTGCTCATGGCGGGACGCTCCAAGGTGCTGAAGTTGAGCGTCGAGTTTGGCGACTGCCAGTTCGGCCTGTGCCGTTCCTTCCAGCCATTGCCGGTGCTCACCGGCCAGCTGGTCAGCGACGGCGTCGGTGAAAGCCATGATTGCATCCTTGTGCCCGGCCCGGACCTGTGCCTCGATGGCGTCAAAACGCGCAGCAAGTTCGTCAAGAGCAGCGGCGGCCTTTTCACACCGGTCAGAATTAGCCCGATCGCGACGCAATCCCTCGCGGTTGGCAGCGTAGGCCGCGAGGGCAGCACCAAGGACGCCCGCCACAGGCATCCAGCTCTGGCTCGGTACAAAACTGGCGATTACAGCTCCGCTCCCGCCAACGAAGGCCAGGGCAGTTGCAAGTCCGCCCCATACAGATGTCCATTCGGACGATCGTCTGTGGCGTAGAGCACGGTTATGCATGTAGCTCCGCTGATCCTCAAGCAGGTGCTCATGAATGAGCGTCAGGCCCTGCATTGCGGCCTCCGGTGAAACGACCGTTAGGGCGGTTGCGATCTCGCGAAATACACTCAGCCGCGCCATCTCAGCCCTGCTGCGCAGACTGAGCCATCGGCGAAGCCGGTCACTCTCGCGCGCCCAGAAAGTCAGCATCGCGGCCACCGCTCCCATGACGAGGGTTGTTGCGCCAAGCGTTAATGCCAGTCGGTCTGTCCAGAGCGGGCCCAAGAGGTCGCGCATGGCGCCGCCGGCGAGGACAAGTCCGCTCAAAACGCCCGCGATCATCAGGCAGATATTAGCGATGGTCAGCTCTTGCATCAGCCGCCGCTGTTGAGAGATCGCGTCGCCATCGAAGCGCGCGTAGCTCTGTAAATGTATACGAACAGCCGACATGCCCAGGACTGCCTTGAGTTCTGGCGGGAGGGCGCCCAGAGTCAGGTCGGGCTGTGCAAGGGCGTGGATTCCGCGAACAGGCGGGGCGTCGACCTGGTTTCGCTTGGACAACCAATCTATGACGCGATTTCCGAACGCACCCAGAGGACGGGTTAAGGCAAGTGGCTGTGCTCTGCTCACCATCCTGTTCTCCTTTGACTTCATCGCGCACACACTGTGTCCTCGAAATTCCCGAAGACTTTTCTATGCTAGCTCCATTAAATAAATCCTGGGTGTTCTTCTAACATCCTACCGCAGATGTCGGCTCTATATTGGATTTTAAGTGTATTCCGCTTGGCGAAAAGGGTTACCAAGAAATCGTCTTAACCTCATTTCGGGCTCAGGCATGATCGCGTGGATGACATCTGTCTGGCGACGAACCGAGGGCCACACCACAGGTCCGAAAGGTCGACGCTGCTCAGATCATTGATCTGCTGATCGATACCAGCCTGAGGAGCATCAAGGATCCACACGCAGCTTGGTCTGGGAAAGGCTGGGTAACCAGCTTGCACAGCCAACGATCCCTCGAATGGTCCAATGATCCGCATCGCAAATTGTTTATTTTACTTGATGCAAGGTAAATTATTTTTGGTTGATTATGTAACACATAAAGCAAAATTCTCACCGTCCAACATTGACCGGCAGGCTGGCGCCTGTCCAGGGAGGACCCAATGCTGACGATTACAATAACCGAAGATGATATTGAGGCACTCGCGCGCACTTCAATGAGCGAGGTTGGTCATTTCGGCCGATATGGTGAGGAGACGCTCAAGGGAGGAGTGAAAGCGGTCGTTGATACGATCCTCAACAGAGTTGCGCATCCCAATTTCCCGGATACCATTGACGAGGTGGTGAACGCGCGCTTCCAGTTTTCGGCAATCGGTGGGCCGGGCGGCGTACGGACCTGGCGGCGACTGCCACGAGCAAGTGATGCCGTTTTCAGCATCGTAACAAAACACTTGGCCTCGCGCGTGAGCGGTTCGAAAAGCACGGTTGGTGGAGCAACCCACTTCCTGAACCCATTTCTTTCTTCGGCCCGTGCCCTGAGCACGTGGGGCAATCACGTGGTCGCGAACGCTGTCGCGAGTTGGGGTCGTGGCCGCGACATCCACTTTCACGGTTTTGCTCCGGGCACTGCCCCGTCGCCGGCCTACAATGTTGCGCTGAACTCTGCAGAGAAAGATTCCACTGGGAAGGGCATGACCCTGATCGCTGCGGCACTCGGAAATCCGGCTGGTTTAGCAGGACAGGCCGGCGTGGATGCGCCTGGCACCGGCTCAGCGCCGGAGAGGGACAAAACTAAGGCAAAGCAATCAGGCAAGGATCAAGATGTTGGTGTCTTCATTGAAGAAGAGAACAACAATGAAGATGGTATTGTAGCGTATCACGTCGAGGAGGTGCCGTTGTCGGAGGTGACCTCGCTTCAGACCACGTTGAACCGGCTCGCTGCCGAGGGATGGCGCATGCGCCAGATCCTGCCCGTACAGGAGAAGCTCCTGGCGATTTTTGAGGGTGACGATCTGGACCGCAACGTTCACGAAAGCGACGATCGCAGCGACGATGACGAGGTTCACGCACCGGCAGTGATAACCGACACCACACCCGAAGGACGCTTTGTCAAGTTTCTCAGCGGTTTGAACCTGCAGCACTTTCAGCCGCAGGAGTTTCTTGTCCTGGGTGCTCAGAACCTGTCCGGTCCTGCTAAGGGCAAAAACACGCTGCCACCCGAGGACCTCTGGAACAACATCGTCCCAACGGCAAAAGTGTTGGATGTCCTACGCAGGAGGCTCGGGGATAAGGTCCGCCTGTCAAGCGTCTACCGCTCGCCCGCGTACAACGCCCTGATACCAGGAGCAGCGGGCGGCAGCACGCACATGCAGTTCCGCGCTGCCGATTTCAGCTGCGCTGATGGGCTTGGCTCCGTATGGTGGGCGAAGCAGCTGAGTGATCTTCGCGACGCGGGACTGTTCATGGGAGGGATTGGCGTTTACCCGACTTTTGTACACATCGATACGAGAGGACAGAACGTAGAGTTTGGCCCCTGGAAGCGCCGGGTGTTTGGTTGAGTGTCTGCAGGATCCCGCGTACAGATTGGACGGAGTCGGACAGTGTGGGCAGGCTCATGAGATTCAGCTCATGGCCTGCGCGGGTCATCAGTTTTCGGCCGCAACCATCTGACATGCCGTCAGGCGGTGTTGTCACGAGACTGGCATTCTCAAGGAGACGGGAGCGGTGCAGCAACCTGGGTTAGTACCTGATCCTATGGCTTGATGCTGCATTCTGGTGGTGTGACTGGTGCACCGCACTCCGGGTCAAGTTCTACATGGGAGCGCCACAACGACAGACGCAGTCCGTCAGGCAATACAAACTCGGCATGCGAGCCTGAGATGACCGGTCAAGTGCTACGGGATCAACCGGGAGCTATCGACAGATTGAAGAAGCGGTAGACCACAGCCAAAATTCCGGCATCGAACATCTGGAGTGCACAGGAGGAGTGAGACGGTGCATAATCTGGAAGAATGGTTGGAACTGGCGCCCCAGCCTGCTCCGCTCGAACCTGGCAGAAAATGGCATGTGTTTCTCAGCTACCGCTCATCGGAGCGTGCCTGGGTACTCTCGCTCTACGACATCCTGACCCAGCTGGGATACTCGGTCTTCATGGATCAGTTCGTCCTGAATTCCGGAGCAGCCTTGGCGCGCTCGCTTGAAGAGAATTTGGAGGCGAGCCAGACGGGTGTCCTGATCTGGTCAACCCGCAGTGAAGACTCGGAGTGGTGCAGGCGGGAGTACGACAGCTTCCTGACACTCCGGGACGAGCGCGGGTTCCGCTTCGTCATTGCCCGGCTGCCTGGAGCGCAGTTGCCGCCTTTTGCACGAAACGCCATCTGGGAGGACTTCTCGGAGCAGCGCGACGGACCCAGTGGTACGGCGCTGCTGCGGCTGCTGTACGGTCTTCATGGACAGCCGATTCCAGCGCGCGGGATCCGGCTCGCGGCGGACATCGACCAGCAGACGAAGCGGAGCCTGGCCCTGCTGAAGGCGCATACTGACGCACACAACGCAGCCGCCATAGAGCAGCTGGCGCAATCCAGCGACCTGGCTTGGCGTGCTGGTCCGCTGTTGCCCTGTGCCGCCGCCGAGGCATTGATTTCCATGCGCGCCCATGATGCGGCGATTGCCGTGTTGGACCGGACTGAGGCGGCATTTCCCCTATCCATCCGACCGCGGCAACTGCGCGGGCTGGCTCTGGCACGTTCGGGCCGCTGGCAGCAGGCCAAGGCAGTGCTTGGTGAGCTGTACGAGCTGGGAGAACGGGATCCCGAGACCATTGGCATCTATGCGCGCACGTGGATGGATTCCTTCGAGGCCGCCGGTGATCGCCTGCACCTGCGGCGCTCGCGCGACCTCTATGCTGAAGGCTTCGGCCTTGCGCCGAACAGCTATTACCTGGGTGTGAATGCCGCGGCAAAGAGCATCTTCCTCAATGAACTGGACGCTGGCAAAGACTTCGCGCAGCGCGTACAGGCCATCGTCGGCACTGAGGTCAAACATGGTGACTACTGGCACACGGCTACAGTGGCCGAGGTGCAGCTGATCCAGAGGAATTTTGCCGGAGCGGCGAGCTTGTATAGCCAAGCTGTCGCTATGACGCCAGGGCGCACCGGTGATCATGCTTCCAGCTGCAGGCAAGCGCGTCGGCTGCTGGCGCATCTGGCGCCGTCCGCGCAGGAAATTTCCCAGGTGCTCGCTGCCTTCCGCCGGGTCGTGCAAGCCGAGGACGCGGCTTCCGTTGTAGAAGCGATACGCGAAGCCGACCAGCGAGTCGTAACGTTCTGTGGCTTCTCGGGCACCGGCTATGAGGACCCGGCCGCCGTGGAACGTGTGTTGCGGGAGCAGCTGGCGCGCTTCGCGCCGCAGTCGACCACCATCTGTGCTGGCGCAACAGCCGAGGGCATCGGTATGGTCTACCCGATCGCCAGACGCAAGGGGTTCCGCACCATTGGCATCGTCTCCTCCCGCGCTGAAGCGGAGAGCGCCGCGATGTCGGACGATGTGGAGGTCGTCTACGTGGTCAAGGACGGCACCTGGGGTGGCCGGCAGGGGACGCAGCTATCACCAACCTCAGAAGCCATGGTGGTGGCCTGTGACGAGATGATCGGCATCGGCGGTGGTGCCATCGCGCGCGATGAGCTGGAAGAGGCACGCAGACGCGGCAAGCCCGTCACGTTCTTTCCCGCAGACATGAACCATGCGCTGGCCACGGAGAAGGCGCACAAGTCAGGTAGTCCGCCCCCCACCGATTTCCGTGGTGAGGCCCACGCACTGTTCAATTCGCCATAAGGGGAAGGAGCACCCATGAGGAAGTACGCCGTCGTCTTTGTCCATGGCCTGGCCAAGAAGCCCCCGCTGACGAAACTGGAGGAGATCTGGCGCTGGGGTCTGAGCCGCCCGGATCCCAATGGAGAGGTTTTCCCGAACCCGAACCCCGGTATAGACCTCGACGTCGAGGGTGTGCCAGCGCTCTTCAACTACTACGCCGACGTGTTCTACGCAGAGGACTATGAAACGGAGTTCGGGTCCTACTACGAGGCTGAGAGCGCGGTGGTGCTGCCGGACAATCTCGACGCGGTTGCTGGCGAGCTGCAGCCGCCCCAGCCCGCCAATGAGCGCGAGCGCCGGTTCCTGGTCGAATTCGAGCGAAAGATGAGCGAGCAGCCAACGCCACCAACGCCCCCCTCGGTGCTTACCGCACCGGCTGTAGCTGACGCGGCGCAGTTCGAGATCGCGTCCTGGCTGCCCGGGCCAGTCAAGCAGGCTGTCATCAGGAAAGCCGCGATGGAGGCCTATTACTTCCTGTTCGACAAGGAGTACCAGCGCGAGAACAGCCAGCCAGTCAAAGTACGGCACGAGCTGCGCCAGCGCCTGCTGGATGTCCTGCGAAAGGCTGGGCAGAAGGCGGAAAAAACCGTACTCGTGACGCACAGCATGGGGACCATGGTCGCCTACGACGTGCTGCGCAACTGCCCTGACTGCCCGCCAGTGGATACGCTCTTCACCCTGGGCTCGCCACTGGGTATTCAGGAGGTACAGGACGAACTCGTCGCTTCCGGCAAGGACCAGGTGGACTTTCCCGCCGCCACACTGCGCCGCTGGATTAACATCTACGACCCGCTGGACCCGGTGTGCGGGGCCGACCCACGGTTTGCCAGCGACTTCCGGGAAGTCGATGGCAAGCGCGTCGAGGACTTTCTGGAGAGCAACTGGGGCAGCTGGCGCCACACGATCACGCACTACCTCGCCGGCAAGCAACTTCGCGCGTGCCTGGCCGAGGCCCTGGAGGTGCAACTGCGATGACCCCCCAGACTCCGGAAGATCTTGCCGTCGCGCTGAAGCGGGGCCGCTACGATGATCCGCCTCAGCAGCTGCTGACCCAGGCGGCTCAGTTCATCGCCGACGAGTTGGCCTCACCCGCCGCGGCAGTAGGCAAAGAGGAGATCCGCACTGCAGTGTGGGTGCTCAACAGCCATCGGTACTTCGACCTCACGCACCTGATCGGCCAGGCCTGGCACGACACCCGGGGCTGCGATGCCCGCATCCAGAAACATCTGGCACAGGCGCTGATCGAATTGGGGGCCTTCGATGCAGCCGACCGCCTACTCGATGAGGGCCTCAACGCAGCGGCCATCTCTGATGACCTGGATTTCATTCCGGAAGTGGCCGAGTACCAGGGGCTACGCGCCCGAATTCTCAAGCAGAAGTTCGTGCAGGAGGGCGACCTCAATCTGCTGCGTGCCGCGACCGATGCCTATCTGCAGCAGTATCGTGCTACAAGCAGCTTCTATCATGGCGTCAATGTCGTCGCCCTGCGACTGGTGGAGGCTCAGAGCGGTCTTCCGTCCCGGGAAGGGATCGACACCGGGTCTCTGGCGAAGACGGTGCTCGGTTCGGCACAAGCCGCGCGACGCCTGGACGCTATGAGCCCCTGGCCGCTGGCTACCGCTTCGGAAGCCTGCCTGGCGCTGCACCACGCGGAGCCGGAGGCCGGATGGTGCGACCAAGCCGAGCTGTGGCTCTACCGCTTTCTCGCCCACCCTGAGGCCGGTCCATTCGCGATCGAGAGCTACCACCGTCAACTGCGTGAGGTCTGGCGGGGCGACCCGCGGACTAATGAAACCTGCGCCGACCGCCTCGCAGGCATCGTCGAGAAGCACGTGGTGCGGACGCAGCGGCGCTGGTCGGTTGATCCGGCAAGGGCGAGAGAGCTGGCAGCGCATCCTGAGGAACTGGAGAAGAACTTCTCCGGCGAGAAGTCGTTCACCGTGTCCGATCTGCGCTGCATGCTGGCGCTGTGTCCGAACATCGGCTGCGTGACCGATGCCAGCGGCGTGCGCATGGGTACGGGTTTCCTCATGCCGGGCAGCGCATTCGGCATGGAGCCCGAGCTGGTGTTCGTAACCAACGCCCACGTCATCAGCAACACCGTGCCGGAATCGCTGCGCCCGGCGGACGCGCGTGTCACATTCGAGATCGAGTCGGCCGCCGCCGGCGCGCCCCGGACACATGAGATCGAGCAGGTTCTGTTCACGTCCGAGCCCGAGGAAGTGGGCCGCGTGCTTGAGCAGCCAGAGAAACTCGATGTCACGATTGTCTCACTCAAGTCGCGGCCCGAGGGCGTGCAGGGCCTGTTGCGTGCAGCCAATGTCCCCCTGCCCTCGCCAACAACCAAGGCCTTCGTCGTTGGGCATCCTAGGGCCGGCGCACTGCAGTTCTCAGTGAATGATAGCGTTCTGCTGGACGTCTGCCGTTATGAACGGCTGATGCATTACCGCACGCCAACTGACCCGGGCAGCTCCGGCAGCCCGGTCTTCAACTCAAAATGGGAAGTCGTGGCCCTGCACCACGCTGGCTCTCAGAAGTCACCTCGCCTGAATGGACTGGGTGAATACCAAGCTAATGAGGGCATTACTTTGCGGGCGATATGTCAGGCGACAGGTGTAAGCGGCCACCTCTCCTGAATTGATATTGGGACGGAAACCTGGTTCTGCGGCTTGAGCCAGATATGATCGCATAATGCTACCGGGGTCGCGCGATCCCAGCGGTCGGCCGCTCTGCCCTGAACAGGCAGAGGGTCCTGCGGGATACGAGATGGCACTGGAGATTGCACGTTCTGTGAATGGCAGAGTGCATGTCGAGGAACCGCCGAGCCGAACGTGTCATACCGCTGAATTCTGCGTTCGGATCGTGGAATAGGCTGGCGCGAGACCTCGGGCTGTCTGTTCCGGCAGGGCCTGTGTTCGTGACATGCTAAGACTCACCCTGCTAAGGTGGCATCGTAGGATGGCCGCTTGCTGACTATTGCTCTGGACAGCAGGTTCGATAGTGCCAGTTGTGAATTCCACGGCTCTGTTTGCCAAAAGAGGTTCAGGGTGCCTAAACAACCAGCTTTCCAATTATTCAGGCGCACTTGCACTGGAGCCATGGTGTTTCTCGTGGCAGCCCCATCACTTGCCGCCGAATGTTCACTGGACCAAGTCATATTCAAGGACAGAAAAAGCGGCCGCCAGTTTACGGCCGAACGCGTTGCACTGAATCAACAGTATCTTTGCGGCCGAAGGATCGTGAGTGCCGATTCACCTCGCCGGAAACTGAAGAACTGCCGTGGTCCCTATGGTGACACGATCATCGAAGGATACCTGAATGGGGAGCGTGTTTACGCAGTCTACACCGTGAATGCCGCAAGCCCATGCTGCTCTTGGGAGTCCTACGCTGGAACCAACACTCAAGTCGCCAAACAGGTCAAAAAATGGCTCCCGACTGGTCAGGCGCCGAAGATCATTCTTGGAGACGAATGGTATACGATTGAAGCCACTCCGGGACTACCAGTAGAAGTCGGAGGCCCTCTCGGAGGCGGCGCTTACGTGCCAACTTTCTGCCGTGGATAGGGCGAGAGTGTAGCATCGCATCAGACCATTATTTGCTTCTACTGTCCCTTCAAAGAGCGCCAGATTGTGTGCTCCATGTGGTCTATCTGGAGGATGCATCGCCCAAGCTCAAGGACCACTACTTAGATAGAAGCTGTCAATAGCCGTGATGTAGATGGCCGAGAGAAGATATGGGTGTAACGACCATAGCAGCGGATCACCCAGTTCCAATCCGCGAGTTTACTGAACATGTTCCCTACATTATGACGCCAACGATACAGTGCCCTGTCATTGCGATGAGGATCTTATCGTTCTTGGTCCAGAGAGTGCGTGGCGTGGCCTTGTCACGGGAACGCGACTCAAGCCGCGATAAAACAAGAGACCTGATCAAGTCATGCGGCAGCAGTCGCAAGATGCCACTGGGCTGCCGCCTTCGCCCTGACGAGGCGCAGAGTTTGGCGGGAGATCAGATGGCGCTGGAGGTTGAAGGTGTTGTAGATTGCGGAGTGGACGGACAGGAATCGCTGAGCTGCCCCAAGTGACTTAAAGCCCTGCATTTTCCGTTCGCGTCGTCGCACTACCTGATGCGAGTTTTCTGCTCGATTGTTCTTGCGCAGAGCCTGCTCATGATGAGCCGAGAGCCCCAGCTCGCGTCGGGCGGCACCATAAGACCCGAATTTGTCGGTCACGAGCATGCCTGGAGCAAAGCCCTGCTTCTTGAGCAGCTTGCGCATAAGCTTCAGGACAGCGGCTTTGTCCCGCCTCGGCTGCACGTGGATATCCAGGATCTCACCCTCGCTATCGACCGCTCGCCACAGATATATGCGCCGCCCCTGGATCGAGACCACCATTTCATCCAAGTGCCAGGTGTCTGTCGGACGAGGCCGCAGCCGACGCAAGTTGCGGGCAAACGAATGTCCGAACTTGAGAACCCACCATCGAACGGTCTCGTTGGAAACGTCGAGACCCCGCTCGGCCAGAAGCTCCTCGACATCGCGATAACTGAGGGTGAAGCGCAGATAGAGCCAGATGACATGCCGGATGATCTCGGGCGGGAACTGGTGACGGCGATACGAAATGGGCTGCATCCCCCTACTCTACCGCGCCTCAGTCGAACCCGTCAGCTGTTCCCGTGACAAGACCACGCGCTGAGCAGCACAAGCTGAGTATCGGTGAGTGTCATGGAGAATCCTTGTGGCAGGTAAGACGGTCTGGTCGTCACCACCACAGCCCTGCGTAGGGCCGCGGCCTGCAGGGCAGCGGATCCTGGGGCTCACCGGCCGGTCAGGACAGCCCCATGACTGCTCGGAATGCAGCTGAAGTCCAGCCATTAGATGAGAATTAAAGATCGATCGCCGGCGGCTCGGCGAAGCTTTGTATCATTCCAGTCCCTGCGAACCACTGTCTCTGTTGATCGCGAACCAGTCTCCATAAGAGTCCACTCCCAAGGTCGGAAAGTGCACTGACGAGCTGAGAGAACGGGCACTGAAAGCCGCACAGGCGGGCCCAAGTCCGTGACCTGAGACGCCGGTCTTTGTCGGCTAGCGCCAGCTAAGTCTTTGGAAAAGCCCCGCTCTCCACCACACTTGGAAATTGGGCAAATCTGCAGGAGTGGGTGGTGGGCCCGGCAGGACTCGAACCTGCAACCAGACCGTTATGAGCGGCCGGCTCTAACCATTGAGCTACAGGCCCTTCCAAGGAAGGTAAGGAAACCATCTAACCGAGGGAAGGCCGTTCGTCACCCCCCCTGTTTGGCCGAAGACGTCCTTCCCTGCCCTCCGGGGGCCCATCACGCCGATGTGTGCAGCGGAATAGGGCATTCCACCCTATACCCTCAGCGAACCCTTTGGCCGTGCTCCCGTTGAGGGAGGGCATCATCGGATATCGAAGGAGGATCGGGTGGGATTGCTTGTGGATGGGGTTTGGCAGGACCGGTGGTATGACACCAAGAGCACCGGCGGGCGCTTCGAGCGAAGCTCCGCCCCTTTCCGGAGCTGGGTCACGGCGAACGGGTCGCCGGGTTCGACGGGTAAAGGCGGCTTCAAGGCCGAAGCCGGGCGCTATCATCTCTATGTCTCGCTCGCCTGCCCCTGGGCTCACCGCACCCTCATCATGCGCAAGCTCAAAGGCCTGGAGGAGATGATCAGCCTCTCCGTCGTGCACTGGCGCATGCTGGAGCACGGCTGGACCTTCGAAGATGGACCGGGCGTCATTCCCGACCCGCTTCGTCGGGCGCAGTATCTGCACCAGGTCTACACGTCAGCGGAGCCGACCTATACCGGCCGTGTGACGGTGCCCGTGCTGTGGGACAAGGAAGAGGCCACCATCGTCAGCAACGAATCCGCCGAGATCATCCGTATGTTCAATTCCGCGTTCGACGGGATCGGCGCGCAGCCCGGCGATTATTATCCCGAGCACTTGCGTGGCGAGATCGATGCGTTGAACGCACGTATCTACGACACCGTGAACAACGGCGTGTACAAGGCGGGCTTTGCCACAACGCAGCACGCTTATGAAGAAGCGATCCATCCGCTGTTTGAAACGCTCGACATGCTTGACGAGCGGCTTGCCTCGCAGCGCTATCTTTGCGGCGACAGGCTCACCGAAGCCGATATTCGATTGTTCACGACGCTCGTGCGCTTCGATCCCGTTTATGTGGGACATTTCAAATGCAATCTGCGCCGGATCGCGGATTATCCGAGCCTGTCAGGATATCTGCGTGATCTCTATCAGACCGCCGGCATCGCCGAGACGGTGAACATGCAGCATATCAAGGGCCATTACTACGAGAGCCATCGCACCATCAATCCGACAGGCATCGTGCCGCTCGGGCCCGTCCTTGATCTCGACGCGCCACACGGGCGCGACCGCTTTCAGGGTTTGTAGACTTCGATTTCTTCCTCGAAACCCTCGACGGCGTGCGCCCCGAGTGGGTGAGGATTGCCCCACAGATGCTCGACGAAAGGCTTCGACATGAGCAGCGGCTCGCCGAGGCGCTTGTTGAGATCGGCGATGCGGCTTGCAAGATTCACGTCCCGCCCGATCACCGTGAAATCGAGCCGCTGACCGGAGCCCACATTGCCATAGGCTGCATCACCGTGATGCAAGGCGAATCCCACATTGACCTGCACCGGGAAGCGCCCTTCGTTGTTCGCGGCCTCGATGCGCCGCAGCGCCTTGGTGGCCGCGGTCAGAGCCGATTGCGCGGCGCCGCCGGTATCGTCGCCACGATCGCGCATGATGGCGAGCAATCCATCGCCCAGATACTTCAGCACCTCGCCCCCCTCATCCTCGATGGGCGGCACGAGGCAGTCGAAGTAATTGTTCAAGAGCTCCACAGCGCTCTCGGGGCTGAGCGTCGACGAGATGCGCGTGTATTCGCGCATATCGGCAAACAGAATCGCAGAGCGGATGCGCGTCACCTGTCCGCGCTGAATGGCGCCCGAAAGAATGGCCTTGTGCGGATCGTCCCCCACATAGATACGCAGCACCTCATCAAGTCGGTTGCTGGTGGCGCGCAGCTCCGTGACAAGCGCGAATGACGGCATGACGAGACGCAGGATCATGAGATCCTGTCTACTGAACCCTTGAGGCGAGCGCGTCGCCAGGGAAATCGCGTTCTCGGCGCCGTTGGTGAAGCGGATCGGGATGACGAGATAATGGCGGTAGCCCGCCTCCTTCAGCTCCGGAACGATCGGGAAGAGATCGTCGGGCGTATCTGCGAGATCGAGAAAAAGCCATTCGCCGGTGCGATTCACATGGGCGAAGGGGCTCGTCTGATAGATGGCCTCGCGCCGGTCGCCATGCGGAAGATAGCGCACGACGGTCCCCTCCTCCCGGGTCCAGAAGCGCCCGATCCCGGCATATTCCGAGTGCAGCGCCTCGATGGCCGAGACCGCCCGATCGACAGGCACGCCGAGATCGATGAGCCGATGCAGGAACCCGTTCAGAACCTCGTTGGCATCCTCCATTCGGGCCGCCGTGGTCACGAGCCAATCCCGCAGGGCGATGACCCGCGGCAGGATTTCCGCGTCGAGGCTGCGGGCCAGGGACAACAGATCGTCCGGGATGGCTGCCAGGGGTGAGGATGACATCATGAGGCCAAGGTGTGTTGTCTCCATCCTTCCTTCAAGGCATGGGGAGGCGTGACTTGAGAAAAGATGCTATGCGCCTCAAAAGGGCAATCATTTTGACAGAGTGCCCATCGACGTCATAGAGCCGGACCATGCCAACAATCGATACGCTTTTCGTCACCAAGATCTACCGGGCCGAACTGACCGGGGTGAAGGCCGAGCGCCGCAACGCGGAGCTTGAGGCCGCCTGTCTCTCCATCGCCGAGGACGACGAGGCCGGGCAGCGCTGGTGCGCCAAGAACGGCTATCCGGGCTACACCTCCTATGCCTCGCTCAATGACCTGCCCTGGCGTGTGCCGGTGTTCGGGGATCTCCTGAAGGAGATCGACAAGCACGTGGCGGCTTTCGCCAAGGAGCTGGAATACGACCTCCAGGGCCGCAAGCTCGTGATGGACAGCCTGTGGATCAACATCCTGCCTCCCGGCGGCATCCACACCTCCCACATCCACCCGCACTCGGTGATCAGCGGCACCTATTACGTGACGATCCCCGAGGGTGCGAGCGCGCTCAAGCTCGAGGACCCGCGCCTCGGCTTCATGATGGCCGCTCCGCCGCGCAGGGCGAAGGCGAAGCCCGAGAACCGGCAGTTTGCCTATATGAAGCCTGCCCCCGGCACGGTGCTGCTCTGGGAAAGCTGGCTGCGCCACGAAGTCCCGCTGAACGAGGCGGACAGCGAGCGCATCAGCGTGAGCTTCAATTACTCCTGGCAGTAGGACTTAAGGGATCCGGGGCAAATTCAGTTCAATTCGCTCTGACCTCATTCTGCCCCACGTCGTCCTGGCCTTCCCCGGACGTGATCCGGGATCAGCCTTGGCCCACTCGGTCCCCTCGTCATGGCCGGCCTTGTGCCGGCTATCCACGACTTTTTGCTCTGTGCCGTCTCTTTCTCGTCATGGCCGCACTCGTTGCGGCCATCCACGTCTGAAGGAGTCCCTCGGGTTGAAGGCGTGGATCCCCGGGACTGATCCCCGGATCACGTCCGGGGACGGAATGACGGCGGGAGGCTTTATCAATAAGGCAACATGCCCCTAAACCTCAGCCCACATCCGGAACAGGTTGGCGCTGCTCTTGGCGAGGAGGTCGAATTCCGGCGTCTTGCCGTGTTGCGCGAAGAGATTGCGCCGCGCGGTCTCAAGGTCGAAGAGCAGCTCGCGCTGCGCGCTGTCGCGCACATAGCTCTGCGCCCAGCCAACCGCGACGAGGCGCTCGCCACCCGTGACGGGCGCCACACGATGCAGTGTCGTGGAATCGTAGGCCACGAGATGACCCGCGGGCAACTTGATCTCTTCTTCACCCGACATGGATTCGATGACGAGCTCGCCGCCATCGTAAGTCTCGGGATCGGCGAGGAACAGCGTGAAGGACACATCCGTGCGTACGCCGTTCATCAGCGGATTGTCCACATGGGAGCCGTATTGCTTGCCTTCCGTATAGCGACTGAAGAGCAGCGGCGTCAGCGCCTTCGGCCGCGCGGCGAGGTTGAACACCTCGTTCGATTGAATGGCATTCGTGACCCGCTCGCGCAGGAGCGTGAGAGCCGCGCCTTCACGTGCCTGCTCATTGTCCTTCACGAGCTTGGCGCTCCATCCCGCCGTCGCGCGCCCATCCTCGAAGCGCATGGACCCGAGCATGGTGCGGATCTCTTCGATCTCGTTCGGGGGGAGGATATCCGCGATGGTGATGAGCATGGATTTTGAGCCTTCAGACTTGCCTTCCGCCCTCATAGGATGTAGCTAAGTGCTTGTAAAGACTAGCAGTTTTTAGTCTTTCTAAACTAGCCGCCGGTGGCATTGATCCGCCGGGAGGGGGATCATGATGAAAAAGCGTAAGATTTGGGCGGGCTTGAGCACCGCCGTTCTGGTTGCAGCTCCAATTGCCTCGCAGGCTGCCGATGTGACGGCCTATCCCCAGGCTGCCTTCGAGACCAAGGCGGATCAGAATCTGCTACAGCTCGCCCAGGCGCATCAGGGCCACGGCGCACCGGTCAAGCCTGCCGCATCGATGGATGGCGAAGGAGACGAAGGCGGTGCTTCCGGCGAAAACCTTGCCCCTCAGCTCCATCTCTATCGTGGCATCGAGATGATCCGCGGCCACCTGCTCGTCGGCAACGAGTTGATCGAAGCCGGCCGCTGGGCCGATGCCCTGCCCCACTTCCTGCACCCGGAAGAGGAGATCTATGCCGGCCTGCGCGAGGATCTGAAGACCTTCAACGTCGCTCCGTTCCAGGCGGCTCTGAAGTCGCTCTCGCAGACCGTGAAGGCGAAGAACAAGGATGCCTACACCCGCGCCCGTGCGGCGCTGGACGAGCGCCTTGCCGCCGCCGAGACGGCCGTGCGGTCGAAGGAAACGAACGGCATGTACTTCACGCTGGAGACGGCTCTCGAAGTGCTGCAGCAGGCGGCTGACGAATATGGTGAAGCCATCGAGAAGAACCGCATCGCCAACGTGGTGGAATACCAGGATGCGCGCGGCTTCGTGTTCGAGGCTGATCGACTCGTCGGTGCAGTGATGCGGGACGCAAGCGCCAAGAACCCCGATGCGGCAAAGGCGCTCAAGGCCAGCCTCGACGAGCTGAAGGCCGTGTTCCCGGCCGTGACGCCACCCAAGCAGCCGGTCAAGGACGCCAGCGATTTCCTGAGCACCATCGCCAAGTTCGAGCTGCAGCTCGGAAACTTCCGCTGACATCATGACGCGCGAAGGTCTGATTCATCTGAGGCGGGTCCTGCCCGTCCTGATGATCGCCGCGCTCGCCGGGGGAGCGGCGGAGAAATCCACCTCCCCCGATATCGAGCATTGGCGAAAGGCCTTCGCGCGTCCCGACCACACGCCTGAGCCTGCCGACAATCCCGCCAATCCTGAAAAGGTGAAGCTGGGCGCGGCTTTGTTCGAAGACACACGGCTGTCGGGTACGGGCAACGTCTCCTGCTCCAGTTGCCACCAGGCTGATCTGTCGTTCTCCGACGGGGTCGATCGTCACACGGGTCTCGACGGCACCGCCCTCGACCGGCGCACTCCCCCGCTCTGGAACATGGCCTGGGGTCTCTCCTGGTTCTGGGACGGCCGCGCCGGAAGCATCGAGGCACAGGCAGCAGGCCCCATCGAGAACAAGCGCGAGATGGCGGGCAATCTTGAGCATGCGATCAAGACGCTTGGCTCCGACCCGCTGATGCAAGAATCCTTCGCGGCGGCCTTCCCTGAAGATCCCGCCGTCACGCGCGCCAATCTCACGAAGGCGATCGCCGCCTTCGAGCGCACGCTCGTCTCACCCGAAACGCGTTTCGATCAATGGGTGAAGGGGGATGACAAAGCCCTTGATGCAGATGAGCTTTCAGGCTTCTCGCTCTTCGTCGGCAAGGCCGGCTGCGTCGGCTGTCATCAGGGCTGGCGCTTCACGGATGAAGCCTTTCATGACATCGGGCTGCCGAGCGAGGACAAGGGGCGCGGACCGATCCTCGGCGTGAGTGCGGCAGACCACGCCTTCAAGACGCCGAGCCTGCGTGAGCGCGTGTGGACCGCGCCCTACATGCATGACGGCTCGCTCGCAACCTTCGAGGATGTGGTGGATCATTATGCGGAGGGAATCGTGAAGCGTCCCACCCTCTCGGCCGATCTGCCCCATACAATCGAGCTTTCCGAGAAGGAACGCGCGCAACTCGTCGCTTTCCTGAACACGCTGTCCGGCGACGATCCTCCCCGCCCCGCAAGCCTGCCGCCGAAGACGATGACCTGGGGTGCACCGGCACAGGCGGTTTCGACCACCACGGTGAGCCAGAAGGACCGGCGCTTCTCACCCGGCGCCATCCTGCTCAAGGTGGGCGAGGCCCTGCGCATCCTCAACGACGACACGCGCACGCACAATGTGCGCGTCGACAGCGCGAACACGAGTTTCAACTCGGATGGGCAGAACCCGGGCGATACGGTGACCCTCGGCTTCGACCAGCCGGGCCACTACGATATCATCTGCGGCATTCACCCGGAGATGCGCCTGAGCGTGGATGTCGCCTCCGCTCGCTAGAGCATCGGACGAGAAAAGTGGACTTGCACTTTTGGGATCCATCCGATGCTCCCTTCTAGAATGAGCTCATCGTTGAAGCGGAAAACCGGGGCCACTTTTCCGCACGATGCGCTAGCTTGTAAAAAATCAACGCCTCTTTTCCGGCGGCACGGGCTCACGGGATCAGCTAAAAGATAACCATGCTCCGCGACGACGATACTCTCTATACCGCCCTGATCGCCCGCGATCCTTCTTACGAAGGGTTCGCCTATGTGGGCGTGAGGACCACCGGCATCTTCTGCCGCCTCACCTGTCCGGCCCGCAAGCCGAAGCGCAGCAACGTGGTTTTCTTCGGAAGCTGCGAGGAAGCTCAGGAGGCAAGCTTCCGTCCCTGCCTGCGATGCAGGCCCGTCGATCGGCAGCGGCCCTCTAGTGGCGCAGTCGAAACCTTACGCGACAGGATCAAAGCCGAGCCCGAGCGGAGATGGAGCACCGAGGATCTCAAAAATCTTGGATATGATCCCTCCACCATCCGCCGCGCCTTTCGGCGGGAGTACGGCGTGACCTTCACCCAATATGCGCGGTCCCACCGTCTGGGGCTCGCCGTCAGCCGGTTGCAGCAGGGAGGCTCCGTGATGGATGCTCAATTGGATGCCGGATACGAATCCGGAAGTGGCTTTCGAGAAGCGATCGCC
This sequence comes from Microvirga vignae, assembly GCF_001017175.1. Classification (GTDB taxonomy): domain Bacteria; phylum Pseudomonadota; class Alphaproteobacteria; order Rhizobiales; family Beijerinckiaceae; genus Microvirga; species Microvirga vignae. The sequence continues at coordinate 72,509 of NZ_LCYG01000017.1, read as the reverse complement.
AAGCTCGTCGGAGATGCACCTGCCCGCGCGACAGGGCGGCCAATTCTCACCGCACAATGGCTCGACACACCTATCGGCGCCATGTTGGCGATCGTGGACGATAGGGGCGTGCAACTGCTCGAATTTGCCGACCGGACGGCGCTTCCCACCGAGATCAACCGGCTTCGAACGCGCGTCGGTCCGATCTGCTTCGGGAACAGCCCTGTGCTTGAAGAACTGGCGCGTCAGGTCGAGACGTATTTTTCCGGCCGGTTGCTCACTTTCGGCATACCGGTCGTGCAGCGGGGAAGCGCCTTTGAGGCGACGGTGTGGGAGGCCTTGCGGCAAATCCCTCTCGGCAGCACGCGCAGCTATGGCGAGATCGCCCGCTCCATCGGACGCCCTGATGCGCCGCGCGCCGTCGCGCGGGCCAACGGAGCCAATCAGGTGGCCATCATCGTCCCCTGTCATCGCGTGATCGGTGCCGATGGATCGCTGACCGGCTATGGCGGGAAGATCTGGCGCAAGAAGTGGCTGCTCGAGCATGAGCGGCGCATGACCGGGCAGGCCATGCCCCTTGCACACGACCCGGCGCAAGCGCAGCTCGCTCTGTAGAGAGCCCTCGAGTGCTTATGCCCGTGCCTTCTCGATCTTCGGCAGGAAGTAGGTGAGAAGGCCGATGGCCGGCAGGAACGACACGATCTTGTAGACCGTCTCGATGCTCGTCATGTCGGCGAGCTGGCCGAGCACCGCCGCGCCCAAGCCGCCCATGCCGAATGAGAGGCCGAAGAACAGGCCCGCAATGGTGCCGACACGCCCGGGCACCAGCTCCGTCGCATAGACGAGGATGGCCGAGAAGGCGGAGGCCAGCACGAGGCCGATAATGACGCTGAGCACCGTCGTCCAGAGCAGGTTGGCGTAAGGCAGCATCAGCGTGAACGGCAGCACGCCGAGGATCGAGATCCAGATCACGTAGCGCCGCCCGATCCTGTCGCCGATGGGCCCGCCGATCACCGTGCCGGCGGCGATGGCTCCGAGGAACACGAAGAGATAGATCTGCGCTTCCTGCACCGATACCTGGAACTTGGAGATGAGATAGAAGGTGAAGTAGCTGGAGATGCTGGCGGTATAGAAATTCTTCGAGAACACGAGCAGCATCAGGATCGCGATCGACATGGCGATGCGCTTTTTCGACAGGGTCGAGGACGTCGTGGCAGCCCGTGGCTTGGCTTTGAGATCCGCGAGCTTCGCGCGGTACCAGCGTCCCACATTGAACAGGATGATCATGGCGAGCAGCGCCACGACGGAGAACCACGCGATGCTCGACTGTCCGAACGGCACGACGATGAAGGCCGCAAGCAGCGGCCCGAGGGCCGAGCCCGCATTGCCGCCCACCTGGAACACGGACTGCGCCAGACCATGCCGACCGCCGGAGGCCATGCGGGCGACGCGGGAGGATTCCGGATGGAACACGGAGGAGCCCATGCCCACCAGCGCCGCACCGACAAGCAGAAGCGGATAGGAACCCGCCTGCGAGAGGGTGAGCAGGCCGACGAGCGTGAAGCCCATGCCCAAGACCAGGGAGAAAGGCTGCGGCTTCTTGTCGGTATAGGTGCCGACCAGCGGCTGCAGCAGGGAGGCGGTGAGCTGGAAGGTGAGCGTCAACAGGCCGATCTGGCCGAAATCGAGATGGAAGTTCGCCTTGAGGATCGGATAGATCGCCGGCAGCAGGGATTGGATCAGGTCATTCAGGAGGTGAGAGACGCTGATTGCCGCAAGGATTGGGACGGCGACCCGCTCAACAGAGACACGAGCGGGAGCGGCGGCAAAGGTAGGCGACTTGGTGTCCATGGGCGTTCTTGGGTTATCAAGGCCAAGCTCCGCCCGGCCTGCTTAAGGCGTTTCCAAGCCGACTATATACCAGATTGTCCGCGTCGAAGGTCAGCTGATCCTGCAAGGCAGGGCTGTTGTCCCTGCATCAGGCCTTAGTCTTTTTCCTTCTCGTCCCATTCATAGACCCGCTCCGGTCCATCCGCGTAAGGCTCGATCTCCTCCTCGACCTCGTGGAAGGTGATCTTGATCAGGGGAATGACGCTCTCGTCGCCCTGCGTGCTCCGCTCGAAGCGCAGCACATCGTAATAGACGCAGCGCGAGCGGCCCGGGTAGGAGCGGCAGACTGCCGGGCGCCCATGATAGATCGAGCAGCCACGGGTCTTCTGATCAAGGAACATGCAGGTCTGCTCGAAGATCCTGTCCTGCACCCGCTTGAGCACGCGCTCGCCCTCGAAATCCGCGGTGTAGCGTTCGCGGGCCTCCTCGAAGGACACCCCGAAATGCTTCGCCAGCCGCGTGATGTCGCGCCTCGTGACCACCACGCGCTCGTAGATCGAGCAGCAGAAAGCCGGGCACTTGTTGCAGTCGAAATAGACGCGGGGCTGATCATCCTTGATCACGCGTTCGGACATGAGGGCTCCTGCGATGCACCTGGCCTCAGGGACGGATGATTGGTCATAACTATAGGAGCCTTCTCGCGAATCCAGCGCCTTTCACGTCATCCACCCCATCAATCGTCACCGCTCCTGCGGTAAAGCTCGAAAGGCATGCAGATTGCCCGTACCGCCAAGATCGAGGCGGTCCGAGATGCAAACGACGCTGCCACAAGTTCTTCTCATTTGAAACCTAAGCCGCCCCGATGAAGGGAGCACGGACGAACCGGCTCCGAGAAGATCAAGACATAAGGGGCATTCTTCATGTCACAGGCAACGGCTTACGAGCAGCTCATGCTCGAACTGGTGAATGCGGCGCGAGCCAAGGTCGGCGCTCAGCCTCTCGCCTTCAACGGGTATCTGAACAGCTCCGCCGATTCCCACACCAGCTGGATGATCGCGACCGACACGTTCTCCCATACGGGCGTGAACGGCTCGTCTCCGACGACGCGCATGAAGAGCGCGGGCTACGTCTTCAGCGGCTCCTGGTCATCGGCCGAGAACATCGCGTGGGCGAGCACCCGTTCTCCTGCGGGGTACCAGGACGAGGTTCAGCTCCTGCACACCAATCTCATGAACAGCGCGGGCCACAAGGCCAATATCCTCAACGGCTCATTCCGCGAGATCGGCATCGGCTTCAACACCGGCGCTTATCAGGGCTGGGATGCGGCCTTCGCCACCCAGAACTTCGCGCGCTCCGGCTCGAAGATCTTTCTCACCGGCGTCACCATGGACGACAAGGATGGCGACCGCTTCTACGATGTCGGCGAAGCCTTGGGCGGCGTGACGATCACCGCCGTGAGCTCCACGGGCGCGCGCTACACCACCACGTCGCAGAGCGCGGGCGGCTACAGCCTGGCTCTGGCGGCAGGTACCTACAAGGTCACGTTCTCCGGGGGTGGCATCGTCTCGACCACGAAACAGGTGACCGTCGGGGCCAACAACGTGAAGCTCGATCTCATCGACCCTGCCATGATCAAGATCATCAACGGCACCACGCTTGCCAATACCTTGTACGGCACGACGGGCGTGGATGCGATCAATGGCTCCGGAGGCAACGACAAGCTCTATGGCCGCACCGGCAACGACACGCTGAAGGGCGGCACCGAGAACGATACTCTCTACGGCGAAGGCGGCAGGGATGTGCTCGACGGCGGCGCCGGCAATGACGTCCTCAGCGGAGGCCTCGATGGAGACACGTTCCGCTTCGTCGGCTCATGGGGCGCCGACAAGATCGTCGGCTTCCAGGACACCATCGACCGCATCGATCTGCGCGGGAATGCCTTGAGCTTCAGCACCCTTTCCGTCACGCAGGGCCACGCGGACGGCGACGGCATTGCCGATGACGTGATCATCAAAGGGAACGGTCAGACGATCATGCTGCTGAACACGCAGAAGGCTCTCATCGGCGCAGCCGACTTCCTGTTCTGACCCATGAAAAAGGCGGGCCTGGAGCCCGCCTTTTTCTATTCTGGAAGAGACCGAACCCTTACTCGGCAGCCACGAGAACCTGCTCGCCTTGAGCTGCAGGCGTGCTGATCGTGCCGTCATAAACGGCCTGATCGAGAATACGCTCCTCCTTCGCCACGATCACAGGCACAAGAATCTGACCTGTGACATTGGTCATGGTGCGCATCATGTCGACCACGCGGTCGATCGCGACGATGTAGCCGATCCCTTCGAGGGGCAGTCCTGCCGTGCTCAAGGTCAGCGTGAGCATCACGATGGATGTGCCAGGCACGCCTGCCGTGCCGAGCGAGCCGAGAACAGCGGTCAGGCCGATGAGCACATATTGCGTCAGCGACAGATCCAGACCGAAATACTGGGCGATGAAGATGGAAGCGATGGCAGGATAGATCGCGCCGCAGCCATCCATCTTGACATTCGCTCCAAGCGGCACGGCAAAGCTCGCGTAGCTCTGCGGCACACCGAGCTTCTCCACGGCAACGCGCAGGCTCATCGGGAGCGTGGCCAGGCTCGACGAAGTTGCAAAGGCCATCTGCTGTGCAGGCAGCGCGCCCTTGAGGAAGCGGCCGACCTTGAGGCCATGCAACTTCAGCAGGCCGCCATAGACCACGATGATGTGGAACAGGCAGGCGAGATACATCGCCGCGATGAACTTGGCCAACGGCAGCAGTGAGGAAATGCCGTACTTGCCGACGACCCAGGCGATAAGGCCGAACGTGCCGATCGGCGTGAGCTGCAGGACCCAGCGCGTGATGCGGAAGACCAGCGTCGCGCCCTGATCGATCACGTTGCGAATGGCAGCCGTCTTGTCTCCAAGCGAGACGAGAGCCGCACCGACGATCCCTGAGAAGAAGAGGACCTGGAGCACGTTCGTGTCGGCCATGGCCTTGATCGGGTTGGTCGGAACGATGCCAATCAGCACCTCGAGAGGCGTCGGGATCGTGCGCGGCTTCACCTCGCCGAGCGGCAGGTTCGACAAGCCGACGCCGGGATCGATGAGATGGCCGAACGCGATACCCACGACAACCGCGATGGCCGAGGTGGCGATGAACCAGAAGAGCGTCCGCAGGCCCAGGCGCGCGACATTGCCCGCCTCGGCGAGCTTCGCGACACTGGAGGTGATGGTGAAGAACACGAGCGGGATCACGATCATCCGCACGAGGTTCAGGTAGAGATCGCCCAACGGCTTGAACCAGACCGCTGCCTGCTCTCCTGCCAGGATGCCGGCCAGGATGCCGAGGGCAAAGCCCACGGCGACCCTTTGCCAGAGAGGCTGCTTAAACCACGAACTTATCATGTAGATAGATTCCTATTTACGAATTTGAAGCGCAAATAGTCGATGGGTCCACAAAGCACAATTGCCCCAAGCGCAGGGCCGTCGTGGTGTGGCTGCATAGGCGCATCGCAGAGGGCCCTCACAATGATGTGTGGCAGGTCGCCATGCCGGAACGCTTCCCCCTGCTCCATCTTATTCGCGGGCATGGATGCACATGATCTCGCATGATATTTTCGATGTTTCTCTCCCCTCTCGGATTGCCCTTGACCTTGGCTTTCCTGATGGCGCCGGCCTTCTGCGCTTCGGCGCAACCGGGTCCCGCACCACAATCGGGAACATCGGAGGTGCAGCCTCTGAAGGAAAGCATCGAGCGCGCCAGGAGCCTCGAAAACCTCCGCTCCTTGATCGTTTCCCGCGAGGGACGGATCGTGGCCGAGGAAGCTTTCAACGGCTCCAGCTTGGAGCGGCCGACCAACATCAAATCTGCGTCCAAGACCGTTCTGTCCGCTCTCGTCGGCATCGCCATCGAGCGTGGTGTTTTCAAAGGCGTCGACCAGCCCATCGCGGAGATTCTGGACCGGAGCATCCCGCCTGATGCCGATGAGCGCGTGAGGCAGATCACCATCGGCCACCTCCTGTCCATGCGGGCAGGCCTGGAGCGAACCTCCGGACGCAACTACGGTTCATGGGTGAGCAGCAGCAACTGGGTGCGCCATGCGCTGAGCCGCCCCTTTGTGGATGAGCCTGGCGGGCGCATGCTCTATTCGACAGGCAGCACGCATCTGCTTTCCGCCGCACTGACCCGGGCATCGAAACGCAGCACTCTGGAACTGGCGCGCGAGTGGCTAGGCGAGCCTCTCGGCATCACGGTGCCGCCGTGGACCCGCGATCCGCAAGGCATCTATCTTGGCGGGAACGAGATGGCATTGTCGCCCCGTGCCCTCCTGCGTTTCGGCGAGATGTATCGTCAGGGCGGCACCATCGACGGCAAGCGCGTTGTGCCGGAGAGCTGGGTGACGGAGTCGTGGGAGCCTCGCACCGCATCGGTCTACACGGGCGACAGCTACGGCTATGGCTGGTTCATGCGCGAGATGCGCGGCCATCGTGTCTACTACGCCTGGGGCTTTGGCGGGCAGATGATCTATGTGGCACCGAGCCTCGGGATGACTGTGGTCATGACCTCGGACCCGACGGAGCCTTCACGCGAGGACAATTATGTCGGCGAGCTTCACGCGCTCGTAGCAGACAACATCATCCCCGCGCTCGAAGGAAAACAAGAGCCGCAGGGCACCGGCAGCACGGTTCCGAACGGGCTCACGCCTGCCGATGCGCCAATCCCGTGATCAACCGATCAGCCATTTCAGCACGATCGGCAGCAACAGGGCCGTGACGAGCGCATTGAGACCCATGGCGATACCGGCGAAGGTGCCGGCCAACGAATGTACCTGAAAAGCCCTGGCCGTCCCGATGCCATGCGAGGCCAGGCCCACGGCAAAGCCACGCGCGCGCCAATCCTTCATATGAAGCGCATTCATGAGCGGCGTCACCATGACGGAGCCGATGACACCCGTGAGCATGATGAGAATGGCCGTGAGAGCCGGATCACCGCCGAGCGTTTCCGTGATGCCCATGCCTACGGGTGCAGTGACCGATTTCGGCGCCAGCGAGATGAGAACGGATTTCGGCATGTCGAAGAATTGCGCGGCAACGACAGCGGACACGATGGCCGTGACGGAGCCTACGATCAGTGCCGCCACCATGGGCACGATGGCCCGCAACACGACGCGACGGTTCTCATAGAGCGGAATGGCAAGCGCAACCGTGGCGGGGCCGAGGAGGAAGTGCACGAACTTCGCGCCTTCGAAATAGACCGGGTACGATGTTCCCGTGACCCAGAGCACGAGCGCAACCGCAACGACAGAGACCAGAACCGGATTGCACAATGGATGTCGCCCGAAGGCTTGCGACATCCGATCCGCAATCACGTAAGCGCCCAGCGTCACGACGAGCCAGAGCAACGGCGTCTGCGAGAGATAAACCCAGAGGGAGAAGGCCTGATCGCTCATGGCCTCTCCCCTGCCCTGACCTCATCGTTCGCGTCCATGGACGAGCCGCTCAGGCGCGACACGACGACGAAGGTGACGACCGTCACGACGAGAGTGATGAAGGTCGAGACAACCAACGCCACCACGAGCCCGACACCATGGGCCGCCAGCACATCGAACCGCTGCACGACGCCGACGCTCGCGGGGATGAACAGGAGCGAGAGATGCGCGAGCAGCCCCTTGCCCGTAGAATCGAGGGCTCTCCCGAACTCCGGCACCGCTTTTCTGATCCGGTCCCGCAGGCTCAGCACGACGAGCAGGATCAGCATTCCCAGAACAGGCCCGGGAACCGGCCAGCCCGAACCTCTGGCAATCACCTCGCCGAGAAGCTGGCACAGAAGAATGAGAGTTAAACTGACGATCATGGGCAGCCCTTGGCGACGGCGCGCGAATACATGTCCCTATATACCGCCTACGGCGGAGCTTGGCAGATCATTATCCGGCGGCTTGCATGGGAACTGTTTCCCTGAGCTTGGCCGTGCTACCAAGTAAGGAAAGAGCAGGTCCGAGAGGCAGCGATCCCGTGTCTTCATGGCTTGCTCCAAAGCAGATCGGACTATGAACGATACGTCTCTTCTTCTGCGCTTGGGCGTAGCGCTTGCCATTGGACTTCTCGTCGGCCTCGAACGCGGCTGGCAACGACGCGAGGAGGCAGAGGGAGAGCGCACGGCGGGCCTGCGGACCTATACGCTGGTGGCTCTTCTCGGTGCGTTGTCGGCAATTCTGGCAGGCTATACGAGCCCCATGTTCTTAGGGCTGTCCTTTCTCGGCTTCGCGCTCGCCTTCGGGGCCTTCGCTTGGCTCGAAGCCAAGACGGAGCAGAACTTCAGTGTCACAGGAGTCGTTGCAGCCCTCATCACTTTCTCGCTTGGCGCCTATACGGTGCTCGGGGATCTCCAGGTCGCTATTGCGGCCGGCGTCATCGTCACGCTCATCCTTGCTCTCAAGCAGCCGCTCCACACGTGGCTCAGGCGGCTGACATGGCTGGAGATCCGCTCCGTCCTCATCCTGCTCGCAATGACATTTCTCGCGCTGCCGCTTCTGCCGGACAGAGCGGTCGATCCGTGGAATGCCGTCAATCCCTCCGAGATCTGGTTGCTGGCCATCATCATCGCCGCCATCTCGTTTGCCGGTTACGTGGCCGTTCGCATCATGGGAAGCCAAGCAGGCGTGGCGCTCGCAGCGCTTGCAGGCGGCCTTGCCTCATCGACGGCCACGACCGTGACACTCGCGCGCATGGCGCGTGAGCACCCGGCAGCAAGCCCGTTGCTTTCCGCCGGCATTCTTCTCTCCGGCTTCGTCATGGTCGCACGCGTTCTGATCGTGGCGAGCGCCTTGAACGATGCGCTCCTGCTTCCGCTCGCCTGGCCCCTGGGCGCAGCGGGCCTCGTTCTGATCATTGTGTCCGGCCTGCTTTTCCTCACCTACGGCAAAGGAAGCAAGGAATGCCCTCAGCTCAGCATCAGGAACCCCTTCGATCTCGGTATGGCCCTGCAATTCGCAGCGCTCATCGCGATCATCAGCCTGCTCGCGAAAGTGGTCAGCAATCTTATGGGCGATGCGGGCCTCACCGTTCTCGCCGCTCTCTCCGGCATCGCGGATGTGGATGCGATCACGCTCTCCCTCGCGCGCCTGTCGCGGGACGGCGTCACGGTCACGACCGCAGCGCTCGGCATCGGCATCGCCGTTGCCGTCAACACGCTCGTGAAAGCGGGCATGACATTCAGCTTAGGCGCGGGAAAAGCCGGGTGGATCGTCTCCGGCGCGAGCCTTGCGGCCATCGCAGCCGGTAGCGTGACTTTTGCTCTCGCTGCATAAACGAGCGCATACGAAAAAGGCGGGCCTGGAAGCCCGCCTTTTCTCGTTCGCTCAGTTGTCGAGGAAGCTCCGGAGCTTGCGGCTCCGCGAGGGGTGCTTGAGCTTGCGCAGCGCCTTCGCCTCGATCTGACGGATACGCTCGCGGGTCACCGAGAACTGCTGGCCGACCTCTTCGAGGGTGTGGTCGGTGTTCATGCCGATGCCGAAGCGCATGCGCAGCACGCGCTCCTCGCGCGGCGTGAGCGAGGCGAGAACACGCGTGGTGGTCTCGCGCAGGTTCGATTGGATCGCCGCGTCGATCGGCAGGATCGCGTTCTTGTCCTCGATGAAATCGCCGAGGTGTGAATCCTCCTCGTCGCCGATCGGCGTCTCGAGCGAGATCGGCTCCTTGGCGATCTTCAGCACCTTGCGCACCTTCTCCAGCGGCATGGCGAGCTTCTCGGCCAATTCCTCCGGAGTAGGCTCGCGGCCGATCTCGTGCAGCATCTGGCGCGACGTGCGGACGATCTTGTTGATCGTCTCGATCATGTGCACCGGGATGCGGATCGTGCGCGCCTGGTCCGCGATGGAGCGGGTGATCGCCTGACGAATCCACCACGTGGCGTAGGTCGAGAACTTGTAGCCGCGACGGTACTCGAACTTATCGACCGCCTTCATGAGGCCGATATTGCCCTCCTGGATCAGGTCCAGGAACTGCAGGCCGCGGTTCGTGTACTTCTTGGCGATGGAGATCACGAGACGCAGGTTCGCCTCGATCATCTCCTTCTTCGCCTGGCGTGCCTCGCGCTCACCCTTCTGCACCATCATGACGATGCGGCGGAATTCCTGGATCTCCAGGCCGGTCTCGCTTGCCAGATTGTGGATCTGCTCGCGCAGGTCGTGGATCTGGTCCTTCGCCTTGGCGACGAAGTCCTTCCAGCCCTTGCCGCCGAGCTTGGAGACGCGCAGCACCCACTTGGGATCGAGTTCCCAGCCCTGGTAGTGCCTGAGGAACTCTTCGCGCGCGACGCCGTGGCTCTCGGCCAGACGCATCAGGCGGCCTTCATGCGAGATGAGGCGCTTGTTGATGTCGTAGAGCTGCTCGACCAGCGCTTCGATGCGGTTGTTGTTGAGCGACAGCGACTTCACCGCAGCGACGATGTCGGCTTTCAGCTCGCGGTACTTGCGCTCCTGGGCCGGCGTCAGCTGCTTGTTCTGCATGCGCTGCTCCACATGCTCGACCTGCAGGCGGCGCAGCTTCTTGTAGTTGTCGGCGATGGAGTCGAAGGTCTCGAGAACGCGCGGCTTCAGCTCGGCTTCCATGGCCGAGAGCGACACGTTGTTCTCCATGTCCTCGTCGTCCATCTCGCCCTCGGGCGGGGTCATGCCCTCCTCGGTCTCGGCCGGCTCATCCTCGCTCTCGTCGGAAAGCGCATCCACCTTGGGCGCGCCCTTGCCGTCGGGGCCTGCGTAGGTTGCTTCGAGATCGATGATGTCGCGCAGGAGCACCCGGCCTTCGACGAGCTCGTCGCGCCAGATGATGATCGCCTGGAAGGTCAGCGGGCTTTCGCAGAGGCCCGCGATCATCGCCTCGCGGCCGGCCTCGATGCGCTTGGCGATCGCGATTTCGCCCTCGCGGGAGAGAAGCTCCACCGAGCCCATCTCGCGCAGATACATGCGCACCGGATCGTCCGTGCGGTCGGTCGGCTCCTTGGTCGTGGTCTCGCGGACCGCGACGGCGCGGGTCTGCGATGCCTCGACGAGATCGCCGCCCTCGGCCTCGTCCTCCTCGGCCTCGGCCTGAGCGCCCTCTTCCGTCTCTTCCGACTCGACGACGTTGATACCCATCTCGGAGAGCTGGCCGAGCACGTCCTCGATCTGCTCCGAGGAGAACTCCTCCGGAGGCAGAACCTCATTCAGCTCATCATACGTGACATACCCGCGCTTCTTCGCGAGCTTGATCATCCGTTTAACGGCGGCATCGCTCAGGTCGAGCAGAGGCCCGTCGCTCGTTTGCTCCGGAGCTGTCGTCTCGCCTTCGTCCCGTTCGGTTGCCTTCGTTGCCATGCTTCGCTCTACTCCAGCGCCCCGTCGGTCCCCCCAGCGGGACTTTCGATGCGCGAATGGGCAGCAAGGCCTGTAGGCCCGGCCACCCGGAAATTCCTGACCATTCAACAGCAAGTCAATTGACTAACCGTTAACCATCTCCCGCCCGCATTGGGCCGCACCCTGTCCTGAGCATCGGACCCGAAAGTGGGCTCCACTTCTGGGATCGATCCGATGCTCCTATTTCAACAGCGCATCGTTTTGAGCGGAAAACCGGGTCCGCTTTTCCGCACGATGCGCTAGAAACCGGCTCCCCCAGCGGACCCGTTCTTGTCCAAGTCGGCCTCGGCACCCTCGACGGAGGACAGTTGGTTTTGGACCTCTCGCAGCCAGGCGAGATTGGCCTCGTTGTCCTCTTCGGCGAGCGCGCGCTCGGCGGCCCGAAGCTCGCTATGTAACGTGCGCGCACGACGATGCAAGGTGATGGCTTGCCTCAATGCGTCTTCAAGCCGCAAGGGATCCGCATGCGGATCGAGCATCCAGCGGTCGCCAGGACGGACCAAAGCGTTCAGCCTGTCCGCCGCCTGGGTCAGTCCGGCACGCTCCAGGCGGGTCTGCATCACGTTAGGATCGGCTGGGTCGCCGCTGGCGGCGCTATCCAGCAGGAGACTGCGCATCATTTGGGCAGAGCGTCCCTCAAGTTCAAGATCTGCAAGGGTTTCTGCGTGATTTTGCAGGAGCTCCGGGTGCACTAGGAAGGCGCAGAGGATCATCGCCTCCCGGGGGCTTTCCGCCGTTCCGCCGGTGAAAAGAGGGCTGCGCGCCAGGAGCGGCGAGACGCTCAAACGGGCGCTCGGCGTGGTCGGAGCAGGCCCGCGGAAGTCGCGCCGCCCTCCCCCGCCCTGGCGGGCGAACCGCCCTGCCCGGGGGGCAGGATTCAAGGCCGCAAGGCGGCTTTCGACCTCCTCCCGGTAGTATTTCTTCAGGGTCTCGTCGCGAATCAGTGCCAGTGATTCGCGAAGCCGCCGCTCCAGGGCCGCCCGACGCTCCGGGGTATCGAGGGGGCCGACCTCGGTCTCCCGGGACCAGAGAATGTCCACCAGGGGCCTCGCTGACGCCAGAACCCGCTCGATGGCGGGCCGCCCGCCGGAACGGGCGAGATCGTCCGGGTCCTGCCCCTCCGGCAGGATGGCAAAGCGCAGGGATTTGCCGGCGGAAAGGTTCGGTAGGGCCGTCTCAAGAGCGCGATAGGCGGCCCGCTGCCCGGCCTTGTCACCGTCAAAGCACAGGATCGGCTCCTCGGAGAGGCGCCACAGGAGGGCAAGCTGGTCCTCCGTAAGCGCCGTCCCAAGCGGGGCGACCGCATTGGGAAAACCCGCGACGCTCAACGAAATCACGTCCACATAGCCCTCGACCGCAATCACCGTGCCCCGATCATGCGCGGGCTGGCGAGCAAGATGGTAGTTATAGAGAAGCCGCCCCTTGTTGAAGAGCGGCGTATCCGGCGAGTTCAGGTACTTCGCCGGCGCATCCGCGCTCATGGCGCGCCCGCCGAAGGCGATCACGCGGCCGCGGACGTCGCAGATCGGGAACATCACCCGGTCGCGGAAGCGGTCGTACGGCACCTTCACGTCCTCGCCCGAATAGACGAGTCCCGCCTCAATCATCATCTCGATGGAGATGCCCTTGGAGGCCAAGTAGTCACGAAGGGCAAAGCGCTCCGGCGGCGCATAGCCGATGCGGAAGCGCTTCTGCGTCTCCGGGCTCAAACTGCGACCGGCCAAGTAATCGCGAGGCTTCATGCCGAAACGGCCCTGGAGGGAAGCCTCGAAGAACTCCGTCGCCATTTCCATGGCGTCGTAGAGCGTCCTGCGCTTCACCTCCTCCGCCCGGTCCTCAGGGCCAAGCTTGGGCAGGGGCACCCCGGCCTCCGCCGCCAGCCGCTCCACGGCCTCGGGGAAGGAGAGCCCCTCGGTCTCCATGACGAAGGTGAAGATGTCGCCGTGCTTGCCGGAGGAGAAGCAGTGATAGAACTGCTTCTGGTCGTTCACATAGAAGGACGGCGTCTTCTCCGCGTTGAAGGGCGACAGCCCCTTCCACTCCCGCCCCGCCTTCTTCAAGCGCACGCGCTTGCCCACGACGGCCGAAACCGGCAGTCGGGCGCGGATCTCTTCGAGGATTTGGGGCGGGTAGCGCAAGTTAAGCGAATTCTCCAAACCTGCTCCATAAACTAGGGCGGCAAGACTGAAGACGGAAAGAGAACAGCCGAGCTTTTCTGTACCCGCAATCCACAGGCCGCCTTCGCGGCCTGAAGGGGGAACCAAGCCCCAGCCTCACTGTTCTCCGAGCGAGAGCGCCCGAAGCGTCACATCACGGACCGAAGACAGTGGTCATGCTTCTCGCCCTGGGGCCCAACCGAGGTGATCGACCATGATCAGCCGTCAAGAAAACTGGCTTCTTGCCGCCCTGGAGCCTGACGATTTCGCCGTTCTCGAGCCCGCGCTGGAGATCGTTGAACTATCCCCCGGACAAGTTCTGTACGAGACCGGCGCAACGGTCGATTATGCCTACTTTCCTCATGATGCGATGGTCTCGCTCGTCACCATCATGAAGGATGGGGGGACCGTCGAGATGGCGGTCTTCGGACGGGAGGGCGTCGTTGGCTTTGCCAGTGCCTTGACCACGCGGGTGGCTCTGGGCCGCTATCTGGTTCAACTCCCTGGAGCGGCCTCGCGGACACCGATCGAACCGCTCGTGAAAGCTTTCGACACCAGTTCGAATATGCGCGCCCTCTTCCTCCGCTACATTGAGGGATTGCTGTCCCAGACCTTCCGGATCACGGCCTGCAACGCGGTTCATGGAGTCGAAGCGCGCTGCTGCCGCTGGCTCCTGACTGCCCATGACCGGGTCGCGCGGGACGAACTGCCGCTGACGCACGAATTCCTGGCCGAGATGCTCGGGGTGCAGCGCCCCACCGTGAGCATCATTCTGCGCACTCTTCAGACCGCAGGGCTCATCACGCAGCGCCGCGGCATCCTCGTCATCGCCGATCGCGAGGGGCTCGAAGAAGCAGCCTGTGAGTGCTACGGAAACATTCGAGAGAGATTCAGCGAACTCGGGTTTCACTTTCCAAAAGGAAGCGGCCCTCCCACAACAGCCTAGATAAAAGCCACGCTTTGGGCCTACCCAATACTACCCGATAGTAGTAGGTCACTACTCCCTTCGGCCACCAGGAACTGTCATCACTCTGACAGACGCCGCGCGTTACAGGCTCTATCGCATCGTTCAACACAGCAGAGGATGCGAATGTCTGTTTTCGAGATCGACAAATCGCGCGTGGAGCTGAGGGAAGCGCAATCTCAGGCTCCGGCGCTCAAGATCCTTTATCAATCGCTTCTCACAACGCTCACGAACCTGGACTTCGCGTATGAGCGCGAGCGGGAGACGCTGAGCTCATCCGCTCTGAACCCGAGGGAGCAAATCCGAGCTCTGGGGAAACTTCGGGAGAGCCATCGCGAGCAGCGAAACCCTTACCTTCAGCAACTCGCGATCCTTCAGGAGCGTATTTACGGCTGAGCCTTCGCTCTGCCGGGACAGACAAGCCGAGCTCCAATCATGAGATGAAGAGCCCGGCTGACAATCGATCATCAAACGTGAGGCGAAGCACTCCCTGCGCTGGTGTAAACGCCGACAGTTGCTAGACTAAATAAAGGTGGATCAGAGGCCTCCTGAGGGAGCATCCTCTAATCCGCTTAGGGTGACGACACACCCTGTGTTGCCCTGTCGAGGGCGGCTAATGGGCAAAGCGACCTCACACGTCTCAATGCCCGAACGCCTTGAAGGACTGGCCATCCCGAAGGCTAGCGCCAGCTGGGGCGAGATACAAATACTCCGCATCCCAATCTCTTTAGGTCTGCGGCGCCGCGACCCGGAGCGTTTTCCAATGAGAACCATACTCCGGCTAGCTGTTAGTCTAGAGGTCGATTTAGCGTCGTGCCTTTGGGTGCTGTACGCCATCTTGTCCCTCTTCAACTGACAGGGAACGGGGCTTCGCTTCGGCGCGGTCCCGTTTCTGCTTCTGCTGCTTGGTGTTGAGCATCCGCCTCGGCTCTATCGAGCACATGAGGGTCGCTCCGTATGCCTGCATGGCCGTGGCTGTCCATAAGCCGAGCCTGCTGCTCACCGATGCGTTCAAGAAACCGTACTATTTATATTTCTACATCGCGAGGCTTCTCCTTGAACGCGTCTCGTGGTTTTGCCGCTTTAATAAGCCCGCAGACGATCCCGGGAACGGCAAGGCTAGCTTCATTTTCTCCAGTCGCCGAGGCCTTCAGGTTGAAGGCATCACTGAATATCCGGACCTTCTCCGCAGAAAGGCCGACTCGCGCAGCCTCTATCCCGATCTAGCCCATAACAAGATCCATTGGCCGGCGTTGGAGCGCGAAGTCGAGCTCCTCCAGAACAAGGAATTGATTGGGCTTCAACTCGCTGACGCCATGGCCAGCGGTCTCGGCAAAGCCATTGAGCCCTCGCAGTATTACACTACGGAATGCCGCTATATCCGGCACCTCAAGCCCATCGTCTTCAGGCGCCATAAGAGCTATCTGAGTTACGGGAAAATTCTTCCCGCGCCTCACCGACAGTTTGCGAGAAGAAGAGCGCTTTGAGTGGCTGGACCACTTTGCTTAGGGAGTTCTGGGCAGCCACAAACCGGTTGCTCCCGAAGATCCCGGATCAATGTGGACAGCAGAACTTTGTAGGCTACCACTTACACCCTCACCTCCATCTTCCCCACAAGGCGAGGAAGAGAGCCATCTTGTTTGTTCTGATTTTGTTCTTGACAATGTTCCTAACCTGGGCTATATCTAGTGCTGTCCTGACCTGCCGAGGGCGCGCTCGCGAGGCGTCGCATGTGTGGGGTTGGGAGCGGTCTCGCGGGTGAGGATACGCAGCCTCATCCGGCGGGAGGCCCAGGATGCGGCTGGGGTTCAGGATTGGTCGCAGGCCGCTCGCTGAAAAGGACGCGGTGTCCGCCTGCGGCAGTCGATGAGCCATGGCCCGCCTGTCCGCCTAAAAAAGCCGTGCGCGAGGGGCCATCCGGTTCCAAGCATCACCATCAGAGTTCGAGCCGGATCGCCCATCGCGCCTCCCTCGATTGCTGAACCTCGGAAGCCGCACCGGCCCCGAGGACGCTTCAGCTTGGCTCTTTGAAAATTGCTGGATGCAAAATGGCAGGCCTCGGCCGCCCCAACCCTTCAATCCCGCGACCACTCGGTGGCCAGCACGATATGCGTGGTGGCGGTGGCGACCCCTTTTACGGCGGCCACCGTGTCCCTGATCGTGTTGAGGGTCGCGTTGGAATCGCAGGCGACCATCACCATCAGGTCGATGGATCCTGTCAGGGAGTGGCAGGCGACGATTTCCGGAATGCCGGAGAGGATGGGCACCACCTGCCTGCAGCGGAAACCCGGCTCGAAGGTCACGGCGATCATGGCACGCACGGCGGGATCGTGCTCGGAGGCCAGCTCCACCGTATAGCCCTTGATGATGCCCTCGCGCTCGAGGCGGCGCATCCGCTCCTGGGTCGCACTGCGGGACAGGCCGACATTGCGGGCGAGACCGACGAGGCTCTCCCGGGCATTCTTCCGCAAGGCGGCAACGAGGATCTTGTCTTTGTCGTCCAGCATGGCGCCCCATCTGCCGCCTTGAAGCCTTCCAACCGGCATTTAGCCGGTCAGGCCGTCATCTTGTCGAGTGAAACCGGCCGAACACTCATGAAGAGTATGGCATCGTTTCACAAGGAGCTTCCGATGCCTTCCGACTTCACGAACGCGGTTCTTCTGCCCATCGACATGCAGAAAGCCTTCGATGCCCCATCCTGGCCGCCCCGCTGGAACAAGACCGTCGATGCCAATGGTCTGCTGCTCATCGAAACCTGGCGAGCGGCGGGACGCCCCATCATCCACGTCCGACATGATTCGGTTGAGCCGAACTCGACCCTCGGCCCGACCCGACCAGGCAATGCCTTCCGTGAGGGCTTCGGTCCGAAAGGCCACGAGCCACTCGTCACCAAGAGCGTGAACTCGGCCTTTATCGGAACGGACCTCGACCTGCGCCTCCGGCGGCTCGGGGTCGACACCATCGTCGCCTTCGGCATCTCGACCGATATGTGCGTGTCGACCACCGTGCGCATGGGGGCCAACCTGGGCTACCGCATGATCCTGGTCGAGGATGCCTGCGACTGCTTCGACCTCCCCGACGGCAGGGGCGGCACCATTCCGGCGGAAGCCGTCCACGCGACGCATGTGGCGACCTTGGGCTTCGAATTCGCCAGAATCGTCGCGACGCGGGAGCTTGTTCAGGCGCTCACAGCGTCCGGAGCGGTTGTAGCGGCTTGAAGCTCGCTTCTCCTCGTCATCCCCGGACTTGTTCCGGGGATCCACGCCTTGTTGGCGCAGCGTTTCTAAAGACGTGGATGGCCGGGACCGATCCCCGGATCGAGTCCGGGGACGGCCATGACGCCATGGGTTCTGATCATGGGTTCTGATACCGCTCACCCCTTGGGCAGCATGTCCTTCACGAGGCCGCTGGCCTTGGCGAAGTCCATGCGGCCGGCATACTTGGCGCGTAAGATCCCCACGACCTTGCCCATGTCCTTCATGGAGGTGGCGCCCGTCTCGGCGATGGCGGCCTCGATGGCAGCTTTCGTCTCGGCCTCGTCCATCTGCTTCGGCAGGTAGGACGAGATCACCTCGACCTCGTTCTTCTCCTGCTGAGCCAGTTCCTGGCGTCCGCCCTGCTCGTACATGGTGATCGATTCCTGACGCTGCTTCACCATTTTCTGCAGCAGAGCCAGGATTTCCTCGTCGGAGAGCGGCCCCTTGCCGGCGCCCCGGGCCTCGATGTCCTTGTCCTTCAAGGCGGCCTGAATCAGGCGGATCGCGCCGAGCCTGCCCTTGTCGCCGGCCTTCATGGCCTCTTTCATATCGGCGGTGAAACGTTCGCGCAGCATGCGGATCTCCTTTAAATTAAGGTGCTTCAAGCGTTGACGGGACGCGAGCGGCCCCTTAAGTCACGAGGACAGTTCACGGACGGCCCGGTACGGGCCTGCTCAAGCACGGCCTGTTGGCCCCGGACTTACAAGAGATCATGACGATGCTGCAAGACAAAGACACCACCGGGTCCCACTCGGGTGGCTGGGAAGAGCCACGCGCAACGGCCGTTCTCGTGCTCCAGGACGGAACGCTGCTGGAAGGCTTCGGCGTCGGCGCCGAAGGCGAAGCCACCGGCGAGGTCTGCTTCAATACGGCGATGACGGGCTACGAGGAGATCCTGACGGACCCCTCCTATGCCGGGCAGATCATCACCTTCACCTTCCCGCATATCGGCAATGTCGGCACGAACGAGGAGGACATCGAGAGCGTCAATGCCGCCTCGTCCTCCGGCGTGCGCGGCGTGGTGCTGGCGGCCTCCATCACCGAGCCCTCCAACTGGCGCGCCTCCCGCGATCTGGACGCTTGGCTGAAGGCCCGCCAGATCATCGGCCTCTCGGGCATCGACACCCGCGCGCTGACCGCCCTCATTCGCGACAAGGGCATGCCGAACGCCGTGATCGCCCATAACCCCGGAGGCGAGTTCGATATCCCCGCCCTCAAGGCCAAGGCTGCCGCCCTCCCGTCCATGGACGGCCAGGATCTCGTACCCCTGGTCACCAGCACCCAGCGCTTCGACTGGGACGAGACCACCTGGACAAAGGGCGAAGGCTACGGCCACCAGGACGGCGAGCCGAAGCACCACGTGGTCGCCATCGATTACGGCGTGAAGCGCAACATCCTGCGCCTGCTCGCCCGCGCCGGCTGCAAGGTCACGGTCGTTCCCGCGACGGCGACCGCTGACGAGGTCCTGGCGCTGAAGCCCGACGGCGTCTTCCTCTCCAACGGTCCCGGTGATCCGGCGGCGACCGGCGAATATGCCGTTCCGGTGATCCGGAAGGTGCTGGAACGAAAGATCCCGACCTTCGGCATCTGCCTCGGTCACCAGATGCTGAGCCTGGCCGTGGGCGCCAAGACCCAGAAGATGCACCAGGGCCACCATGGGGCAAACCATCCGGTGAAGGACAAGACCACCGGGAAGGTGGAGATCACCTCCATGAACCACGGCTTCGCGGTAGATCCGGCGACGCTTCCGAAGAACGCCGTGGAGACGCACGTCTCCCTGTTCGACGGCTCGAATTGCGGCATCGCGCTCACCGACCGTCCGGCCTTCTCGGTGCAATACCACCCGGAAGCCTCGCCCGGCCCGCAGGACAGCCACTACCTCTTCGATCGCTTCGTGAAGCTGATGGACGAGGGCAAGACGAAGCAGTCTGCATAAGGCTTGTTTTCGGGTTCGCTCAGATCGCGCCGTCACTCGCACCAGGTGACGGCGCTTTCTTTTTGGTCGTCGCACAGGCTTTCAGGACGTGCTTTTTTCACACGCGAGTGTAGCCGCGACAAACGCGAACGTTGCCTCGTTCCCCCAAATCACGTTAACCAGTCATTAATCATAAAAACCAATGATTCCGGGTTATCTTTTGGGGGTTCTCCGATGGATTTTGATCACGAGTCCGGCGATTTCGGCCGCTTGCACAACCTGTTCACCTTCCACCTCGGCATTGCCGTCACGCTGTCCTGGCTGACCTCGCTTTATGCCGCCGTCTATGCGCCCTGGGTGCGCAACATCCGTCCGCTGATCGATCCCACCAACGTGGGCACGGTCGAAAGCACCTGGTCTTATCTGTTCATTTTCCCCGTCGTGCTCACGACGGCTTGGCTGATCTCCATCTTCGGCCAGAACATCTTCGCCAAGTTCCGTATTCTGAAGAGCCAGGCCATCGAATTCGGCATTGCGGCAGCTGTCGCCTTCGTCATGTTCTATCTCTCCATCGACCGCGCCGTTGCGGCGATGCTGCTGGGCATGTGAGGGCAAGAGCTTCAAGCCTGACGCTCCAGCTCGATCTTTCGCCTGAGCCGCGCGTTCCCTCCCCATCGAGAAGGGAGATCATGCATGGCTCAGACAAAAGGATACGGTGATCCAAGAGGCTACAACACGCCGCTGGGCACGGAGACTTACGTCTTCCAAAGCAACGGCATCGTGCCTAACAACTCTCTGCCGCTGATCGTCCGCCGTGGTGCCGTCACGCCGGATCAGAACGATCCGGCGAAAGCGTTCGAGACCACCTTCGCCAGGAATGGCTGGACCAATTCGTGGCGCAACGGCATCTTCCAGTTCCATCACTACCACCCCAACACCCATGAGGTGCTTGGCGTTTTCTCAGGCTCGGCCTCCGTCCGCTTCGGCGGCGAGGACGGCGAGACCGTTGCCGTATCGACAGGCGATGTGGTGATCGTTCCGGCGGGTGTGGCCCATGCCCTCATCAACTCGAGCGATGACTTCGCCGTCGTGGGCGCCTATCCGGACGGCCGCAGCTATGACACCGTGCGTGACGATCCCAACGCGCTTGCCGTCTCACAGCAGCGGATCGCCCAGGTGCCCCTGCCCAGCATGGACCCTGTCGATGGCGCGGATGGACCGCTGACGAAGCTCTGGGCTCAAGCATGATGACGCGGTCTTTAGCTTGGGCTAGAACTCGCCTTCATGTTGAACTGGCGAGACTACTGGAACCAAGACACACCGATTTACTCGGGCGAGCGGCACAAGCTTCTGCACTACAAGCTCGTGGCGAACGACATTATCGGCCTCACTCCTTCCCGTGAGGCGGTCGTCCTTGACTATGGCTGCGGAGAAGCCCTCTTTGCCGATCGGGTCGCGGCGAAATGCGCGAAGCTCTATTTGAGCGATGCCGCTCCTCTCGTGCGAGAACGTCTGCAGGAGAAGTTCGGCGCGAATGAGCGTATCGTGATCCTCACCCCCGATGAGGTCGCCAATCTTGTGGACGCATCGCTCGATCTCATCGTGGTGAACTCGCTTCTGCAATACCTCTCCCTCGATGAGCTGCGCACTCTGCTCAAACTCTGGCGCTCGAAACTGAAGAGCGGAGGAAAGCTCGTGATCGCCGATGTGATCCCGCCCGATGTGAGCCCGGTCACGGATGCGAAAGCGCTTCTCGCATTCGCCTGGCAGGGCGGCTTTCTGACATCGGCCCTTCTCGGCCTCGCCCGCACGGCCTTTTCCGAATATCGTAAGATCCGCGAGGAGATCGGCCTTTCGCAATACAGCGAGGACGAAATTGTTGATATCCTTCAGGATGCCGGGTTCGAGCCGAAACGCGCCGAACGCAATCTCGGTCATAACCCGGCGCGGATGACCTTCATCGGACAGGTTGCTTAGGCTCTTGGGCTCTTGCGAGGGAGCGTTTTTCGCTCGCGATCGACCAGGCGAGCACGCCGAGTCCGGCCACGGCCAGAGCGGCACCAACCCAGCCGGTCGCCTCGAAGCCATAGCCTGCCGCGATCGCAAGACCACCGAGCCAGGCACCCAGCGCATTCGCGATATTGAAGGCAGAGTGATTGGAGGCGGCAGCGAGCGTCTGCGCATCGGCCGCAACGTCCATCAGCCGGGTTTGCAGAGCAGGGCCAAGGGCAACGCTGCAACCGACGAGGAAGACGAAAACAGACAGCAGATAAGGATTGTCAGCCGTCAGCCAGAGCAGCGTCATGACGACTGCGCTGCCGGCCAAGGTCCCTGCGATGGTGCCGATCAGGTTCTTGTCGGCGAACCATGCACCAACCAGATTGCCGACGATCATGCCGGAACCGAACAGAGCCATCATCAACGGCACAGCGCTCTCCGGCATGCCTGCGACATGGGTGGCTGTCGAAGCGATGTAGGAGAACACGGAAAACAGACCGCCGAAACCAACGGCGCCGATGGCGAGCGTGAACCAGACCTGCCTGCGCTTGAAGGCTCCGAGTTCTCGCATCGGGCTTGCGCCCTCCTCGACCCGATCCTTCGGCAGGAACAACCAGATGAGAATAACCGTCAGCGCCCCCGTGAAGCCTACGGCGGCAAACAGAATCCGCCAGTTCAGGATCTGGCCGAAGAAAGTCATGATGGGTGTGCCGATCAGGGTTGCCACCGTCAGTCCCATCATCACGCGGGCCACAGCCTGCGTGCGCTTCTTAGGCTCGACGAGAGATGCCGCTACCAATGCCGCCACGCCGAAATAGGCGCCGTGTGGAAGGCCGGTCAGGAAGCGCACCAGTACGAAGGATTCGAAAGTCGGGGCAATCGCGCTCACCACGTTTCCAACTGCGAAGATCGCCATGAGAAGAAGCAGCAGCGTCTGGCGCGGGAGCTTTGCCGCGAGCACGGCAATGATGGGAGCACCGACGACGACACCGAGGGCGTAAGCGCTGATGGCATAGCCAGCCTGCGGTGTCGTGACGGCGAATTCCTGCGCGAGATTGGGCAACAGCCCCATGATGGCAAACTCGCCCGTGCCGATGCCGAAGCTGCCGACGGCGAGCGCCAGCTCAATGAGAGCAATAGTGAGGCGCGATTTGGCAGCGGCATGCCCATGACTTGCCGCAGCCGAGCGCGCTTCCTCTGCAATCGCCAGATCGGACATCAAAACCTCGGGGAATCCTGAAAGGAGAAGGCGCTCTTATTGCACTGCAAAAAGATACTGGCGACCCGCCGGGACGCAGCCCTGACCTGCAGCAGAATCCTGGAACGTTTCAGAGGCAGGCTGAAAGCGCCGCTTGCTTATGCAAATGTCCAAATCTTGTGCGCCAGGAAGCTCCACAGCATCACGACGCCCGTCGTGATGACCTGCGCCGGCAGGTATGGTCCGCCAATCCAAACCGTGAAGGCATGCATGAGAAACCAGGTCAGCAGGAAGCCCACGAAGGCAACCGCAGCAAAACGCCACGTCGCCTCGCGATGGGGGCGGCTGCTCTGATAAGTATGCCTGCGATTGAGCACATAAGACACTAGGCCGCCGGCTATGTAGCCGGCGAGAGTCGCCGGGACAGGATGATACCCTCCTCCTTCGACGAGAAGGATGAGCAGGCCGTAATGAGCCACGGCCGCGGCGAGCCCGACACCGAAGAAGGCTGCAAACTGGCGGCTGAGACGGTGGAAGGGAGATAACGCGGTCACGCCTACCCGTTAGCCTCTTCTGCGGATCGCGTCACCTCGCCTCTTTGAAGAGCCCCGGCAATTTTGCGAATTACTGAGCGAGGCAGGAACTTCGCCCCGAACGTTCCCAGCCGATTGGTCACGCCAGTCACCACGATGGCCTTGCCGGTCTCATAGCCGTCGACCCCCATCCGCGCGACCTCTGCGGCAGACATCGTGCCTTGCTTGAAGAGCTTGGAGCTTTCGAGGTCAGCCGTTGCGGAAAATTCGCTCTCGGTCGGTCCTGGACAGAGGGCCGTCACGGTTACGCCGTGAGGTCTGGCCTCCTCGTGCAGGGCCTCGGAGAAAGAGAGCACGAAAGCCTTCGTAGCATAATACACTGCCATATAGGGCCCAGCCTGGAAGGCGGCTGTCGAAGCCACGTTCAGGATACCGCCCCGCCCTCGCTCCAGCATGCCGGGCAGCATGAGACGGGAAAGCGCCGTCAGCGCCCTGACGTTGAGATCGATCATGGCGATCTGCCGCTCGAACGGCAGGGATGCAAAGTTCCCCCTCAGGCCGAATCCGGCGTTGTTCACAAGAGTATGGACCTGGATACCCCGATCTCGGAGCATTTCCGCGAGGTCCTGGGGCGCCTCCCTGTCCTCGAGGTCGAGGGCCATGGCTTCCACCTGAACCCTGTGGGCCGACTGGATTTCCTCAGCCAGAGCTTCCAACCGTTCGTGCCGCCGGGCCGTGAGGACGAGGGAATAGCCTCTGGCCGCGAGAACCCGCGCCAGTTCCGCGCCGATTCCGCTCGATGCGCCGGTAATGACGGCCCAGCGTGGTTCCTCAGCCATCCTCTGCCTCCTCTAGACTTTCCCCATCGATGCGGGCGATCATGCCGCATGGGGAGACCTGTCGCCAAATCATGGCTCAGGCCTTTGAATTTGTGACGTCTCCGTGTAAGAGCCTCTCTCAACCTTCAATCTGACACATCCCGGCTGCGCTTGAAGCGCCGCATAGAGCGGCCGTGCGGCTGGACACGCCTGGGTGGGCCTATGCCGAAGCGGACAGACATTTCCTCGATTCTCATCATCGGCGCAGGACCGATCATCATCGGTCAGGCCTGTGAGTTCGATTATTCGGGCACGCAGGCCGTCAAGGCCCTCAAGGAGGAAGGCTATCGCGTCGTTCTGGTGAACTCGAATCCCGCGACGATCATGACCGATCCCGATCTCGCGGACGCCACCTACGTGGAGCCGATCACCCCTGAGATCGTCGCCAAGATCATCGAGAAGGAGCGTCCGGACGCCATCCTGCCCACCATGGGCGGCCAGACGGCGCTGAACTGCGCCCTCTCTCTCAAGAAGATGGGCGTTCTGGAGAAGTTTGGCGTCGAAATGATTGGCGCGACGGCAGAAGCCATCGACAAGGCCGAGGATCGCCAGCTGTTCCGCGAGGCTATGACCAAGATCGGCCTCGATACCCCCAAATCCCGCCTCGCCAATGCTTCGGCTCTCAAGAAGGCTGACAAGGAAGCCTATCTCGCCGAGCTCGCGCGCCTCGAAGCCCTCGATATCCATCCAGGCGACAAGAAGCGGATGATCGCGGCCTACAAGCTGAAGTGGGATGGGGCCGAGAACGACCGCCGCAAGCGCTACCAGGAACACGCCATGGGCGAGGCTCTGCTGGCGCTCGCGGAAGTGGGCCTGCCCGCGATCATCCGCCCGTCCTTCACCATGGGCGGCACGGGCGGCGGCATTGCCTATAACCGCGAGGAGTTCCTCGACATCGTCGAGCGCGGCCTGGACGCCTCCCCCACCAACGAGGTGCTGATCGAGGAAAGCGTGCTCGGCTGGAAGGAGTACGAGATGGAGGTCGTCCGCGACAAGGCGGACAACTGCATCATCATCTGCTCCATCGAGAACTTCGATCCGATGGGCGTGCACACGGGCGACTCGATCACGGTCGCGCCGGCGCTGACGCTCACCGACAAGGAATACCAGATCATGCGCGACGCCTCGCTGGCGGTTCTGCGCGAGATCGGCGTCGAGACCGGCGGCTCGAACGTGCAGTTCGCGATCAATCCTGAGAACGGGCGCATGATCGTGATCGAGATGAACCCGCGCGTGTCGCGCTCGTCCGCTCTCGCCTCCAAGGCCACGGGCTTCCCCATCGCCAAGGTCGCGGCGAAGCTCGCTGTTGGCTACACGCTGGACGAGATCGCCAACGACATCACCGGCGGCGCGACGCCCGCCTCCTTCGAGCCCACCATCGACTACGTGGTCACGAAGATTCCGCGCTTCGCCTTCGAGAAGTTCCCCGGCGCCGAGCCCACACTCACCACGGCCATGAAGTCGGTAGGCGAGGCGATGGCTATCGGCCGTTCCTTCCCGGAATCGCTGCAGAAGGCTCTGCGCTCGCTGGAGACCGGCCTCACCGGCCTCGACGAGATCGAAATCGAGGGACTCGGCAAGGGCGACGACAAGAACGCCATCAAGGCCGCACTCGGCACGCCGACCCCGGACCGTATCCTGACGGTCGCGCAAGCCCTTCGTCTCGGCATCAGCCACGACGAGGTCTATGAATCTTGCAAGATCGACCGCTGGTTCCTGGAGCAGCTTCAGGACATCGTCGATATGGAAGCCAGGGTGAAGGCCCACGGCCTGCCGACGACACCCGGTGCGTTCCGCCAGATCAAGGCGCTGGGCTTCTCCGATGCGCGCCTGGCGGTCCTTGCGGGCAAGACCGAAGCGGAAGTGCGCGAGGCTCGCCGAGCACTCGGCGTGCGCCCGGTCTTCAAGCGCATCGATACCTGCGCGGCGGAATTCGCCTCCCCCACGGCTTACATGTATTCGAGCTACACCGCTCCGTTCGCGGGCCAGCCCGCCGATGAAGCCAATCCGTCGGACGCCAAAAAGGTCATCATTCTCGGCGGCGGCCCGAACCGCATCGGCCAGGGCATCGAATTCGACTATTGCTGCTGCCACGCCTGCTTCGCGTTGAAAGACGCGGGCTATGAAACCATCATGATCAACTGCAACCCGGAGACGGTCTCGACCGATTACGACACCTCCGACCGGCTCTACTTCGAGCCGCTGACGCAGGAAGACGTGCTGGAGATCATCGAGACCGAGCGTTCAAAGGGCACGCTCCATGGCGTGATCGTGCAGTTCGGGGGCCAGACCCCGCTCAAGCTCGCCCGCGCGCTGGAAGAGGCGAATGTGCAGATCCTCGGCACCTCGCCGGATGCCATCGACCTCGCCGAGGACCGCGACCGGTTCAAGCGCCTCCTGGACAAGCTGCACCTGAAGCAGCCGAAGAACGGTATCGCCTACTCCGTGGAGCAGGCCCGCCTGATCGCCGCCGATCTCGGCCTGCCCTTCGTGGTGCGCCCATCCTACGTGCTTGGCGGCCGCGCGATGGCCATCATCCGCGACGAGAGCCAGTTCGAGGATTACCTGCTCGGCACCCTGCCTAGCCTGATCCCGTCCGACATCAAGGCTCGCTACCCCAACGACAAGACGGGCCAGATCAACACGGTGCTCGGTAAGAACCCGCTCCTCTTCGACCGCTATCTCTCGGATGCTATCGAAGTGGACGTGGACTGCCTCTGCGACGGCAAGGACGTGTTCATCGCCGGCATCATGGAGCACATCGAGGAAGCAGGCATCCACTCGGGCGATTCCGCCTGCTCACTGCCGCCGCGCTCGCTCTCGAAGGAGACCGTAGCCGAGCTGGAGCGCCAGACGAAGGCGCTCGCCCTGGCGCTCGACGTGGGCGGCCTGATGAACGTGCAATACGCCATCAAGGACGGCACGATCTATGTGCTGGAGGTGAACCCCCGCGCCTCGCGTACCGTGCCCTTCGTGGCCAAGGTCATCGGCGAGCCTATCGCCAAGATCGCGGCTCGCGTGATGGCCGGCGAGACCCTGGCCAAGTTCGCTCTGACCCCGAAGGAGCTGCCGCATATCGGCGTGAAGGAAGCCGTCTTCCCCTTCGCCCGCTTCCCGGGCGTGGATGTGCTGCTTGGCCCGGAAATGCGCTCCACGGGCGAGGTCATCGGCCTCGACAGGGGCTTCGGCGTGGCCTTCGCCAAGAGTCAGCTCGGCGCTGGCAGCCAGCTGCCGAAGACCGGTACCCTCTTCGTCTCGGTCCGCGACTCGGACAAGGCCCGTATCCTTCCTGCCGTCCGGCTACTGGAGGAAATCGGCTTCCTGATCGTGGCGACGGCTGGCACCCAGAAGTATCTCGAGGAGCAGGGCGTCAAGGCAAAGCGCATCAACAAGGTGCTGGAAGGCCGCCCCCACGTGGTGGATGCCATGAAGAACGGCGACATCCAGCTGGTGTTCAATACCACCGAAGGGGCGGGTGCTCTGTCAGATTCCCGCAGCTTAAGACAAGCTGCCCTCTTGCATAAGATACCTTACTACACCACTCTTGCAGGAGCGATCGCTGCAGCCGAGGGCATCAAGGCCTATCTCGGCGGTGATCTCGAGGTCAGGGCGCTTCAGGACTATTTCGCCTGAGGTGTTCTTGCCTGCACAATGGAACTGCGAAGCTTCTGGTAAGTTTTCGTTGACATGCGAGGGCGCTGGAAACAGCGGCCTCGTACCTCTTTTTGGACGAGACAAACGATGGACAAGGTCCCTCTGACGATCAAGGGTTTTGCGGCGCTCGAGGAAGAACTCAAGCACCGGCAACAGGTTGAGCGCCCCCGGATCATCCAGGCGATCGCGGAAGCCCGCGCGCTCGGCGACTTGTCGGAAAATGCCGAATACCATGCCGCCAAGGAAGCCCAGTCCCTCAACGAGGGTCGTATCCTGGAGCTGGAAAGCCTGATTTCCCGTGCGGAAGTCATCGACATCGCCAAGCTCTCGGGCGACCGGATCAAGTTCGGGGCAACCGTCAAGCTGGTGGACGAGGATACCGAGGAAGAAAAGACCTATCAGATCGTGGGCGAGCCCGAGGCTGACGTCCGCTCCGGCCGGGTCTCCGTGGCCTCCCCCATTGCCCGCGCCCTGATGGGCAAGACCATCGGCGACACGGTCGAGGTGTCGACCCCCGGTGGTGGGAAATCCTACGAAGTCGTGGGCGTTCAGTTCCGGGTCTAATATGATGAGGGGGTATATGACGAGAGATCAGGCCATGCCCTCCTTATCCCGCCGCTCCTTTCTGACGGGCCTCGCCTGCGCTGGCCTTGCCGGTGCAGGCCCGTTGGCGCATGTCCCGGCACAGGCCCAAGCCTTTCCCCAGTATTTCTCTTCATTCTCCGTCGATGTCAGCCCCTTGAAGGCCAAGGGTCTCGGCCCCTTTGCCGATCTCGTCGGCCAGGCAGCCCTCGAACAGCTGCGCCGTTCCTTCGCTGATCGGGTAGATCCGCGCGGTCCCCGCTTTGTCCTCGTCATTACGGGGATCTTCCTCACGCCCTTCCCCGATGGCGGCGGCGCTCGCTGGAGAGGCCGTGGTGGAGGCGGAGGCGGAAGCGACGGCATGGACGGCGAGGCCCTGGCCGTGGGGCCCAGAGGACAAATTCTGGCACGCCATCCGCAGCATGCGGCTCGCGATCCCGACACCAGCAGCCTGGATCCGGACGAGCAAGGTCGCGCAGTGGCCATGGCCCAGCATTACGTCTGGTGGCTGCGGCGCAGGCTCGGATGAAGGATTAGGGCTAGGGCCTTATTCGGTCACTTCCGCGATATCCTCGATCGGCACCAATGGCTCATCCTTGATCAGGTCGAGGGTAAGCGCAGTCCGGACGTTGCGGACGTTGGGCAGGGATGTGAGCTCGGAGACGAGGCCCTGGAAGGAGGCCAAGTTCGGAGCAACGCATTTCATGATGAAGTCGATATCGCCCGACAGGGTCCAGCATTCGCGGACCATGGACCAGTCCTTCACCCGCTGCTCGAACTCTTGGAGCTCCTTCTTGCCCTGAACATCGAGTTGCACCATGGCAAAGCATACGATCTCGAATCCCAAGCCCTTTGGATCCAGAATGGCGCGATAGGCCTTGATGATGCCTGCACTCTCAAGGGCCCGCACCCGGCGCAGGCATGGCGGCGCCGACAGGCCGACACGGCGGGCCAGCTCCACATTGGTGATGCTGCCGTCGGCTTGCAGTTCCTTCAGGATAGCCCAGTCAATGGAATCGAGGCGTCCGCGCACGGTCACTCCAGTAGAGCGCATGTCCAGCCTGGGAAAACCTTTGCGGCCCGGATCATGCGACCTTAGTCAAAAAACTCGTCTTGGCTGAGTAGACCGTGTAAAGGGTCGACACAAGCGGGACGGGCGGTTAAGTCGCAACGAACCACATGAACTCCACAGGCTCATTGATCGAATGTTGCGCGACAATACCGGCCTTATCACCTGGGTTCTGACCGATGGCAAGGCCGGGGACGAGCTTCAGGCTTTGAGCGTAGCTGAGGCTCTGGGCCTTCAGCCCCAGATCCGCCGGGTGAAGCCAAGAGCGCCTTTCACCTGGGCAATGCCCTGGGGGCATATTGATTTCCGGGAACGACCCAGCGCTCCCCACAGCCCCGTCACCCCGCCCTACCCCGACCTACTCATCGCCTCCGGGCGCAGGGCCGTCCCCTATCTGCGCTTCATCAAACGCGCTTCGGGCGGGCGGACTTTCACAGTTTTCCTGAAGGACCCGAGGACGGGACCGAAGACCGCCGATTTCATCTGGTCGCCGGACTATGACCGCCTGCGCGGCCCCAACGTGCTGACGACCCTGACGCCCCCGCACCGTGTCTCTCCAGACAAGATTGCGGCTGCGCGCGCGCAGCCCGATCCTCGCCTAGCCTCCCTGCCCCATCCTCGCGTCGCAGTGCTTGTGGGAGGCGACAGCCGTCATCATCGGTTTACGGATAAAGATGTTGCCCGCTTTGTTGAGAACCTGACGGCTCTTGCGGAATCAGGGGCCGGACTGATGATCACAGCCTCCCGCCGCACACCTCCGGCTTTGCAGGAGGCCCTCATCGACCTCGCCGTGCGGCACAACGCTTATTTCTGGGACGGCACCGGCGGGAACCCTTACGTCTCCCTGCTCAGTCTTGCCGACTTCATTGTCGCTACATCCGATTCCTTCAACATGATCGGCGAAGCTGCAGCGACCGGCAGACCGCTCCTGGTCTTCCAACCCTCCGGCGGGCATCCGAAACTTGATGTTTACATGGCGGACCTGAAAGCCCATGGAATTGTGCATCCGTTCGAGGGACGTCTTGTAGGGCAGCCCTACGAACCCTTAAATTCAACACCCAAGATTGCTGCTGCCATTGTCCGGGGCTTCAGCCTTCACCGCCGCTCGCTCGGCTTGCCGGACCTGGCTTTTTCTCTGGAGATTTCCTGATGGCCCATTCTCACGCCAAGCTCATCATCATCGGCTCGGGGCCTGCAGGCTATACGGCGGCGATCTATGCGGCGCGCGCCCTGCTCGAACCCGTCATGATTTCGGGCTTCCAGCCCGGCGGGCAACTCATGATCACCACGGATGTGGAGAACTATCCGGGTTTTGCCGAGGTGATCCAGGGCCCCTGGCTCATGGAGCAGATGCGCCTTCAGGCCGAGCATGTGGGCACCAAGATGATCTCGGACCACATCACCAAGGTGGACCTGAAGCAGCACCCCTTCCGCCTGGAGGGCGATTCCGGCGTCACCTACACCTGCGATGCCCTGATCGTTGCGACGGGCGCCCAGGCCAAGTGGCTTGGCCTACCCTCCGAGGGCCTGTTCCAGGGCTTCGGCGTATCGGCCTGCGCCACCTGTGACGGCTTCTTCTACCGCAACAAGGAGGTTGTGGTGGTCGGTGGCGGCAACACCGCCGTCGAAGAGGCGCTCTACCTTGCGAACCTCGCCTCGAAGGTCACCCTGGTCCACCGCCGCGACTCCCTGCGTGCCGAGCGGATCCTGCAGGATCGCTTGTTCAAGCACCCCAAGATCGAGGTGCTCTGGAACAGCGCCGTCGAGGAAATCTGCGGTACGGGGAACCCTTCGTCGGTTACCCATGTGAAGCTGAAGAACCTCGTTTCGGGCGAAGTCTCCGACTTCAAGACCGACGGCGTGTTCATCGCCATCGGCCACAAGCCCTCTACGGAACTATTCTCCGGTCAGCTCGACATGAAGCCGGGCGGCTATCTCCAGGTGAAGCCAGGCTCGACCAGCACCAACATCCCTGGTGTCTTCGCCGCTGGCGACGTAACGGACGACGTTTATCGCCAGGCCGTGACATCGGCAGGCATGGGATGCATGGCTGCCCTGGATGCTGAGCGCTATCTGGCGGCCCTGGAGGCCACCCAAGAGGCCGCTGAATAGGGTTTGTTAACAACTGGTTATCCCTTGAGCAGGATTCCTATTGCATCCTGCGCCCAGCTCATAAGAGATAAGGGTGTCCTGCATCAGGAGAATGCAGGACAGCAGGGGAACGCCGTGGACTGGGATAAAATCCGGATTTTCTACACCGTCGCGGAAGCGGGCAGCTTCACCCGCGCCGGTGACGATCTGGGCCTGAGCCAGTCCGCCGTCAGCCGCCAGATCAGCGCCCTGGAGCGCGAGCTGAAAGCCCCCCTCTTCCACCGTCATGCCCGCGGTCTGATCCTCACTGAGCAGGGCGACCTGCTGTTCCGCGCCGCCCGCGACATGCGGATGCGCCTGGAGACTACCAAGGCCCGCCTTGTCGAAACGAGCGAACGCCCCTCCGGTGAGCTGAAGGTGACGACCACCGTAGGCCTCGGGTCCATCTGGCTCGCCCAGCGCATTGCCGAATTCATGGATCTCTATCCGGATGTGCGGGTGGAGCTGATCCTCTCCAATGAGGAGCTGGACCTTGCCATGCGCGAGGCGGATGTGGCCATCCGCCTGCGCCGCCCAGCTCAGCCGGACCTGATCCAGCGCCGTCTCTTCACGGTGCATTTTCATGTCTATGCATCGACCGATTATATCAAGCGCTTCGGCGAGCCGAAAACGCTGGAGGAGCTCGACGAGCACCGCATCATCTCGTTCGGCGGCGACCAGCCGTCCTACCTGATGTCCGTGCATTGGCTCTCGACCGCTGGACGAGAGGGCAGCGAGCCGCGTCAGTACCATTACGTTGTCAACAACATCACGGCCCTGAAACTCGCTGTCGAAACCGGGGCCGGCATTGCAGTGCTGCCGGATTATGCAGCCGTGGGCAATCCGAACCTGGTCCAGATCCTACGCGATGTGGAGATGCCTTCCCTCGACAGTTATCTGGTCTATGCGGAAGAGATGCGCTCTGTCGCCCGTGTCCAGGCCTTCCGCGACTTCCTGATCTCCAAGGCCCAGCGCTGGACCTACTAAACCCTTACCGGGTAACCCCTTAACGGCCCTGAATCGCCGCGCCCGTCAGCAGGCGTGGCAGTTTTATGTCATGTTCCTGCCCAAGCTATGCGTGCAGTGCAGCCCTTTCATGAGGCATGTTGCATTGCAAATAAGTCGAATGCAGCCGATATGGGCATTGGCTGATTTCAACGCGGCATCGCTTTTCTTCCTCCCGGCGCTGCCGTGTCGGCCGTTCCCTCTGGAAGGTTTTGACTTTATTTGTCGGACCTCACTTTATGCCGGGCCATTGGCCCGGCTTTTTTCTTTTCGGCTCTGCAATGCCTTAGCGGTTTGAAGCGACCTCGTCCTTGAGGACGCGGCGCAGAACTTTGCCCACGTTGGTCTTCGGCAGCGTCTCGCGGAACTCGATCCGACGGGGCACCTTGTAGCCGGTGAGGTTCTCCCGGCAGAAACGGCGTAATTCCTCCGGGTCGAGATTGGGATCCTTGCGCACCACGTAAGCGACGACCGCCTCGCCCGATTGCTCGTCGGGCAACCCAATGACCGCGGCTTCCATCACACCCGGATGTCTCACGAGCACGTCCTCGACCTCATTGGGATAGACGTTGAAGCCGGAGACCAGGATCATGTCCTTCATTCGGTCCACGATCTTCACCTGCCCGTCAGGCAGGATCACGGCCACATCGCCGGTACGGAGATAGCCGTCCTGCGTCATCACGCGTGCGGTCTCGTCAGGGCGCTGCCAATAGCCCGCCATCACCTGCGGTCCCTTCACGCACAGTTCGCCACGTTCGCCCAGAGGCAGGATGGTGCCGTCGTTCGCGCGGACCGTCACATCGGTCGACGGCAACGGATAGCCGATGGTGCCGGTGAACTCCTCGATATCGAGACGATTGGCGCAGACCACCGGCGATGTTTCCGACAGGCCATAGCCTTCGACGATGGGCTGGCCGGAAATCTCCTTCCACTTCTTCGCAACAGCTTCCTGAGTTGCCATGCCGCCCGAGACGGCAAAGACCAGCTGCGAGAAATCGACCTCCCTGATGCCTGGAGCGTGCGCGAGCGCATTGTAGAGTGTGTTCACACCGGACAAGAGCGTGATCTTGCTCTTCTTGAGCGTCGTCACGAAGCCCGGAATGTCACGCGGATTGGCGATGAGAAGCTGACAACCACCAATCCTCGTCATGAGGAGTGAACACACAGTAAGACCGAAGATGTGATAGAGCGGCAGTGCCGTGACCATCACGTGGTCTTCACGCTCACCGAAGAACGGCCGCATCCACGCTTCGCATTGCAGCACATTGGCTACCACGTTGCGGTGAAGCAGCACCGCGCCTTTCGCAACGCCTGTCGTGCCGCCGGTATATTGCAGGAAGGCGATGTCATCACGCGTGACGGTGACAGCTTGCGGCTTCTTGCGCGCGCCTTCGCTCAACACTGCCTTAAACGGCACGGTCTTCGGCAGGCGGAAAGGTTTGACGGCCTTCTTCACATGGCGTGAGACGAAATTGACGATGACGCCCTTAAGACCCAGCAGATCGCCTGGTGCCACGAGAATCACACGATCAAGCTTGAGATCAGGCAGAGCCTCCTCCACCGTCTCTCCAAAATTTTCGAGCACGAACAGGAAGCGCGCTCCGGAATCATTCAGCTGGTAGGCCAACTCGCGTGGCGTGTAGAGCGGGTTGACGTTGACCACCGTGCCGCCGGCCAGAAGCACGCCATAGAGGATCGCCGGATAAGCCATCACGTTTGGCAGCATGATCGCGACGCGATCGCCCTTGTTCAGGCCTTGCTGCTGGAGCCAGGAGACGACGGCATCAGCGCTCCGGCCGAGTTGCGTATACGTGATGCGCTTGCCGAAGCTCTCGGCGGCGACACGGTTCGGGTATTCCGTGACGGCGTTGCGGAAGATGTCGTTGAGGGTGCCGATCTTCGCGTCTTCAATGACCTGAGGCACGTTTGGCGGATAGGATTTGAGCCAAGGCCTATTCGAGGCTTGGCCTGCCGGATCCGTAACGGAGGCCGGTTGGGTCGTGGCGTTCATTCTTATCCTCCCGCTCCAAGGCGAGTTTGTTTCATAGGAGATGGCGTCTCCATCGAAACTTAACTTGGCGCGGAAGAGCGTGTTTGTCGATGGAATAGTTTATACCTGAACGATCTCGTGGAGATCGTTCAGATCTAGAAATGCTCAATGGGCCTTCTGCAGGACCATATCGGCGGGCCTGCCGCTGAGTTCAGCCATGTGATCGAAGCGGGTCGAGAATGTGCCGACGCCAGCCGTGACGGAGCGCAACTCGACGATGAGGTCGCCGATCTCCGATTCCGGGATAGTGGCGTTCAGCACCTCCCAACCTGCCCAGCCGGGCCGCCCGTCATAGCCGAGGATCTGACCCCGCCTTGCGGTTACAAGGCTGGTAGCCTTGGACAGGGCCTCAGTGGGGATGGTGATTTCCACCGACAGGATAGGCTCCAGCAGGACGGGCTTAGCCTTCGGCAAGGCTTCCGCCAAAGCGAGCTTCGCTGCAGCCTGGAAGGCCGCATCGGAGGAATCGACCGTGTGGTAGGAGCCGTCGGTGAGGCTCACCGCGAGATCGACCACCGGAAAGCCCAGCGGGCCGCTTTTCAGGGCATCGCGCACGCCGGTCTCCACGGAGGGAATGTATTGGCGTGGAACGACTCCACCCGTGATCCGATCCTCGAAGGCAAAGCCTCCGCCGCGCGGCAGCGGCTTGATCTCGATCATCACATCCCCGTATTGGCCGTGACCTCCGGTCTGCTTGCGATGGCGCCCGCGGGCGGAAGCCGGCAAGCGGATCGTCTCGCAATAAGCCACGCGCGGCTTGGCGATGTCCACACCGACCTGGAAGCGCGAAGCGAGTTTTTCCACCGCAACGCGCAGGTGCATCTCACCCTGCCCGAGCAGGCGGATCTCGCCCATCTCAGGCCGGTTTTCTATCACAAGCGACGGGTCCTCCTCTGTGATCTTCGCAAGCGCGCTCGAGAGGCGCACATCGTCCTTGCGATCCTTCACCTTGAGAGCCACCGCATAGACAGGCTCGGGTGGAGCTGACGAGACGATGGTTTCGGGCCTGTGCTTGTTTGCTGCGAAACTGTCGCCTGTCGCAATGCCTTCAAGCCGTCCGAAGCCAACCGTATCGCCAGCAACCGCATCGGCTTTCCGCGTGGTGTTGCTGCCGATCATCGTCATGAGACTGCCAACACGGCTTTCAGCGCCGTGCGAGCCCACCACCGTGTCGCCTTCATGGAAGGTGCCGCGCATCACGCGAGCGACGGAGAGCTTGCCGCCCTGCCCCATGTGCAATGTCTTCATCACGTGCGCGAGCGGTGCGCCCTCTTCAGAAACCCCAAGACGAGCGCAAGTTTCCGTAAGTGTCGGCGCTTCGTGGCGCAAGGCCTTCAAAAGGCGCGTGACGCCATTGCCGCGCTCGGCAGACCCAATGAGAGCAGGTACCACATGCCGCTCGCGCAACTCTTTTGAGAGGTCGTCGAAGATACGATCGCGCGGTGGCTCGATCTCGGAGATCAACTCCTCCATCAACTCGTCGTCGTAATCAGCAAGCTTCTCGAGCATCGCAAAGCGTGCTTCGCGCTCGCGGAGGCTTTCGCCATCGGGCATCTCCACCACTTCGCTCGGAGCATGCTCGCGATAGATGAAAGCGCGCTCCAATGCGAGATCGATGAAGCCTACCGCAATCCCATCTTTCCAGAGCGGGATCTGGCGCAACAGCAACGGTGTGCGCGATGCCTGTTGCAGAAGGCTCAGGGTTTCGCGCACGCGCTGCGCCGCCGTATCGATTTTGTTGATGAAGAGAAAGCGCGGAATGTCCGCTTCCTCCAGCTCCCGCAGAATGACCTCAAGCGCGGGGATCTTTCGCTCGTCCGACTCGCACACCACGATGGCCGCATCGCACACCGGGGTGACGTTGCGCATCTCGTGCAGGAATTCCGTTGAACCGGGGCAGTCGACGAAGGTCATCGTCTCGCCGAGGAATTGAACGGTCGCCACATTCGGCTCGATGCTCATGCCATGGGCGCGGGCCTCTCCACTCGCATCGCCGACACTGTCGCCGTTGGCTACGCGCCCCGCGCGAGAGATCGCGCCGGTGCGCTCCAGGATCGCTTCAAGGAGCGTAGTCTTGCCGCTCTGAAATGGGCCAACGATGGCAATGCATCGCGGGCCCGCAGGTCCTCTGCCGTTGGGTGCCATGGTAGTCTCCTCCCTGCCCCCGTCAGCGCGCTCTTGGCGGTCGCGTTAGGGAGAATGCTCTGCCTGTCAGGAGGAGTTGGCAAGGGGCTTTTTAAGCCGGATAAACAGTCACGCCAAGCTTGGCCGCTCTCTCAGGGCGCCCGATCAGAGACTCACGGGGCCGCGCTCAATTCGAAATTGCCGACGCCCAGAGCCAAGTTGAGACCCGTTTGGCCATTCACCGAAAGAGGCTGGAGAGCGATGGACTGGTTCGATCCGCCCACCAGAACGTTGGCGCCAAGTCCCGCCCCGACCGTCGCTTCGACGGTGGCGCCGACATAGTTGCCGGCGAGCACTCCGGGAACCGCAGGTCCCGCGGCGAAGACGGCCCAGGTCAGGACCCCTCCGCTGGTCGCGCCGATATCGAGACCAAATCTGCGGATCACGCCTAAGTAATGCTCGCTATAGCCTTTCCGAGAATCGAAAGTGCAGGCCGTGCCCTTTTGTGAGGTCAGGATGAGGCCGAGGCTACCTGTGAGATTGCAGGTCAGGACGCCGATCTGGGTCTGGCTTTGCGCCTGTGCATCGGAAGAGTCCAACAGGGAAGCGATGGCGAGGGCCGCAACTGGGAGAGCTGCGCGAAACATGGAGATCTCCTGAGCTTGGATGAAGCTTGGCGATCAACAGCTCTCCCGGTGGTCCCGTTCCACGACCGGGCTGCTATTTCAGGGGAGCCGGCCAGGAATCCTGATGCTCGCCGCGGCGCACGATCGTCATGGAAAAGATCGTCACCGGCCCTGCGCGGAGAAGGTTCATGGCCGAGACGATCATCTCGGCCAAGCGCTCGGGAGTGACGCTGTCGCCCTCGATGTCGAGGAGAAAACCCTTCGCCTCGACATGGCCGCCATTGGTGAAGTCGACCCGGAAATCCGACTTCACCCGATAGGCGGATTGCTGGTTGAGCCGATAAGGCTCCGCCTCGGGATTCGGGTGGAATGTCCGAGGCAGATCCATCAGCGCAAACTGCCGCAGAACCGCTGGATGCGGTGGCAGGCATCCTCCAGGGCCGCGTTCGACGTGGCGTAGGAGATGCGGAAGTTCGGGCCGAGGCCAAAGGATGAGCCGTGCACGGCGGCTACGCCCTCAGTCTCCAGAAGCTCGGAGACGAAGTCCTCGTCGGTCTTGATGACCTTGCCCGACGGGGCGGTCTTGCCGATGGCTTCGGCGCAGGACGGATAGACGTAGAAGGCGCCTTCCGGCATCGGGCACTTCAGGTATTTCGTCTGGTTCAGCATGGAAACCACGAGGTCGCGGCGCTCCTCGAAGGCTTTCTTGAAGACCTTCAAATGATCCTGCGGACCGTCGAGGGCCTCGACGGCTGCCCACTGGGAAATCGCGCTCGTGCCGGAGGTCTGCTGGCCCTGGACGAAATCCATCGCCTTGATGAGGTGCTCGGGACCGGCAGCGTAGCCGATACGCCAGCCGGTCATGGCATAGGCCTTGGAGACGCCGTTCATGGTGAGCGTGCGCTCATAGAGGTTCGGCTCGACCTGGGCGGGGGTCACGAACTCGAAATCGCCATAGGTCAGGTGCTCGTACATATCGTCGGTCAACACCCACACATGCGGATGACGCATCAGAACGTCGGTGATGGCCTTCATCTCGGCATAACTATAGGCTGCGCCGGTCGGGTTCGACGGAGAGTTGAGGATGATCCACTTCGTCTTGGGCGTAATGGCGCGCTCGAGCGGCTCCGGCTGGAGCTTGAAATTGTGCTCCATCGTGCAATCCACGAACACCGGCGTGCCTCCGCAGAGCGCCACCATCTCAGGGTAGGACACCCAGTACGGGGCCGGGACGATGACCTCGTCGCCCGGGTTCAGGGTGGCGAGCAGCGCGTTGTAGATCACGTGCTTGCCGCCGGTGGAAACGATGGTCTGCGAGGGCTTGTAGTCCAGGCCGTTCTCGCGCTTGAACTTGCGGGCAATGGCCTCGCGCAGAGGCACGATGCCGGAGACGGGGGTGTACTTGGTCTCGCCGCGCCGGATGGCGGCGATGGCCGCCTCCTTGATGTTGTCGGGGGTATCGAAGTCAGGCTCGCCGACGGAGAGGCTGATCACATCCCGGCCCTGGGCTTTGAGATCCCGCGCTTTCTGCGTGATGACGATCGTGGCAGACGGCTTGATGCGCGAGAGGGCATCAGACAAAAAGCCCATGGGAAACCTCCAGTCGGGGCGTTAGGTAGGGAATGTGACGGGGGCGGACCCTAATCCGCTCAAGCTGTCCAAGCAAGCAAAACAGGCCCGCTAGCCCGGGATTTTCAGGAGGGACCTTTTCATGACCTTTTCCATCACCCGCCGCATGGCTCTCGGCCTCGTCGCTGGAGCCACCCTGCTCTCTCAGGCGGCCATCGCCCAGCCCTATCCCAACCATGTCATCAAGATGGTGGTGCCCTACCCGGCGGGTGGCCCGACCGACGTGATCGCCCGCATTGTGGCGGAGGAGATGGGAAAGGACCTTGGCCAGAACGTGATCGTCGAGAACGTGGCAGGCGCCTCGGGCGCCATCGGCACCCGGGCCGTCGCCCGCGCCGAGCCCGACGGCTACAC
The DNA here is from genome assembly GCF_001017175.1 of Microvirga vignae. Lineage (GTDB taxonomy): Bacteria > Pseudomonadota > Alphaproteobacteria > Rhizobiales > Beijerinckiaceae > Microvirga > Microvirga vignae. The sequence goes on along the minus strand of NZ_LCYG01000017.1, from coordinate 33,171 downwards.
TATCGTCTTCGGCAACAACCAGACCCACGGGAACAACATGTTCCTGCTCAAAGAGCCGGGCTATGACGCGGTGAAGGACTTCGCGCCTCTCGCGGGCGCCGGCGCTTTTGAGCACGTCTTCGTGGTCAAGAACGATCTGCCCGTGAAGTCCATTCCGGAGCTGATCGAACTGGCGAAGAAGGACCCCGGCAGACTCAATTACGGCTCGACCGGCATCGGCTCCGGCTCGCATCTGGCAACCGAGCTGTTCATGACCCGCACAGGCATCAAGATGACGCACGTGCCCTTCCGGGGCGCAGCCCCTCTGGTGACGGAGCTGATGGCCGGGCGCATCGAAGTGTCGAACTCGACCCTGCCGAGCGTGCTATCCCAGTTCCAGGCCGGACAGATGCGCGCTATCGGATTGGCGAGCCCGCAGCGCAATCCTCTGGCTCCCGACGTGCCCACCTTGCGCGAACAGGGCATCACCAATGCAGATGCGGAATCCTGGGCTGCCTTCTTCGCCCCTGTGAACACGCCCAAGCCCCTCCTCGACAAGCTCTCTGGCACGATCATCGCAATCCTCAACAAGCCGCATGTGAAAGAGCGCATCACGAAGCTCGGCTTTACTTTGAACGTGCGCGATCCTGAGGCCTTCAAACCTTATCTGGCTAAGGAAATTCAGACCTGGGCCGAGATCATCAAGACGGCCAATATCGCGGCAGAGTAACCCTGCTGAACGCTCATTCTCATTGTGCGGCCGGGCTTAGTCCCGGCCATTTTCATTGCCTGATCTTCTTTCTTAACCCACACCTCGATGCGTTAATATTGGTTAACGATATGTTAACGACAGCACTTGAAAAGATCTTCGAAAGAAAGACTTCAGCACCCGGCGGAACTTTCTTGAAATGAATGGGTTTTTTCTCCAGACCCACCCTGGCCCTCCTGGGGAAAGTACCCATGAAGACCTACCGTCCTAGAAATCATGTCGCGTCACGGGCTCATCGGATGGATCTTCGTCAGCAAAGCCGCTGCTCACTGGCGTTGATCATGCTGATGGGACTCGCCACGCTTTCTGTATTGGCGACTACGAAGACTTTGTCGGCACGGGATACCAATACTGTCCACGCCTATTCCATCAGGTAACACGTGAGTGAACGGCAGCGAGGTTGACGCCTCGTGCCGAGAGGTTAGCTCTTCGGCCTTGAACTGACGGAGAGCCCTCATGAATGACCTTCGCCTTGCTCTTGCCTGCGTCCTGACTCTTGCCGCAGCTCCGGTTGCTTTTGCGCAGGACACGCAGCGCCTTCGCACCGACAAGGTCGAGGTGATCGTCGAGACTGTGGCCCGCAATCTCCAGAATCCGTGGGGCCTCGCCTTCCTCCCCGATAACCGCATGCTGGTGACGGAAAGGTCCGGGCGGCTGCGCATCGTCGATACGGAAGGCAAGCTCTCGGAGCCGATCAAGGGTCTTCCCGACATCTCGGTTCGTGGCCAGGGCGGCCTTCTTGATGTGGCGCTCGATCCGAATTTTGCGCAAAATCGCCTTATCTACCTGAGCTTTGCCGAGGATAGGGGCGAAGGCCGGAACGGCACGAGCGTGGCGCGCGCACGCCTCAGCCAGGATGGAGCGGCGCTTGAGGACACCCGGGTCATCTTCCGCCAGGAACCCTCCTATGCAGGCACCCATCATTTCGGCTCGCGCCTGAACTTCGATCGCGACGGCAACCTCTTCGTGACCTTGGGCGAACGGAACGATCTGCGCGATCAGGCGCAGAGCCTCAGCAACCATCTCGGCAAGATCGTCCGCATCAGGCCGACAGGCGGCGCGGCCCCCGGCAATCCCTTCCTCAACCGCGAGGATGCGCGTGCCGAGATCTGGTCTCTGGGCCATCGCAATATCCAATCGGCGGCGCTTCACCCGACGACGGGAGAGCTTTGGACCGTGGAACACGGCGCGCGGGGCGGTGACGAAGTCAACATTCCGCAGAAGGGCAGGAACTACGGCTGGCCCGTGATCTCCTACGGCGTGCACTATTCCGGCCAGAAGATCGGCGAGGGTACGCGAAAGCCGGGGCTGGAACAGCCCATCTATTACTGGGACCCGTCCATTGGCCCCTCCGGCATGGCCTTCTACACGGGAGACAAGTTCCCGGCTTGGCGCGGCAGCATTCTCGTGGGGGCGCTCGCCGGCAAGCTCGTCTCACGACTTGAAATCAGCGGAAACAGGGTGACCGGTGAGGAGCGCATGCTACAGAACCTGGGCGAGCGCATCCGCGACGTGCGCCAGGGGCCCGACGGCCTGATCTATCTCCTGACAGATTCCCGGCAGGGCCGCATTCTCCGCATGAGGCCTGCGGGGTAGCCGTGGGGCCTACCGCCCATGGAAGATGAAGGCTGCGCCTGAAGCAATCAGCACGAAGCCGATGAGATGATTCCAGCTCAGCGGCTCCTTCAGGTAGAGCACCGAAAAGCCCGCGAAGACCAGCAGCGTGATCACTTCCTGGATGGTCTTCAGCTCGGCTGCCGAATAGACGGCCGAGCCGATGCGATTGGCCGGCACGGCGAACCAGTATTCGATGAAGGCGATGCACCAGGACGCGATCACCGCGATCCAGAGAGGTGACGTCTTGAACTTCAAATGCCCGTACCAGGCAAAGGTCATGAAGACGTTCGAGGCGATCAGCAGAAGAACAGGTGCGGTCTGAGGATTCATGAGGATCACGAGGCAGGACGAGTGGGAGAATACTGTTCCCTGCCCTAGTCTTCTGAAGCGTGGTGTCAAGCGTGCAAGGCCAAGGCATGGCGAAGAAGACAAGTGCCCATCCCTTAAGCCTCGCCCCCTGACGCGTCTGGACGGCAGGTCTCGATCGCTTCTGGCAATGGATCTTCGGCTCTCCCGATCTCGGCGCGGTCGATTTCAAGACGCTCAGACGGCGAAAGACCCCGAACGACGCCCTCATCTGCCCAAAGGACTTCTGCCCGGCTGCGAAGCCTGATGATGAGCCGCCGGTCTTTCCCCTGCCAGCTTCCCGCCTTCGCACCATCGTTTCCGAAGTAGCCTTATCAGAACGCAACACGTCGCTGTTGGAAACGAGCGCGGCGCAGGATCGCTTTCTCGTGCGCACGAAGCTCATGCGCTATCCCGACACCGTTGTGGCGCAGGTTGTCGCGCTGGATGAGGACCGCTCAGCGCTCGCGCTCTACTCCCGCAGCCAGATCGGCCGCTCGGATTTGGGGGTCAACAGGCGGCGGGTTGAGCGTTGGCTCGCGGCCCTCGGCACGTTTGTTGCTCGGGAGCAGTCGCACGCTCACCGAGCCGCGCCAGCACCTCGGAACCGCCTGCAATCTGAGGATTGGAAGAATCGAACCCCTCACGCTGCTCGCGCCGGGTGACGAGAAGACGCGCCTTTTCAAACGCAACATCAAGGCGGCTCTCGCTGCGCATGGCCTTGTTGAAGAAAGCGTCGCCGAAATAGGTCCAGGTCGCCCCATCCCGGCAGCCGAACGAGGACCTGTCGGCCGACGCCGCTGTAATGACGAGCGTGCGCTCGTCCGCGAGCTTCCTCGCAAAGACACCGGAATAACAGGCGGAGACGATAACGACACGATAACGCGCACCGCTTTCCTGCAGCAGGTGCTGAACGTTGTCTGGCGTGATGATCATGTGATCATCCTGAGCCACGATGGCAGCGCCTTCCGAGCTGCCGTGCGAGGTGAGGAAGAAGATCAGCACGTCGTCTGAGTCGATCACGCGACCGACGGTCTGCACGGCATTGCGGATCGTCTGCGGGGTCGCGCCTGCTCTGCGCTTGGTGTTGAAGCCCACGATGGTGCGGCCTTTACTCCGCAGGCTCGCCTCGAGCACGCGGGCTGCTCCCTTTGCTTCACTCTCGAAAACGCTCTGCGGCCCCCATAGGCCGAAGGAGAGGATGTAAACATCAGTCCCTGGTCGGGACGGGGCAAGGCGGTTGGCGGAGGAAGGCTGAGCCAGACCGGCGCTGGAGAGCCCGATGCTCAATACCATAGAGGCAATCAATGTCCTCAGGCCACGCGTTTCAAAACTCATTTCTCTCTCCCCTTGAGAACCAGTCTCCATCTGAACCATGAAATAATGTTCCTATTGCCCTGACAAGTGCATGTGGACGGGGCTGAGTGCATTTCCGGCAAGCGCCCCCTACCGCAGGATACGGGTGGCGCTCCGTAGCGCCGAAAGCCTGGCCGCCTGCCGAACCGAAAGCTGTCTTGAGGGTTTTCCTGTCACAGGATTCAGCAAAGATTGCTTCAAGAGGATTTCGATGGATATCGCGCTCGACAAGGTATGCGAACTCATTCTCCGCGTCAGGGCCATTGACGTGAAAGAGGGCCCCACGGATCCTGCCTCGGGCTCGAACCCTATCGATGATGGTGCCGTCGACGCCCTCACCTCCTCGCCCGATGATGCCACGGAAGCGGAGCTTCGAGACGTGATCGCAGGCCTCAATGATGATGAGCGCGCGGATCTGATCGCTCTTGTTTATATCGGCCGGGGCGATATGGAACCCGAGGAATGGGGGGATGCCGTACGCTTGGCCCGCGAGCGGGAGGAAGCAAGCTCCCTCTCTACCGCCGACTGGCTCATCGGCATCCCAAACCTTGCCGATCTTCTCGATGAAGGCCTCAACGCCATGGGCCGCAGCTGCGCCTGAGCGGCGACCTGCAAAGAATAATTCTCCATCCTGTGCATCCAGGCAGTCAGCTCGCGTGCAAAGGCTACTCGCTCTCGCGGGGGCTTTAAGCTTCTCTGCACTGAAGGCATCGCGCCAACCTGTGCTGGTCGGGTTTTCATGAACGATGCCAACGAGCCCGGTACGTTGCTGCGCACCTTTGCGGATGGCGGCGCGGAGCCGACGCTGCTCGACGACATGCAGATCTCGCACACTCACTCCATCCAGGTCTGGACGTTTTCGGATCCGTCTGCCCCCGTTTCCGTGGGGATGATCCACGCGGACAAGACGGTTTTGCTCAATATGCAGAACATGCCTCGCCGCATTCGGATCAACTCTTTGCGATCCCGGTCGAGCCCCTGACCGGTTCGCAGACAGGACTGCCAAGGGGTCCTGTCGTCAAAGGCACAGCATCGACGGCACTGTGACGGTGCCCTATTTGCGACATGGATTGAGCAAACACTCTCGCCGACTGCCGAAGGAGGACGCCATGACTCCGCGCAATCCCGAAGAAAGCCCTGAAGAGACGACGCAGGACGAGGTTCTGCAGGCGATCAACGAAGTGCTCAGTCATGACACGGAAGCTCCGGTCGTTTCTGTGCCGGAAAACACACCGGTTCTGAATGCGCAGCCGAAAGAGACGCCCGACACCAAGGTCGAACTTGATCGTATCGAACTCTACCTGAGAGGGCCAACGGCCTTCTCGGCTTGAAGCTCTCAAAATCTTCTCGCTAAAAATTTTCTCCTCTCCTGCAGCCAGTCATGGACCCTCCGGCAACGGGCTGAGCATTAAGGACAAGAAGGGCAGCCCGTGCATCGTCACGATTTCCGACGTCATGCAGTCGAACGGCGTGATCCATGTGATCGACATGGTGCTGCTGCCGGGCTGATCCTTAGATCCTTACATTTCATGCGTTGCTTTCCTCCGGCGACTTTCCACGGCAAAAGCCGCCTTTTCATGCGTCGGTTTTACAAAGGTCAACGAGTGTCCTATGCACGCAGACTCAGGAACGAGATAACCTTCGGAGAACCCCCATGGCAGCGCCCTGGCAGAAAGCCAATCTATCGAATTGGAACAACCGGGCTGCGCTGCACATCCGCGACGCAACGGGTTTTTACAACGTGGATGGCTTCCTCGCCGGAGAGGACAAGCTCTATCCCATCGAAGCCTCCGAAATCGGAGACGTAAAAGGTAAGCGGCTCCTGCACCTGCAATGCCATTTCGGCCTTGATACTCTCTCGCTCGCCCGTCGCGGCGCCATCGTCACGGGACTGGATTTCTCGCCAGTGGCCATCGAAGGCGCACGGGATCTCGCGAAGAAAGCAAATCTCCCCGCCACCTTCGTGGAGGCCGACGTCTATGATGCCCGCAAGATGGTCGACGGCCATTTCGATATGGTCTTTTCCACCTGGGGCACGATCTGCTGGCTGCCGGATGTGAAGCGCTGGGCGAAGGTCGTGGCCGACATGCTGGCGCCGGGTGGCAGCTTCTACTTCCTCGACTCTCATCCATCTGCACAGGTCCTCGATCTGCGGGATGGCCATCTCGAGCCGACTTATGGCTGGCGCACGCCCATGGATAAGCCTGACGTGTTCGAGGAGGCGACCTCCTATACGGGCGACGTGCACAAGGAGAAGACGGTCGATTACAACTGGATCCACCCGCTCTCCGACATCATCGGCGGCCTTCTCGAAGCTGGCCTGCATCTGGAATTCCTGCACGAGCACGAGTTCCTGCCCTACAAACTCTTTCCGGTGATGGTTCCTGCCGGAAAGCTCCTGTTCCGTCTTCCTGACGGCTCGGTGCCCATCCCGCTGTCCTTCTCGTTGAAGGCGGTGAAGCCCTGATTGCCTTTGCACCGAAATTGCACCTCGGGCGTTGTCGAAACCGGGAGAAGCGGTTTAGCTGCTCCCGGGCATTCTAACCTCTCTAACCTCTTCGCCTCCCTTTCGACAGGAGCCCTCATGAGCATCGGCCTGATCGCCCTGCTGGACGACATTGTAGGTTTGGCCAAGGTGGCCGCAGCCTCCCTGGATGATGTGGGGGCTCAGGCGGCCAAGGCGGGCGCGAAGGCAGCGGGTGTGGTGATCGACGATGCGGCGGTCACACCGCGCTACGTGGTGGGCTTTGCGGCCTCGCGCGAATTGCCCATCGTCGGCAAGATCGCTTGGGGCTCTCTCAAGAACAAGCTGATCTATCTGCTGCCGGCAGCACTGCTCCTGAGTTTCGTTGCGCCCTGGGCCATCACGCCGCTGCTCATGATTGGCGGCGCCTATCTCTGCTATGAGGGCTCGGAAAAGGTCTTTGAAGCGCTCTTCCCTCACGGCGCGCATCAGCATGAGGCCGCGGTCGGCGAAGCGGTGCAGACGGCCCAGAGTGTTGAGGACGAGAAGGTCAGCGGCGCGATCAAGACCGACTTCATCCTCTCCGCCGAGATCATGGCGATCACGCTTGGCACTGTCTCCGAGGCCTCGACAACGATGCAGGCCTTTGTGCTCGCAGCGGTCGGCATCGGCATCACGGCGCTGGTCTATGGCGGCGTGGCGCTGATTGTGAAGGCGGATGATGCGGGTGTGGCACTCGCCACCAACGACCGCCCGGTCTCCAGCCTCGTGCGGCGCAACGGGAATGGCTCCTCATCCGTCGACAGAGCGCTCGCTCCGATCACGCGCGGCTTCGGGCGCGGCCTCGTGCGCGCGATGCCGGTGCTCCTGCGCATTCTCGGGGTCGTCGGCACCGCTGCGATGATCTGGGTCGGCGGCGGCATCATCGTTCACGGGCTCGAAGGTTACGGTTTCGCGTGGCTGGGCCACACGATCCACGACATCGCGGCTGCCGCAGCTCATGCGCTCCCCGCCTTCAGCGGCGCTGTGGAATGGCTTGTTACGGCAGCAGGCTCGGGCCTCTTCGGCCTCCTGCTGGGCGCCGTGCTGATCCCGCTCATCCACTATGTGGCCGTGCCATTGGTGAAGGCGCTGCGGGGAGGCAAGAAGGCTCGGAAACACACGGCCTAAAACGAACAAGGGCTGCTCTAGCGCATCGTGCGGAAAAGTGGGCCCGGTTTTCCGCACGATGCGCTACTCTAGGAAATGAGCATCGGATGAATCCCAAGACTGGAATCCACTTTTGGGTCCGCGGCCCCAGGAGCAGCCCTCTCGCACTCGTTCAAGCCTTGACAGCAGACGCTCAGAGCTCTCCGAGCTTGATGAACTGCGTCTCGCCGGACGAGTTGTCCACGCCATCATTGTCCGCGATGATGTAGGCATCGCCCGCAGCGTTGATGGCGAAGCTCTCCACCTTGTCAGCCGCGATGCCGGACAATGCGCCCCAAGCAATCGGCAGGCCATCGGTGCTCTTGGTCGAGCGGATGGTGGGATAAGCAGGAGCTTCACGCTCGGCGCGCTGATAGATCATCACGTGAGGGGCAGCACCGCCATCGCCGTGCAGATCGGTTTCGCTCGTCGCGACGAACAGGTTGCGGGAGGGAATGGCGAGCAGGCCTTCGGGGCCAATGCCCGTCGGCAGGACCTGCAGCAGCTCCGGTGCTGCGCCCGTATCGCGATACACGACCACGATGGATGCGCGCTCGGAGCCGACGAAGATTAGGCGTTCGTTGCCGTAGCGGCCAGTTCCACACCTTCGGTTTCCGCGCCCATTTTGTTGCGCTTCTCAGGATAGTGGCCGAGCGATACGATCTCGTGCTCCAGGCTCGCGGCGGATTCGTAGGCAACGGAGCCGTCCCTGTTGAAGATGGTAAGGCCGCGCGAGCCGCCCTTCCAATCACCTTCGTTGGCCGTCGCGAAACGGCTGGAGTCGAGCCAATGCCCGGCGTCGGGCTCACGAAGAGCTCCGTCCTGCGAGGCACTCAGATCGATCTTGCCATCCGTCTTGGTATCGACGTTCTTCAGATCGGCCTCGCCTGCGGGGAAGTGTGTCTCGACCTCGCCGGTCTTTCCATCCTGACGGTTGGGAAGAGATCTCCGACCCTTTCAATCTTCACTTTTTTGTACCATATTCGTTCTATGGCCAAGTCACCCAAGAAGCCCAAGCTTTCCACCGGGAAGGCGTCCAAACCTGAACTGAAGCCGCTGGATCCCTATCTGGCCGATCTCTTGAATCCCGCCGTCAACCGGGAGCGAGAGGCGGCCGAGGGCTTTGCCGAGCGCGCGCAGGAAACCTTCATCCACGGCGACATCGCGGATGTCGATCCGGCACTGGCCAAGAAGCTGGGTCTCAAAGGGCCTGACGACGGGCCGGACGTAGCGGACGAGCTGGGAGACCTCGCGCCCGGCTCCGGCGTCACGGCCACGGTCGATGCGCTCACGAAGCTGCTGACCGAAGGCGATCCCCGCTTCAAGAACGGCAAGCCCTGGGTGCCGCACCGCCCGCCGCGTCCCGAGAAGTCGGAAGGCGGCATTCCGTTCAAGATCAAATCCGATTTCACGCCCTCCGGCGACCAGCCGCAGGCGATCCGCGAACTCGTGGACGGCGTGCGGCGCACCGAGCGCGATCAGGTGCTGCTCGGTGTCACCGGCTCGGGCAAAACCTTCACCATGGCGAAGGTGATCGAGGAGACGCAGCGCCCCGCCCTCATCCTCGCGCCCAACAAGACGCTGGCCGCGCAGCTCTACGGCGAGTTCAAGTCGTTCTTTCCCGACAACGCGGTGGAATACTTCGTCTCGTATTACGACTACTACCAGCCCGAGGCCTATGTGCCTCGCTCGGACACCTTCATCGAGAAGGAATCGTCCATCAACGAACAGATCGACCGCATGCGCCACTCTGCGACGCGTGCGCTGCTGGAGCGCGACGACGTGATCATCGTGGCGTCAGTATCGTGCATCTACGGTATCGGTTCGGTCGAAACCTATACGGCAATGACCTTCTCCGTGAAGGTGGGCGAGCGCATCGAGCAGCGCCAGCTCATCGCGGATCTCGTGGCATTGCAGTACAAGCGCATCCAGAGCGATTTCGCGCGCGGCACATTTCGTGTGCGCGGCGATGTCATTGAACTCTTTCCGGCCCACTTGGAAGACCGCGCCTGGCGCATCGGCCTCTTCGGCGACGAGATCGAGAGCATCGTCGAGTTCGATCCTCTCACCGGCAAGAAGACCAACGATCTTTCCTTCGTGAAGGTCTACGCGAACTCGCATTATGTGACGCCGCGCCCGACCTTGCAGCAGGCCGTGAAGGGCATTCAGGACGAGTTGCAGCACCGCCTGCAGGAACTCGCCCGCATGGGCCGCCTGCTCGAAGCGCAGCGGCTGGAACAGCGTACGCAGTTCGACCTCGAGATGATCGAGGCCACCGGCGTGTGCAACGGTATCGAGAACTATTCGCGCTATCTCACGGGTCGCAAGCCCGGCGAGCCGCCGCCGACGCTGTTCGAATACCTGCCCGATAATGCGCTCGTCTTCACCGACGAGAGCCACGTGACCGTGCCGCAGATCGGCGGCATGTATCGCGGCGACTTCCGCCGCAAGGCGACGCTTGCCGAATACGGCTTCCGCCTTCCCTCCTGCCTCGATAACCGCCCCTTGCGTTTCGAGGAATGGGATGCCATGCGCCCGCAATCGATCCACGTGTCGGCCACACCCGGCAAGTGGGAGATGGAGCAGACCGGCGGCGTCTTTGTCGAGCAGGTCATTCGCCCGACAGGTCTCGTGGACCCGGTGGTGGAGATCCGCCCCGCCCGTTCGCAGGTGGACGATCTGCTGCACGAGGTGAAGGAACTTTCCGCGAAGGGCTACCGCACGCTTGTGACCACGCTCACCAAGCGCATGGCGGAAGACCTCACGGAATACCTCCACGAGAACGGCGTGCGCGTGCGCTACATGCACTCGGACATCGACACGCTGGAGCGCATTGAGATCATCCGCGACCTGCGTCTTGGCGCGTTCGACGTGCTCATCGGCATCAACCTGCTGCGCGAGGGGCTGGACATTCCGGAATGTGCGCTCGTCGCTATTCTCGATGCGGACAAGGAAGGCTTCCTGCGTTCTGAGACCTCGCTCGTGCAGACCATCGGCCGCGCGGCGCGTAACGTGGAAGGCAAGGCAATCCTCTATGCGGACCAGATCACCGGATCCATGGAGCGCGCGATTGCGGAAACCAACCGCCGTCGCGAGAAGCAGCTCGCCTACAACGCCGAGCACGGCATCACCCCGCAATCGGTGAAGAAGAACATCGCGGACATTCTGGAGAGCGTCTACGAGCGCGATCACGTTTCCGTCGATACGGGGCTTGCCGACAAGACCGTGGGTCACAACCTCAAGGCCGTCATCGCGGATATGGAAAAGCGCATGCGCGAAGCCGCCGCGAACCTGGAGTTCGAGGAAGCCGCACGGTTGCGCGACGAACTCAAGCGTCTTCAGGCGACGGAGCTTGCTATCAGCGACGATCCGATGGCGCGCCAGAGCGATGTGGAGCGCGATGCCGGCAAGTATGGCGGCTCGCGCAAATACGGCCGCAACGCCAACCTGCCGCCGAAAGGTCTTCCCGCTTCATCGGAAGATGCGAGCGAGGGCGACGAGGATTCCGAGACTTATGGTCCGCTCGGCAAGGGCCGCTCGGATGAAGGCACGCGCATCCGCAAGCCCGGCCTCGACGAAATGGGCCCCGGCACCGACCGCGAGATTCCGCTGAACTTCCGCGAGCGTCCAACGGGCCGTTCGACGCAAGGGTTCGCAGGGCAGAAGCCGAAGTACAAAGGGCGCAAGGGGCGGTAACATTGCCCCCTGCCACCCGCGTGTCAGCGCCAAGCCACTTCGAATGCAGCAACAGGCCGCGCAAAACCTTTCAAGGCTTTTTGACCGAGGTTCATGAGCTTGACCCGATCCGGCAACAGTCCGGACACGACTTCGGAAACCACGATGGTGTCAGGCTCGGCACTTTGGCAGAGCCGGGCCGCCATCTGAACGGTCGCTCCGAACAAATCGTTATGATCGGCCACCGGCTCGCCGGCATCGAGCCCTATCCGCACTTGGAGCTTCTCCCGGCTCGCAAGATTGAAGGCATCGAAGGCCTGTTGAATCGCGCGGGCGCATTCCACGCCTGCGACCACATCGTCGAATGACGCCATAATGCCGTCGCCGGTATGCTTGACCTCACGCCCGCCCTTGTCGTTCAGGGCTCGACGCACCAGTGCATCATGAGCCCGCACCATCTCAACCGCTCGCACATCGCCTAGACGAGCCGTCATTCCGGTCGAATCGACAATGTCCGTGAACATGATGGTGCGCATGGCCGGATCGATCAGCGGCTTGGAGCCTCGCGCCGCCGGTGTCGGATCAGAAACACGGCCCAAGAAAGCTTCTACGGCAGAGAGATCGACCTCGATAACGTCCCGTGCGATCGCTCCATGTGCCTCGTCATGAACCCGCATGGCCGTCTCAATATCGGGAGCGTCGATGAGGCAAAATGCCGTGCCGCGGGTGTCATCGAACCAATAAGTCAGGAAGCGCACTCCGTAGCGCCCCTGCACTTCCAAATCCTTCCGGTGAGCCTCGGCGATATCCGCGGCTGTCAAACCCTTCAGGTCATGACGATCCAGGAAAATGGGCATCGCTTTCTCCGAAGCCCCTGACCTAATCTACACTGTTGGGCGAGAACCCGGAATGTCTTTTGCTCTTAGCGACCGGTCGGGCCTGCGATGCCTCGCGCTTGCGTGGATTGGCCAGACATGAACAGCGAGATCTCGTTGCATATCGGCTGCCCCTCGCATGAATTCGAGAGCGCCCCCTTAATCGCCAAGATGGCAAATGACGGGATTCTTTCTCAGCACAATGACTTGATGAGAGTCGGCCCTGCCATTCAAGAAGCCTGCACCGCTCGAGGGACGCGATGCCTGCCGCCAGAGGCGAGCTCTCGAATGCCGGTGGCAGAATTGTAACTATGATGCGACGGCCGATGGGAATCTGCGGATGGATACAAGCTGAGCAACCCGACGCCAGAACAGATCTAGGCGCAAAAGCAAAAGGCGGCTCGAAGGCCGCCTTTTTATCATCGTCGCCGTTGCCCGTCAGAGCCGTCCCATCAGCAGCAGGATGATGAGGATCAGCAGGATCACGCCGAGAAGGCCGCTCGGGCCGTAGCCCCAGCCGCGGCTGTAGGGCCACGCCGGCACGGCGCCGATGAGCAGAAGAATAACGAGAATAAGCAGGATGGTGCTGACGGCCATGATGTGCCTCCAATCTTGGCTTCGGCTGGAGGAGCACTTCTTCCTGCGCGGACGACCACGCAACAGAGTTCGCGGACCTCAACCGAAACTGAGCTGTTGCAGGGAAACTTGGCCGTTGGAATTTGGTTCCCGAATACCGCGCGGAATCACGCGGAATGAATCTCTGCCGTAAAGGAACGATCAAGATGGCTTGGCGTTACACTCACGGCGATTGGGTGCCGCCGTGTAGCGCGACCCCTGCGGGAGGTCGCCGCTCTCTACGGATCAGGACGACCCGATGCAGAAAAAGAATCCAAGTCACATGCCCCACTACGATCCAGAGCCTGTTCCGGGCCTCAGAAAGTCCTCGTCGCCAGCGCTCAGCCGTTCGGTTCAGTCCCAGCTCGGTCAGCGTCTGCGTCAATTTTATGAAGCACTAGCGCTCGGAGAGCAGCCGGTTCCGGATCGTTTCATCGAGATCATCAATCGTTTGGACGAACGGAAGCCGGAGAAACAGCAATCATGAGCATCGATACCGATCTTCGCGATTCCATGCTCAAGGCGACGCCCAACCTGCGCGCCTTCGCCATTTCTCTGACGAACAACGTGGACCGTGCGGACGATCTCGTTCAGGAAACATTGATGCGCGCGATCGCCAATATCGATCGCTTCCAGCCTGGCACCAACATGCAGGCGTGGCTCTTCACCATCCTGCGCAATCTCTTCCACTCCGAATACCGCAAGCGGCGGCGCGAGGTGGAGGATGCTGACGGCAAGTACGCAGCCGCCCTTTCCGTGCAGCCGGACCAGATGCCCCACCTCGATTTCGAGGATCTGCAGAAGGCTCTCGCACGTCTGCCGCATGATCAACGCGAGGCGCTGCTGCTGGTCGGCGCTTCGGGATTCTCCTACGAGCAGGCGGCGGAGATCTGCGGCTGCGCCGTTGGCACCATCAAGAGCCGCGTGAACCGTGCGCGCAATCGCCTCGCAGAACTCATGCACTTCGAGGATATGGATGAGGATATCGGCCCCGATCGCGTCACCCTCTCGGTCATGCACGCGGTGGCCTGATCCCCGTCGATTCCAAACGCCAAAGCCCGGCGAAGCGGAAGACCGCTCCCGGGCTTTCATTCATCGAACGACGAGACAGGAATTGCGCCGCTTAAGGCGCGCGCAATCGGCTTACCGGCGCCGGAACTGCTGGCCGCCGCGCTGCGGTGGACGCGGGCCGGACGATGCACCCGAGTCCTTGTGGCGGAAGATGAGCCGGCCCTTTTCGAGATCGTAGGGCGACATCTCGACGGTGACGCGGTCACCCGCGAGCGTCTTGATGCGGTTCTTCTTCATCTTGCCGGCCGTGTAAGCGATGACCTCATGGCCATTGTCGAGCTGCACGCGGTAGCGCGCATCCGGCAGAATCTCGGTCACAAGTCCTTCGAAGGTGATCAGTTCTTCCTTTGCCATGCAAAGCCTTTCTCATAATAAAAAAGCCGCCCCTCAAGCGGAACGGCCGATAGGCAAGAGAGCGTGCCGGACACGCTCTCAAGTATCAAACCTTACGCGTTCTGCAGGTTCACTGCAGAGGTGCGGCCGGTGCGCTGGTCAGTCTGAAGCTCGTAGGAGATCTTCTGACCTTCGCGCAGACCGCGCATACCGGCGCGCTCAAGCGCGGTCGCATGCACGAATACGTCCTTGCCGCCATTGTCGGGCTGGATGAAACCATAACCCTTGGTTTCATTGTACCACTTCACGGTTCCCTGTTCCATGGGAAATCCTTTCACTGTCGCTTGCACGTGGGCGGGGGCTCAAAGCCAATTCGCCCGTTAGTCGATATTGGTAGAGAGAAGGAACGTGCGCCCGGCAGTGCCAAAGCGAAGTAGCCCAGTCGTCCGGCCAAATGTCGATGGCGAGAAGGTAGGGTAAGGATAGGGCAATTGCAAGGCAGGACGGCTAAGCCATGTTAGGTAGCCCGAGCGCCTCTGAAGCTCGAGACAAGGGCTTGGAGAGCTTTCTCGCCCTCGCCCGTGAAGCGGATCTCATCTCCATCGGCCTCGATAAGCCCCCTGCCCTGCAACTCGGAAACGGCCTCGTCGCTGGCTTTGTGGCCTGCTCCGTCGCGCCGGACTACGCTCCTCACCACCTGTCCGCTGGAGAGCTGGTGATAGGCCGCAAAGGCGAAGACCGCCAAAGCCTCGTCGCTCAAGTCTGATAGATCCGCCACGGGAAACCTCGGCTTCGGATGATTGCACCACCCCGTCAAGGCGATCCCGGCAAAGGCGTTCAAGCACAACCTCTCAAAAGGTACCGTGAGGAACGGCTTTTGCGGCCTCACGTTGATGGAGCAAGGCTTTCGCTCAATGGCGGGCCTATCCCCAAAAACAATGGAAGGAGCGCTCCCATGGCCAATGATCGTTATCGCGACGAGGACGGCTACATCGCCCGTCGAGGCTTCGGCAATGAACGTGCCGGCTATGCCCCTGACCGCAACCGGGACGCCAGCTATGAGAGGACGCCCAGGCGCGATTACGGGGATTCCACCGGCTACGGCACGGGTGGCTCGGCCCGCGACTGGCGGGATGTCGTCGGCGAGGACCGTGACTACGACCCTTCATCGATCTTCAGCTCCGGCAAAAGCTGGGACCGTGATCGGGGCTATCGTCCCCGCACCGTAGGTGTCTATGGCCGGGACCAGGACCGCTACAGCTCGGCCACCTTCGGTCGCGGTTCCCGCGATTATCATGAGGACAGAGGCTTCTTCGAGCGCGCCGGAGACGAGGTCCGCTCCTGGTTCGGAGATGAGGAAGCCGAGCGCCGCCGCGAACAGGACGTGCGCCAGGCAAGCCACCATCGCGGCCGCGGGCCGAAGGGCTATCAGCGCTCAGACGCGCGGATCATGGAAGACGTGAACGATCGCCTGACGGACGATCCGCATATCGATGCTTCCGAGATCGAGGTGTCGGTCTCCAATCGCGAGGTTACCTTGAGCGGCACGGTAAACAGCCGCTTCGAGAAGCGCCATGCGGAGGACATCGCGGAAACCGTCTCGGGTGTCACCCATGTGCAGAACAACCTGCGCATCCAGCAATATGCCGATATGGGCATGGGCGGCAGCATGCTCTCCGGCGCGGGCGCAGCGGGCGCCGGAACGGTCGGGCAGCCTGAAATGAGCACGACAGGAACAGGTGAAGGCGGATCGTCGGGGCGCAAGGACAGCACCTGACCTCTGAGGCTTTTCAAGAGGGAAGATTTCCCCTGAAAAGCCGCCCCCTGCTAACATTGATGCGCCTCTACCTCTTGGGGACAAGGCGCATCTGTCGTACCAAGGCCTTACCTTTTCCCGAATGCGCACGGACCCCATATGCCATTGGGAAGGATGAGGACAAGCAATGGCAGGCATTTCCGTCACGCTCGAGGGCGACAACATCCAGCTCGCTTTCCAGAAGGGCGAACAATCAACGGCGGTCGTCATGGACCCGCATGCCGCGCGCTCGCTCGTCAAGGCCCTGAGCCAACTCCTCATCGCCATCGGCGAAAGCGGCGAGACTGGCGATGACGCTCCGGAAGAACTGGTGGAGGTCACCTCCTCAACCATCGATGTCGGCACGGATGAGCACGGACTGGCGGTGGTGGGCCTGCAGGCCGGCCTGATGCCCCCCTTCCTGCTGCGCCTCAAGGATGACGAGGCCAGGCACATCGCAACCAGCCTCCTGGAAATTCTCAACAGCCCGCGGGACGTCCGCACATCTCACGGGGATCATTAGCCACATCGATGTCCATCGTGATGCGGGCATGCTCAGGGGAGCACCCGGGCTCTCCCAGCTTAAGCTGAGCCGCTGCGGAACTTCATTACGGCCATACGGTTGTCGAACGCGGGTCATCATCGGCTCCGCTTTGGACAAAGCCTATGGTAGCTCACGACCCAGACCTCACCTCCCATCCTCCCCAGAGCGTCCCGATCATGGATGCCAAAGCGGAGCCGACGCTGAAATACCCGGAATCGGAGGCGTTCTACGCCGAGGCTCTGCGGGAGCTGAACCAACTCGGCCTACCCTTCCTGCTCGCCGGCACCTACGCTCTCTCGGCCTATACCGGCATCACGCGCCCCACGAAGGATCTCGACATCTTCTGCAAGGCGGGCGACTACACGCGCGTGCTATCGCATTTCAAGAATCTCGGATATTCCGTCGAGATCGAAGACGATCGCTGGCTCGGTAAAGTTTTTAAGGGGCAGTACTTCTTCGACGTGATCTTCGCCTCCTCGAACGGCACGATGCCCATTGGTGATCAATGGTTCGAGAATGCGCGACAGATCGAGGTATTCGGCTCGCCCGTCCGCATCGTAGGGCCGACCGAACTCGTCTGGTCCAAATGCTTCATCCAGCTTCGCCACCGCTATGACGGCGCAGATGTAGCGCACACCATTCTCAAGGCGCACGATCAAATCGACTGGCATGGCCTGCTCGCCTACATGGAAGTGCATTGGGAGGTGATGCTCATGCACCTTCTCAACTTCCGCTGGATTTATCCGTCCGAGCGCGACAAGGTTCCGCGCTGGGTCATGGACGAGCTGCTCGACAGATTGGCAAAGCAGCTCGATCTTCCGCCGCCGCAGATGAAGGTGTGCCGGGGACGGATGTTCTCTCGCATCGATTATGAGATTGACGTGAAACAATGGGGTTTCGCCGATGTCGGTGGCGAAGGTGAATGGCGGAATGAGTGACATTGAGAAGACCCTGAAGGTCGCAGCCATGGGCGACCTTCACGTGCGTGAAGACAATGCGGAATCCTATCGCGAACTGTTTGGCGAAATCTCGCGGGAGGCAGATGTCCTCGTCCTTGCAGGCGACCTCACGGATCTCGGCAAGCCAAAGGAAGCCGAGCTCCTCGCGCAGGACCTCAAGGCCTGCTCGATCCCCGTTGTCGGCGTGCTCGGCAACCACGATTACGAGTGCGGAGCCCATGAAGAGGTGGCGCACATTCTTCGCGAGGCGGGCATGAAACTGCTCGACGGGCAATCCGTCGAGATCGACGGCGTCGGCTTCGTCGGCGTGAAGGGATTTGCCGGTGGTTTTGGACGACGCATGCTGGGCTACTTCGGCGAGCCTGCCATGAAGCAGTTCGTCAACGAGACCATGAACGAAACATTGAGGCTCGAGAATGCCATGCGGCATGTCAAAGCCAAGCGATCCGTGGTCATTCTCCACTATGCGCCGGTCGTTGATACCATCGAAAGCGAGCCGCTGGAGATCTATCCCTTCCTAGGTTCCTCACGCTTGGCTGAGACCATCGACCGGTTCAAGGTGAGCGCCATTGTGCACGGCCACGCGCATCGCGGCCGCTTCGAAGGGCGCACGCCCGGCGGGCAGCCGGTCTACAACGTGGCCAGACACATCGAGAAGCCGACGGGCAAATCCTACGCCATTCTCGAAATCTAACTCTCCGCCAATATCAGAACCGCGTTCCCGGATCGGTCGGATTGCCGGGCAGGTAATCAGGTTCTGAGCCCGGCCCTCTCGGATCGGTGATCCCCGGATCGTTCACGGGGTAAGGCGTGCGCGGACCTGTCGGCCCCGTATCCGGCAGATCGTCAGGATCCGTGCCGGGCGGTACCTCGCTTGGAATGTTTCCGCCAGGAAGCGGATCCTTCGTCGGCACTCCTGGATTGACCATTCTTTTCATCCTTGTCGAATTGTCCGTGATCGGATCAACCGGCCCATGCAAATCGGGTTCCGCATGCGCGACATTTCGGAACCCCTGCCCTCCTCACCCGTTCCACCGCCATCCCGTGAGACGATGGAGAGTGTGTCATGCCGGATCTTAAACAGGCCAAGATTCTCATTATGGCGACTGATGGTTTCGAGCAGTCGGAACTCATGGTTCCGCAGCAGAAACTCTCGGAAGCTGGTGCGACAGTTGAAGTCGCAGCGCCCAAATCACGCATGGATTCAGCCGAGATCCGCGGGTGGAACGAGAGGGATTGGGGCAAGAGCGTGACGGTCGACAAAGACATCGAGACGATCGATGCCTCTGCCTGCGACGCGCTCGTGCTGCCAGGCGGACAGATCAATCCCGACAAGCTGCGCGTTGAGCCGAAGGCCATCGAGATCATCCGCGCCTTCTACTCATCCGGCAAAGTGATTGCCGCCATCTGCCACGCGCCGTGGCTGCTTGTCGAAGCAGGCGTCATCAAGGGCAAGCGATGCACCTCCTATCACTCCATCAAGACAGATGTGATGAATGCCGGTGGTCAGTGGCGCGATGAGACAGTCGTGACAGATCAAGGCGTGATCACGAGCCGCAACCCAGGCGATCTCGACGCCTTCGTGAGCAAGATCATCGAAGAGGTCCGCGAAGGGTCTCACGCCGGTCGCCGCCAAGCCGCGGAGTGATTGCAGGGCAATCGCGACAACAAAAAAGCGGCCGGTTCCCACCGGCCGCTTTGATGTTGATCAGTATCGAAACGTTACGCCTGCTGGATCGCGGAGATCTTCCATGGACCGCCCTGGTCGCGACGGAAGGTCCACACCTCCCTGGCTTCCTCAGGCTTCGAGGGATCTCCCTCCAACACCCGGCCGGTTGCCTTGTCGGTCAGCACGTCGATCAGCGAGAAGCGCATGGCAACGGTCGCATATTCCGCCGTGCCCTCACGCCAGGCTTCGGAGAGATCGCCCTGGTCCAAGCGCACATTCGAGACCTTGTTCACGACACCGCGCGCAGCGTTGTCGTTGAGCTCCTCCTGGATGTAGCCCGCCATTTCAGGCGTAGCCAATGTCCAGAGCTTTTCGATGTCCTGGCGCGAATAGGCATCCTGCAGTTCGACAAGCGAGCGCTCGAAGGCAGCATAATCCTTCTCGCCGATGCCGATCTCATCGCGCACGTCGGTGCGGCGGCGATACTGGTTCATGCCACCCAATGCACCGCCGAGAGTCCCACCAAGAGCGCCACCACCCAAACCGCCCAAGCCACCCGCCATGGGGCGACCGCCGGCCGGCGGCACGCTGCCGCCCGTGGTGGTTCGCTGGTAGCCCTGCGGACCCGCATAGGACGGCTCCTGGCGTCGGCGGAACCACTTCATTGCGAACGAGATCAGCAGCACGAGCAGGCCGATCTGGAGCAGAAGCCCCACGACCGAGGCCAGACCTGCGAGACCACCGAAGAAGCCGTTGCCCATGAGCATGCCGAGCAGGCCCGCACCGAAGAGGCCAGCCATCAGGCCCGTGCCGAAGCCGAACCGGCGCGGCTGCGCCACGTTCGGACCCTGCAGACCCGGGTTATTGTAGGTCGGACCCTGGTTCGGGGTCTGCGAGCGCTGAATGGGCGCAGCAGCTTCAGGCGCCGTTCGGGTTGCCGGAGGAGGCGTATAGGTGCGCGCACCGCGCGATCCGAAGCTGCCTCGTCCCCCGCCGACGCGTGCTTCGGCGGCGCTGCCGGCCAGAACCAAAGCGGCAGCCAGAGCGACCATGACGCGGCTTCGGCGAGAAGCAAATTTCATCATCGTTTCGTTTTCATCCCAAAGGAGCACGACGCTCCAGGCCTTAATGTGGGGATGGCCAAGCCCTTGCGGAAGGGCTTGGCCACTGATCCTAACGCTATTCGGATCGAATGGGTCCCTGATGCTTAATGACCCTTTCCTTTCTTAAGCTGGTCGATCCGCTTCGAGGCTTCTGCCTTGTCGAGATCAGGGTCGAAGGCCTTCGGATCGTGCGCCTGCTCGGAAAGCGTTTTGAGATAGGACGCCTGCGCGCCTGTCATGGGCTCATGGCCTGTCACCCAATCCTCCGGATCCTTAACCCGGTTATCGGACGCAGCAGGATTGACCTTCGGATTGTCGGGCTCGGTCGCGTGCTTTCGCTCATGAGCGCCATGGTGAGAGGTGCTGTTTTTCGGCGTCATGTGAGACTCCTAATGTTCTCTTTCTGTTCCGAAATGAGAACATCGGAATCAGGTCCTTGGTTCCCTTGCGGAAAGAAGAGCTACTCCCGGCGACTCGTCCCCGTTATCCACAGGTCGGGCGCTCGACTCACGGCTTAGCTTATGTTCTCTGTTTGTTCATGCACACAAAGACAGGTAAGCAGCCATGCGCAAACCGGCAGGCCTCGAACGGCTTTATGTCGATTTCGATTCCTTCTTCGCCAGCGCCGAGCAGCACCTGCAGCCGCATCTTCGCGGCAGGCCCATGGGGGTTATTCCCGTCGATTCCGAGCATACGGGGCTGATCGCCGTCAGCCGCGAAGCGAAGGCGCTCGGCATCAAGCGCGGAGCCTATGTGCGCAACGTGCGGCGGCAGTTCCCCGATTTTGTTTTCGTGAATGCGCGGCATGAGCGCTATGTGGAGCTTCATCGCAGGATCATCGACATCATCGAGAGCATCGTGCCGGTCAAGGCCGTGTGCTCCATCGACGAGGCGGTCTGCGCTCTCCTGCCCTCCGAGCAGGCCGAGGGGCTGGCCCTTGGCAGGCGCGTGAAGGAGGCCATTGCCACGAGGATCGGCCACACCCTCACCTGCTCCGTGGGCCTTGGCCCCAACGACCTCCTGGCGAAGATCGCCGCCGAGATGAACAAGCCGGACGGGCTTGTGGCTATCGATCCGGAGGATCTGCCCGGCCCCCTGCTCTCGCTCGACCTCACTGACATTCCTGGTATCGCGCGCGGCAATGCGGCCCGCCTCGCCCGCGCCGGAATCACCGACATGGCCGCCCTCTGGCGACTTCAGCCGAAAGAATTGCGCCGCCTCTGGGGGAGCGTCGAGGGCGAGCGGCTCTGGATGGGCCTGCATGGCTACACCGTCGAGCGGCCTGAGACCCAGCGGCGTATGTTCGGCCATGGACGCGTGCTGCCGGCCGATTGGCGGCACTTGAACGGCGCCTATGCGGCTGCCCGCGTTCTCTTGGTGAAAGCCTCACGGCGCATGCGTCGCGCGGGCTTTTCGACAAAGGCGCTGGCTCTCTGGCTTACCGACAAGAACAGCGCCGGTTGGTACGGCGAGGAGCGTTTTGCCCCGACCTGGGATGATCCCTCGCTGCTTGCAGCTCTAAGCCGCCTTTTTCTCCATGCCGACCGTGAGGACATGCGCCGCAGCCGCAGCGTTCATGTGGCGCTGCATGATCTCGTGCCGTTGCAGGAGATTGAGGAGGATCTGTTCGGAGACACGGCCGAAGCACAGCTCAAACGCCGGATGGAATATCTGTCCGCCATCGCCGACCGGCTCAACACCAACCATGGACAGACGCTTCTGCACTTCGGGCCGTGGGTCGACATCCCTGGCGGCTATGCGGGAGCGAAGATCGCCTTCAACCGCATTCCCGACGCGGAGGATTTTTAACAAGCACGGCCAGCCACGTCTTTTGGGCAGCAAGGCTTAGAAACGTGGATGCCCGGCACGAGGCCGGGCATCACGAGTCGCATCGATATGAGGGGCTTTAGGCAGCCTTAGCCTTGGGCTGCACCTCGGCCGTGTAGTCGTCCATGAGCGCCTTGGTGATGTTGCCCGGCGTGTAGGTATAGGGGCCGACCTCGGACACGGGTGTGACTTCCGCCGCCGTGCCGGTGATGAAGCATTCCTGGAAGCTCGAGAGCTCCTCCGGCATGATCCGGCGCTCGGCCACTTCGAGGCCGCGGCGCTTGGCGAGTTCGATCACCGTCTTGCGGGTGATGCCATCGAGGAAGCAATCGGCGATGGGGGTGTGGACCACACCGTCTTTCACGAAGAACACGTTGGCGCCCGTGCATTCGGCAATGCGGCCCTGCCAGTCGAGCATGAGGGCATCGGCATAGCCTTTGCGCTCCGCTTTATGCTTCGAAATGGTGCAGATCATGTAGAGACCAGCAGCCTTCGCAGCCGACGGGGCGGTCGCCGGATCGGGACGGCGGTATTCCGCCATGTCGATGCGGATGCCCTTCATCTTCTGGGCCGGATCGAAATAGCTCGGCCATTCCCAGGAGGCGATGGCGAGGTGGATCTTGTTGGTCTGAGCGGCCACGCCCATCATCTCCGAGCCGCGCCAGGCAACCGGACGCAGATAGGCATCCGTCTGGCCGTTCTTCTCCAGAACGAGGCGCTTGGCGGCATCGATCTCGGCCACCGTGTAGGGAATTTCGAAATCGAGAATCTGAGCGGACTTCTTCAGGCGCTCGGAATGCTCGGTCGACTTGAAGATCTCGCCCCCATAGGCGCGCTCACCCTCGAACACGCTCGAGCCGTAGTGGAGGCCGTGCGAGAGGACGTGGAGCTTGGCATCCTTCCAGGGTACGAGCTGCCCGTCGTACCAAATCCAACCATCACGTTGATCGAAGGGGGTCGCGGACATCGTTTTCTCCTTAACTGTCGACCTTTGTGGCAACCGGGGCCGTGTAATTTCCGGTCGCTTCCGTGTCATTTCAGTTTCATTCATTTCACGAAAGCGGCTTGACGAGTAACAATCGTCCTGAGATATGTCAACAAGGCTGACATAAAATTGGATAAGGACGGTGCCAGACGCGATCCCGGCTTTCAAACCCCAAGCCCCCGAACAGAGCCTCGACAAGGACATCCTGGCCGAGATGCCGGCCTATGACCTGATCGAGCTGTTTTTCTTTGCCTATCGCGACTTCGTCAGCGATCCGGACAGGATCCTGGACGAATATGGCTTTGGCCGGGCGCATCACCGGGTCCTGCATTTCGTCAGCCGTCAGCCAGGCCTGACAATTGCCGAGCTTCTGGATATCTTAAGGATCACGAAGCAGAGCCTCAATCGCGTCCTCAAGGAGCTGATCGAGAAGAATTTCATCGAGAGCCGCACGGGGACCGCCGACCGGCGCCAGCGGCTGCTCCATGCCACGCCGCAAGGTCATGATCTCGCCTTGAAGCTCGCCAAGCTCCAGACCCGCCGCATCATGCGCGCGCTATCGGGTGCGGAACCGCAAGCCAAGGAGGCGATCAGCCAATACCTCCTGTGCCTCATCGACCCGGACGACCGCGAGCATGTGAAGCACCTCGTATTCGGGCCGGACAAAACCTGATAAAGCAGGGGGCCCTTGAACAAGCGCCCCGGAGCCCATGGAAGCACCCCGCATCGACATTCCCGACCACGCCCCCCACGTTCTCGTGGTGGACGACGACCGGCGCCTGCGCGACCTCCTTACCCGGTTCTTGACCGAGAACGGCTATCGCGTGACGGCAGCGGCCAGCGCGGCGGAAGCGCGCTCCAAGGCCGAGAGCTTTCTGTTCGACGCCCTCGTGCTCGACGTGATGATGCCGGGTGAGTCGGGCTTCGACTACGCGCGCAGCATCCGGGAAAACTCGCAGATCCCAATCCTGATGCTCACGGCCCGGTCCGACACGTCCGACCGGGTCAAAGGCCTCGAAATCGGCGCGGACGACTACTTGCCCAAACCCTTCGAGCCGCGAGAACTGCTCTTGCGCCTCGGCAACATCCTCAAGCGCGCCTGGCCTGCGGCGGGTGCGCCGAGCGGCAATGTGCCTGAACTCATTTATTTCGGTCCGTTCTCGTACCGATTCGATCGTGGCGAACTGCGGCGCGGCGATGACATCGTGCGCATCACCGAGCGCGAGCGCGAGATCCTGACAATCTTAGGATCAGCAACCGGCGACAACGTTCCGCGCGAAGCGCTGGCCGGCAATGGCGCAGCCGCGAACGAGCGCACTGTGGACGTGCAGATCAACCGCCTGCGCCGCAAGATCGAGGACGATCCGGCCAATCCGATCTTCCTGCAGACCGTGCGTGGCATCGGCTATCGTCTCGTGATCGACCGATGAAGATTGGCGCGGCCCTTCATTACACGCCGCTGGATCGCGCGGCACGCTGGTTCGGCCGATTACTGCCGAAGGGGCTTTATGCGCGCGCGCTCATCATCATCATCGCTCCGGTGATCCTGCTTCAATCCGTCGTCGCTTACGTGTTCATGGAGCGGCATTACGAGCTGGTGACGCGCCGTCTCTCCTCGGCCGTCACAGCAGACATCGCAGCCCTCATTCAGATCTACGAAAGTTATCCGCAGGACAAGGAAGCAACGACGCTTACGCGCATCGCATCTGACAGCCTGCAGCTCGACGTGGATATCCTGCACAACACCGATTTGCCGCCACCTGGCCCGAAGCCCTTCTTCTCTATTCTGGACGAGACCCTCTCCAACGAGCTGCGCCGCCAGATCGACCGGCCCTATTGGCTCGATACGGTCGGACGCTCGAACTACGTGGAAATCCGCATCAAGCTCAACCAGAATACCGTCATGCGGGTGCTCGCACGGCGCAGCCAGGCCTATGCCTCGAACTCGCACATCTTCCTCGTGTGGATGGGCGGCTCATCCTTCGTGCTGCTCGGAATCGCCATCCTGTTCCTGCGCAATCAGATCAGGCCGATCCTACGCCTTGCAGAAGCGGCGGAAGCGCTTGGCATGGGACGTGAGATCGAGTTCCGTCCGCGCGGCGCACGCGAGGTGCGCCAGGCCGGATACTCCTTCCTTGAGATGAAGCGGCGCATCGAGCGCAACATCGAACAGCGCACGACGATGCTCAACGGCGTCAGCCACGATCTGCGCACGATCCTCACGCGCTTCAAGCTATCGCTTGCGCTCATGCAGCAAACGCCCGAGGTCGAGGACCTCAAGCGCGATATCGACGAGATGAGCCGCATGCTCGAGGGTTATCTTGCCTTTGCGCGTGGCGAAGGAGGTGATGCGGGTGAGCAGGCTAGCGAGACGGATCTGCGCCAGCTTCTCGAAGAGGCGCAATCCGATGCCGAGCGCCAAGGTCATGTGACGGAGCTCGATATCGTCGGCGATCCGATCATCATCGTTCGCCCCGATGCCTTCCGCCGCCTCCTCTTCAATCTCGTCTCCAACGCCGCACGCCACGGTGAGCGGATCGCGATCACCGCCAATCATGAAACGCGCTGGCTTATTCTGCATGTGGACGATGATGGCCCAGGCATTCCACCCGCCATGCGCGAGGAAGTATTCAAACCTTTCGTTCGTCTCGACGAAGCACGCAACCAGGATGAGGGCGGCTCAGGTCTAGGCCTTGCAATTGCGCGTGATATCGCCCGCTCTCATGGCGGCGATATCACGCTTGGCGACAGTCCTCTCGGGGGTCTGCGAGCGACGGTTCGGCTGCCGGCCTGACGACACCCACCTTGTCATGGCCGGGCTTGTCCCGGCCATCTCAATCTAGAAGAGCACTGCGCTTCTCTCAATCGAGATCACCGGCACAAGGCCGGTAATGACGAAGATGGTGTCGTCCTGGATGCCGAGCCTTCAATAAAGCCGCCCACCGATCGGCACTTCCCTGTCTGGCCGAATGAGCATCACGTCGCCGTTCGCATCAGGCACGCCAAGCGTTAGAACCTCCGATATGAAAGGCCCGATCTGACGCGGCGGGAAATTGACCACTGCGAGCACCAGCGAGCCCACGAGCTCCTCGATCTTGTGGTTCACCGTGATCTGCGCGGACGAGCGCTTGGTACCGATCTCGGGGCCGAAATCGATGGTGAGCCTGAAGGCAGGCTTGCGGGCCTGCGGGAACGGCTCCGCAGTGACGATGCGGCCGACGCGAATATCGACTTTCAGAAAGTCGTCGAACGTAATCTTCGGAGTAAGCGATTGTGCCTGATCCATATAATTCCCCGTTTTTCAATTAGATCGCGGCTGCAGGATTATCCGCATCGCCCTCGTTGGTGTCCCGCCGTTCACGACGCACCGAGCGGCGACCTTCCATGAGCGCCCGTCCGAGAGCGCGAAACGGCGCTGTGAGGCGACGCAGATCGTCGGCTCCCTCCAGCACGCGCTCGCCGCGCCGCAATTCGCGATCGAGACGCGCCATGGTCTTGGCGAGAGCCGGATCATCGTCCTCGAGCCATGTGCGCATCGTGTTGGCGTAAACGAGCACCGCACCCTGGAGCTTCAGGGTACCAAGCGGCCCTTCCGTACTTACGCCGGCGGCCGCCAGCATGAAGCGCATCGAGTTGACGGTCACCTGATGGAGCGCGGCAAGGGGAAGCGGATCGTATTGAAGATCACGATAGATCCGCCGGAGCGCTGCCTTGTAGGGCTCAAGCGCATCGAAGCGGCGCATGATGACATCGAAGATTCGCTCGCGCGCGGGCTCTCCGGCAAGATCGTCTGTTGTCTCCTCCAGCACCTTGCGATCAATCCGGCGGGAGAGGCCGCCAAGAACCGCCCCCTTGGAAGGGAAGAGGTCACGGAATTCGGCGAGCGACACGCCTGCTTCCTGCGCGATATCGGTGATCTCGATCTCGCTCCAGGCGCGCGTGGCGGCGAGCCTCATCAACGCATCGATGATGGCCTTGCGTTTATCGACCGGGGCATCCGTCGTCATGACACTCTCCTGAACTTTCAATCTGCCGATTGATCTAGGCGCCTTACTCGATCTGTCAGCCCGCGAGTTCTTCCGCCCGGCGCTTCGCCGCAGCCACGGCCTCGCGCATGAGTGCTTTGAGGCCGCCGGGATCGCGCATGAGCACTTCGAGCGCCGCAGCCGTAGTACCGCCGGGCGAGGTCACGTTCTGGCGCAGCGTTGCGGGGGGCAGGTCGCTCTGGAACAGCAACTCGCCCGCCCCCGTCACCGTGGCGCGTGCAAGGCGCTGCGCGAGATCGGGCGGCAAGCCGGCCGCGGCACCCGCTTCCGCCAGGCACTCGACGAGATGAAACACGTAAGCCGGGCCTGAACCGGACACGGCGGTCACGGCATCGATCAGATCCTCGGAGGACAACCATTCGACGATACCGTTGCTGGACAGCAGCGCATCGGCCATCAGGCGCTGCTCCTCGCTCACTTCCGCATTGATGGCCGCCCCCGTTGCGCCACGCCCGATGCTGGCGGGCAGGTTCGGCATGGCGCGCACGATAGCGGAAGCAGTGGGGAGCCGTGCTTTCAAATTCCCGGTCGTCTTGCCCGCGAGAATGGAGATGATGAGCGTCCGGGGCCCAAGATAGCCGTTGAGCGCAGGTGCGGCGTCTTCCAGCATCTGCGGCTTGATGGCGAGCACGAGCACATCGGCAGGCGACGGATTGGCGGGATTGAGCGCAATGCCCTTCTCTGAGCAGAAGCGCGTCATCTCTTCCGACGGTCGCGGATCGATGACCGTCACGCCCGAAGGCTTCATGCCGACTTTAAGCCAACCCTCCAACATGGAGCCGCCCATCTTGCCGGCACCGACGAGAATGAGGGACGAAGGCAGGTACTGAGCATGAGTGGGCATAGGATATCTTCCGGCATGTGAATGAAGCGAAGGCCGCTACTATTCACAAGGCCCCCTGCCCTGTCGAGGCTGGTCTGTTGTTTCAGGCTCAAGCCTCGCCTTCGGTTTCGAACAGAACACTGTCGAGAGCCTCGCGCGCGGACTTGCCGGCCCAGATCACGAACTGGAAGGCCTGGAAATACCGCTCGCAGGCTTCCACCGCCACGCGCAGCATGGTCTCGCACTGGCCCTGGGTCGGGTCCGCGCCGCCTGCCAGCAGCAGGGAGTGGCGGAACATCACGACGTTTTCCGTGCTCCACAGATCGAAATGGCCGACCCAGAGCTGCTCGTTGATGAAGGAGATGAGCTGCAGCACATCCTGGCGCCGACGCTCCGGCACCTTCAGGTCGAAGGCGCAGGCAACGTGGAGCGCCTCCACATCCTCGATCCAGGTGAAGGCGATATCGTAATCGGCCCAGCGCCCGGCGACCGAGACCGACATTTCATCAGCATCCGCACGATCGAAAATCCAATGGCGCAGGGAAGCAAGCCGCTCAACCACGTCGAGAGGATGCTCCAGGCGATCGATTTCGATGTGATGCTGAGACATGTCGATCCAAAAAGCTTGAACGCCTGAATTATGGCAAACACAACCAGGCAATATCATTGCGTTAACTCGAGCAATATTTGAGAAGACCTTCCTGAATACATGAAGGCACTCAGGATTCTTGTCACGTCAGGCCCGAATCAGCTCATGAATCACAGTCTTAGATTTTGGGCTTGCTCACAATGCGCTTCCCAGACCTGTCCACAACAGGAGGGATGCGCCTGAAGCAGGGGGTGTCTACCCCCAAAGGTTAGGTGACGGAGGGGGTGTCTGCGCCGGATTGGGCGAGTTTTTCTTCCAGGACCTTCAGACGAGCTTCCATGCGTTCGTTCTCGGCGCGGGCGGCGAGCACCATCTCGCGCAACACCTCCACCTCCTCGCGGGTAGCGACATCCATGTCCTTGATCAAACGCTCGAACTGGCTGCGGACAACGGTTTCGACCTCTCGCCGGACACCCTGCGCGGCGCCTGCAGCATCGGTGGCCAGACGGGCGAGTTCATCGAAAATCCGGTTGGAGGATTGAGTCATGATTGAAGTCCACACCATTCGAGAGGCCTATAAGCCCAGGAAAGCCAGATGTGGGCGCATTTGCGGGAAACTGCAACAGGGTTGACGATCCGTCCCCACAGGGTCCAATGGCGAACCGATTATCCAAGGCCTGCCATGCCTCTGTCATTTCCCATTCTCGACCCCGTCGCCTTCACCATCGGCCCCTTCGCGATCCGCTGGTATGCGCTTGCCTATGTGGCGGGCCTTCTCGGCGGCTGGCTCTATGCCAAGCGTCTTGCAGCCAAGGCCGACCTCTGGGGCACTTTACGTCAGCCGAAACCCACGGAGATCGACGATCTCATTGTCTGGGTGGCGCTCGGCGTCGTCCTCGGCGGTCGCACGGGCTATGTGCTATTCTATAACTTTAGCGCCTATCTTCAGAACCCGCTCGAGATATTCGCTGTCTGGCATGGCGGCATGTCGTTCCATGGCGGCTTCCTCGGCGCGGTGCTGGCGCTCGTTCTGTTCGCCCGCTCGCGCGGCCTCAATGCGCTTGCGCTACTCGACATGGCTGCCGTGGTAACGCCCATCGGCCTGTTCTTCGGGCGCATTGCCAACTTCATCAACGGTGAATTGTGGGGCCGCCCTGCTCCTGATTTTCCTTATGCCGTGGTGTTCCCCCATGCTGGTCCTGAACCCCGGCATCCGAGCCAGCTCTATGAAGCGCTCGGCGAGGGCCTGATCCTATTCATCGTCATGGCGGTCGCTGCCCGCAAATTCGGCTTCAAGCGTCCGGGTCTCCTCGGCGGCATCTTCGTGCTGGGTTACGCCGTTGCCCGTATCGTCTGCGAATTCTTCCGCGAGCCCGATGCGCAGCTCGGCTTCCTCTTCGGCTCGTCCGTCGAGGGCTTGGGAGGCGGCATCACCATGGGCATGCTGCTTTCCGTGCCGATGGCGGTTGTCGGCGCAGCCTTCATCGTCATGGCAGCGCGCGGCTACACCCGGCCGGCGAAGACCGTCGAGGCTGCATGAAGTCGCTAGGCCAACATGTACGCGAGCTGATCTCCCTCGAAGGCCCGATCACGGTCGAGCGCTACATGAGCCTGTGCCTGCAGCATTACTATGCCACGCGCGACCCGCTGGGATCGGCAGGCGATTTCACCACGGCACCTGAGATCAGCCAGATGTTCGGAGAGCTGATCGGCCTCTGGATGCTGGAGGTGTGGAATGCCATGGGCCGCCCTGCTCCCGTTCATCTCGTCGAGCTCGGACCGGGACGCGGCACGCTGATGGCGGATCTCCTGCGTGCCACGAAGCTGCTGCCGGATTTCGGAAGCGCCGCGCAAGTACACCTCGTGGAAACGAGCCCCGTCCTGAAGCAGCGACAGCAGGCGACGCTCGCTTCATCAAACCTGCCCCTCCATTGGCATGAGCGGCTGGAGGATGTGCCCGAAGGCCCGATGCTCCTCATCGCCAACGAGTTCTTCGATGCGCTCCCCATCCGCCAGTTCCTCGCCACGGAGCGCGGCTGGTGCGAACGCCTCGTTGGGCTTGAAGATAATCGCTTGATCTTCGGCCTACGCGCCGAGGCCGAACAATCGCTCGGCAACCCGCTGCACATCGGCGACGTGCTCGAATGGCCAGTCCTGTCCATAGACATCATGCAGGATCTCTCCCGCAGGCTCGCGCGCGATAATGGCACGGCGCTCATTATCGATTACGGCTACTGGGGTCCTGCCTTCGGCGATACACTGCAAGCATTGAAGCAGCACACCTATGTCGATCCGCTGGAGGAACCGGGCGAAGCTGACCTGACGACCCATGTGGATTTTCACCGGCTGGCGCAGGCCGCCTCGGCCCAGGGCCTCCAAGTGCATGGCCTCGGCACTCAAGGAGATTTCCTTCAGGCGCTCGGCATCGATGCGCGCGCATCCTCACTGAAAAGGCGCGCCACGCCGGCTCAAGCCGTCGCGATCGACGCGTCACTCTCTCGCCTGACGGAGCGCGGGGAGAAAGGCATGGGAGAGCTCTTTAAGGTTTTGGCCGTTACTCATAAGAGCCTTCAAGCCGTTCCCGGACTGCCGCCCCTGTCTTCAGTCTCCTAAAGTTTCTGCACCATGTTCATCCAAGCCCCTTCCCTTTCCGCGCTTCCCAACATCCGCCACGCATTCTTCACGCGTCAGGGCGGCGTGTCGGAGGGCATCTATGCCTCTCTCAACGGGGGCATCGGCTCATCGGACGAGCCGGACCGGGTGAGGGAAAACCGCCGTCGCATGGCAGACACACTGAATGTGACGCCCGATACGCTGATCAGCGTGTATCAGGTGCACTCGCCCGACGCGGTGCTCGTGGAAGGCCCTTGGGGGCCCGAGCGCCCGAAAGCCGACGCCATGGTAACGAAGGTGCCGGGATTGGCGCTTGCCATCACCACGGCGGATTGCGGCCCGGTGCTGTTTGCCGATACTGAGGGCGGCGTGATTGGCGCGGCCCATGCAGGTTGGCGCGGGGCAGTGACGGGGGTTCTCGAATCCACCATCGAAGCCATGGAGAGGCTCGGCGCAGAGCGCAGCCGGATCGTTGCGGTGCTCGGCCCCACAATCAGCCAAGAGGCTTATGAGGTCGGTCCGGAATTCGTGCGGCGCTTTGCGGAAGAAGCTCCTGGGCATGAACACTTCTTCCGCCCCTCCGAGAAGCCGGATCACGCGATGTTCAATCTTCCAGGCTTCATCGGCGCGCGCCTGAACGCAGCCGGGATCGGCGACTTCACCGATCTCGGGCTCTGCACCTATTCCGACGAAGAGCGGTTCTTCAGCTATCGCCGCACCACGCATCGCAGTGAGCCCGATTACGGCCGCCTGATCTCGGCGATCACGCTCACTCCTTGATGCCGGCTACGTCCGGCGTTTCCCAGGCGAGATGCTGGCCGCCGTCGACGGCGATCATCTGGCCCGTCACGCTGCGCGCTCCTGCCAGATAAACGACAGCATCCGCAATTTCCTCTGGCGTGCCGCCATGACCGAGGAGCACAGCGCCCGCCTGCTTGGCGAAATCCCCATCTCCCTGACGCTCATTGGCGAGGGTCGGACCGGGTCCGATGGCGTTCACGCGGATGCGGGGCGCAAGCGCCTGCGCCATCGTCTGCGTGGCGGTGAACAGGGCAGCCTTCGTCAACGTATAGGAGAAGAATTGCGGCGTCGGTTTCCAGACCCGCTGATCGACGATATTGACGATGGAACCCTCGCGATCAGGCGGCAATTGGCGCGCGAAATCACGAGCAAGGAAGGCGGGGGCGCGAAGGTTCACGGCGAAATGCCGATCCCATCGATCCTGCGAGAGGGTTTCGATCTCGTCGGGCTCGAATTCCGAGGCATTGTTGACGAGAAGGGTCAGCGGAGAGCCGAGTGCCTTCACGGCATCGTCTATCAAGCGCTCGACGGCTGAAGCATCCGCAAGATCGCCCTGCACCACGGCAGCAAGTCCTCCTGCGGATCTTATCCGTGCGGCAATGTCATCGGCAGCATCGGTTGACCTCCGGCAGTGAATGGCAACGCCATAACCCTCCCGGGCGAGGCGCTCGACAATGCTCCGACCGATTCTCTGCGCACCGCCGGTGACGAGGACATTCTTAATCATTATTCACCTCTTGAAACGATAAGATGTAGCGCCAGTTGAGGTCGTTGCCCCGAAAATGACATTTTTCGACCGCCGTCGCGAACAAACGGCCAAGTTGTACGTTCTGGAGTCCAGCGAGGCCATAAGGGGAAAGCTCAAATTCAACGCCACATTGCTGCCACAGTGCCTTTGGGTCGCTGTGGTTGTCATGTCACAGCCCTCGTCAGGTTGTCGCTCTATAAATGGATAGTGCTCAGTTTGATTCAGGGGATCCCTGATTCGGACGGGGCATGACATCGATAAGGAAAGAGAAACCATGAAGAAGATTCTTCTCGCCAGCGTCGCTCTCTTCGGCTTCGCCGGTGCTGCTTCGGCCGCGGACCTTCCCGTCCGCGCTGCTCCTCCGGCTCCGATCGTGGCGGCG
>NZ_LCYG01000165.1 GCF_001017175.1 Microvirga vignae | reverse complement strand
CGGGTGCTCGGTCATCTTCGGCAAGAACGTGACCGCGGCGGCGCCTGGCTCCGCCCAGGGACTGTATCTCATCGTCTCAGACATCCAGGCCGCCCGCGACGAGCTGCTCGGTCGCGGCGTCAAGGTCAGCGAGGCATTTCATGCCGGCGACGCGTACGCCGGCACGGACGAGCCGTACCTGTTCGGGCGGCTGCGGGTGAACGGCCGGGACCCCGAAAACCGCACCTACCGCACGTACGCCTCGTTCAGTGATCCGGACGGCAACGGCTGGCTGTTGCAGGAGGTCACCGAGCGCTTGCCCGGACGCGTGGCGGGGACCGACACGACCTTCACCTCGCCGGCGGAGCTCGCGGCTGCGCTCCGCCGTGCGGCCGCCGCGCACGGCGAGCACGAGAAGCGGATCGGCCACCATGACGAGGGCTGGCCGGACTGGTACGCCGCCTACCTAGCGGCTGAGCAGGCCGGCCAGCCGCTGCCGTCATGAGCCGCAGCCCCGGTGGCCTGCCAGCCATGGCTTTCGGACAGGCGGGACTTGTTGCCCTGCTGGAGAACGCTGCGGAAATCCTTCGCGCGGCACGCATCGTGGAGCCCGTACCATGACCCAAGTCTTCGACGCCATCGTCATCGGGGCCGGACAGGCGGGACCATCCCTGGCCGGGCGGCTGACCGCCGCCGGAATGAGGGTCGCGCTCGTCGAGCGCAACCTGTTCGGCGGCACCTGCGTCAACACCGGCTGCATGCCGACCAAAACGCTGGTCGCCAGTGCCTACGCGGCCCATCTTGCCCGGCGGAGCACCGAGTATGGGATCGCGATCGAGAGCCCGGTCAGGATCGACATGAAACGGGTCAAAGCCCGGGCCGATGCCGTCTCGACGAATGCCCGTACGAATATCGAAAAGTGGCTGCGCGGCATGGACGGCCTGACGGTCATCGAAGGGCACGCCCGGTTCACGGGCCCCGAGGTCGTCCGGGTGGGCGAGAGCCTGCTGACGGCTCCCCGCATCTTCCTCAATGTCGGCGGCCGCGCGAACGTGCCCGACATGCCGGGTGTCGGCACGGTCGCCTATCTCACCAACACCTCGATCCTCAAGCTCGATACCATCCCGCGGCATCTGGTTGTGATCGGCGGCAGCTATATCGGGTTGGAGTTCGCCCAGATGTATCGGCGTTTCGGCGCGGAGGTTACGGTCGTCGAGATGGCGCCACGGCTGATCGCCCGCGAGGACGAGGACGTATCCGAGGCGGTCCGGGAGATCCTCACCGACGAGGGGATCACAGTCCGCACCAACGCCACCTGCATTGGGTTCAAGCCTCACGCGGACGGAGTGGCTGTCGACGTCGATTGCACGTCCGGGGCGCCCGTCGTAGTCGGTTCGCATGTGCTGCTGGCGGTGGGCCGCCGGCCCAACACGGACGATCTCGGCCTCGACAATGCGGGGGTCGCGGTCGATGCGCGGGGCTACATCAAGGTGGATGACAGGCTGGCCACCAATGTGCCCGGCATCTGGGCGCTGGGCGACTGCAATGGCCGCGGAGCCTTTACCCATACGGCCTACAACGACTACGAGATCGTCGCGGCCAATCTTCTCGATGGCGCCACACGTCGGGTGAGCGAGCGGATTCCCGGTTACGCCCTCTACATCGACCCACCGCTGGGCCGTGTCGGCATGACCGAGACCGAGGCGCTCAAGTCAGGCCGAAAGGTGCTTGTGTCCAAGCGCCCGATGACGCGGGTCGGACGCGCCATCGAGCGAGGCGAGACCAAGGGCTTCATCAAGATCGTCGCCGATGCCGACACCAGACAGATCCTCGGCGCCGCCGTTCTCGGCGTGACCGGCGACGAGGTCATCCACGGCATCCTCAACATGATGAATGCCGGCGCAGCCTATCCGACGCTGCAATGGGCGGTGCCAGTCCATCCCACCGTCTCGGAGCTGATCCCGACCGTGCTCGGCGATCTCAAACCCGTCAAATAAGGGAAGGAATGGAAGGTTCACATGGCCAAGATCTTGGTCGTCTATTACTCGTCGTACGGACATATCGAGCAGATGGCACAAGCCGTCGCAGAAGGCGCCCGCTCCGTCGCAGGCACGGACGTCATCATCAAACGGGTTGCGGAACTCGTCCCCGAGGACATCGCCCGCAAGTCCGGCATGAAGCTCAATCAGGAAGCGCCGATCGCCAGCCCCGACGAATTGGGCGACTACGACGCCATCATCTTCGGCACGCCCACCCGCTACGGCGGGATGGCGGCCCAGATGCGCAACTTCCTCGACCAGACAGGTGGCCTGTGGGTTAAGGGCGCTTTGATCGGCAAGGTCGGCAGCGTGTTCGCCTCCACGGGCTCCCAGCACGGCGGTCAGGAGACGACGATCACGTCGTTCCACACCACCCTCCTGCACCATGGCATGATCATCGTTGGCCTGCCCTACTCCTTTGCGGGCCAAACCAGAATGGACGAGGTCACCGGCGGCTCGCCATACGGCGCCACTACCATCGCCGCCGGCGACGGATCCCGCCAGCCGAGCCAGAACGAGCTCGAGGGCGCCCGCTTCCAGGGGCGGCATGTGGCCGATATTGCAGGACGGCTGGAGCACGGTGCTGGCGAGCGGGGGCCCGCCCCGGCCGACATGCAGAACCCGACCGAGACAACAGGCGGAACTGCCGGGCAGCCGTGACAACCGCACTCTGGAGGGATCGAGACATGATGCTCCACCTTCCAGCCCGGTCAGGTTCCCTGATCCTGTCCTG
>NZ_LCYG01000164.1 GCF_001017175.1 Microvirga vignae | reverse complement strand
GCGGCCAGAGCGCCGGTCATTGACCCCACACCGGAGCGAGGACTCTGTCCCGCGCTCCGGACCCACTTATAGGAGAACGACAATGCCAATCGTGACGATCCAAGTGACCCGCGAGGGGACCAAACCTGGCGTGAATGCCGTAACCGCCGAGGAGAAAGCCGCGCTCATCAAAGGCGTGAGCGAGTTGCTGCTCGACGTCCTGAACAAGCCCGTCGACTCCACCTTCGTGGTCATCGAGGAGGTCGAGACGGACAACTGGGGCTGGGGCGGTTTGCCGGTGGCGGAGTTCCGCCGCCGAAAGGCCGCCGGGACGGCGTGAGGTGCATCGTTCTGGGCGAGGCGTGCTCTGTGTCTCGCCAACCGATTCACCGCGTTCGGCGCTGCCATTCCCGCTCATGAGATCCCGGCCTGTCCGATCGCCTACGATGCGGGGACGGCCCTCAACGCCGCCGGCAAGTCCGCCGGCGAGCCGGGCTTGGGTGCCCAGTGGGTCGGTCAGGGAGCGCCGCTCGCCCGCTCCCTGCCAGCGGCTGACCTCGTGGCCACCCTCGCGGCTGAAATGAAGGCCGCTTGATCTGCCGAATCGGAAGGTCCCCGAACCAGGGCAGGATGAAGAACCTGCAATCCATATTCCACCACCGTCATGGAGATCCACGGCCTTTAGAACCCCAAGCAACAGGGGGCACACGTGAGCACACCGACTTCCCAGGACACCGCCCTGATCACCGGCGCCTCGTCAGGCATCGGCGGAGCGGCTCCGCTCCTTGCCTCCGATGTCGACGCGATGGACCGGATGATCCGGCTGAACGTCCTGGCGCCGACCCGCCTGACCTACGCGGGATGGAAGAGTGCTTCCGTGTAAGCAACTCCAAGCTGTCGAGGCCGCAGTCTTTGTCACGCCTCGCATGCGCGTACATCGAGTCCACATCGCGGATGGAAGATACAGCCGTAGCGGCAGAACGGGAAGTCGGCCGCTTGTGTGCTCGATAGCTCGGCCCTGTAAGGGTTCTCCTGCTGTGCAGGGCTGTGCTTTACCTGAGGCAGCAGGCATATCCCCGCGAAATGTGGAAAACACGATCAATGCACCACAAACGAGCGATCTCCACACTTTGCGCCAGCGCTGTCACATCGAGCTCAACAAGAGCCAGGCACACAATGACGTGGTTCAGATGATTTTTTGAGCACAAGCAAGGCGGAAGTCCGGATCTAACATCCGGGAACCAGAGCGGTTGCAGCATCCTTCGCCGACATATGCGTGCGAGGCGGCCTTATTCCTACACGGCGATACAGTTTTCGGGGGATGTGGACACACCCGAGATACGAGCGAGCGTCAGGCTCACCCTGACAAGTCGAGGATGGAAGATGTTCATACCGGTCCGGGCCGCTCAGAGCTCTGAGCGGCCCCTTAGCCCGGGAAGGCACCTCCCGATGAGTACGAGCCAAACAAGGGGCGAGCAATGTCCGATGCACTAAGCAAAGCTGACACGATCGATATACTTGGACCACAGATCCGGTTTCTGACGCCGCTGGTTGACGATCCGGATGGATATTGCGGCACATCCTCTGTTGTGCCGCCGAACGTCGTGCCGCTGCACAGCCATCCTGAACGGGAGACCCTGCTGATCCTGTCCGGTGCTTTGGACGCATTCGACGGATCGACGTGGCGCACCTATGGCGCGGGCGAGGTGTTCGACGTTCCGAGCGGGGCGAAGCATGCGCTTCGAAACACATCGGCAGCACCTATGTCGATTGTGCTCGTCACCAGCGCGAGCATGGGACGTTTCTTCCGCTTTGTCGGCCGTCGGGTTGCCGATCTCCCGCCTGGTCCGCCGACTGCCGAGGCCATGGGGACATTTACGACGGCCGCGCTCCAGCACGGCTATTGGCTGGGAAGCCCGGCGGAGAATGCAGAGATCGGAATCTCGTCGTAGTCGCGAACTGTCAAATCTCACAGGTTTCCTACTTGGTGGTGCATCCGAATTGCCTCAGCAGACAGCCTGTTGGTGAATGCATCACTCCCAGTAGCGGTCAA
Source organism: Microvirga vignae (assembly GCF_001017175.1). GTDB lineage: Bacteria > Pseudomonadota > Alphaproteobacteria > Rhizobiales > Beijerinckiaceae > Microvirga > Microvirga vignae. Next base: position 575 of record NZ_LCYG01000164.1, on the reverse strand, counting down.
GGAAAACATCGAGAGCAACGAGAAGGCTCGTGCTTGGCTCTCACGCAAATGGCACCACAAGACATCCAGGAAATTCAGGCGTCCTTGTGCATAGAAACGAACGGAAAGAGAAGAAAATGACCTCACTAATGGATCTCAGCGCAGCCGCTCCGGCCCGCACCTCCGTCTTCCACCCGGAGCATCCGCTCCATCATTTGGTCCTTGATCTTGCGGAGCAGGTCGACCAAGCCTTCGAGCAATGGTTGGCAAAGGTCGCTCCCAGTAGCAGCGTCGAAGACTATAGCGTCTCCGAGTAACATCCTCAACGGGCCGCGCAGGATAACGCCTGTGTTTGGCTATGGACGTGAGATGTCTATGTGAGCTCCATCGTTGAGCCCCTATCAACCCTTCATTCTGTTTGACGGTGCAAGACAAGCAGACTGGCAACCTGGATCCGCACCGGTTCACGATGCTGGCTCAGTGTGGTCGTTCGCACCTTGATCAAGCCCTGGCTCGAGCGCGACCTTGATGGCCGCACGTCCAGCGCCTCGCTCTTCGCCGCATCGTCGGTCGACGCAGACGAGTTCGACGCACTG
>NZ_LCYG01000163.1 GCF_001017175.1 Microvirga vignae | reverse complement strand
AAGCTCGAGATCCAGCCGACCAAGCCCCTCGGCAACCAGCGCGACCTGGCGCTGGCCTATTCCCCGGGGGTTGCCGCCCCCTGCGAGGCCATCGCGGCCGATCCGAACGAGGCCGCCACGCTCACCTCCCGCCAGAACCTCGTGGCGGTGATCTCCAACGGCACCGCCGTGCTCGGCCTCGGCGATATCGGCCCGCTCGCCGCCAAGCCCGTGATGGAGGGCAAGGCGGTCCTGTTCAAGAAATTCTCCGGCATCGACGTGTTCGACATCGAGGTGGCCGAGAAGACTGTCGACAAGCTCGTCGAGGTGATCGCGGCGCTCGAGCCCACCTTCGGCGGCATCAACCTGGAAGACATCAAGGCGCCCGAATGCTTCGAGGTGGAGGAACGGCTGAAGGCCCGCATGGGCATCCCGGTCTTCCACGACGACCAGCACGGCACCGCCATCATCGTGGGCGCCGCCGTCACCAACGCCCTGGAGCTTGCCGGCAAGCGCATCGAGGACGTGAAGATCGTCACCTCCGGCGCCGGCGCAGCCGCGCTCGCCTGCCTCAACCTGCTGGTCTCGCTCGGCGCCAGGCGCGAGAACATCTGGGTGACGGATATCGAGGGCGTGGTCCATGACGGCCGCAACGAGCTGATGGACCGCTGGAAGTCGGTCTATGCGCAGAAGACCGATGCGCGCACGCTCGCCGACGTGATCCCCGATGCGGACGTGTTCCTCGGCCTCTCGGCCGGCGGCGTGCTCAAACCCGAGATGGTGGCCAAGATGGCGCCGCGTCCGCTCATCCTGGCGCTCGCCAATCCGTATCCTGAGATCATGCCCGAGGAGGCGGAGGCTGCGCGTCCCGACGCCATGATCTGCACCGGCCGCTCGGATTATCCGAACCAGGTCAACAACGTCCTGTGCTTCCCCTACATCTTCCGCGGCGCGCTCGATGTCGGCGCCACCACCATCAACGAGGAGATGAAGGCGGCCGCCGTGACGGCGATTGCAAGCCTTGCTCGCGAGGCTCCCTCCGAGGTCGTGGCGCGCGCCTATGGCGGCGAGGCCCATCCCTTCGGCCGCAAGTCCCTGATCCCGAGCCCGTTCGATCCGCGCCTGATCCTGCGCATCGCGCCCGCCGTGGCGCAGGCCGCCATGGATTCCGGCGTCGCCAAGCGCCCGCTGGAGGATCTGGAGGCCTATGCCGAGTCCCTCGGCCGCTTCGTGTTCCGCTCCGGCTTCATCATGAAGCCGCTCTTCTCGCAGGCAAGGGCCAATTCGAAGCGCGTGATCTATGCCGAGGGCGAGGACGAGCGCGTGCTGCGCGCCGTGCAGGTCATCGTGGAGGAGGGCATTGCAAAACCGATCCTGATCGGACGCCCGAACGTGGTCGAGGCGCGCATCAAGCGCTTCGGCCTCTCGATGGAGATCGGCCGGCACTTCGAGCTGGTGAATCCGGAGGACGATCCGCGCTATCGCGACTACGTCGCCTCTTACGTCGAGGCGGCGGGCCGCAAGGGCATCACGCCGGATGCGGCCAAGACGCTGGTGCGCACCAACTCGACGGTGATCGGCGCGCTCGCCGTGCGGCGCGGCGATGCGGACGCGCTGATCTGCGGTCTCGAAGGGCGCTTCCAGTCTCGTCTCAAGCACATCAAGGACATCATCGGCCTGACACCGGGCGTGAATGAGATGGCGGCGCTCTCGCTGGTGATCACGTCCAAGGGCGCGTATTTCCTGGCGGATACGCATGTGCAGTTCGACCCGAGTGCGGAGGAAATCGCCGACATGGCGATTGCCTGCGCGAGCCATGTGCGCCGCTTCGGTCTCGAGCCGAAGATCGCGTTGTTGTCCCATTCCGATTTCGGGGCATCGGGCAGCCGCTCGGCGGTGAAGATGCGCGAGGCCCTGGCCTGCATCAACGAGCGTGCTCCCGATCTCGAGGTTGATGGCGAGATGCAGGCGGATTCGGCCCTGTCTCAGATGATCCGCGACCGCGTGAATCCCACCTCGCGCCTCAAAGGCGAGGCGAACGTGCTGATCATGCCGAACCTGGATTCAGCCAACATCGCGTTCCAGTTCACGAAGATGCTGGCTGATGCTCTTCCCGTCGGCCCGATCCTGATCGGACCGGCCAAGCCTGCGCACATTCTTACGCCCTCGGTCACGGCTCGCGGCATCGTCAACCTCACCGCCATCGCCGTCGTGGAGGCGCAGGCC
>NZ_LCYG01000162.1 GCF_001017175.1 Microvirga vignae | reverse complement strand
AGAGGCTTCAGAGCAGCGGTCTTTTGCTCCTCTTCCTCATCACTGGCCACCATGATTGTGTGCCACTTGGCTGTGTCCGAGGGCGCCTTTTCCTCCAGGGCCTCCAAGCGTCTCAAGGTGGCGCGGTTCATTGAGCATTCCTTCCGTAATCGTGGACCCTACGCCCGTACATGGCGACGCCGGCGAGCAGATCCGGCATCGTCTTGCCTGTGGTGAAGGGTTCCGCGTGGGTGAATTTGTGGACCTGCACGAAGATGTTGTGAGGGTTCGCCCCATGCTCCTCGATAAAGGCTGTGCGCTTCTCCTCGAATTCCTCGTCAGTGTGAGCCGAGATGACATGCACCACGCCGTCCCGATGGGAGACAGAGGCCTCCAGCTTCGCTAGGCGGTTGAGCGTCGTTCTGTTCATCAGCCGCCATTCCTCTGAGAGCGCGGAACGCCCGTCCGGATCACGAGGGTTCCGGGATCGATACCAGCAGGCACTTCTGAGAAGTCTGACACCACGAGCATGCGAGCAGGTTTCTTCTCGCCTGCTGACTGTTCCAGCCTCTCAAGGCGCTTCATGATGGTCCTGCTCATTTCTGCCCCTGCATGGATTCCAGCTTGTCGAGACGCTGCTGGATCTCGTGCAGCTCCACCGCCTTGGTGAACCCATCCACCAACTTGGAGAGCTCGCCGGCCTCACCGGGAGTGATGTCCCCATTGGCCACCGCTTCCGCCAGAGCCGCCGTTGCCTTTACTGCATCCCCTGCCTTCTCCAGCTTCGGCATCGTGAACATCACAGGCCGATCCTTCCGCGGCGGCATGATCCGATCCATGACAAGGCGCATGGCTGTTGTGTCGCCCATCAGCGCCATCTCGACAGCCTTCCGGGTGATGGCCTCTGCCTCGCCATCCAGGAGGACTTCCAAGGCCAGCGTCGCCCTGTTGCGTGAGCCCTTAGGCCGTCCCGGATTGCCTAGCTGGAAGGGTCTGCCCCGCGTAGACTGCGCGTTGTTTCGGGACACTGGGTCGTGCGCACTTGTCTCAATACTATTTCTGCTTCTGCACGTCGGGCTTCGCACCATAGAAGTCTCCATTGTCCCATAAACTCTAAGGGGCAGAGACACACGGCGGAATGGAGTTTCTTGGAGACACGGATCTCACCATGGAAAGTCGGTCGCTTGATGCACAATGAAAACACTCACCATTTGGATGAGGCTGCTATGGCACATCTCGGAAGTACGACGAACGTCCGCATTGGCGGCGTGAGCGGACCTTTGCACGGCTACGCCTAAGGGCCGCCTTTGACCCATTGCGGACCTAGCGCCAAGAGAGCTCAGCAGCTGTCGAGGTTCGCTTTGGAGAGGGCGCGCCGAAGCCGGCCCGCGTCGTACCGCGGAAGAGGTAGCCGGTTCCAGCAAAAGAAACCTCGACGCAGACCTTAATCTCAGGCTTACTTTCCTTAAACTGGGGGAAATCCATGGATTACGTTGCTGCGGGTGCGGAGTTCGACGTCAACTCCACTTATGAGAGGTCGCAGAGCGAGCCGGACAGCGCGCAACTTGCCGACGGCAACGTCATCGTCGTGTGGCGTGATGCTCAGCCGGGCACCTCCGCCGATCAGTTCATCCGCGCGCAGGTTTATGCACCCGACGGCACGCCAATTGGGCTGGAGCTCACGCTCGCCTCCGGATCCGGGCTTGTTCAGCCCGCCGTGACTGGCCTGGCGGAAGGCAGGTTCATCGTGACGTGGGACGCCGGGTCCGCCATCCGCGCGCAGATCTTCGATGCCGAAGGCATCGTGGTTGCCCCGGCGTTCAGCGTCAGTGCGGCAGGTGCTTCGAGCGTTGACCGGGTTGACGTCGCGGCACTCCCGGATGGCGGCTTCGCAATCAGCTGGCACGACAACCGCACTTTCGGCGGCGATCTCTCAGGAACGGGCGTGCACGTCCGCGCCTTCGATCAGAACGGTACAGCCTACCTCGAAACGCAGGTGAATCTGTCCACGATTGGCAACCAGGCCGACACGTCGATCGCCGCGCTTCCACAAGGCGGCTACATCGTCACCTGGACAGACCGGGGAGACCCGCGCCTGGGCGACCCATGGCTCGTCAAAGCGAGGTTCCTCGACTCCACAGGTGTTCCGACCGGCCCCGAGATTGTTGTCAATACGACCACGAGCAGTGTGAGTTCGGTCGAGTCATCAGTGACTGTCCTCGCCAACGGCAATATCGCCGTGGCCTGGTTCGAAAGCAGCTCTGCGGGTAACGCCCACCACATCCAGATCTTTGATCCTGCTAATCAGCAGCCGGTCGGCACAGAGATCACCGTTCCGCACGGCCTCTCCGTTGTTGCAGCTGCTGGCCCCAAGATTGTGGGCCTAGCTGACGGCGGCTTCGCCATCGCCTGGACCGCCAACACCGATCCCCTTAGCGACGGCTCCGGCCGGGGCGTTTTCGTGCAGGCGTTCGACTCCGATGCGCAGCTCGTGGGCGAGCCGATGCTCGCCAACACGCAAACTCTTGGCGACCAGTACGATCCGAGCATCGTCGCGCTTCCGGGCCGCGGGTTCATGGTTAGCTGGACCGACCTCAATGGAACCGGCCCTGACGATGACCAGGTCAAGGCGCAGATCTTCGTTCCCGTAGAGCCTGTAACCATCACCTCCGACGGCGGCGGGGACGAAGCTAGCTTTTCCGTCGCTGAGGGCGCGATCGTCGTGACCCAAGTGGTCGCGGAGGCGGGTGGGTCGAGCGCCGGCATCAAGTACGCGATCGTCGGCGGCGAGGACGCGGCGCTGTTCAGGATCGACCCGGCCACGGGCCTGCTCGGCTTCGCCACGGCACCGGATTTCGAAGCGCCCGCCAGCGCCGACGGGGACAACCTTTACGAGGTCCAGGTGCGGGCGGACAATGGCGTCTACTTGGACAACCAACTGGTCACCGTTACGGTCAACAACGTCAACGAGAGGCCGGTCATTATCTCGAATGGGGGCGGGACGAGCGTTGCGCTAACGCTTCCGGAGAATGGCACAGCGGTTACGACCGTTGTCGGGAGCGATGTTGATGGCGATCGCCTCCGGTACAGCATCCTCGGCGGCAATGATGCCGCGCTCTTCGCGATCGATGAGGCAACCGGTGTCCTGACGTTTGCGGCGGCGCCGGATTACGAAGCTCCGTCCGACTTCGCGGCCGACAATTTCTACACCGTGACCGTGTCCGTGACGGACGGGACCTACTCCGCCTTCCAATCTGTCGAAATCCTGGTCACCAACGTCAACGAGGGTGTGACCATCACCTCGCTTGGCGGCAATGACAGCGCGGCGGTAGCTGCTGCGGAGAACCAGCTTGCGATCGCGGCGCTCACGGCGACCGACCTCGACGGCGACGCCATTGCCTTTTCGATTGCCGGCGGAGCGGACGCGGCCTGGTTCACAATCGATGCGACGACCGGCGCCCTCAGCTTCGTCAGCGCGCCCGACCACGAAGTGCCGACCGACGCAAACGGCAACAATGTCTACCAAGTTGTGGTCGCTGCCAGCGACGGTGCGCTGTCCGACACACAGGAAATCGCCGTCACGGTTTCGAACGTCAACGAAGCTCCGATCATCAGCTCCAACGGTGGCGGCAGCAACGCCTCTGTGACGGTGGCCGAAAATAGCACCGTCGTGACGAGCGTCACCTCGACCGATCCGGAAGGGACAGCACGCACGTATGCGATCTCCGGTGGTGCGGACGCGGCCCGGTTTACAATCAACGCGACCACCGGCGTGCTGTCCTTCATCAGTTCTCCCAACTACGAGGAGCCCACCGATGCTGGCGGCAACAACGTCTACGATGTCGTCGTCAGCGTGAGTGACGGCACATTGGCGGACACGCAAGCGATTGCCGTGAGCGTCGCAAATGTAGCCGATGGCGTAACCCTCACTGGTACGGGCGGCGGCAACACGCTGACGGGCACGGTGGCCGAGGACACAATTCGCGGCCTTGGCGGCAATGATGAGCTGAACGGCGGTGCAGGCGCGGACATGCTCGACGGTGGAGTTGGCAATGACGCCCTGGTTGGCGGAGCTGGGGCCGACACGCTCTCCGGAGGGGCTGGGGCCGATCGGTTCGTTTTCACTTCGCCGGTGGACGGCGCGGTCGCAACACCCGACGTGATCTCGGACTTCTCGCGCTCCGAGAAGGACCGCATTTCGCTGTCGGACATCGACGCGAACAACAGGGTCGGCGGGGATCAGAAATTCGCCTTCATTGGAAGCGCCGCGTTCAGTGGAGTGGCGGGTCAGCTCCGTTACGAGCAGACGAGCGGGAACACGCAGGTGATGGGCGATGTGAACGGCGATGGCGTGGCTGACTTTGTCATCCAGGTGACGGGCCTTGTGGGCTTCACGTCCGGAGACTTTCTCCTTTAGCGTCGACGCCCTTCGCGCGACCCTCCCGCTCGATCCTCTGCGGAACACCAGGACCTTCTTAACTTAACGCAAAACGGTTAGGGACGCGATGAAGTTGTGATGGGCTGACCCCGAATGTCAGCTAATGATGCTGTGGACGGCTCCCACC
>NZ_LCYG01000161.1 GCF_001017175.1 Microvirga vignae | reverse complement strand
CCATGCATGTCCCGTGCCAAAGGAGAAACTCTTTTCAAACGGATAGGTCCCGGTTCGTGGTGTAGCTCGACGGGAGCCCAGCGGTCGGCCCGCGCGGCTTTTTGAGCGCCGTAGCGGGCCGGGCGCTGGGCGGGTGGTCATCGGCGATTTCCGGCTAGGGTTGGGTTGCGACATCCACCTGCACCCGAGAGAACCCCGATGACCAATCCCATGATGGACCTCAAGAGCCTGGTCGAGAAGACCCCGGACGCCGATCTACTGCGCGAGATGATCAGCTTCGTGGCCGAACGCCTGATGGAGCTGGAGGTCGGCGCCCTCACCGGTAGAAGAGTCCGGAACTCCGGGCCCAGCGCAACGGCTACCGCGAACGCGACTGGCACACCCTCGCCGGCCAGCAGAACGATGCGAGCCCGCCAGACGACCTTCTGGGGTGTGTTGCGGTGGCGGACCAGGTTCTCCAGGCGATCCCGATCTGCGGCGGGAACCTCAATGCGTTCGATCTTGCCCATCAGCGCAGCATCGCACATTGCACTGGATTTCGGAAACACCCGTCAGTGACGGAGCACTAGCTTGGCTCTTCCTCCAACGATCACACGACCGTCCGAGGATGAGAGTTCGAGGACTCCCCCGCTCTCCGATGCCTGCAGCGCGCGCAAGTCCGTCCTACCCAGGACCCTCGCCCAATAGGGATAGAGCTTGCAGTGCGCCGATACGCAGACCTGATCTTCGTTGATTGCGATTCTCGGCGAAAAGAATCTTGATACGATATCAAATTCTCCGAACGCTCCGCCCGGATCGACAAGAGCCGTGAGAACGACACCGCGGCAATCGATCTGAGCTATGCTTCGAAAATTCGGCTCATAGTCAAGAACGACACGTTCGTGGTCAACGACAACAACGTAATCGTCATATGCCTTCCGAATCTCCTTAACCGGAATACCCATGTATCGTTGGACCGCTTCATATTCCATTGGATCTACCGGAATCGTGTCGATGACCGGCAGCGCGACCCGCACGGCGTCGCCTTGCAGCCAAGCGTCGAGAAGCCCGTTCCGGGAGTGAAACGAGATTCGATTGGACCGGCCGTTACCGGCACGAAAAAGCCAATATGCCGCCGCCAACGTTCCGTGTCCACAGAGGTCCAGTTCGGCATTCTGCGTGAACCAGCGAATTTCAAAATGGCCTGTCTCTTCCAGGGTGCGAAGGAACACTGTCACAGGCTGGCGATACCGCTGCGCCAGCTGCAGGCACTCGGCCATCGCTGGATATCTATCGTAGAGCATGATTGCCGCCGGATTGCCGGCGAAGCGGCCGTCCGCAAATGCGTAAACCACCACTGACGGTGTATCGCCATCCGATTGCTCCGCATCAAACATTCCGTCACTCGAGCGCGGCGGTAGAATAAAGCCTTTTCCAGCTGTCATATCTCAACTCCTGACGCCATCGCTGCAGGACATGTCACGCTCCGTCAAAGCCACCTTCAGCTCCAGAGCTAGGCCAGTCTTCTACTTGGTCTTCGCTCGGATACGCGTGCTGCGCCTCGACTCTGGCCCTCTCATGTAAGAACCCATATGGTTCAGTCCGCATGACGGAAACGAGTTTGGACTCCATGTCTCTTGCGTCGACTACCCTCGCGTAGGTCCCAGCTATTGCGAACTCCCGCAGAACATCTCTCATTTCGCGAACGTCACGCGTAGTATCGTGTGCAAGAAACGAATACTCGGGTCGACCCTTGATGTCTCGAATATAAACTTCTGTCGACACGTCAATCGGGCCGCCTCCGAAGTCAGCGAGCCCCCGCAAGTTGATCGTCTTGCTGTAAGGCACACCCGCTAGGAGTTCGCACCTGTGCACATGAGTAAAGTTTGACGTGCCTAGGCCGATAATCAATCCAGCTGAGCGGCTTATCTCGCCAAATATCGAGTCGTCACCGAACGGACTGCATTTCCACCAGTTCGTCTTGCACAATTCCTGCATTCTCGGGCCGGTAACGACGATTGAATAAGCGGGATGTTTGGTGCGCCCAGCAGGTAGCTGTCGCATCACAAGATCGGCCAAAACTCCTGTTTCGGACTTGGTCTTCGTCCAATGGTAACGCTGTGTGGAGCAGTAGCTCAATGTGAACGCAGGCAGAAGAACCGTGGACGTCGCGGAGACGCGCTCTATTGTTTCAAGTAGAATGGATGCTACCTCATTCGCAGGTACATTCCTTAAGGCTACAAGCGATGAATGTAACACAATCGTGCTGGGGGCCCGCGTTTCAACGTACTCGATGATTTGCGCGACCTCGTCCCTAAATTGGGCAGCGTGTCCGCTCTGGCCTGTGGCGCCCGCTTGAGATCCGCTGCGGTCGATCGGTTGAGTTCGCCTTGCCCACTCCTCGAGTGACAGGTCTTGCTCTTGATAGACGTCCTCGCCAAACATGAGGCCGGCTTCGGCCAACTTGAGTTGTATCTCGAGGAAGTTCAGTGAATCAATCTTGCACTCCCGAGCTGTCAAGCTGGGTAATACCCGTCTTCCCGTGAACGCTTCTATCGCTGCCAGCAAATGGTCCAACGGTGACTCCGTTGCATTTCCGGCCTGGGCTGCAGCACGCTTCACGTTCGCCCTGAGCGCCTCCTTGGCAGTCCTCTCGAGGGCGCGCTGGTCGAGTTTCCCATTGGCAGTAAATGGAAGCTCGACAAGAGGCACAATTAGCCTCGGCACACGATCATTCGGCAGCGCCTCCGACAATCGCCGATGAACCTCATCCACGTCGGCGCTCGCGGGCGTCACCATGCAGACCAGCTCCTGGCCCATGTCGTCGTCTCTATCTACCACGACCAGCTCTGAGTCTGCGCATAGGGCTGTCCGATCGATCGCGCTGGTAATTTCCCCCTTCTCCAGCCGAATTCCTCGAAATTTGATCTGATCATCCTTTCTTCCGACAAACCGCAATCCATGTTCTTTCGAAGCCATGACATAATCACCAGTGCGGTACAAAACTTGCTCGCCGTTGGCCGTCATGTATGGCACGAAGCGCAGTTTCGATTGGACTTCGTCAGCCACATAGCGTTGGGACGTCTGCACGCCTCCCACCCAGAGCTCGCCCTCGACTTCAACCCCAACGTTGGACTGGGCCTCGTCAAGAACAAAGAAATCGATGTTGCACTCTGGTTTTCCGATGAACATCGGGAGGTCTTCATCACCACGGGGGCAATAGTGGTAACTAACAGCAACACAGCATTCGGTCGGCCCGTAGCTGTTTATTAGCGTCGCGCTGGGAAGAAGTGAATAAAACCGCCGCCTAAGTGAATCCGGCAGCGATTCGCCATTGCAGACTACATATTCGAGGTCCGTGAACCGCTCCGTTATGGAGGGGAGACGTTCAAGAGTTCCAAGGAAGCGTCGCAACAGCGTTGGGACCATCTGAATGACGTTCGTGCCGCTTTGAATTAGGAACTCGATTGTTTGGATGATCTGTGCTTGCAGTTGCGTAGTAGGCAAGACAATTGTCCCACCGGTCAAAAATGGTACGAAGAACTCGGGAATCGAGAAATCAAACGCTGGCCGCGTAAGCTGCGCAATGCTGGCGCTCTCCGAGAAATTAATCATGTCGATATACCAGTCGACCAAATTCAGAAGAGCTGCCTGCGAAACCGGTACCCCTTTCGGGATTCCCGTGCTGCCGGAGGTGTGCATGATGTACGCGATGCTTGAGAACACTGAGTTGATGCCACTAGGTGTCGGAACGCGCTCAACGCGCATCGAGCCACTTGGATCCTGACTGACTATGGCATTGGCGTTCGTGTTGCGGATTATATGATCCAACCGCTGGTCGGAGTCTGATGGATCAACAGGCACGAAGGCAACGCCCAGCAGTTGGGTGGCAAGAATGACCGTGACCAAATCAACTGATCGGGGAAGTTTGACAATGACCGCCTCACCAGGACGGATGCCGATGGCCTCGAAGCGCCCCATAAGACTGGACGCGGACGTCCCCAACTCCCGGTAGCTTACATCGCCATTCTCGTTCGTACGTACAGCGGTGTTCGACGGAAATTTGTCCAAAGTCTCGGCGATAACATCGGCTATCTTGTCGTGGCCAAAACGCAACGGCCGGCGCGGACCGGACAGGGTCGGTACTAGTGACTGCATTGTAGGGCTCTCCGTTACAGCTCTCCGTCAACCGCCCTGCGGGTTTCAGGAATTAACCAGGGACACATCGGCGTGAAGCCGCTCCGTCGCCAGCAACTGGTCGAAGGA
>NZ_LCYG01000160.1 GCF_001017175.1 Microvirga vignae | reverse complement strand
CTCCGTCCGTGAACCGGGAGAGCAGCAGATGAAGCTCTACAACAAGGAGTTTGCGACGGATCCGCAGAGGCTGTCGTGTACCAAGAGCAGTGTGGTCTTCGCGGACGGGAGTGTCGCCGCATAGTGTTGTGTCCATACCCTCCTTCGCCTACGCCGCCGAAGCCTTTCGCTCGCAGCCAGCTTTACGCCCCTGCTGCCGATGATGAGCCGCCGCCTCAGGGCGTGTTTTGCTTCTTAAAAATCCCGCTGGACCCGCAGGCGGGCTTCAAGGGCCTCCTCCGAGTTGATGAGGCGGCCTGATGCTGGATCGTTGTCCACGTACACCCGGCCGCGCGGGTCGACCTGGCGATAGAGCGTCTCGACGCCAAGATAGAGGCCGCTCACCGGGAGCCAGCCGAGATTGCTGCCGATCCGCCACTCCGTCGTGTCTGGGAACCCGAGGGTGCCGCCTGCTGGTGTGGTCACGACACTGTTCGCCGGGTATTCAACCACGCCATAGGAGCCGAACATCACATGTCGAATCTGCGGGGTCCAGAAGTGCATGAACACAGCCGTCGCGGCCCAGCCCCGAGAGCGGCCCACCGCGCCCGTGGCATCCACATAAGCATCAGTCTGAGCGAGGGTCATATTTTTGATCGAGGTGTCGCCGATGCCGAGGTAGCTCAGGGCGCCTTCCGCATAGGCTGCCTGGAGCCAGAGTTCGTCACCTTCGGCCAGCATGGGGAGTTCGATCTGAAGCCCGGCCTGCACGGCAAAGCCGTACTCGGTGTCGACGAACAGAGCCGGATCCGTTTCGGGAACAAGATTGGCGCTGCGGATCTGGTGTAGCGCCGCCGAGAGCTGGGCTTTGCCCCAGTCCGGCTCCCAGAGCAACTGCCCGACGAGATCCGGAACGCGCGCGCCGGCCGGGATGAACTCCTCGCCGGGAAAGGCTGGTCCGTTCGGAGCGGCGAACAGCCGCCGTTCGATGGCGTCCTCCAGCGCAATCGTCGCAGACAGATCGGACCCGAGCTTGGCTGTATAGGCGAAAACATTGTTTTTGACTTCGGAGACGATGAGATCCGCGAAGTTGTAGTCATTGGTGTAGAAGTCGAAGAATGATTCCAGGCGGCCCGCAGTCAGGCCGCCGAACTGGACGTAAGCCTCGTCAAGACGTGACGTGTCGGACCCGTAATTGCCCGTGTTGCGGGTGATCTCGTACTGTATCTTCGCGCGCAGCAAGCCGTAAGATGTCTGGGTGCGGGCGTCGAGGGCGATGCGGCTGCGGGCCCGGAAGCCAATGGCGTCATCGGCGCGGGCGCCAGGTTCCAGATACCGGATTTCTCCCCGAGCCCGACCGCCGATCCGCAGGCAGATGTCGGTCCCGGGAATGGTGAAGAAACCGGCGCCATGGACGGAGCAGATGCGCACAGCCTCGACGGGAGCCGTGCTCCTGGGCGGCAGATCGGCCGCCTGGGAGCCTGCCGGGAGAAGGCACCCGCCGATGATCGCGGCACAAGCCGTTGATCGGGTGAGAATCACCCGGAACACACCCATCGTAGTCCCCCCTTGTTTCTTGTCCCCGCTGCCAGGCGATGAGTTGGCAGGGGCCATGATTGCCTTGCCCGTCCTGGATGGCAATATCTGGTCAGGCTGCCACCAGAAACGAGACGATTGCATCTGGACCATCGCGCAGGGCGAATGCCTTCCAGCATGAAATGAGCCTCGCGTGCCTCCGCAAGGGAGATGACTGTGCCCACTCGTGTCCTCAGTTCGCCGCCGTCGATCAGGCCTGCAATCTCCGTCAGCTGTCTGATTGTGACGCTGACCAGGAAGAGGTCGCGTCGATGCCGTGGCTCTCAGTGACCGCGCTTTTCGAACCAGGCACGCATCTCGGCGATCTCGCGCTCCTGCTCGCGGATGACATCCATGGCCAATTTGCGGGTCTGCTCATCCTTGCCGTGCTGAAGAACAACCTTCGCCATGTCGATAGCACCCTGATGATGGGGATCATGCCGCGTACGAAATCCACGTCCGCGTTGTCCGAGTACTCGAATCCATGTCCCGATGCATCTTGGCGTTGGCCTCGCGATAGGCTTTCGTGGCCGTCGTTTCGGCCGAACGGGCAGCCGGCGCGGGCGTGGAGTGGCCGGTGTGACCGCCGTGGTGAGCGCCTTGCGCGAGGGCCGCCGGCGAGAAGGCCGCCATCGTGGGGGCAAGTGCCAGGGAGCGGATATCCATGAAAGAGCTCCTAGTAGTTGGGTGAGAAATGGAACGGGTCAGTGATGACCATGATGGGCTTGAACCGCAGCATGCCCTCGTCCTCGAGCGATCAGCCAACGGTTCACCAGGAAGGCGAATGCGCCTGCAGCGACCAGCGGGAAGGCAAGGCTGCCCCAGCAGAGCAGACTGGTTGGGCCTGCATCCGTCGCGCCGGGGATTACCGGCACGATGCGTTGTCCACGATCTCCATGATGGTGATCGATGCCGCGTCGGACGCGGGCGCGAGAGCATCGGACCCACCTATGGGTCCGATGCTCCTGCTCGTGGCTGGCGCAACCGAGGGCGCGAGCCGAAGGTCCGGATCAGCGAAAAACCAAGATCCACTTTTCCGCACGCTCGCCGGCCTCTGGCGTGCTCTGACAGATCTC
>NZ_LCYG01000016.1 GCF_001017175.1 Microvirga vignae | reverse complement strand
CCCCAATCAGGCAAATACAAGGCACCCAAGAGAAGTAATTTATTTCGGCCTTCTTCCCTGATTCAGAAAAGCTTGGCCTTGCGGGGAATAACCTTCCGTGAATTCTCGAAAAAACTGAGCGCACAACAAACGTAGCGCCTTGCACAGTTCAGTCTGCAACTAACGACAGGCGATGACGGCGTTGGGGCAAGTGGCCATGTAGGCAGGTGTCGGGCAATAGGTCTGCCTGAAGGTCTCCGTGATGGTGCAGGTGACATGCACCCGGTAACCCCTCTGCGGCACACCGAGTGGTTCATGCAGGACCGAGTATCCGAGACCCTGATCCGCTAGGCGAGCGATTGCGCGCTCGGGGATAACGGGCATTACGCGGGTCACGCGGGTGGTTCGGGTCACGGTCCTATCCGTCATGTCCGCGGCGGACGCCTCCTGAGCCAGAAGGCAGGTCACGAGCACGACACCCATCATCTGTATCTTCACCTTGAGCTCCCTCATCGCTCGGCCGCCAACCGCAAAGCCTACGAAAGAATAAATGCCGTGAGGGGCTTTCGGATCCAGGCCGATCTTGTCCGTGCTATCCACAAGGGGGCCCGCCGTGGGGCACCTTTAAGCAAGCAGTAGGATGTTGTGGGCCATAACCCGGCTGAAATGTCGTGAAGTGAACGGGATCACATGCATCACATCCACCTTGCCGAGGGGTTGCGGCTTCGTTTTCCGGCGCGCAGCGCTGATTTCGACCAGGGCGTCGAGGTCGGAATGCTGGCCGCACTCATGAGCCAGGACGTCTCGGAGTTCAGCCGCCGCATCTCGAAGGCCAACCTCGGACAGGTGCGCGCCGTTGCGGAGCAGTTCGGCTATCGCCTGGTCGAAGGCGAGACGGTTGAAGATTGTGTCGTGCTCACCTTTTACAGCCGCGCCGCGCGCCCGCGCCTGCGCGTCGTGCACTCGGCGGGAGCCTAAGCCTCGGCGCTTGCTCTCCGCTGCAACATGCGCACGCGCTCGCGATAGGCGGTATAGAGGCCACTCGCCGCGATGATGCAGGCGCCCACGATGGTCCAGCCATCCGGCAGAGCGCCGAAGACCAGATAGCCAAGCGCTCCCGCCCAGATCAGCTGCACATAAGAAAAAGGGGCGATCACGGACGCGTTGCCGTGGCGATAGGCCAGCACGACGAACCATTGTCCGATGGCGAAGAACAACCCCATCAGAAGAGCAAAGCCGATCTCGTTTCCCGAGGGCGTCACCCAGCTGAAGGGAAGCGACAGACTCAAGATCAGGCAACCGACGACGGCTGAATAGGCGAGCGTCGTCAAGGGATGATCGCTGCCGCTCATCTTCCGTGTCACCACGGCACCGGCCGCCCAGCTCGTTGCTCCAAGCAGCGGCAGCAGCGCCGTGGTTTGAAAGGCATCAGTGCCCGGACGGATGACGACCAGCACGCCTGTCAGCCCGACAAGAGCCGCAGTCCAGCGTCGCCACCCCACCGACTCTCCGAGGAAGAGGATCGACAGTGCCATGATGAGAATCGGCGAGATGAAGTAGATCGCGGTCGATTCCGCCACCGGCAGATAACGCAGGCCTTGTGTGAAGAACAGGGTGGAACCGATCATGCCGAAGCTCCGCAGGACCTGAAGACCGGGACGCTTGGCACGAAACAACCCCTTGCCGCCCTTGAGCAGGATCACGGGAACGACGATGCAGGAGAAGGTGGCATATCGGATCCAGGCGATCTCGGCTGCTGGAAGCGTGGCCGCGAGATGTTTGGTGATGATATCGCAGACGGAAAAGACGACGGTCGAGGCCACCAGCATCAGAATGCCCCGCGCCGGCGACTGAGCCGCCTGCGCGTGAGAGACCTGCTCAGTGATTTTTGACGGCGCCTCGCTCTCGGCGGCCCTGGAAGCAATGGTCATGAGGGACTCAAAAAAGAGGCCCGCATGCGGGCGCTGCGAGCCTGGAGGCAATTGGTTTGCGCTACTAGAAGTTCATTTCGCGCCAATGAGAAGTGCAAACTCGGCACCCGAACCATGCTCTCGATGAATGGATCCTGTGCTCAGGGACCGGAGCCCCCTCTATCAAGCTTCAGTTTATCCAACCCTCTTCAGGCTATAAGCTACAAACCGTTACAATGTCCAGCGTCTAAGATGAACGCTCTTTCAGTAACGACACTGTTAACCTTGCTAGTTCAACAACAATGAAGGTCTTATTGTTGCCTTATTAGCCTTCATTTTGCACGTCTCTGATAACAACAAGGGAATGCATTGTGGATCAACGCAAGGTAACACTTCACGTCGCGATCTTTATTCTCTCGGCTGCTGCTTTTCTCCCTACCTCTTTTGCACAGGCCCAGCCGCAGGAAACCTCCGGAAGAGTCATTCAGAGCGGCCGCGCCTCCTGGTACGGCCCCGGCTTTCACGGACGCCGGACGGCAAGCGGTGAAACCTTCAACACCAATGAGCTGACTGCAGCCCACCGCACCCTGCCCTTCGGCACGAAGGTGCGTGTCGTGAACAAGCGCACCGGCAAGTCGGTGGTCGTTCGCATCAACGACCGTGGCCCCTATGCGCATGGCCGCGTGATCGACCTCTCGCGCGCCTCCGCCCAAGCTATCGGCATTTCGGGCGTCGGCTCCGTCACCGTCGCGGAGCTCTGAACGGAACCCTTCCGGCACGGTTCCCGATGGAACTCAGAACCCTCCAGCCTGCTTTTCCCCGGTCACCTCTTTCGTTGTGAGAAGGCTGTTCGGGACATCACATGCAGGCTGGTCGGTTACTGGCATCAACAATCTCCATTCTTGCCATTCTTGCGCTGCTCGGCGCAGGCGGTTCCATGGTTCTTGCGCAAAATGCGCAACCGTGGGTGGACCCGCCCGCAGAGAGCGGCGCCGCCTCTCAGGCAGCACCTCCAGCTCAACCGAAACCCGCACCTGCTGCACCTTCTGCGCAATCCCCTCAGCCTCCCAGGCTGCCCGTCATCTCGCCAACGCCGGAATCCCGCCAAGCCGCGCAGCCGACCCAAGCCGCGCAGCCGACCCAAGCCGCGCCACCACCCGTGCAATCGCCGCAACCCGAGCCGCGCACGAAAGCCGCCGAGCCGCAACAACAGCTTCAGAATGAGCGACGCGTGTCGCGGGCCGATACGGCCAAGAACTTTGCCGTCGACTATCTGGCATCATGGTCAGCGCGGAACGACATAGCGCTCGATGCGACGGCCGAGCTTTATGCCCCGCGTGTGCTTTTTCATGGGCGCACGGTCAGCCTGGAGCGGCTGTATAAGGAAAAGCAGCGCTTCATGCGCCGGTGGCCAGAGCGTGAATATCGTCCCCGCCCGGACGCTATTGGCACCGATTGCAATCCCTCCGGCACGGTCTGCAAGGTGCATGCGGTGTTCGATTACACGGCGATCAGTCCAAAGCGGCGGCGCATGTCGCAAGGCTCCGGCGCGCTTCAGCTCGTTTTGGAGTTCATCGGCGAGAAACCCGTGATCGTTGCGGAGCACAGCACACTGCTCACGCAGACGCGCAAGCGCACTCTTGCTTCGGAGGGAACGTCGAATGAGTGATGTCACGTCCGTTCGCGAAACTTCCCATCATCTCGGCAACACGCCCATCGGGCACGCGGTCCAGATGAGGGAGCGCATGCGTGCGCTCATCCATGCCGAGGTCGACAGGATCAATCCGACCGACGATGCGCGCCGGGCTCTCGAACTCATCATCGAGTCCTCCTTGCGTCCGTCCGAGGTCGATGGCGAGATGAAGCTCACCGTGATCGACGCAAACGGTCAAGCGCGCGTGATCGAGAGGAATGGAGAGAAGGTGCCGTTCACCTTGCAGGATCTTCTTGCCGAGCTGCGCACCCTTCACCCCGTTCTCTTCAAATCACCGCCCAAGCCGCAGTCATCTCCAGACGAATTGGCGTCGCCTCCAGCACATCACGAGATTTCACGACCGAAGCAGGAGCTGAAGCGGGACTGGCTGACCCTCGGCTCGAACGAACCGGCACCGGAGAGCGAGCCGGCGCCCTCTCCCGACCCGCACGCGCTGAACCATTGGCATAAGGGCAAGGCCCGCTTTCACGCCTGGTCCAAGAGGATGTCCGAAAGGTTGAAAGCCCCCCCTGCGATCAACAGCAGCGGCAAGATGGCGAATGTTCGAAAGGGATTGGCCAGCTCAATTGCCGATTCCCGGGAGCGCGCTGAAGCCTTCTTCGACAACCTTCAGGAGAAGCCCGTATCCCGCCGCCCCGGCTTCGCCTTGGGCGCTGTGGCGGCCGTTCTGTTGCTTCTGGGCCTCGGCGCCTTCCTTCTCCTTCGTCCCGACGACACCACGCAGGCCAGCACCGATGGTCCATCGGAAACAGGCTCCGTGGCCGGCGGCCACGTTGCCAATGCACCGGCTGCTGCGCCGCGTTCGTCAGGCGGTCGCGCCTTGCGTGGCGTACCGGATGTGATCGATACCGCGACCCTGTCTCTGGAAGGCGAAGTGGTTCGCCTCTTCGGCGTGGAATGGGCGCCCGGTGCCGGCAAGCCGGAGGATCTGACAGCATATCTGCAGGGCCGCGAAGTGACCTGCGAACCCGCAGGCGGCAACGATACCTATCGCTGCCGCGTCAGCGGGCAGGATCTGTCGCGGGTTATTCTCTACAATGGCGGCGGACAGCCTACTGCCGAGGCCACGCCGGAACTGAAGGCTGCCGCGGATAAGGCGCGCGAGGCGAAGATCGGCGTGTGGAGCAAGCAGCCGTAAAGCGAAACGGCCCTCTGCTATGCAGAGGGCCGCTTCACTATCTTAGGAAGGTTGATCAGCGAGCGCCGACCGGGACCGGAGCCGGGATCTCGACCTCGATCTCGAGGGTCGAGATATCCGCATCGCGGTTCATTTTCACTTGGACGTTGTCGTGTTCGACCATCACGTGGCGGCGGACGACGGCGAGGATTTCCTCGCGCAGCTTCGCCACCAGATCGGGTTGCCCGCCGACAATGCCACGCTCATGCGCCAGCAGGATCTGCAGGCGCTCGCGCGCAACAGGCGCCGAGGTGCGGCGGTTGAAGAAACTCATGAGGCTCATGCGGCCCTCCGTCCGAACAGTTTGCCGAACAGACCCTTCTTGTCGCTTGGGATCGTGATCTCGACGGTCTCGCCCTTAAGACGGCGTGCGGCATCGAAATACGCGCGGCCCGGCGCGCTCGACGGGTTGTTGAGGGTCACCGGCGAGCCCATGTTGGAGGCGCGCAGAACCTCTTCGCTCTCGGGGATGATGCCGATGAGCGGGATGGAGAGGATTTCCAGCACGTCATCCACTTTGAGCATCTCGCCACGCTCGGCGCGGGCAGGATCGTAGCGGGTGAGCAGCAGGTGCTTCTCGATGCGGTCGCCCTTCTCCGCCTTCTCGGTCTTGGAATCGAGGAGGCCGATGATGCGGTCGGAGTCTCGAACCGACGACACTTCCGGATTGGTGACGACGACGGCCACATCCGCATGACGCATGGCCATGGTGGCGCCGCGCTCGATGCCGGCCGGGCTGTCGCAGACGATCCAGTCGAACTTCTCGCGCAGCTCGTTGAGCACTTTGGCCACACCCTCTTCTGTCAGCGCGTCCTTGTCGCGGGTCTGCGAGGCGGGAAGCAGCGAGAGGTTCTCAAGGCGCTTATCGCGGATGAGAGCCTGAGAGAGCTTGGCATCGCCCTGCACCACGTTGATGAGATCGAACACCACGCGGCGCTCCGCGCCCATGACGAGATCGAGATTGCGCAGGCCGACGTCAAAGTCGATGACAACGACCTTGTCGCCGCCATGCGCGAGCGCCGCGCCCAGAGCTGCCGAGGACGTGGTCTTGCCAACGCCACCTTTGCCGGATGTTACGACCAAGACTTTGGCCATTGTCGTCTCTCTTTCTCTCTATCAATCCAGGGTTTGCAGGATGATCGAATCGCCATCCAGGTGAACCTGGATGGGTTGACCGTGGAATTTCGTGCCGAGGTCGTCGGCGGTCTTGTAGAGACCGTCGATCGCAATGAGCTCGGCCTCGAACTTTCTGCAGAAGATCCGCGCACGGCCATTGCCCGTGCAGCCCGCAATCGCGCGGCCGCGCAACGCGCCGTAAACATGGATGGAGCCGCCGGCCACGATCTCCGCGCCGGAGGCAACGGAGCCGAGAACCGTGACGTCGCCTTCGGGATGCAGGATCGACTGGCCCGAGCGCACGGAGCCTTCGATCATCAGCGACTTCTCGGCGGAGGGCTGGGGGCTGAATGCGGAGGCGGCAGCAACCGCCGCATCGGCGGTGCCAGCGGCATCCGTCACGTCGATCTCGCCCGCAGGCTTGCCACCGGTAATTTGCGGCGGCATGTCGGGCTCGACGTTCTCGGGAGCAGCACCCTCGAGGCCGATGATGCGGATGTTGCGCATCCTGAAAGCGGCCAAGAGAAACTTCAGCTCGGATTTGGAGGGCTTGAGATTGGAGACATCGGCAATGATCGGGCGACCGGAGAAAAATCCGGGCGAGCGCTCCGACACGGCGTCGAGGTCCTCGAGCCAGTCCCTCAACGGTACTTCAGGCGCGAGGACCAGGGCCATGAAGGACCTGCCACGGAAGCGAAGAGAGGGGCGGGGGCGAACAGCGATGGTCACGGGAGCTCAAATTCCTTTAATACTCCATGATTTCGAACGCTTATGGTTAATGGACCGTTAAAAGAGCCGCTCGGTGCTAAGAATTTTCTTAACGTCACGGATCGAAGCGGCTTCCTGTCTCGGCAAAGCTTGGCAGTCCGCCGATGAGAAATTGGGCTCCCACAAGGAATATAAAGATAAAATATATCTCTTTGTGAGTAGTCTCTATCACTTCTTGCGTAGTATTCAGGCGTCAAAGCTCAATTGACCATGCCCACGAGGAGCATAGGATCGTTCTTCCTTCGTTTTGTTCCTGAATTTCGAAGATCATTTTCTCAAAACAACGCACAGAAACAAAACGATCGACAAGCAGCCGAAAGGCAGGTCCAGGGAGGACGAGGAATGTCGGGTCGAGCTTATGGTTTTCTCGCAGCACGCAAATTTCTGAAACTCTTGTTGCATCAGGCTCCTGTCGTTGCAGCCATTCTCATGTCCGGTCTGGCCGGTGCATCGGCCCAGACTGCGCCGACTTTCAATGCCTCCCGCGTCAATGCTGGTACCGTAGGAGTCATCTCAGGCGGGGCTGACGGAACCTACATCCGTATTGCGGCCGATCTTGCCAATGTGCTCGACGGTGAGGACCTGCGCGTTCTGCCGATGATCGGACGCGGCTCGCTGCAGAACCTGCGGGACATCATGTTCCTGCGCGGCGTCGATATCGGCATCGTGCAGATGGATGCTCGGGAGCAGCTGAAAGCCGAGAACCTTCAGGACAATGCGGCTCGGCGCCTGCGCTTCATTACCCGCCTCTACAACGAGGAAGTCCATATCATCGCAAGCCGGGATATTACGGACATCCGGCAACTCGATGGCAGAAAGGTCAATATCGACAAGGCCGGCAGCGGAACGAACCTGACCTCGCGCCTCATTTTCGAGAAGCTCGGAATCAAGCCCGACGTCACGACCTTCGACCAAGCCTCATCTTACGCGAAGCTCAAGTCCGGAGAAATCCAGGCGGCCGTCTATGTCGCCGGGCGGCCGGTGCGCGCGATTGCGGAATTCCAGACCGATGGACGCTTCCATCTTATCTCCATTCCCTTTGAAGGAGAGATCGCGGAGAGCTACTTCCCAGCCCGCCTCACCAGCGAGGATTACCCGCAGCTCGTGGACAGGAATCAGCCGGCCGAGACCCTGGCCGTCGGCAGCCTGCTTGCCGTATTCAACTGGCCTGAAAACTCTGATCGGTATTCCCGGGTCAAGCGTTTCGTGAACGCGTTCTTCTCCCGCTTCGACGAGTTTCTCCAACCGGGCAGGCACCCGAAATGGAAGGAAGTCAATCTGGCTGCGGACGTGCCCGGCTGGGAACGCGTCAAAGCTGCTCAGGACTGGTTGGACCGCGCTACGGCAGGCAATCCGTCGGCCGAAGTTCAAAGTTTTGAAGGCTTTATGAACAGCAGAGGGATCAACGTCACGGCAGAGCAACGCGAAGCTCTCTTCCGAGATTTCCTCGCATGGCAGAACGACCGGCAGAAAGTGACCCGGCGGAGCACCCGGCAAGACTAATCCGGCAAGACTAATCAAGATCCAACTGGACCGAGGCCAAAGGCTGAGCATCAAGCCTTTGGCGACCAATGAAGGAGGTCCGACATGAATGGACGAGATGCATCGACATCGAAACGTTTAGCGATCGAGTTGCTGGCCGGCACATTGCTCGGCACTTCGCTCCTCAGCCCTGCATTCGCCGGAAGCCGCACGGCCGAGAGCCTTGGCACGGTGGCAGACACCAACGTCACTGACTATTCAGGAGTCTCGAACAACCTTCTGCACCTTCTGCAGGTTCTTTTGACATCCCAAAACAGGATACAGTTTGCTGAAAAGCTCGAAGCCTCCATCCGCAAGGGCGATCTGAGCGGCGCAGAGAACAGCCTCAACACGGCCATCGAGATTGGCACTCTCGCCATTCTCCTCACCGACCACCTGCGCGATCCCGACTTTCTCGCGGTTCTTGAGGCCGCCGGTATTCATGGAGCTTCCGCATCTTCGCCGAATCCGACCGAGGAAACGGCGCTGTCGGCGACCTGCAGCGCACCTGCTTCCTCTGCTGCGTCAAACATAGCCGATCTGCAGAGGGCGCTGGAGCAGGAGCAATCCTACAGCAGCATGATCTCCAAAACGCTGAACGACCTCATGCAGGAGAATAATGCCCTGAAGACACGGCTGGAGATGGAAACGGCCTCCCAGGACGCGAAAGCATCCGAGATGCGGCAAGCCTTGCGCAACGAGCAGGAGCGGGTCGAAGCCGTCATGCGTGAGCTCGCGAGCCTTCAGTCTGCCTACCAGGCTCTGAAGGAGACGAGAGAACAGGATAAACCTGCACCTCCAACAGACAAGGTCGAGCTGGAGGCGCGTCTGCGACAGGAGCGGGAGCAAAGAGACAACGCCGTCCACCAGCTTGCCAGCATGGAGCAGAAGCTGCGCGCATTGCAGCTTTTCAAGGACGAGGCGATCGCGTCCGAATCGGCCCGAGTGGCCGAGTTCAAGAATGCTCTCGCTCAGGAGCGGGATCGGAGAGACACACTCACCAAAGAACTCACCCATGCCCTCGAGCAGCTACGCACTCTCCGGGAGCCCTACCAGCCAAGCGCCATGCCTCTGGTGCTCAGGATTGCAGGCAAAGGGATGGATGCCCCGTTGCCTCAGGCTCAGGAGAACGTTCAGCCTCAGGAGATCTCGTCTCTGCCTCAGATCGAAGCGGCCCCGCAAGACATCACATCTGCCCAGCCCCAGAGGGAGTCTGCCCCCGTCCTGGTCGCATCCTTGCCGGACAGTATTCAACCGCTGCCTGTCGCACCAAAGCCCGTGGATCAGATGAAGGCTTCTCCGCAGACGGAGACCAAGAACAGCCCGCCGGATCCCATGAAGGCAGACGAACGCCTCGTCGCCCGAGCTGAGGAGCTTCTGAGCAAGGGGGACGTGAGCGGAGCCCGTCTCCTTCTCGAGCGCTCCCTGGCAAGCGGCAACGGGCGCGCCGCCTTCCTGATGGCCGAGACGTTCGATCCAAATGTCCTTTCCAAGTTGCGGGTCTTAGGCATCCGGGGTGATGCGGCCAAGGCGCAGGAGTTCTATGCACGGGCTCAGTCCCTCGGAATCGCCCAGGCGGGTGAAAGGATGGAGGCGCTGAAATAGAGGGCCTGTCTGGCGTGACCGGAAGCTGACGCCTTAAGCCCGCGTCACAGGGTTTCTAGAACGGCACCCACTCGCCGTTTTCGGTCAGCGACTCGACGGCCCGTTCCAGGGCGGTTCCGGCGTCCAGAAGATGCTGCGCCGTCTGCTGGATCTGGAGAGAGGGGCCGGACATGGCAGCCACATGCTCGGTCGCTTCCCTCACCCGCTCGATCAGATCGATCAGATCTGCCGCCAGCGCAGCGCGCTCCTCCGCCTCGGAGGCGGCGGATTTGGCCTGCTTCAGGCGCGGGGCGAGAGGGATGACGTTCGACATGTGTTCTAAATTCCGCCTTCGCGGGCTTCAGAGCAATGGACGCCCAAGCTGTGATCCACAGGAAAGCTTAGGATTTTAAGGATCAAGACGCGTTTTTCGCGCTTTCCGCTCCTCTAGAGCCTCGGACGAGAAAAGTGGAATGCGCTTTTGGGCTTGATCCGATGCTCCCTTCGTAGAGCAGCGTTCGAGGCGAACCGAAGGTCCGCACGATGCGCTAGACGTTCGCCCAATGGGCTCTGAAAGCATCGGCGTGCTATTTCCGGCCTTCCCTTCTCGCCTTTTCTCCTCATCAGACTGAACGGATCATGGAACTCACCACTGCGGCTCTTCTTGCGGCTTCGGGTCTTGCGGCAGGTCTCGTCAACGCCATTGCAGGCGGTGGCACCTTCTTCACCTTCTCGGCCCTTGTCGCGGCAGGCCTGCCCCCGGTGGTGGCCAATGCGACCAGCGCAGTCGCGGTGACGCCTGCGAACCTTTCAAGCGCCTGGGCCTACAGACGAGAGCTGGCCGCCAATGCCCGCCGCTTTGCGGCCCTCGGTGTGGTCAGCCTGATCGGTGGTCTGGGCGGTGCTTATATTCTCACCGTCACGAACAACGCGGCCTTCCGCCAGCTCGTGCCATGGCTCTTGCTGTTCGCAACCCTGCTCTTTGCCGCAAGCCCGCGCATCGTGGCGCTCGCCCGCCGCATCGGAAAGAGCGAGGGAAAACACCCGTCGACCCGCGCGTGGGCGGCAGGCCTCGCCTTCCAAACGCTCGTTGCCGTCTATGGCGGCTTCTTCGGCGCGGGCATGGGCATCGTGATGCTCGCGGCCCTCGCCATCACCGAGGGCGATGACTTCCACCTCATCAACTCGGCGAAGCACCTCTGCTCCACGCTCATTCAGCTCGTCGCCGTCATTCTGTTCATCGCAGCAGGGCTCGTGAGCTGGCCCGAGACGCTCATCGTCGGCGCGGCATCCGTGATCGGTGGTTATCTCGGCGTCGTCTTCGGACGTCGTTTGCCGGCGAGCGTGATCCGCTGGCTGGTGATCGCCGTGGGTGCGGTGCTGACACTGTATTTCTTTATTGGTTGAATTCGTTAACCGCGCGCGATCTTTTCGCGCGCGGCCTTCGCTTTCTCACGTGCCTGCCCGATTCACGCCACAACCATCCCTCTTTCTGTCGCGGTTTGATCCAGTTTTTCTCAGAAGGATGATCCCGTGGCTGAAAATCAGAAACTCGCAGAACTCAGCGGCACGCAATCCGTGAGCGCTCTCGGCCTGCGCTGGGCAGCCCTGCGCGGCATGCTGAATTCGCCGTTGATCACCGCCGAGGAGCAACGTGCTCTGCGCGATGAGCTTCTGGTCGAGCTCGCAACCCTCGAGCAGGATTTCAGCACGCTGCCGTCCCGCAACCCGATGGAAATTTCAGCGAAGGTCGACATCGCGAAGTCCGCGTTGCGAGACAAGGTCGATACGAGCGAGCTGTGGATGATCGACCTACTCGACAGCATTCAGGCGGATCTTCAGAACATCATCGCTCCTGCAAGAGCAGCACAGCCGGGACAGACCGCACGTCCGCCGGTCAATCTCTCCCGCACGCATCAGGCGCGCCCGGAGGAGAGCGAGACAACGGAGACGAGCACACCCTCCGCTGCCTAGCGAACTCCATCGCCGAAATCTGACGCTGCGTCCGATCCGCTCGGACGCAGCGTTTGCTTTTCGTGCTCCTACACGAGCCCCGGATCGATGTTGCTCTTGCGCTCCAGCCACTCAGGCACGGGAAGATTCTTCTCGTGCAGGAAGGCCGGGTTGAAAAGCTTGGATTGGTAGCGTGTGCCGTAATCGCAAAGCACCGTCACGATCGTATGACCCGGGCCGAGATGACGGGCAAGACGGATCGCACCTGCCCCGTTGATACCTGATGATCCGCCCAGGCACAGGCCTTCATCCTCCAACAGATCGAAGATGATCGGCAGCGCCTCCTCATCGGAGATCTGGAACGCCACATCGATCGGCGCATCCTCCAGGTTCTTCGTGATGCGTCCCTGACCGATTCCCTCAGTGATGGACGAGCCCGTCGCCTTCAGCTCACCCGTCGTATAGTAGCTGTAAAGCGCAGCGCCCATCGGATCGGCAAGGCCGATCGTGATCTTCGGGTTGCGCTTCTTCAGCGCCATGCCGACCCCAGCCAGCGTCCCGCCTGTGCCCACCGCACAGATGAAGCCGTCGATCTTGCCGCCCGTCTGCTCCCAGATCTCCGGACCCGTCGTTTCGATATGGGCCTGCCGGTTCGCGACGTTGTCGAACTGGTTCGCCCAGATCGCGCCATTCGGCTCGGATGCGGCGAGGCGTTCCGCGAGCCGCCCCGAGACCTTCACGTAGTTGTTGGGGTTAGCATAAGGCACGGCCGGCACTTCGATGAGTTCGGCGCCAGCCAAGCGCAGCATATCCTTCTTCTCCTGGCTCTGTGTCTCGGGGATCACGATCACCGTGCGAAAGCCTAGGGCATTGGCGACGAGGGCAAGGCCGATGCCTGTATTGCCCGCCGTTCCCTCCACGATCACACCGCCCGGCTTCAGCACCCCACGTTGCACCGCATCCTGAATGATGAAGAGGGCCGCCCGATCCTTCACGGACTGCCCGGGATTCATGAACTCGGCCTTGCCGAGGATCGTGCACCCGGTGAGTTCCGAAGCATGGCGAAGCTTGATGAGAGGTGTATTGCCGATGGCAGTGGGGACGTCGGGCTTGATGGACATAGGAGCGATCATTCCTTGAGGGGTGCGGTGGGGGACATCAGGCAGAAAGCCGGCAGGGGCAATCCGTGAGAATTTCACATTATAGGCATGCATATATTTCCTATAATACATCTATTGACGTTCTTTAAAAAGAACCACATGTTCGGACCGCGGGCCAAGAAGGCCTTTATCCCTCCACGCAGCAAGGAAGTTCTTAATGTCCAGCTCTGCAGTGGCTCCGCCGCTTTCCGCTGGAAACCGGGCGAGCTTGACCATCAATGCTCCGGCTTCGCTTGCAGCGGCTGCCGGCATCATCGGCGGCGCGGCCCTTCTCGGCGCCGTCATCAACCCGAAGCAAGCCGCGCTTTATGTGCTCGGCGCGGCGCTCGGTCTCGTGCTCTATCATGCCGCCTTCGGCTTCACCTCCGCTTGGCGCGTATTCATCGCGGATCGGCGCGGCGAGGGCCTGCGGGCACAGATGGTCATGCTGGCTGTCGCCTCGGTCCTGTTCTTCCCCGTCCTCGCCTCCGGCTCCCTCTTCGGCCAACCGGTCGCGGGGCTCGTCTCCCCGGCGGGTATCGGTGTCGTGTTCGGCGCCTTCCTCTTCGGCATCGGCATGCAGCTCGGCGGCGGCTGCGCCTCCGGCACCCTCTATACGGTGGGCGGCGGCTCCACGCGCATGCTGATCACGCTCGCAGGCTTCATCGCAGGTTCGGCCATCGGTGCTGCGCATCTGCATTGGTGGACGGCCCTGCCGAGCCTGCCCAAGATCTCCATTATCGAGCTCTGGGGTCCCTGGACTGCGCTTGCCGTGCAGCTCGCCGTCTTCGCGCTGATCGCTGCCGTCACGGTGGTGTTCGAGAAGCGCCGTCACGGCAAGCTGATCGAAGCCGCCCCCTCCCCGCGCCAAGGCCTTGCCCGCTTCCTCCGTGGTCCCTGGCCGCTGGTTGCGGGTGCGGTAGCACTCGCGCTGTTGAATTTCGTCACGCTCTACCTCGCAGGCCGTCCCTGGGGCGTAACCTCGGCCTTCGCCCTGTGGGGCTCGAAAATCGCGGCCGCCATCGGCTTCGATGTGGCGAGCTGGCCCTATTGGTCCGCACCCGCCCGCCAAGCCGAGCTCAACGGCAGCATCTTCAACGACATCACGACGGTGATGGATTTCGGCATCATCCTCGGCGCCCTATTTGCATCGTCCCTTGCAGGACGCTTCGCGCCGGTGTGGAAGATCCCGCTGCGCTCCGCTGTTGCGGCCATCGTCGGCGGCCTGCTTCTCGGCTACGGTGCGCGCCTCGCCTATGGCTGCAACATCGGCGCCTACTTTTCGGGTATCGCCTCGGGCAGCCTGCATGGCTGGGTGTGGCTCGTGGCGGCTTTTGCCGGCAACGTGGTCGGCACGCGCGTGCGCCCGCTCTTCGGCCTTGAAGTCGAGCGTGTGAAGCTCACGAGCTGCTGACATCTCCAACCGTGACGCTCAAAAAGGCTTCCCGGCTCAGCCCGGGAAGCCTTTTTCATGGGCGGTCAGGTTACAGCCTTCTTCTCACCGGTGGCGTAGGCAATCACGTCCTTCACCGTCTCATAGGGCTGAGCGCCGGAGACGAGATAGGTCTGGTGGCCTGCGCTGACGATCAGGGCGGGAACGCCGGAAATGCCGATTTGCCGTGCCAGGTGTTGATCATCGAGAACTCTCTGTACATAGCGCCCGCTGATAAGGGCCTCGCGCAAGTCGTCACGATCAAGGCCAACGGATTGTCCGATCTCAAGCAGCACATCGGTATCGGCAAGATCCCTCCCATCCTCGAAGAACGTTCTGAAAAGAGCCTTGTTCATGGCATCGAGGCGGCCTGCATCGCGCGCAAACTCGGCCGCCTCATGAGCCTTGCGGCTGCGCGGCTGAACCGGCGGCAGCTTCAAGGTCATGCCCCGCTCCTGAGCCATCGGATAGACGGACTGGCTCCAGACGCGATGGAGATATTCCGCGTTGGGATCGAGCGTCGGCTCCGGCTCCGGACGAAGCTCGAAAGAGCGCCAGTCGATCTGCACGTCATCGCCAAGCTCTTTCTGGATGCGCTCGAGAACAGGCCGCTCCAGATAGCAGAACGGGCAGACATAGTCGCTCCAGACCGCGATCTGGATGGGATTCTCTCTGATCATCGCGGCTCTCCTGATCCAACGCGGTGAAAAATTCATTTTACTGTTCCAACGCGCCAGAGGCTTTCTCTGTGCCTTGGCCGTTCTGTCTGATTATCTTGATGAGATCGCCGAGTGCGGAGAAATCCTTCTTCCGCCCCGATGTGCGTCGCCAGACGAGACCCAGCGTGCGCATGGGCGGATTGTCCGGAAACGGGATGAGCGCAACGCGCCTGCGGTCGACCTCCGTCGCAGCACACAGCTCAGGCAGAAGCGTGATGCCATGGCCTGCCGCAACCATCTGCATGATGGTGGTGAGCGAGGCGGCACCGAGCGCTTTGCGCGCCTGCATGTTGGCGATCTGGCAATAGTGAAGCGCCTGATCGCGCAGGCAGTGCCCTTCTTCCAGCAGAAGCAGGCGCTCCTGTCCGATCCACTCGAGCAAGTCCTTGGATACCCACTGATCGGCGGCTTGGGCCTGCACGGCGACGAGAAAGCGATCATCGAAGAGCGGCATCGATTCCAGCTGCGCATTCTGCACGGGCAGGGCGATCAGCACGGCATCGAGATCGCCGCGTGAGAGTTCGTCCACCAGCATATCGGTCTGCGTCTCGCGGATCTGCAGATCGAGTTGCGGATACTGCCGCTCAACCTCTGTGAGGATCGCAGGCAGGAGATAGGGTGCCACGGACGGAATGATTCCAAGCCGCATGGGGCCCGAGAGCACGCCCTGGTGCTGGCGCGCCAGCTCGGACAATTCGCGCACCTGACCAAGGATCGCTTCGGCCCGCTCGGCAATCTCCTGTCCTGCTCGCGTCAGAACAACGGAATTGCCGCGCCGCTCGACGAGTTCGAGGCCAAGCTCCCGCTCGAGCTCCTTGATCTGCATGGAGAGCGCAGGCTGCGTCACGGCGCATTGGTCGGCGGCCATGCCGAAATGCTGGGTACGCGCCAATGCCCCGAAATATCGTAACTGCCGGAAGGTGATCATGATGGCGATAAGAATATCTGATCGCACTTTGTAATCAATCCAATTGGACCTTATTGCCCATCATCGGCATCTTGCGTTCCACTCAATGGGGACGACCATGACAAAGACAACGACACTGACGACCACGGCCGGTGCGCCGATTGCCGACAACCAGAACAGCCTGTCCGCCGGCGAACGCGGCCCCCTGCTGCTGCAGGATTATCAGCTGATCGAGAAGCTAGCTCACCAGAATCGCGAGCGCGTTCCGGAGCGCGTGGTGCATGCCAAGGGCTCGGCGGCTTACGGCACACTCACCATCACCAACGACATCACCAAGTATTCCAAGGCGAAGGTGTTCTCCGAGATCGGCAAGAAGACGGAGGTCTTCCTGCGCTTCTCCACCGTCGCCGGTGAGCGCGGCGCGGCGGATGCCGAGCGCGACGTGCGCGGCTTCGCCCTGAAGGTCTACACGGAAGAGGGCAACTGGGACATCGTGGGCAATAATACCCCTGTGTTCTTCATCCGCGACCCGCTGAAGTTCCCCGACTTCATCCGCACGCAGAAGCGTCATCCGTCCACCAACCTGCGTTCGCCGAAAGCCATGTGGGATTTCTGGTCGCTGAGCCCCGAGAGCCTGCACCAGGTGACGATCCTGTTCTCGGATCGCGGCCTGCCGCAGGGCTACCGCTTCATGCACGGTTTCGGTTCGCACACCTATTCCTTTATCAACGAGGCGGGTGAGCGCTTCTGGGTGAAGTTCCACTTCAAGTCCATGCAGGGCATCAAGACCTGGACGAACCGCGAAGCGGAACAGGTGGTCGCCAAGGACCGCGAGAGCGCCCAGCGCGATCTTTACGAAGCCATCGAAGGCGGCGACTTCCCACGCTGGAAGTTCTGCGTGCAGATCATGCAGGAGACGGATGCGGAGAAGACCTCCTACAATCCGTTCGACGTCACGAAGGTGTGGCCGCATGCGGATTACCCGCTGATCGAGGTCGGCATTCTCGAACTCAACCGCAATGCCCAGCACTACTTCGCTGAAGTGGAGCAGTCCTCGTTCTCGCCGTCGAACATCGTGCCGGGGATCGGCTTCTCGCCCGACAAGATGCTGCAGGGCCGCATCTTCGCTTATGCGGATGCGCACCGCTATCGCGTCGGAACGCATTACGAGGCTCTGCCGGTGAACCGTCCGCGCTGCCCGGTCCATCACTATCATGCAGATGGCTCGATGCTCTTTGACATCCCGAACCGGGGCGATGCGTATTACGAGCCGAACTCCTTCAACGGCCCGGTCCAGACCACCCGCGCCGCCGAGCCGCCGCTCAAGATCTCAGGGAACGCGGATCGTTACGATCACCGCGCCGGCAACGACGACTACACGCAGCCCGGCAATCTCTTCCGCCTCATGACGCCGGAGGAGCAGAACAGGCTCATGGACAACATCGCGGAAGCCATGCAGGGCGTGCCGGAAGAGATCGTGAAGCGCCAGATCGTGCACTTCTATCTCGCCGACAAGGCCTACGGCCTCGGCGTTGCCGACCGCATGGGTCTGAAGGGCGCCGTGCTGATCCAGGCGGCAGAATAAAACAATAAGCCGTAGGGGCTTACACGAAGAAGCCCGGGATTGCTCCCGGGCTTTTTGTTTTCAGATGAGCCCCTCACCCTGCAGGAACGGATTGGTCTGCCGTTCATGACCGATGGTGCTCATGGGGCCATGGCCACAGATGAAAGCGATGTCGTCGCCGAGCGGCAGCAGCTTGTCCCTGATCGAGCGGATCAGCGCCTTGCCGTCACCACCGGGAAGATCCACGCGGCCGACGGAGCCCTGGAAGATCACATCGCCGACGATGGCGAAGCGTTCCGCCTTCGACACCAGCACGACGCTGCCCGGCGAATGGCCGGGGCAGTGCAGGACGTCGAGAGTGAGATCCCCAACCGTCACCGTATCGCCTTCATTGAGCCAGCGGTCCGGCGTGACCGGGCGCGCAGGGATCCCATAAGCCTGTCCCTGCTCCGCCAACCGCTGAAGCAGGAAGTCATCCGCCTCGTGGGGGCCTTCGATCTTAACCCCAAGCTCCTCGCGCAGCTCTGCCGCACCTGCCGCATGATCGATATGGCCATGGGTGAGAATGATCTTCTCGACGCTCACGCCGCTTTGGGCGATGGCATCCTGGATGCGCTCGATATCGCCGCCAGGATCAATGACGGCCGCCTTTTTGGTCTTCTCGCACCACAATAACGTGCAATTCTGCTGGAACGGCGTGACGGGAATGATGGCGGCGCGAACATTGGGCACAGGCTGATCCTCTCATTGTCCGAGGAACACATATGATCGGCAGGCTTTTCTGGAAAGCCTGGAATATGGAGCGGCCTTCCATTGACCTCGCGTGAAGCCCGTTCACATAGTCCCTCATCGATTCGCATTGGGAGAATGAGCATGGAAACCAGGGCCGCCGTCGCATGGGAGGCTGGCAAGCCGCTCACCATCGAGACCATCCGCATCGAGGGCCCCAAGGCGGGCGAGGTTCTGGTGGAAGTGATGGCGACGGGCGTCTGCCACACGGACGCCTATACGCTGTCGGGCCTCGATTCCGAGGGCAAGTTTCCGGCCATTCTCGGTCATGAGGGTGCGGGCATCGTGCGCGAGGTCGGCCCCGGCGTGACGACGCTGAAGCCTGGCGATCACGTGATCCCGCTCTACACGCCCGAATGCCGCAACTGCAAGTCCTGCCTGTCGCGCCGCACCAATCTCTGCACCGCGATCCGCGCCACGCAGGGCCAGGGCCTGATGCCCGACGGCACGAGCCGCTTCCGCTGTGATGGCGAGACCGTGTTCCACTACATGGGCTGCTCGACATTCGCGAATTTCACGGTGCTGCCGGAAATCGCGCTCGCGAAAGTTCGCGAGGACGCGCCCTTCGACAAGATCTGCTACATCGGCTGCGGCGTCACCACCGGCATCGGCGCAGTGATCTACACGGCGAAGGTGTGGCCCGGCGCGAATGTGGTGGTGTTCGGTCTCGGCGGCATCGGCCTCAACGTGATCCAGGGCGCTCGCATGGTGGGCGCGGACAAGATCATCGGCGTCGACATCAATCCGGCCAAGCGCGCCATGGCCGAGAAGTTCGGCATGACCGACTTCATCAACCCGAAGGAAGTCGGCAACGACAAGGTCGTGCAGGCGATCATCGATCTCACCGGCGGCGGCGCGGATTTCTCGTTCGACGCAACCGGCAACACGGATGTGATGCGCCAGGCGCTCGAATGCTGCCATCGCGGCTGGGGCGAGAGCATCATTATCGGCGTGGCGGAAGCGGGCAAGGAGATCGCGACGCGTCCCTTCCAGCTCGTCACCGGCCGGGTGTGGAAGGGTACGGCCTTCGGTGGCGCGCGCGGACGCACGGACGTGCCGAAGATCGTGGACTGGTACATGGAGGGCAAGATCAACATCGACGATCTGATCACCCACAAAATGCCGCTGGAGGAGATCAACACCGCCTTCGACCTCATGCATGAAGGCAAGTCGATCCGCTCGGTGATCGTCTACTGATCGGTGACACGCATGAGCTTCGAGGTCGTCTCGCAATCGCGCTGCTTTAACGGTACACAGTTCGTCTATCGCCACATCTCGCAGGAGACAGGCACGCCCATGCGCCTTGCAGCCTACATTCCGCCGCAGGCCGCAAAGGGCAAGGTGCCGGTGGTGTGGTTCCTCTCCGGACTCACCTGCACGGAAGAGAACTTCACCGTCAAAGCAGGCGCGCAACGTATCGCCTCGGAGCTCGGCCTCATCCTCATCGCGCCGGATACGAGCCCGCGCGGTGAGGGCGTGCCGGATGATCCGGAGGGTGCCTATGACTTCGGCCTCGGCGCAGGCTTCTATGTTGATGCCACGCAGGAGCCCTGGGCGAAGAATTATCGCATGCGCTCCTATATCGAGCGCGAACTGCCGACGCTGATTGCCGAGAACCTGCCGGCCGACATGGAGCGGCAGGGCATCACCGGCCACTCCATGGGCGGGCATGGCGCGCTCACGATTGCACTCCGCAATCCAGGGCGCTTCAAGGCCGTCTCTGCCTTTGCACCGATCTCTTCCCCCATGCACTGCCCCTGGGGCGAGAAAGCGCTGTCCAACTATATCGGCGCCGACCGGTCCGCCTGGCGCGAATACGATACCGGTGCGCTCATCGAGAGCGGCGCCCGTGTGCCCGATATCCTTGTCGATCAGGGAACCGCAGACAGCTTCCTGGACAGCCAGCTGAAGCCGCAGCTCCTGGAAGAGGCGTGCGTCAAGGCCGGGCAACCCCTCACCCTGCGCCGCCAAGAAGGCTACGATCATTCCTACTTCTTCATCGCCAGCTTCATCGAGGATCACCTGCGCTGGCATGCCCAGCGCCTTGCTTAAAGCCTGCCGAAGACCTGCGGATGCTTCATCTGAAGCGCCTGCACGAGGATCATGGTCTTCATGTCGGCGATGGTGTTGGAGGCCATGAGGCCGGCAAGTTCCTCGAAGCTCACTTCCAGCACCTCGATGTCCTCGTGCTCGTGCGCAAGCCCGCCGCCTTCGCCAACCCGGTCAGCCTCGGTGTAGGGCGCAAGGAAGAGGTGCAGCCGCTCCGTGGTGATCCCGGGTGCCGACCAGAAATGGCCCACGGGCTCCAGGCGATCGACCCGGATGCCCGCCTCCTCCATGGTCTCGCGCCGGGCGCAAATTTCAGGCTCATCCCCGTCGAGCAAGCCCGCTACTGCCTCCAGAAAATCCGGGTGCCCCTCGATATGCATCACAGGCGCGCGGAACTGCCGGACGAGGATCACCTTGCGCCGTTCCAGATCGTAAGGCAGCACGGCAGCGGCATCGCCGCTGTTGAGGACCTCGCGGGTCATGGTCCGCCCGTCCGGCATCTGGACGGTCATTTTGAGAATCTTGCGCCATCCCTCATAGACGGTATCGATCTGCTTGATCCGGTAGGCTGTCACGTCCGGTCCTCTCCTGTTTGCGGGCCCCATCCTGCAGACAACACATGAAACGCTCAAGTTATCCATCGCCTTTTGAGCCCGGCAGCCGAGTTCAAACGTTATGGAGAGGGGTTCGTCACGAGGAGCGTTTCAAGTGCTGGAAGATCTGGTCGGGGCCATCAAAAAGCGTCAGGCCATTCTCTTTGCCGGGGCGGGCGTATCGATGACCGTGGGGCTGCCCTCCTGGAGCACCTTGATCGAGCATATCGCCGAGGAGCTCGACATCGATCTGTCGAAGTTCAACGGAAATGACCTCAACTACCTGACGCTCGCCGAGTTCTACCGGATCAGGCAGGGCAGCATCGGGCCCCTGCGCAGCTGGATGGACCGGCACTGGACGCTGCCGGAAGAGAAGCTGAAGAAATCCAGGGTCCACGAGCTGATCTGCAGGCTCGACTTTCCCATCATCTACACGACGAATTTCGACCGGAACCTGGAAACCGCCTTCGACCTTCAGGACAAGGATTACGTGAAGATCGTCAACGCCAAGGATATCGCCCGCATCCGCGAAGGCGTGCCGCAAATCGTGAAGTACCATGGCGATTTCGACGACGACGATTCCATCGTGATTGCCGAAACCGATTATCTCGATCGCCTGTCCTTCGAATCCCCACTCGACATCAAGTTCCGCTCGGACGCTTTAGGAAAAACCATCCTGTTCATCGGCTACAGCATGACGGATCTCAACATTCGCTTCCTGCTGCACCGGCTCTGGAAGACCTGGGCCGGATCGGGCTACGAGCGCGACCGGCCGCAATCCTTCGTCTTCATGCTGCGCCCAAATCCAGTGGAGCATGCGGTACTGGAGCAATGGGGGCTTCGCGTTCTCATGGAAAAGGACTGCCCGCCCGAGAAAGCGCTCGAGACCTTTCTGGCCAAGCTCTGCAAGGCGGTCGAGCAGGAGGAGGAAGGCGTCTGATTTTGCATCCTCGGCCTCGTGTGCCAATGTGGCGCCTCTTTGGACCACCTGATTTCCAAGCAGATTCATGGCTAGTACGACCAAACGCCGTCTTTCGCTGACCGCTATCCTGACCGACGGGCGCATCGCGCTCATGCTGCCCTTGGGCTTCTCCTCGGGCCTGCCCTTCCTGCTCGTGTTCAGCACGCTTTCCACATGGCTCAGGGAAGCCGGCATCTCGCTCACGATCATCGGCCTCATGAGTTGGGTGGGCCTGGCCTATTCCTTCAAGTTCCTCTGGGCACCCATCGTCGACCGCTATGACGTTCCGGTTCTGGCGCGCGTGCTGGGCCGCCGCCGTGGCTGGATGGCGCTGGCGCAGTTCGGCGTGATGGCAGGCCTCGTCGGTATGGCCGTGACGGGGCCGCAGGTCAGCATACCGCTGACCATCATCTCCGCCGTCATGATCGCCTTCTTCTCGGCAACGCAGGATGTGGTGATCGACGGCTGGCGCATCGATGCCGCTCCCACGGAGCGACAGGGCATGATGGCGGCAAGCCTCCAGCTCGGCTATCGCCTGGCGCTGCTCTGCGCGGGCGCGGGCGCGCTCT
This sequence comes from Microvirga vignae, assembly GCF_001017175.1. GTDB lineage: Bacteria > Pseudomonadota > Alphaproteobacteria > Rhizobiales > Beijerinckiaceae > Microvirga > Microvirga vignae. Next base: position 367,170 of record NZ_LCYG01000016.1, on the reverse strand, counting down.
ACATCGCCGAGCTTGTGAACTGGCCTGCTGCCTATCTTTCCATGGCCGCGCTCATGGGCGTGGGCCTTGTGGGCACGCTGCTCGCGCCGCGCATCGACGAGGTCCGGGTCCGCAAGAATCCTCCCTTCGCCCAGGCCATCATCGAGCCTCTGGCCGATCTCTTCCAGCGCAAGCGGAAGATGCTGATCCCGATCCTGGCGCTGATCGCCTGCTATCGCCTGCCCGACTTCATGGCGGGCATCATGGCCAACCCGCTCTACATCGATCTCGGCTTCTCGAAGGCCGACATCGCCAATATCTCAAAGCTCTATGGCGTGTGGATCGGCATCATCGGCGCCTTCGCCGGCGGTCTCGCGCTCACGCGTCTCGGCCTCTGGTGGAGCCTTTTGATCGGTGCGGCGATCGCGGCCGGATCGAACGTGATGTTCTCCTGGCTCGCGGCCGGCAATGCCACCCTCACGGGACTCACCCTCACCATCAGCATCGACAACTTCGCCCAAGGTTTCGCGGGCGCGGCGCTCGTCGCCTACATGTCGGGCCTCACCTCACCGGGATTCGCAGCCACCCAATACGCGCTTCTGAGTTCACTCTACGCGCTGCCCGGAAAGCTCATCGGCGGCGCCTCCGGCGCCGTGGTGGATGCCTATGGCTATCCGGTTCTTTTCACCGGCACGGCGGCGCTCGGTATCCCGCTCGTGATCCTCTGCCTCATCGTGCGGCGGGATACGCTGGAGACGGTGCGGCAAAAGGAAGAAGCGGAAGCGCAAGAGGCTTCCGCTCCAATGGCTGCGGGATCGCGGGCTTAGCAACGGGCGTCATCCCCGGATCAAGTCCGGGGACGGCCATGACGAGCTGAGTGTCAGGAAGGCTTAGCTCGCGCCCGGCCCCGGCGTTGCACCAAGCGGGCACTTGCCGAGGATGATCATGCCGAGCACTTCGTCCTGCGTGACGTCCTGCACGTTTGCGGAGCCCACGAGCTTGCCGTTCTTCATCACGCTCACGCGGTCGGCGAGGCCGAACACGTCGTGGATGTCGTGGCTGATGAGGAAGATGCCGATGCCTTCCTTCTTCAGCTGCAGCACGAGATCGGCCACCTGCTGCGTCTCGGCGGGTCCGAGAGCCGCGGTGGGCTCGTCCATGATCAGCACGCGCGCATTGAAATAGATCGCGCGCGCAATGGCCACCGACTGACGCTGACCGCCGGAGAGCGCCTTTACGGGTTCCTTGAAGCGGCGGAAATGCGGATTGAGGCGCGCCATCACCTTGCGCGTTTCGGCCTCCATCGTCGCATCGTCGAGAGTGCCGTAAGGCGTGAGCACTTCACGACCGAGGAAGATGTTGCCCGCCGCGTCAATGTTATCGGCGAGCGCCAGCGTCTGGTAGATCGTCTCGATGCCGTAGCGTTTGGCGTCGCGAGGCGTGGAGATGTCGGCATGCTCGCCGTTCACGTAGATCTCGCCCGCATCAGGCTTGTAGGCGCCGGAGAGAATCTTGATGAGCGTCGACTTGCCTGCGCCATTGTGGCCGAGCAGACCCACCACCTCACCGGGACGCAGGTCGATGGACACGTCGTCCACGGCCTTGATGCCGCCGAAGGCGATGGAGATGTTGCGCATTTCGACGAGAGGCGTCGTTTCATTCTGTTGCATGATACGCTCCCCTCTTACTTGATTCGGCGGCGATAGAGGCCGTCGACCCACACCGCCAGCACGAGCACTGCGCCGACGACGATGTTCTGCAGGGGCGTATCGACGCCGAGCAGCACCATGCCCGATTGCAGCGACTGCATGACGAGGGCACCCAGCATCGCACCCGCGATGGTGCCGATGCCACCCGCAAGCGACGTGCCGCCGATCACGGCGGAGGCGATCACGTAAAGCTCATCGAGCGTGCCGGCCGCATTGGTCGCAGCGTTCAAGCGCGCGGTCGAGATGCAGGCCGAGATGCCGCAGAGCAGGCCCATGAGGCCGAACACCTTCATCAGCGTCCAGCGCGTGTTGATGCCTGACAGCTCCGCCGCTTCCGGATTGCCGCCGATGGCGAAGACATAGCGGCCGAAGCGACGGCGCGTGGCGATGAAGGTCATCACGAGTCCGACCACGACGGCGATCAGCACCGGCAGTGCGACGCCATGCGGAATGAACAGGCCGCCTTCAGGCCAGGCGATGCCTTGTGCCTCCGCCCAGCGGCGAGCCGTGCCTGCCGGCAATGGATAGGCATTGGCGATGGCTGCTGCCGCGAGCACCGCGCCGCAGGTGACGGCGGCAATCACTGCGTCCGCCCAGCCGGGACGCACCGGGAATCCGAAGCTCAGACGACGGCGGCGCGAAAGCCCGAGCCCGACAACGATGAGACCGCAGGCGATGGCCGCAATGACCCAGGTGGTCGTCGCACCGAGTGCACCTTCTACGCCACCACCGAAGGCCTTGAAGCGCGTATCCATGGGCGCAATGGTCTGACCCGCGGTGACCCACCAGGCCGCACCACGCCATACGAGAAGACCGCCGAGCGTCACGATGAAGGAGGGAATGCCGAGATAGGCAATGAGCCAGCCCTGGAAGAGACCGATCGCTCCGCCGATGATGATCGCGAGCAACACCACGAGCGGCGCGGTGAGTGGGTGTTCGAGTCCGAGATAGGAGGGCAGCCACTGCACCTGTGCAACGCCGATGATCATGCCGACGACGCCGAGGATGGCCCCGACGGAAAGGTCGATATTGCGCGTGACGATCACGAGCACCATGCCCGTCGCCATGATCGCAACGGAGGCTGTTTGAACCGAGAGATTCCAGAGATTGCGCGGGGTGAGAAAAACGCCACCCGACAAGAGATCGAAACCAATCCAGATCACGGCAAGCGCTGCGAGCATGCCGAGCATGCGGACGTCGATCTCAAGCTTTGACAGAAACGAGCCGGAAGCGGTGCTCGGCGGCGGCGCGGTTGTGGAAACAGGGGCGTTCATGGCGTCACGCGGAAATAAGTTCAACGACAAATACCCTTCCCGGCAGCGAGGCGGCTGCCGGGAAGGGTCATTTCAAGACAAGGCCAATCTTAGTTGCAGGCCTTCACGGAACCTGCCTTCACGCCCTGGCAGACGACTTCCTTGGAGGCCCAGCCTGCGTTGATGACCACGTCGAGGTTGTCCTTCGTGATCGCGACGGGGGTGAGGAAGAGAGCCGTCATGTTCTGCTTCTTCGGGCCCAGGTTCCAGGGCTTCGCCCCCTGGATTTCGGTGAGCTTCTTGCCGCCGGCGAGCTGCATCGCGATTTCGGCGGCGTTGCGGCCGAGCTCGCGGGCATCCTTGAACACGGTCACGGTCTGCGTGCCGAGCGCGACGCGGTTGAGGGCCGCCTTGTCCGCATCCTGACCGGACACCGGCACGGAGCCTGCAAGGCCCTGAGCCGCGAGGGCCGCGATCGCGCCGCCCGCGGTGCCGTCATTGGCGGCGACCACCGCATCGACCTTGTTGTTGTTCTTGGTGAGGAACTGCTCCATGTTCCGCTGCGCATTGGCGGGGAGCCAGCCGTCCGTATAGGCCTCGCCCACGTTCTTGATCTTGCCGGCATCCATGGCGGGTTTGAGTACTTCCATCGCGCCCTGGAACAGGAAGTTGGCGTTCGGATCGGCGCCCGAGCCCTTGATGAACACGTAGTTGCCCTCGGGCTTCACCTTGAACACCTCGCGCGCCTGCAGACGACCCACCTCGACATTGTCGAACGTGAGATAGAAGGCCTGCGGGATTTCGATGAGGCGGTCATAGCCCACCACCGCGATGCCTTCGGCCACGGCCTTCTCGACCGCCGGGCGGACTGCGTCCGCATCCTGGGCCAGCACGATCAGCGCCTTGGCGCCGCGGGCGATGAGGCTTTCGATATCGGTCAGCTGCTTGGCGGGCGAGGACTGAGCATCCGCCGAGACATAGGTGCCGCCAGCCTTCTCGATGGCGGCTTTGATAGCGGCTTCGTCGGTCTTCCAGCGCTCTTCCTGGAAATTCGACCAGCTCACGCCGATGACCGGACCTTTGCCCTGGGCGAAGGCCGCGGTAGCAGACAAGGCCAGGGCGGCAAAGCTGATGAGAGCGTGCTTCTTGAACGACATTGGTTTCCTCCTGGGCCAGGCTTTCCCTCCAAGGCCCTGTGCTCATGGCAGGCTGTCTCTTCCAGCCGGATCGACAGACGTGGCTCACGCTGCCATGCTTTATTTTTCGAGCGGGGAAATAATTACCCTAACTAATCCCACCTTCAAGCGGCAAAGCTCTCAGTATTTGGTTGAATATCCCTTTTATCCGCAGATCATTTATTCGTTACGTGAATAAATAGGTGTCATGACCCTCCTTCCTCTCTCCCCTCGCGAAACGGCCCGGCGGCGCCTTCTGGACGCTTTGCGCCGGGAAGGCCCCATGGCGCGGGTCGAGATCGGCCAGCATCTCGGCATGAGTCCGGCCAGCGTCTCGGAGCTCACGGCAAGCCTGCTGGACGATGGCATTCTGGTGACGGAAGACACGGGGGATCAGAGCTCGGGCCTCATCCGGGGCCGCCCCAAGGTGCGCCTGTTCTTCGCCGATTCGTTGGGCTCCGTGATCGGCGTCTGGACCGGTTTCAACCGCATCGAGCTCAGACTCGTGGACAGTGCCGGCCGCAACCGGGCGAGCCGCCATATCGAGCGGCCACTGCGGAGCCTTGGGGCCGGGGAGCTGATGGATGTTCTGACGGAGACTATCACCACCTTCGCGAAAGATACCGGGGCGGCCGACGTCAAGGCCATTGGCCTTGCCTGCCAGGGCTATGTGGACACGCGGGACGGGATCGTGGCCTGGAGCCCGGTCCTCGGCACTCGCGACCTGCCCCTCGCGGCAGGCTTGAGCGAACGGCTCGGGAAACCCGTCCTTATCGAGAACGATGCCAGCGCCATGGCCTTCGCCATTGCCCAGCGCAATCCCGATTTCCGGTCAGGGCGCACCGCCTGCCTGATGGTCGGTGACGGCGTCGGCATGGGCTTTCTCATCCAGGGCGAGCTTTATCGCGGCGCGCGCTTCGGCGGCAGCGAGTTCGGCCATGTGCGGCTTCGCCGGAGCGGGCCGCAATGCCGCTGCGGCGGGCGCGGCTGCATCGAGGCCTATCTCGCCGATTATGCCCTGCATCGGGATGCTCAGCTCATCGACCACCGCCCCGCCCCGACCCTGCTTCTGCCGGGCGAGGAAGCCATGAACGGTATCGTGGAGCAGGCCCGTGCGGGCGATCCCGCCCTTCTCAACCTCTTCCACGAGGCAGGCGAGGTTCTGGGCGATGCCGTGTCCATCCTGATCCAGACGCTGGAGCCCGACCATATCGTGATCTGCGGCCCCGGCACGCGGGCCATGGATCTCTTGCGCCCCTCCTTCGAGGCAGCCCTCGAATCGCAGACCATCCCGGAATTGAGGGCCCTTGCCGCTGTCCACGTGGTGAAATCCTCCCTCGACCTTCTCACCGAGGGTGTCGTGATGCAGGCCCTGCGGGAGCTCGATCTCGACCTCGCGCGCCTCAAGGCGGCCTAGCACCTCGTGCGGAACCGGAGATTCGCGTCAGCGACCACCCGAAGGGCCGCATCAGCGAAAAGGGAACCCGGTTTTGCGCCTGAAACGATGCGCCCTCTAAACCAGCCGACGGGATAGCCATCGGCCTCTAAAAACACTATCTCTTGCTGGCTGATTTCCTCCACGAACGAGACCCATGGCTTCTTCCCGTCCCGTCCAAGCCGGCGACCACATTTTCCTCGTCGACGGCTCCTCCTTCATCTTCCGGGCCTACTTCCAGTCCATGAACCAGGACCAGAAGTACAATTCCCGCAGCTCGGACGGCATGCCGACGGGGGCTGTGCGCCTGTTCGTGTCCAAGCTCCTGCAGTTCATGCGCGACGGCGCGGCGGGCCTGAAGCCCACGCATCTCGCCATCGTGCTCGACAAGTCCGAGGGCTCGTTCCGCAAGGAACTCTACGAGGATTACAAGGGCCACCGCCCGGATGCGCCGGAGGACCTGAAGGTCCAGATGCCGCTGATGCGCGAAGCGATCCGCGCCTTCGGCCTGGAGCCCGTGGAACTTCAGCGCTACGAGGCGGACGATCTGATTGCCACCTATACGCAGCAGGCCAAGGCGCGCGGCGCGGACGTGCTCATCATCTCCTCCGACAAGGACCTGATGCAGCTCGTCGGTCCCAAGGTGTGCTTCTACGACTTCGAATCCGGCTCCAAGGGCAAGCCCGGCTACCGGCCCGAGCGCAATCTCGACGAAGCCGCGGTCATCGAGAAATGGGAGGGCATTCCGCCGGAAAAGATCGGCGATGTTCTCGCGCTCATGGGCGACACTTCCGACAACGTTCCGGGCGTGCCTGGCATCGGCTTGAAGACGGCGGCACAGCTCATCAAGGAATACGGTGATCTCGAAACGCTGCTGGAGCGCGCGAACGAGATCAAGCAGCCGAAACGCCGCGAGACGCTGATCAACAACGCGGAATCGGCGCGTCTTTCCAAGAAGCTCGTGACGCTCGATTGCGATGCACCGGTGCCCGTATCGCTCGATGACTTGAGCGTACCGGAGCCTGATCCGAAGACGCTCATCGGTTTTTTAAAAGCGATGGAGTTCAACACGCTCACGCGCCGCGTGGCGGAACTCTACGATGCCGATCCCGCCGCCATCGATCCGGACCCGCGCCTGATGCCCGGCGGCGAGGCGATCAAGTGGGAGCGCAACGGAGGATTTGAGGGATCGATGCCTGAGCCTCCGCTCTTCGAGAAGGGCGAAGCAGTCTCAAGCGATGTCGATCCTTTCGCAGGTCTCGACCTGCCGGAGACAGGCGCAGCGCGTAAGCCCATCGAGGGCATCGGCACGCCTTCGCAACTCGCCGGAAAGCGCGCGACGGAGGCGGCGTCGATTCCGTTTGATGTGTCTTCCTATGAGACCGTCACCAGTCTCGACCGATTGAAGGAATGGGTCGCCCAGGCGCAGGCCCAGGGCTATGTCGCGGTCGATACGGAGACGAGCGATCTCGATGCGAACCGCGCCGATCTCGTGGGCTTCTCGCTGGCATTGGAGCCCGGCAAGGCCTGCTATGTGCCGCTACAGCACCGCGACGAATCCGATCTCTTCGGCGGGGGTCTCGTGAAGGGCCAGATCCCGGTCACCGATGCGCTCGATGCCGTTCGGCCGATGCTGGAAGATGCGTCGGTTCTAAAGGTAGGCCAGAACCTGAAATACGACTGGATCGTGTTCAAGCGCCACAACATCGACGTGCGCCCCGTCGACGACACGATGCTGATCTCCTACGTGCTCGATGCCGGAAAAGGCTCGCACGGCATGGACGAATTGGCCCGCCGCCATCTCGGCCATGCACCGATCAGCTTCTCGGACGTGGCGGGCACGGGCCGGAACAAGGTGACCTTCGACAAGGTCGAGATTTCGAAGGCAACGGCCTATGCGGCGGAGGATGCGGATGTCACGCTGCGTCTCTGGCAGATCCTCAAGCCACGGCTCATCGCCGAGCATCGCGCCACCGTCTATGAGACGCTGGAGCGTCCCCTCGTCGATGTGATCGCGCGCATGGAGATGCGCGGCATCCTGGTGGACCGGCAGATTCTGAGCCGCCTGTCCGGCGATTTCTCGCAGACGCTCGCGCGCCTCGAAGACGAGATCCACGAGATGGCGGGCGAGAAATTCGCGCTCGGCTCCCCGAAGCAGATCGGCGACATTCTTTTCGGCAAGATGGGCCTGCCCGGCGCGAAGAAGACGCCATCCGGCCAATGGGCAACGCCCGCGACGCTGCTCGATGAACTGGCGCAGGCCGGTCACGAGCTGCCCGCGAAGATCCTCGAATGGCGTCAGCTCTCGAAGCTGAAATCCACCTACACGGATACGCTGCAGGAGCACATGCACCCCGAGACGAAGCGGGTGCACACCTCGTTCTCGCTGGCTGCGACCACGACGGGACGGCTCTCCTCGTCCGATCCGAACCTGCAGAACATCCCGATCCGCACGGAAGCAGGCCGCAAGATCCGCACGGCCTTCATCGCGCCGCCCGGACACAAGATCATCTCGGCCGACTACAGCCAGATCGAGCTTCGCATCCTCGCGCATATCGCCGACATCCCGCAGCTGCAGGAGGCCTTCGCGAACGGCGTCGACATTCACGCGGCGACGGCCTCCGCCATGTTCGGCGTGCCGCTCGACCGGATGACGCCCGACCTGCGCCGTCAGGCGAAGACCATCAATTTCGGCATCATCTACGGCATCTCGGCCTTCGGTCTTGCCACGCGTCTCGGCATTCCGAACGCGGAAGCCTCGACCTTCATCAAGCAGTATTTCGAGCGTTTCCCCGGCATCCGCACCTATATCGACGAGACGAAGAAGGCCTGTAAGGACAAGGGCTTTGTGACCACGCTCTTCGGGCGCGTGTGCCATTACCCGCAGATCCGCTCGAGCAATCCGTCCGAGCGTGCGGGCGTGGAGCGCCAGGCCATCAACGCACCGATCCAGGGCACCGCCGCCGATATCATCCGGCGCGCCATGATCCGCATGGAGGATGCGCTCAAAGCAGAACGCCTCTCGGCCCGCATGCTGCTGCAGGTGCACGACGAACTGGTGTTCGAAGCCCCCGACGACGAGGTGGAGGCCACGCTGCCGGTGATCTCCCGCGTGATGACGGAAGCCCCCTTCCCCGCCGTATCGCTGAAGGTGCCGCTCGCCGTCGAAGCGCGAGCCGCGCAGAATTGGGACGAGGCGCATTAGCGCCTCGCGCGGAGAACGGGATCCACTTTCGGGTCCGATGCTTGAGAGTGCCTAACGAATACCCTTCATCTTGAGGAGCAGCCCCACGGCTGCTCCTCAGAGGCTGGCCCATGAGGGGCGGCCCCCTTTCTCCTGCCTCGCACGGGGGAGGCAGGCCAAGTCTCACGAGTGAGCGAACCCAAGGATGATGGATCAGGCTCTAAGGATGAGGCTCAGAACGGATTAGTCAGGAGCTCTAAGGCGCATGGGCTTCGTCCCAGCCGAATCGTTTCTGAAGCTTGCCCATGCGCCCGCCGGAATCATCCTCTGCACTGAGCAAACGGCCTGTTCCTTTAGATCATGTGTTCCAGCGCACGGCCCAGCTTCGCCCATTGGCATATTGCTGCATCGTCGCACCAATGGGACTTTTCGATGCCATTGCAAAGGCTTATCCGGACTAGGGCGTTCAGATTGAACGTTAAGGCAACCTTCCCCTACGGTCGTACCTCTCTAAACGGAGAGTTGTGACCCTTTATCCCCGTCTATATAGCCTCGTGCTCAAGTTGCTTCGATGATTTCGCGGCCTCGAATGCTTCATGCGCTGTGATCATTACGGCAACATTCGAAGAAATATATCGAGCATCATTCACCCGTTAAGCAATCCATCGGCGACCATGGCCGCCGAAAGCTTCCGTGCGCCTCGTCCCGAGAGCATCGCTCGATGGTTCAGCCGCGCCGTACACCCCCCTTCCGCTTCCAGGAGAGCCAGATGACATTCAAGATTTGGGGCACAGAGAACTCCGTCCGCCTTGGAAACAGCCTCGACAGAGACGCCATCATCATGCTGCCGAACGGCGGCTATGTGGTGACTTGGCGTGAGAACCAGAAGATCAACTTCCAGCTCTATGACGGCAACGGCGTCAAGTCGGGCGACGTTCACTTCGTAACGTCGGACCTCTCTCAGCAATTCTCGGATGTTTTTGCCTACGATGCGGATGGCGGTTTCGTTATCACCTGGACCGAGACCAATGCTGAGAATCAGCGCGACCTCCGGAGCCAGAAGTTCAACTTCGACGGCTCTGCCAACGGTACGGCTTCGACGCTGAGCACCACGAGCGTGGACGGCGCGCAGATGAGCGCCAACAATCAGGGAGGTTGGGCGACCGCCTATGTCGATAGCGGAGAGGATAGCGGAGGGCTCAAGCTGGTCCAGTATGACTCGAGCGGTACGCCGGGCACCCCGGTCCTCGTCTCTTCTGCCTCCGGTGCGACAAATCCGGATGTGACCTGGCTCGGTGGGACCACGCATGTCGTGTCCTACCGTTCGCAGGCCGCGAACAGCGGCATCTCCTTCAGAATCGTCAACGGCAGCAGCGTCGGAGCTGCGATCGGGATTTCCAACGCCACGGGTGCCGACGTGGTGGCCCTGAAGGATCCCGCCACTGGACTTCCCAACGGGAACTTTGCCGTCATCATCGACAAGGGGACGGTCGGGATCGAAGCTCGCTTCTACAATTCGGCGGGCACTCCTCTTAAGGACACGAACGGCAACGACATCATTACCAGCATCGGCGGAGCTAAGCCGAACTCCGACTTCGACTGCGTCAGCATCACGGCGCTGAAGGGCGGTGGCTTTGCTGTCGCCTATATCGCCGAGGACGGGGGGGACTTTGGCGACGTGTTCGTACGCGTGATCGATGCGAACGGCGTTGCCGGGAACCCCATCAAGGTCAATGCACGGGCCGGTGTTGATAGTTTCGGCTCTCAGAGAGATCCGCATATCTCTGAAATGGCCGACGGCCGTCTCTCCGTGTCCTGGCATGACCCAACTCTGGGGAGTGGTCTGATTTCCGCGACCATCGTCGATCTTCGCACCAGCAAGGTCACGGTCACCGGCACCACGCATAACGACGTCTATGCCGCGTCGGAATTTGAGGGCGACACCTTGGATGGTGGCGACGGCATCGACACGCTGACCTTCAAGGAGAGCACGGACGGTGTTGGTGTAGATCTAGCAGCCGGGAACGGCATCGGTGGCATCGCCACGGGCGACACCTACAAGAACTTCGAGAACATTATCGGTTCCCGGTTTAATGACAGCCTGTCTGGCAATGCTCTGTCCAATACCATTCAAGGCGGGGCCGGCAACGACACTCTGAACGGCGTCGCCGGTGCGGACCGCCTGGAGGGCGGCACCGGCAACGATCTCTACTATGTCCACGATGCCGGTGATCGCGTGGTGGAAACCTCGACTGGTGGCACGATAGACATCGTCCTCACCAGCGTCAGCTACACCCTCGCCAATTACGTGGAGCGTCTCTACGCCTCCGGCTCTGCGGCGATCAATCTGACCGGCAACTCGCTCTCGAACGTGATCAAGGGCAATGCCGGCAGCAACAAGATCTACGGCGGAGCCGGCAATGACGTGCTCTATGGCGGCACCGGCACCGGGCGCGACATCTTCGTGTTCGACAAGACACCGAGCAGCACCTCCAACAGGGACCGGATCGTGGACTGGAACAGGGCCTACGACACGATCCAACTGGAGAACGCCGTGTTCAAGAAGCTGACCAAGACCGGCACGCTCAGCTCGAGCTTCTTCAAGATCAGCAGCAAGGCGCTCGATGCCAACGACTATATCGGCTACGACAAGGCGACCGGTAACCTGTGGTACGATTCCAACGGCAACGCCTCGGGCGGTCAGGTGGTGTTCGCCAATATCGGCGCAAAACAAGGCCATCGCTTATAACGACTTCGTCGTTATCTAATCGAACCGCAGTTTCGATAGCGAGATGGAAGGCGCCCCTTTCGGGGCGCTTTTTTCTTGACGTGTAGTCCATGCAGCCACTCCGCCATGATGCGGATGGATGGAAAGGCACCAGCGCATCGTGCGGACCCGAAGGGCCGCGTCAGCGAAAATTGGACCCGGTTTTTCGCGCGAACGATGCGCTGCTCCAGGAAGGAGCATCGGATCGAATCCCAAAAGTGGAATCCACTTTTCTCGTCCGATGCTCTAGGGCGATTGTCGGAAGAACGCTTTTGACATCGAAAGCTGGAGCGCCATCCTTCTCACACTCTTTGCGGCTGAGAAGCGGAGCTTTCCATGTCCTATGAACTCTACTACTGGCCCACGATCCAGGGACGCGGCGAGTTCGTCAGGCTGGCCCTGGAGGAGGCGGGAGCCGATTACATCGACGTGGCGCGGGAGTCGGAAGGCCTCGCCGTGATGTTAAGGTTGATGGACCACGCCGATCATCCGCCTTTCGCGCCGCCTTTCCTGAAGGACGGCGACACGATCATCGGCCAAACGGCGGCGATCCTTCTTTACCTTGGCGCGAGGCACGATCTTGCGCCGAAGGACCCGGCAGGCGGGCTATGGACGCATCAGATCCAGCTCACCATCACCGATTTCATCGCGGAAGCGCACGACACGCATCATCCGGTCGCAGCAAGCCTCTACTATGAGGACCAGAAGGCGGAGGCCCTCAGGCGATCCGCCGAGTTTCGCAAGAACCGGATTCCGAAATTTCTGGACTGGTTCGAGACGATCCTGGCCCGCAATCCCGCCAGTGATGCGCAGCTCGTCGGCAACAGGCTCACCTATGTGGACCTTTCCCTGTTCCAGATGGTCGAAGGATTGTCCTACGCCTTTCCCAAGGCCATGAAGCGAGTCCTGAAGGACGTGCCGCGCGTCGCGGCCCTGCACGAGGCTGTCGCTCGACGGCCGCGCATGAAGGCTTACCTCGCAAGTCCCCGCCGCATTCCCTTCAACGAGGAGGGAATCTTCCGGCACTATCCGGAACTGGATAGTTAACCGCCATTGGCAACGATCTATTAAGATGCCAATGGCGATGTAGAGTCTTATGCAGGCATGACGGCTGCTGCCGGGACCCATCTGATGAACTCCGCGGGCGCTTTCTGCGCATCGTGAGTTGATGCCGCAGTGAAGACACGGAAGGGTCAAAGCGAGCCGGGCCATGCGCGTATTCGGATGATGCGAGGAGCCGACGATGATTGAGGGAACGGAAACCGTTGCGACCCGCCTCTGGCGTGATCGGGTGCAATTGCGGGAGCAGGAGCGCGATGAGGCTCAGGCCCGTCTGCGGATCGCCGAGGAAAAGGTTTCGATCCTCATGGCCGAGAATGACCGTCTCGCCGCGGAAAACGCCCGCCTGCGCGCCCTTCTCAATCCGGATGCGGACAGCACTCAGACCCAGGCCGAGACGCAGATGCAGATGAAGGCGCTTAAAGACGCCCTGCTGCCGCTGCTGTCGGGCGGAAGCGGATCCCTGAACTGAAGGTCAGGATTTTAAGCCGCGAGCTGCGCCATGGCTTCGTTGAGGCAGTGCACGGCCACATTGCCGCCAGCCCGCGCCACGAGGCTGCAGCCTTTCGGCACCTCGCGCCAGCCCTTGGTCTTGTCGTCGATGGGCTCGGAGACCACGAGCAGGTTGCCCTTTTCCTCGCGGAAATAGAGCGTCGGCGGTTTGGCGTCGCAGGCCCAGCGATAGGCCCAGAGATTCTCGCCATCGGTGAAGGCGGCGGTAAAGCGCAAGGCCTCTTCGATCCCGGCCTCTTCCATGAGGCCTCGAATCTGCTTGAGGGTACGGGCCATGGCGGTCACGGGCTCGTCTGCAAGCCCCTTGGCAAGCGCCACGAGGAAGATCGCCTCCGAATCCGTCGTGCCCTGCCGGCGATCGTAGAGCTCGTCCGGGATCATGGCCTCGATCTTGCGCTTGATGCGCGCATAACCGCCGATCTGACCATTATGCATGAAGAGATAACGGCCGTGGGAGAAGGGATGGCAGTTCGCCCGGGTGGTGGAAGTGCCGGTCGAGGCGCGCACATGGGCGAAGAAGAGGCCGGAGCGCACCTGCTCGCAGAGGCTCCTCAGGTTCTCGTCCGACCAGGCGGGGCGCACCTCGCGATAGATGCCGGGCTCCTTGCGCTCGCCGTACCAGCCGATGCCGAACCCGTCGCCGTTCGTCTCCGTCTTGGCCTCGGTCGCGTGAAGCGACTGGTGGACCAGCGAATGGGCCGGAGCACAGACGAGTTCATCGAGGAAGATCGGCTCTCCCCGGTAGGCAAGAAAGCGGCACATCGACTCCACAACCCCAGGCGCGGCAAAGCTCGTGTAATGATGTTGTAGTCTCTTTTACTTAAGGTGAACAGCCGGTTAACGCTCGCGCCGTTGCGAGGACGAGCCCCTTCCCTTAAACCGTGTCCACAAGATCACAGATGCGCCGGAGCCGGCGAGGGGGGACACAAGACCATGCTTCGCATCTCAAGCGCGGCGCTCGCCGCCACTCTGATTGTGCTGCCGCAAGCCGCCTTCGCTGCCGAGCTCGACGGCGCCACCTTAAGCCCCCTCTGGGCGCTGCCCTTTGCCGGCATCCTGCTCTCCATCGCCCTCTTCCCGCTGCTGGCGCCCCATACGTGGGAGCATCACCAGGGCAAGATCGCGGCTCTCTGGGGCTTGCTGGTGCTCGTGCCCATGGCGGCCATCCTTGGTCCGTCCACGGCGCTCCAGGCGCTCGTCCATACGGCGCTTCTCGAATACATCCCCTTCATCCTGCTGCTGCTCGCGCTGTTCACGGTCGCCGGCGGCGTCCTGGTGCGCGGCAACCTGCATGGCTCGCCGGGCACGAACACAATGCTGCTTGCTATCGGCGCGGCGCTTGCGAGCTTCATCGGCACCACCGGCGCATCCATGGTGATGATCCGCCCGGTGCTGCGCGCCAATGACGACCGAAAGCATAATGTCCATGTGGTCGTCTTCTTCATCTTCCTGGTGTCGAATATCGGCGGCTCGCTCACGCCGCTCGGCGACCCGCCGCTCTTCCTCGGCTTCCTGCGCGGCGTCGACTTCTTCTGGACCACCACGCATCTCCTCCCCGAGACGTTGTTCGTCAGCGCTATCCTGCTCGCCTTGTTCTTCGCGGTCGATACGGTGATCTACAGGAAGGAAGGCCATATCAAGCCTGACCCGACGCCCGACAATCCGGTGCGGGTGACGGGCGGCATCAACTTCCTGCTGATCTTCATCATCATCACGGCGATTCTCATGAGCGCCACCACTGATCTCGGCCGCGTGACGGTGCTGGGCTCGGAGATCGAGCTGGCGAACGCCCTGCGCGATGCCATCATGGTCGGCGTGACAATCATCTCGTTGAAGGCCACGCCGAAGGCGAACCGCGCGGAGAACGGCTTCTCCTGGGGGCCGATCCAGGAAGTGGCGAAGCTCTTTGCCGGCATCTTCATCGCCATTATCCCGGTGCTTGCGATGCTCAAGGCCGGCCCGAACGGTGCATTCGCGCCTCTCGTGGCCCTGGTGACGAACCCGGACGGCACCGCCAACAACGCCGCTTATTTCTGGCTTTCCGGCGGCCTGTCGTCGTTCCTCGACAACGCGCCGACCTACCTCGTGTTCTTCGAGCTCGCCGGCGGCAATCCGCAGGCTCTCATGACCACGGGCGCGCTGACGCTCGCCGCCGTTTCGGCCGGCTCCGTGTTCATGGGCGCGAACTCCTATATCGGGAATGCCCCCAACTTCATGGTCTATGCGATCGCCCGCGAGAAGGGCGTGAAGATGCCGAGCTTCTTCGGCTATCTTCTCTGGTCCGGCGGCATCCTCGTGCCGACCTTCCTGCTGGCGACGCTGCTGTTCTTCAGGGCTTGATTGAACCGTGTCATCCCGGATGCCTGCAAGGCGATCCGGGATCGTTTTCAAAAAACTTGATGTCATCCCCGGCCTTGTGCCGGTGATGACGATCCGAGAGGCAAAGCGCTTTTCCATATCGGGATGGCCGGGACAGATCCCCGGATCAAGTCCGGGGACGGCCATGACCAGGGAGAGCTTGCCCGTCCGCTACGTTCCGTCTGGGATGCCATGTCTCTTCAGGCGCTCAATCGCTCCGCCACATCCTCCGCGATCGACAGGCACGAGGTCAGCCCCGGGCTCTCGATGCCGAAGAGATGAACGAGACCGACAAGCCCATGCTCGCCCGGTCCATCGATCATGAAATCGGCCGCCTTCTCGCCGGGGCCCGTGAGCTTCGGGCGGATGCCTGAATAATCCGGCACAAGCGCACCATCCGGCAGGCCCGGCCAATAGCGGCGGATGGAGGCGTAGAAGCTTTCCGCACGATGGGGATCGACTTCATAGACCTCGTGATCGACCCACTCCACATCGGGACCGAAACGCATGCGCCCGCTAAGGTCGAGCGTCACATGCGTGCCCAAGCCGCCATCCACGGGCGCGGGATAGATCAGGCGCGAGAAGGTGGGCTTGCCGAGGCCGCCGAAGTAATTGCCCTTGGCGAGCACGAGAGGCGGTACGCGCTCTTGGGCATAACCTTCCGTTGCCCGTGCAAGCGCCTGCGCACTTAAGCCTGCCGCATTGATCACCGCATCGACTGCGATTTCAGTTGGCTCCGCGCCGCCGACATGCACGTTCCATCCCGTTCCGTTTTGCACGATCCGTTCGACGGGCGCGTGAAAGGCGATCATGCCGCCTGCGGATTCGAGATCGCCCTGCAGCGCCAGCATCAGCGCGTGGCTGTCAATGATTCCGGTTTCGCGCGAGAGCACCGCACCGGTGCAGAAGAGGTTCGACTCGAGCGCTCTTGCCTCTTCGCCCGTGAGGTAGGAAAGCCCCTCCACGTCATTGGCGATGCCTTGCTCGTAGATGCCTTCGATCTTCGCCTGTTCAAGATCGTTCGTCGCGACAATGAGTTTGCCGCATTTCCTGTGCGGTACGCCGTGGCTCTCGCAGAACGCATAGAGCATGCGGCGCCCATTCACGCAGTGGCGCGCACGAAGAGAATCTGTCGGATAATACATGCCCGCATGGATCACCTCGCTGTTGCGCGAGGATACGCCGTTGCCGATGCCGCCGGTTTTCTCGGCCACGATGACGCTGTGGCCGCGCAAAGCGAAATCACGAGCGATCGCCAATCCAACAACGCCGGCGCCGGTGACGAGAACATCCATGCCTGTATCCCCAACGCGAAGCGGCGGCCCTAAAGCCGCCGCTCCTGTGGTCTCGATGATGGCAGCTTTTTAAGCCGCAATCGACATCTGCGGCGCTGCCGAGCGCACGTCTGAATCGACGTGGCCTTCGAAGCGCTTGAAATTCTCGTTGAACATGGCAATCAGGCGCTTGGCGGTCTCGGCGAACTCCGCCTTATCCTGCCAGGTCTTCACCGGATACAGGATGTGCGGCTCGACGCCGGGCACCGATGTCGGCACCGCGAAGCCGAAGTAAGGATCGCGGCGGAAATCGGCGCGGGAGAGCGAACCGTCGAGTGCAGCGGTGAGCAGGCGGCGCGTGACGCGGATCGGCATGCGACGGCCGACGCCGTATTTGCCGCCGGTCCAACCCGTATTGACGAGCCAGCAATCCACCGAGTGCTTGGCGATGAGATCGCGCAGCAGGTTGCCGTATTCCGAAGGATGGCGCGGCATGAAGGGCGAGCCGAAGCAGGTGGAGAAGGTGGCTTCCGGATCCTTCACGCCCTTTTCCGTGCCCGCCACCTTCGCGGTGTAGCCGGAGAGGAAGTGATACATGGCTTCCGCCGGCGTGAGCTTGGCGATGGGGGGCAGAACGCCGAAGGCATCGCAGGTGAGCATCACGATGTTCTTCGGAATCCCTGCGCGGCCGGTAGCGCTCGCATTCGGAATGAAGTCCAGCGGATAGGCGCAGCGCGTGTTCTCCGTCTTGGACGCATCGTCGAAGTTCGGAACGCGGGTGATGGGGTCGACCACCACGTTCTCCAGAACCGTGCCGAAGCGCTCGGTGGTCGCGAAGATCTCGGGCTCCGCTTCCCGCGAGAGGCGGATGGTCTTGGCGTAGCAGCCGCCCTCGAAGTTGAACACGCCGTTCGGGCCCCAGCCATGCTCGTCGTCGCCGAGCAGGATGCGGTTCGGGTCGGCCGACAGCGTGGTCTTGCCGGTGCCGGAGAGGCCGAAGAATACGGCGACGTCCCCGTCATGGCCCACATTGGCGGAGCAATGCATGGGCATGACCTTCTGCGGGGGCAGAACGTAGTTGAGATAGGTGAAGACCGACTTCTTCATCTCGCCGGCATAAGAGGTGCCGCCGATCAGCACGATCTTGCGGGTGAAGTCGCAGGCGATCACCGTTTCCGTGCGGCAGCCGTGGCGGGCCGGATCGGCCTTGAAGGACGGAAGGTCGATGATGGTGAGGCCGGGCACATAATCCCGCAGCTCGCCCGCCTCGGGGCGGATCAGCAGGTTGCGGATGAACAGGGAGTGCCAGGCGAATTCCGTGAAGACCCGCGCCTTGATCCGATAGGCCGGATCTGCGCCGCCATAGAGATCCTGCGCGAACAGCTCCTTGCCCTCGGCATGGGCGAGGAAATCCTGCAGCAGAGCGTCGAAATGGCCCGGGGTGATGGAGCCGTTGTTGTCCCACCAGACGGTGCTTTCGGTGTTCTCGTCCCGGACCACGAACTTGTCCTTGGGCGAACGGCCCGTGTGAACGCCGGTCTCGGCCAGGAGAGCGCCGCCCTTCACGAGCTTGGTCTCAGCCCTTGTCAGGGAATGCTCATAGAGTGCGGGGGCTTCGAGGTTCCAGTAGACTTTTTTGAGATTGCGAAAGCCGATGGCCTCCGCGCCTTGAGCGCTGTTGAAGACGCCGATGTTATCCACGGAAGACTTCTCCTGGTCGCCGATCGTCGAGCAGCCGGATGTGCCGCCTTTCAGATGGCCGTCACATTGTTGCACTCAAGCGGTGCAGTCCACTCCCGCAAATCCGCTTGAACTAAGGATGTTTAGGTCAGGCGGCTAAGCCGTCAACCGAGGGCATTCCATGGCATTCTATTTTTTGCGGCGCTAGACCCATCCAGGGTAGTTCGCCTGGATTTTCAGCATTTGCCGCAGAGTTCTTTGGAAGGATTGACGGGAGAGGCCTCCATCGTGCAATGCTTCCAGGCTCTGGGCAGCCCTTCTCGTGCGGCAAATCGGGCCGAAAATGGCCTGGGATCATTCATCTCCTGTTGAACGCGCGCTTCCTGGACACCACTATCGCATGGCTTAGCCCTGGTACTTGGGCTGTGTGTAACCATATTTATGCCACGAGTAAGGCGCAGTTGGGCACACTTTAAGGCCTTCTGCGTTGTCGAACGATACGTCACGCGACCATCGTCCGTGTAAGCTTAGGGAAGAGTTCATGCCCACGATCGCTCTTGTCGATGACGATCGCAACATCCTGACTTCCGTGTCGATCGCCCTTGAGGCGGAGGGATATCGCATCCAGACCTATACCGACGGGGCCTCCGCCCTCGACGGCCTGAAGCATGCGCCGCCGGATCTTGCCATCTTCGACATCAAGATGCCGCGCATGGACGGCATGGAGCTGCTGCGGCGCCTGCGCCAGAAGTCTGACCTGCCCGTGATCTTCCTGACCTCCAAGGACGAGGAGATCGACGAATTGTTCGGCCTGAAAATGGGCGCGGACGACTTCATCCGGAAGCCCTTCTCCCAGCGCCTCCTGGTCGAGCGCGTGAAGGCGGTGCTGCGCCGCTTCGCTCCCAAGGACCAGAGCGCCCCCAAAGAGGCCGACCCGAAGGCCCTGGAGCGCGGCCAGCTGAAGATGGACCCGGAGCGCCACGCCTGCACCTGGAAGGGCGAGCCGGTGACGCTCACCGTGACCGAATTCCTGATCCTGCAGGCGCTCGCCACACGCCCCGGCGTGGTGAAAAGCCGCAATGCCCTGATGGATGCTGCCTATGACGATCAGGTCTATGTGGACGACCGCACCATCGACAGCCACATCAAGCGCCTGCGCAAAAAGTTCAAGGTGGTTGACCCAAGTTTCGAAATGATCGAGACCCTTTACGGCGTCGGCTATCGCTTCAAGGAAGCTTAACGCCTGAAGACGCCTGCCTTCGACGGCAGAGGACAACCAGGAAAGACGGGCATGGTCCGAAAAGATCTCTCGGGCCGTGGCTGAATGAGTGGCATGAAGGCTGATCCCATCCACGCCGAGGCGTCGCCCGACGATCCGCCTGCTCCTCGTGGCATCCTGGCGCGGCTGCAGGATTTCGGCCGCATGCTCTACCAGCGCGCCTCGTCGAGCCTGACGCGTCGCATCGTCGTGCTCAATCTCGCGGGCCTCGTGGCCCTACTCGTGGGCTTTCTCTACCTCAACCAGTTCCGCGAAGGCCTCATCGAGGCGCGGGTGCAGAGCCTGCTCACGCAAGGCGAGATCATCGCCGGCGCCATCGCGAGCTCCGCGACGGTGGAAACCAACACCATCACCCTCGATCCTGACCAGCTCCTCCAGATGCAGGCGGGCGAGACCGAGCGCCTGAACGACGAGAGCCTCTCCTCGCTCGAATTCTCCATCAACCCGGAGCGCGTCGCCCCCCTGCTGCGGCGTCTCGTGACCCCCACCCAGACCCGCGCCCGCATCTTCGACCGGGACGGCCTGCTCCTGCTCGATTCCCGCAACTTCTATTCCCGCGGCGACATCCTGCGGATGGACCTGCCGCCGGTCGCCAATGTGGAGGATACGGCAAGCACCATCGAGCGCACCTGGAACAGCGTGCGCAAGATGTTCCGGCGCACCAAGCGCCCGGTGCAGGAGGAGGCGGGCCCCGTCAACGGCAAGTCCCTCTCGGAAGTCCAGCAGGCCTTCTCAGGCCAGCAATCGAGTGTGGTGCGTGTGAACACGCGCGGCGAGACCATCGTCTCCGTCGCAGTGCCGATCCAGCGCTTTCGCACGGTGCAGGGCGTATTGCTGCTCTCGACGCAGGAAGGCGACATCGACGCCATCATCGCCTCCGAACGCTTTGCATTGCTCCAGGTGTTCCTGGTGGCGGCGGTCGTGATGATCGTGCTCTCGCTTTTCCTCGCAGGCGCGATCGCGGGCCCCGTGCGCCGCTTGGCGGAAGCAGCGGAGCGCGTTCGCTGGGGCACCAAGTCCCGCCAGGAGATCCCGGATTTCACCAATCGCTCGGACGAGATCGGCCACCTGTCCGGCGCGCTGCGCGACATGACGAAGGCGCTCTACAATCGCATCGACGCCATCGAGAGCTTTGCGGCGGACGTGGCGCATGAGCTGAAGAACCCGCTCACGTCGCTCCGGAGCGCCGTGGAAACCCTGCCTCTCGCCCGCAGCGACGAATCCCGCGGGCGCCTCATGTCGATCATTCAGCACGACGTGAAGCGCCTCGACCGGCTCATCAGCGACATCTCCGATGCCTCGCGGCTCGATGCGGAACTCGCCCGTGCCGATGCGGAACCGGTGGACATGACGCGTCTGCTCGATGCGGTGGTGTCGGTGGCCAACGAGCGTCGGCAGGAGCACGACCCGCTCGTCGAGCTCAGCATCGAGAGCCATCCGCGCGGCCGCGATGCCTTCCTGGTCCTCGGCCATGACAGCCGTCTTGGCCAGGTGTTCAACAACCTCATCGACAATGCCCGCTCCTTCTCGCCTCCCGATGCACCGGTGCGCGTGACGTTGCGGCGGCGGAAGACCGAGGCCGAGGTCCTGGTGGAGGACAACGGTCCGGGCATCGAGCCCGATGCCCTGGACCGCATCTTCGAGCGCTTTTACACGGACCGGCCCAACCAGGGCTTCGGCCAGAATTCCGGCCTGGGGCTGTCGATCTCCCGGCAGATCATCGAGGCTCATCGCGGCAAGATCCGTGCCGAAAACCGGCTCGGCCCGCCGGACGAGACCGGCGAGCCGAAGCGGCTCGGCGCCCGCTTCATCATCCGCCTGCCCACGGCCGAGAATCCGAAGGGCAAGAAGGAGCAGGCGAAGAAGGAGGCGGCCAGGCGGGAACAGGCTAGAAAGGCTGAAGGAGAGAAGACGCCTTGAGCCAGCCTGAAACCATCCATGCGTCCTGCGTCGTCATCGGCGAAGCCGGTGTTCTGATCCGGGGTCGCTCGGGCTCGGGCAAATCGACCCTGGCGCGAGAGATGGTGCTTCACGCCATCCAGGCAGGCCGGTTCGGCTGCCTTGTCGGCGATGACAGAACCAGTCTCCGCGTCGAGCACGGGCGCCTCCTGGCAAGCCCGGTGGAGCCGCTCGCCGGCCACCTGGAGATCCATGGTCTGGGCATCACCCGTCAGCCCTACGAGCCCGCCGCCGTCATCCGCCTCGTCATCGATCTCAGCGAAGACCCGCCGCGCTTTCCGGAAGCGGAAGACGGAAACATTGTTCTATGCGGCGTCATGGTCCCTCGCATCCGCATGCGGGCCGGGGCAAGTTTTGCGAGCATTGCCCTTGGGCGCCTGAGTGGTGTTTGCGACACGGTGTTGACACTGTGATGAACTTTTCCTCTCAATGCTCTTGCGCTTGGCTTCGCGGTGCACAAAATAGCGGCTCCGCTCTCGGAGCGTTTGGACTCGGAACAATATGATTGGAATGGTGCTCGTCACCCACGGGCAGCTCGCGACGGAATTCAAAGCCGCGCTGGAGCATGTCGTGGGTCCTCAAGAGCAGCTTGAGACGATCACGATTGGCCCTGACGACGACATGGAAACACGGCGCAAGGACATCATGGCCGCCGTGTGCCGGGTCAACTCGGGTCAAGGCGTCGTGGTTCTGACCGACATGTTCGGGGGGACACCCTCGAACCTCGCCCTGTCCTGCATGAACGGCGGCTCCGTCGAGGTGGTGGCCGGCATCAATCTGCCCATGCTCATCAAGCTGGCTTCCGTCCGCGACGAGGAGCCCTTGAACGACGCGGTCTCCCACGCGCAGGAGGCGGGGCGGAAATACATCAACATCGCCTCGCGCGTTCTGTCGGGAAAATAAGAACCATGGATCAGCCCCTCGACCAGGATTGCCCCCCGTCTCCTGTTCCCGACGGGGCCGAGGTCCGGGAGCTCCCGATCATCAATCGCCGGGGCCTGCACGCCCGGGCATCGGCCAAGTTCGTGCAGACCGTCGAGCGCTTCGACGCCGACGTGACCGTGACCCGCTGCGGCGAGACGGTCGGCGGCCGCTCGATCATGGGTCTCCTGACCCTGGCCGCCGCTCAGGGGACCACGATCACCGTTGCCGCGAAGGGCCAGGACGCCCAGGCCTGCCTCCAGGCCATCGACGACCTTCTCGCCAACAAGTTCGGTGAGGAGGAGTGAGCGCCAGTAGCGCACACCCTCTCGCTTTAAGGTTCAAGCCCCGTCATCCCCGGACTTGTTCCGGGGATTCACGTCTTAAAGCTAGGGCGCATGAAAGGCGTGGATGGCCGGGACTGGTCCCCGGATCGAGTCCGGGGACGGCCATGACGAGGAAAATCAGGCACGGGAAGAGCATTCCGGACGCAGCGCGGTTTTGAGATCGTTCAACGGGATAAGCGCGCCTTTGGAAAAACCGAAGCATATAAAGACATCTTTATATCTTGATTGCCTCCCGGGCGGCTCTCTGGTAGAGACAGCGCGAATTGAAACCCCACGGGTGCACGGAGGCCATCATGGCTCAGGACTACATCGTTAAAGACATCGGCCTCGCCGATTTCGGCCGCAAGGAGATCTCGATTGCCGAGACCGAGATGCCGGGCCTCATGGCCGTGCGCGAGGAATACGGCCCCAAGCAGCCGCTGAAGGGCGCCCGCATCGCCGGCTCGCTCCACATGACGATCCAGACCGCGGTGCTGATCGAGACCCTTAAAAGCCTCGGCGCCGACATCCGCTGGGTGTCCTGCAACATCTACTCCACCCAGGACCACGCTGCCGCTGCGATCGCCGCCGCCGGCATCCCGGTCTTCGCCTACAAGGGCGAGACCCTGAAGGAGTACTGGGACTTCACCGCCAAGCTCTTCGACTGGCATGATGGCGGCATGCCGAACATGATCCTCGACGACGGCGGCGACGCCACCATGCTGGTCCACATGGGTCTGCGCGCCGAGCAGGGCGACACCGCCTTCCTCGACAAGCCCGGCTCCGAGGAAGAGGAAGTCTTCTTCGCCCTTCTCAAGCGCCTGCTCTCGGAGAAGCCGAAGGGCTGGTTCGCCGAGCTCGCCGCCTCGATCAAGGGCGTGTCGGAAGAGACCACCACCGGCGTTCACCGCCTCTACATCATGGAGAAGGAGGGCAAGCTCCTCTTCCCCGCGATCAACGTGAACGACTCGGTCACGAAATCGAAGTTCGACAACCTCTATGGCTGCCGCGAGTCGCTGGTCGACGGCATCCGCCGCGGCACGGACGTGATGATGGCCGGCAAGGTCGCCATGGTCGCGGGCTTCGGCGACGTGGGCAAGGGCTCGGCTGCCAGCTTGCGCCAGGCGGGCTGCCGCGTGCTGGTGTCGGAAGTCGATCCGATCTGCGCGCTCCAGGCCGCCATGGAAGGCTATGAGGTCACGACGATGGAGGATGCTGCTCCCCGCGCCGACATCTTCGTCACCGCGACCGGCAACAAGGACGTGATCACCATCGACCACATGCGGGCGATGAAGGACCGCGCCATCGTCTGCAACATCGGCCACTTCGACAACGAGATCCAGGTTGCGGCTCTCAAGAACCTCAAGTGGAACAACGTGAAGCCGCAGGTGGACGAGATCGAGTTCCCCGACGGCCACCGCATCATCCTGCTGTCGGAAGGCCGCCTCGTGAACCTCGGCAACGCCATGGGTCACCCGTCCTTCGTGATGTCGGCCTCCTTCACGAACCAGACGCTCGCTCAGATCGAGCTCTTCGCCAACCAGGGCAAGTACGAGCGCAAGGTCTACACCCTGCCCAAGCACCTTGACGAGAAGGTGGCTGCCCTGCACCTCGAGAAGATCGGCGTGAAGCTCACCAAGCTGCGTCCCGACCAGGCATCCTATATCGGCGTCAAGGAGACCGGCCCGTTCAAGCCGGACCACTACCGCTACTGATCGGCCCTTCCCTTACGAAATGCCTCAAGAAAGCCCGGCTCCATGCCGGGCTTTTTCATAGTTTCCACGATCGAATCGACAGAGTGCCGCAGCGTCATGCGTGTGTCGTAAATGCAATAGCTTTCCACCAATTGCGCACAGCTTCTCCAAAGGAAGATTAAGCCGACGTTAACCCTCTTCCTGGCGGAGTCAGGGGTGGTCTAGAGTGAACGCGATTCGACCGGCGGTACCGCGGTTTTTTGTGAAACCATGCCGGCAGTTCCGTTCATGCGTAGGCGGTATCTCTTCTGGAGCAATAGAAAAAGCTCCGGAGGCGTGAACACACTTGGCCTGTTGAAGGCCGCTTGTATTGGGGGAGGACCGCACGGCATGGCCGGGCTAGGGGAGCATCAAAACGGAAGCCGAGGCGAGGCAGGCATCCTCGCAGGCTTCGTCCGCGTGCCCTTGAGCCTGACGCTTCTCTCCGGAACCTCGCAAGCGGCGCTGGCCGCTGACGAGCCCTTTCGGCTGATGGAAAAGGCCTCCGACGTCCTCGCTTATCTTTACGGTTTCAACCTGCACAGCGCTGCGGCCTTCGGCCTCTTCATGGGCCTCGTGTCGCTCACCACCATCACCTCCCTGTTGCTGATGCAGGAGCGGCGCCGCTCCGCGCGGGTGGAACGCGCCTTGCGAAAGGAGCTCGCGGTTCTACGCGGCTCGGATGATCTCGCAACCCTGCTCATGGGTTCCGAGCGGCAGTTGCTGGTGAGCTGGCAGGGACGGGACAGCGAGCCGCGTTTCCAGGGCGATCCTTCCATCATCGGCGAGGGGGCGCCTGCCCGACGCGCGCTTGCCTTCGGCACCTGGATGCAGCCGAGCGACGCGGCCGCCGCAGAATCATCCCTCGAGCAATTGAGGCAGCGTGGCGAAGCGTTCCGCCAGGTGGCACGCACATTGTCCAACCGCTTCATCGATGTGGAAGGCCGGACCATCGGCGGCCGCGCGATCCTGCGTCTGCGCGACGTGACCGGCGACCGCGCCGATCTGCTGAAGATACGCGCTGATCTTGCCAACGCACGCAGCGATCTGCGCTCCATGACCATGCTGCTCGACGACGTGGCTTATCCGCTCTGGATCCGCGATGCGGACGACAAGCTGCTCTGGGCGAACCAAGCCTACTTACGCGCCGTCGAAGCGCCGAATCTCGACGATGCGATTGCCCGCTCCCTCGAGCTCCTGAGCGAACGTGCGCGCGACGACGCGCGCCGCCAGCGCAAGAGCGATGCGACCTATGCGGCGCGTGTGACGGCCGTCGTTGCAGGCCAGCGCGCCGTTCTCGATGTGATCGAACGCCCCACCGCAGGCGGCAGCGCGGGCATTGCGGTAGACGTATCGGAATTGGAGGCCGTGCGCACCGATCTGCAGCGGCAGATGGATGCGCATGTGCGCACGCTCGATCAGCTCCCGACGGCGGTCGCGATCTTCGATGGATCGCAAACGCTGATCTTCAGCAACGCCGCTTATCAGCGCCTCTGGGGCCTGGATGCAGCCTTCCTCTCCTCGCGTCCCACGGACAGCGAGGTCCTTGATCGTCTGCGCACCGCGCGCAAGCTGCCGGAGCAAGCGGATTTCCGCGCCTGGAAGGCGGATTTCCTCAACGGCTATCACTCGGTCGAGCAGCAGGAAACCTGGTGGCATCTGCCCGACCGCCGCACCTTGCGTGTGGTGATCAATCCCAATCCGCAAGGCGGCGTGACCTATCTGTTCGACGACGTGAGCGAGCGCTTCGAACTCGCATCGCAGGTAAACTCGCTGACCCAAGTGCAGGGTGAGACGCTCAACACGCTCAAAGAGGGCGTGGCGGTGTTTGGCTCGGACGGACGCCTCAAGCTGCACAACCGTGCCTTCGCGGAAATGTGGAACTTGGCCCCCGACATGCTGACGCAGAATCCGCATGTCGAAACGATCATCAAGGCTTGCCGCCTGCTGGCGCCGCAAGAGGAGCCGTGGATCGACATTCGCGGCGCAGTGGTTGGCCTCGCCGACATGCGCATGGGCCTCTCCTGCCGCATCGAGCGGCCTGATGGCTCGGCGCTCGATTGCACGGCGCAACCTCTGCCCGACGGCGCGACGCTGTTGAGCTTCACCGATGTCACCGCGAGCGTGAACGTGGAGCGCGCGCTCACCGAGCGCAACGAAGCGCTGGAGCGTGCCTCGCGGCTTCGCGACGAATTCGTGCACCACGTGTCGTACGAGCTGCGCTCGCCGCTCACCAACATCATCGGCTTCACACAGTTGCTTGGCGACGAGACCGTGGGCGCGCTCAACCCGCGCCAACGCGATTATGCGGATCACATCATGCGCTCCTCGGCGGCGCTGCTCGCGATCCTCAACGACATCCTGGATCTTGCCTCCATCGACACAGGCTCGCTGGAGCTCACGCCGGAGATCGTCGATATCCGCTCCACCATCGAGGCCGCGATGCGCGGGCTCGAGGATCGGCTGGCGGAATCATCGCTCCATCTCGTCATCGATACGCCGGGCGACATCGGCACCTTCGTGGCGGATGGCAAGCGCGTGCGGCAGATCCTGTTCAATCTGCTCTCGAATGCGGTGGGCTTCTCCTCGCCGGGTCAGACCATCACGGTCTCTGCCCGCAAGCGCGGCAGCGAGGTCATCTTCGAGGTGAAGGACCAGGGCCGTGGCATCCCGCCGGAGATCAAGGCGCGCATCTTCGAGCGTTTCGAGAGCCACACATTGGGCACCCGCCACCGGGGCGTGGGCTTGGGGTTGTCCATCGTCCGCTCCTTCGTGGAGCTTCACGGCGGGCGCATCGATCTCACCTCCGCGCCGGGCCAGGGCACCACGGTGACCTGCATCTTCCCCAATGACCGGCAGGAATCTCCCTCCGATGGCCGATCCGGCCCCTCCGCGCTAACTCCTATGGCTGCCGAGTAGGACCCTGTGATGGTGAATGGATTGGCCCTTATGTCCGAGCAGGATGTCTCCCAAGTCGCATGGATCGTGACGCTTCCCGATCACGAGGCCACGGAGAATTTCGCCCGCAAGCTCGCGGAGGAATTAAAGCCCGGCGATCTTGTGACCCTCTCAGGAGGACTTGGCGCCGGCAAGACCACCTTCGCCCGCGCCCTCGTGCGCACCCTTGCGAATGACCCGGAGCTCGAGGTCCCGAGCCCCACCTTCACCCTGATGCAGGTTTACGACAGCCCGGTCTGCCCTATCGTGCATGCGGATTTCTATCGCCTCTCGGGTGGCTATGAGCTGGTGGAGCTGGGCTGGGAGGAATTGACGGAAAACGCCATCGCGCTCGTCGAGTGGCCGGAGCGGGCTGAGGATGGGCTGAACCCCGAGCACCTCGATATTCACCTCGATATGGGGCCTGGAGGCCGTGGCCGCGTCGCCATGCTCACCGGTACCGGCGCCTTCGCCTCGCGCCTGCAGCGCATCAAGGCGTTCCGCAATCTGGTGGATCGCTGCGGCTGGTCGGATGCCACGCGCCTGCCGATGCCGAGCGACGCTTCCGTGATCCGCTCCTACGAGCGATTGGTGAAGCCGAACGGCGAGACCGCGCTTTTGATGATCTCGCCGCCGCGGCCCGTCGGCCCGCCCGTGCGGCGCGGCAAACCCTATACGACCATCGCAAAACTCGCCGAAACCGTTCATGCGTTTGTGGCCATGGACAAGGGCCTGCGCGCGTTGGGCTTCAGCGCGCCCTACATCTACGGCGAGGACCTCGATACGGGACTCCTGCTGATCGAGGACCTTGGTTCCGAACCGGTGGTCGACGAGAACGGCCCGATCCCCGAGCGCTATGCGGAAGCGACGCGCCTTCTCGTGAAACTGCACAGCACAGAGCTGCCGCAGGTGCTGCCGGTCTCCGATGGCATCGAGCATGAGATTCCGCCCTATGATCTCGAAGCGCTGCTCATCGAGGTGGAGCTTCTTGCCGACTGGTATGTGCCGCACATCATCGGCACGCAGCTCTCCGGCTCCGCGCGCGCGGAATTCGTCAATCTCTGGACGGAAGCTTTGGGTGAAATTCTCGCAGGCCCCGTCACCTGGATCCTGCGCGATTATCACTCGCCCAACCTCATCTGGATGCCTGAGCGCGAAGGCCTGCAGCGCGTGGGCCTCATCGACTTCCAGGACGCGGTGCTGGGCTCGCCGGCCTATGATGTCGCCTCTCTCCTGCAGGATGCGCGCGTGACCGTGCCGGCGGATCTGGAGCTGAAGCTCATCGGCCTCTATGCCCGCGAGCGCAAAGCGGCCGATCCCGATTTCGACGTCTCGGGCTTTGCCCGCGCCTATGCGATCATGGCGGCGCAGCGCGCCACGAAGATCCTCGGCATCTTTGCGCGCCTCGACCGGCGCGATGGCAAGCCGCATTATCTGAAGCATCTGCCGCGGATTGAGACCTATCTCACCCGCAACCTCGCGCACCCGGCCTTAGGCAAACTCAAGGTCTGGTATGAGACTTACCTGCCGCGCCTCATTCCGCTCGAGGATGAGACGCCCCCTTCTTCTTGAGCGATTTCAGTGTCCC
This sequence comes from Microvirga vignae, assembly GCF_001017175.1. Classification (GTDB taxonomy): domain Bacteria; phylum Pseudomonadota; class Alphaproteobacteria; order Rhizobiales; family Beijerinckiaceae; genus Microvirga; species Microvirga vignae. The sequence continues at coordinate 338,041 of NZ_LCYG01000016.1, read as the reverse complement.
AGTTGTCCCAACGCAAGCCCCACACCGCCATCGTCCTTGCTGCGGGTCTCGGCAAGCGCATGCTGCCGATTACGGCCTCTATCCCGAAGCCCCTCGTGAAGGTGGCGGGGCAGAGCCTGATCGATTTCGCGCTCGACAAGCTGCACGAAGCCGGCATCGGAAAGGTGATCGTGAACGTGCACCACTTCGCTGACATGCTGGAAGGGCACCTGCGCATGCGCACCTTCCCGCAGATCGTGATTTCCGACGAGCGGTCTGAACTTCTCGAAACCGGCGGCGGCGTGAAGAAGGCGCTGCCGCTGCTGGGAAATGATCCCTTCGTCACCTTCAATTCCGATTCCATGTGGATCGAGGGCGAAAGCCCAAATCTGAAGCGCCTCGTGTCGGCCTGGGAGCCTGAGTGCATGGACATTCTGATGCTCGTCGCCCCGTTATCCACAAGTGTTGGCTATGAGGGACGCGGCGACTTTCACCGCGATGCGGACGGCCGCCTGCATCGTCGTGGAGACGACCCCAGTGCGGATTTCGTCTACGCAGGCGTGGCCATCCTGAAGCCGGAACTGGTCGTCGGGACGCCCGAAGGAGCCTTCTCGGCCAACGCTTTCTACGACCGGGCCATCGCGAAAGGACGCCTCTACGGCTTGCCTCTGACGGGGCAATGGCTGCATGTTGGAGAGCCTCACACGATTGCCGAGGCAGAAAAGTGCCTTGCCGCCAGCACGCGATGAAGTTGCAGAGTGCCGAGCATGATCCGGAAAAGTGGAGACCGGTTTTCCGATCAGATCATGCTTGCTCAAAAAGATTTGCCGCGCGTCTTCTCGATCCCTCCGGGTTGTGCCTTCCTGCCGGCCCTGGTGGACGCGCTGCTTGAAGGCCGCCTCGTCGGCCCGCTCTCCGATGAGCCTGCCGCTCTCGCCGACGTCACCATCTACGTTCCGACGCGCCGCGCCACCCGCGCGTTGATCGCGCTGCTGGCTGAGCGCGGCGCAGGCCGTGCTCAATTGCTGCCGCGCATCGTGCCCCTGGGCGAGACGGATGAAGCCGAATTCGAGCTGACAGGCCTGGAAGGCACGCCCTTTGCGGAAGCCGCGAGCCTGAAGCCGCCCATTCCGCCGCTGGAGCGCCGTCTCATCCTCACGCGCCTCGTGCAGCGCTGGTCGGCGGAAGTGGACCGCGCGCTGCTGCAGCTCGGCCCCGAAGTGCCCTTCATGGTGCCCGCCTCTCCCGCCGATGCGGTGAATCTTGCCGGCGATCTCGAAACGCTCATGGATGCCTTCACGACGGAAGGCATCGACTGGCATGCCCTCGAACTCGCGGTCGATTCCGACTACTCGAAATATTTCGAGATCACGCGCCACTTCGTGCAGATCGCGAGCGAGAACTGGCCGAAGATTTTGGCTGAGCGCCAGGCGAGCGACCCGGCTCAAAGACGCACCGCTTTGATCGAGGCGGAGGCGCGCCGCCTCACCCGCGAACGCCCTGATAATCCCATCATCGTCGCGGGCTCCACCGGCTCCGTGCCTGCGACCGCGCATCTGATGTCGATCATCGCGCGCCTGCCGCGCGGCGCCATCGTGCTTCCCGGCCTTGACACGGATCTCGACGAAGATAGCTGGTCCACCATCGGCGGCGTTGGCAATGACGACACCGATCCGGTTCACGGCCACCCGCAGGCGTCGCTGCGCCGCCTGATGGACAGGCACCTGCGCCTTCCGCGCTCCGCCGTGACCATCCTTGGCGAGCTGCCGGAGGCCGCGCGCGCGCGCAATCACCTGCTCTCGGAAGCGCTCCGCCCCGCCGACACCACGGATCGCTGGGCCCTCATTACGCCGGAAGAGCGTTTGGCGATGAGCCGCAGCGGCTGCGACGGCCTCACCATCATCGAAGCCATGGACGAGCGCGAAGAGGCGTTCGCCATCGCGATCGCCCTGCGCGAGACGCTCGTGCATCCCGACAGGACTGCCGCTCTCGTGACACCTGACCGCGCGCTGGCCGCACGCGTGACGGCGGAACTCGCCCGCTGGGGATTGAGCGTAGAGGATTCAGCGGGCATTCCGCTCGCCGATACGCCCGCAGGACGTCTCGCACGCCTGACGGCGGAAGCTGCAGCCGATGATTTGAGCCCCGTGCGACTGCTCTCGCTGCTTGCGCACCCGCTGGTGCGTCTGGGCTTCCCACGCGCCACCGTCGAACACGCGGCGAGCGTTCTCGAAGTCGGCGTTTTGCGCGGCCCTGCGCCCGCCCCCGGCATCGAAGGCATGCGCGCAGCCCTCGCCACGCGTCGCACGGAAAAGGACCATCGCACGCCACGTCCCCGCGCGCGCCTGAACGATGCGGATTGGGACCTCGCCGACACGCTGCTGCAGCGGTTGGGTTTTGCCTTCCAGACCTTCACACCCGCCGTCTATGGCGAGGAACGTATCGATCTGATGGCTCTGGTGGAGCATCACCGGCGCGCTTTCGAGCGGCTCTGCGCGGCGCCTGAGGATGAAGTGGGAGAAAGTGAGCCTTCGCTCGAACCGCTTGCCGCCCTCTTCGACGATCTCGAGAACTCGGATATCCGCGAAGAGGAAGGCCATCCGCTCGAGGGCCGCTTCGTCGATTATCCCGCCTTCTTCGCCGCGCTCGCCAAGCAGCGCTCCTTGAGCCCCTCGCCGCGCTCCACGCATCGCCGTTTGAAAATCCTTGGTCTCCTCGAAGCACGCCTTCTCTCGGTCGACCGCGTCGTGCTCGGCGGGTTGGATGAAGGCACGTGGCCGCCGCGCACGGTCACGGATGCGTTCCTCAACCGGCCCATGCGCGCCCGCGTCGGCCTGATGCCGCCGGAGCGGCGCATCGGCCAGACCGCGCACGATTTCGTGCAGGCGCTCGGCACCCATGACGTGGTGATCACCCGCGCGCAGAAGCGCGACGGATCGCCCATGGTGCCCTCGCGCTTCCTGCAGCGCCTCAAGGCTTTTACCGGCAAGGAGGTGTGGGAGCGCATGGTGAAAGCGGGCGAGTACTACCGCCGCCTTGCGCGCACGCTCGACACACCGGAGCCCGCCCCGCCACTGCCGCGCCCGCGCCCGAAGCCCGACCCTGCCCTCTTCCCGCGTGCTTTAAGCGTCACGGAAGTCGAGACGCTGGTGCGCGATCCCTATTCCATCTTCGCGCGCCACGTCTTGAAGCTCGATGCGTTGGAAGCGATTGCGGTTGCGCCGAGTGCGGCCGATCGCGGCACGATCATTCACGACGTCGTCGGCCAATTCGCCGAGCGGTTCCCGAAGGATCTGCCCGCTCACGCGCAGGAAATCCTGCTGGGGCTCGGCGAAGTCGCCTTTGCCGACATCGCGGAAGCCTATCCCGAACTTTATGCCGAATGGTGGCCGCGCTTCGAGCGGCTCGCCATCGCCTTCCTCGACTGGGAGCAGCAGCGTCGCCCCGACATCGCGGAAGTTTATGCCGAGCGCTCGGGCCGATTGTCGATCCCGCTCCCCGACGGCTCGATCTTCAACCTTCGCGCGCGCGCCGACCGCATCGAACATCGCCGCGATGGCGGCTTCACCATCATCGACTTCAAGACCGGACAGCCTCCCGGCGTGCGCGAAGTCTATGCCGGCTTCTCGCCGCAGCTGACGCTCGAAGCCATGATGCTGATGAAGGGCGCCTTCAAGGGCTTAGCCGTGGCGAAGGAAACGCCGGACCTCGTCTACGTTCACACCACCGGCGGGCGAAAGCCCATTGATCCCCGCGAGATCAAACCGACTGGGAAAGAAACTCGAACTGTTACCGAGATCGTGGAGGAGCATCGCCGCCGCTTCGAGGGCATGATCGCGCGTTTCGTGAAGGGCGAGGCGGCTTATGTCTCGCGGCCCTTCCCGAAATATGCGCGGCGCTTTTCCGAATACGATCATCTGGCGCGCGTGAAGGAATGGTCGCTGGCGAGCGCCGGCGGGGCTGAGGGCGGCGAATGAGCAACGATCTCGTCATTCCCGACTACACCAAAGAGGCGCAGCGCCGCGCCGCGAACCCGCGCGCCTCCGCATGGGTGTCCGCCAATGCCGGCGCGGGCAAGACGAAGGTGCTCACCGACCGCGTCGTGCGCCTGCTGCTCGCAGGCTCGCTGCCCGGGCGCATCCTATGCCTCACCTTCACCAAGGCGGCCGCCGCCAACATGGCGATCCGCGTGTTCGAGCGGCTGGGACGCTGGGTGACGATGGACGAGGAAAGCCTCGTGGCCGAACTCACGGAGCTCGAAGGCCAGAGGCCCGCGCGCCAACAGGTGAAGCTCGCCCGAACGCTCTTCGCGCGCGCCGTGGAAACGCCGGGCGGCCTGAAGATCGACACGATTCACGCCTTCTGCGAGCGCCTGCTGCACCTCGTGCCCTTCGAGGCCAACGTGCCCGCGCGCTTTGCCGTGCTGGACGAGAGCCAGACCGACGAAATGCTGGCGCAGGCCGTGAAGAACGTGCTAGCGGACGCTTCGAACGGCAACTTCCCTTACTTGAAGGATGCGCTCGACATCATCAGCGTCGATGCGGTGGGCGATGCGCTGACGTCCGCTCTTAACGCGGCGCTCCGCTGCAAGTCCTTCCTGCACGATCCCAAAGGCATCGCGCGCCTGCGCCAGGAGCTTGGTCTCAAAGCCGACGAGACGCTTGAAGGCATTGAACTGACGATGCTGGAGGGCGGGCTCACACCGGAGACTTGGCCCGCCATCGCGCAGGAGCTTTTGAGGGGCAAAAGCACCGATCAGAAGCGGGCCGCGTCTCTGATTGCGGCAGCCGAAGCGATCGATTCCTCCGCCAAACTCGAGCATTACCTTTCCGTCTTCCTCACCGATGGCGGAACGCCCCGTAAGGGATCCGCCTTCCTGACGAAGGACATCGACGACAGCCTGAAAGAGAAACTGCTCGATGAGCAAAGCCGCATCTGGAATCTCATAGACAAGCAAAAGGCCGCCCGCGCCGTGGAGCGCACGCAGGCGCTTTTCCTGCTCGCCGCCGAAATCCACGACCGTGTCGAACAGGCGAAGATGCGGCTCGGCGCGCTCGACTTCCAGGATCTCATCGACAAGACGCTGGCGCTGCTCTCGCGCGGCGACACGGCCTGGGTGCTCTACAAGCTCGATCGCGGCATCGACCATGTGCTGATCGACGAGGCGCAGGACACGAACCCGCAGCAATGGGACATCCTGCGCAGGATCACGGAGGATTTCACCGCAGGTCAGGGCGCCGCCGGCTCGCGCATCCGCACGCTCTTCGCGGTGGGCGATCCCAAGCAGTCGATCTACGGCTTCCAGGGCGCGGCCCCGCAGGAATTCGAAACCACCCGCCGCGACTGGTCGAAGAAGGTGCGCGAAGCGGATCTCCTCTTCGAGGACGTGTCGCTCACCATGTCGTTCCGCTCAGGCAGGGCCGTGCTGTCGGCGGTCGATGCCACCTTCGCGGTTGAAAAGAACTTCAAGGGCCTCTCTTTCGAGGACAAGGTGGTGGGCACCGTGCACGAGAGCGCCCGTCCGCATGCGCCGGGCCTCGTGGAATTGTGGCCCACCGAAACGCCTGCCGACGAGGAGGAGCCGGAGGCCTGGGTTCTTCCCGTCGATGAGCCCGAGCAGCAATCGCCGCCCGTCGTCGTCGCGCGCCGCATCGCGCAGGCCGTGAAGTGCTGGACCACCAAGGGCGACGAGAACGGTCGCGTGTGGACGGCAGGCGACGTGCTCGTTCTCGTGCGCAAGCGTGGTGCGGCCTTCGAGGCGGTGATCCGCGCGCTGAAGGAAGCAGGCGTGCCGGTGGCGGGCGCGGACCGGCTCAACATTGGCGAGCATATCGCCGTGCTCGATCTCGTGGCCGCGGGGCGCGCGGCGCTGCTGCCGGATGACGACCTGAGGCTCGCGACTGCCCTGAAATCGCCGCTCGTCGGCTTCACCGATGATGACCTCATCCGCATTGCCGCCGATCGTGCGGATGACGAGTCGTTGCATGCGGCTTTGCAGCGTCATGCGCAAACAGGTAATGCGAAGGCGAAGCGTGGTTGCGAGGCGCTGCAGGCGTGGCGCGAACTCGCCGCGCAGCACGGCCCCTTCGGCTTCTTCGCCACATTGCTCGGACCTCGTGGTGGACGCTCGCAGCTTGTCGCTCGTCTCGGCAGTGAAGCGGGCGATGCCATCGATGCATTTTTGTGCTTCGCGCATCAGTCGGAAATGACGGAAACGCCTTCGCTCACCGTCTTCCTCAACCGCTTCGAATCCGCCTCGCACACGATCAAGCGCGATCTCGACTCGGTGAACAACGAAGTGCGCGTGATGACGGTGCACGGAGCGAAAGGTCTCGAGGCACCCGTCGTCATTCTCATCGATGGCTGCGAGGTTCTGGGCCGCGATCCGCCGCTGCTGCAATTGCGGACCAAGGCAGGCGAGACGATCCCCGTCTGGTCACCGGGCAAGAGCGGCGATTGCAGCGTGATGGAAGAGGCCCGCGATCTTCTGCATGCGAAAGGCTACGAGGAGCACAACCGTCTGCTCTACGTGGCCATGACCCGCGCCAAGGATCGCCTGGTGATCGCGCCCTATCTCACGGGCCGCAAGGACTCGCCGCAGGAAGCCTGGTGCGAGATGATCCGCCATGGGCTTGTGCAGAAGGCAGGCGGCCTGGAACGCAGCGAAGCGCCTTACGGACCGATCGACCTCTGGCGCGAGGGCTCGGCCTTGGCGCGCACGCTCGCGGCTGAATCGGATATCGCGCCGCTCGAGCCCTTCGAGGTGCCGGATTGGCTGACCCTTCCCGCCAGGCCTGAACCCGAGCCCCTGCCCCCGATCCGCCCCTCGAGCGCCCTGGGAGCCGCCGAGCGCATGACCCGGCCGGGCGACGGCCCCTATGCCCCCGAGGCACGGCTTCGCGGCACCCTGGTCCATGCCTTGCTGGAACGCCTGCCGGCCCTCGGCGCCGAGCATCGGAAAACCATGGCGCGCGCCTATGTGCGGGCCCGAGCGCCGCGTCTTCCTGTGGAGCTTCGCGAATCGGTCGTCGCCCATGCGCTCGACGTCCTGGAGCATGAGGATCTCAAAACCCTCTTCGGGCCGGGCTCCCGCGCCGAGGCTCCCATCGCAGGCAAGGTTCTGACTGCTCAAGGGGAACTCATGGTCTCCGGCCAGATCGACCGCCTGGCTGTTCTGGAGAACGAGGTTCTGGTGGCGGATTTCAAGACGACGGCACGGGCGCCCAGGCCCGGTCAGCCGCCGCTTCAATCCTATGTGGCCCAGCTTGCGCTCTACCGGACGCTTCTCTCCGAGATCTATCCGGACAAGCGTATCCGCACCTTCCTGGTCTGGACCACGGGGCCGGTGATCCACGAGCTGAGGGAACCGGAGCTTGAGTCGGCTCTTACCCTCATCAAAGCAGCGTGAGGGAAAGAGCCCTTGCTTGATTCCCGAAACCGCCGTTCTTACCTTGGCTCTATCGTCGAGCGGCTCGTCTTGAGTCGCTGTATCAAAAATTCAAAGGTGATGTGATGGCGACCTTTAAGGTGACCGACGCGAGCTTCGCGCAGGACGTCCTGCAATCCTCCGAGCCTGTCGTGGTCGATTTCTGGGCCGAGTGGTGCGGCCCCTGCCGCATGATCGGCCCGGCTCTGGAAGAGATCTCCAACGAGATGGCCGGCAAGGTGAAGATCGCGAAGGTGAATGTGGACGAGAATCCGCAGATCGCCTCACAGCTCGGCATCCGCTCGATCCCGGCGCTCATGATGTTCAAGGGCGGTCAGGTCGTGGCCCAGAAGATCGGCGCCGCCCCGAAGGGCGATCTCACCAAGTGGATCCAGGCTTCGGCCTGATCGCTCGCAGAGATCAAGAATGAAAAAGGGGCCTCATGGCCCCTTTTTGCTGTTCCGGGTTATTGATCTACTCGGCCGTCGTGGGATCGATCATGGCGCGAACTTGCGAGATGCGATCTGCCGGAAATCCGCCGCGCCGGGCATGCTCGCGGATGATGTCCTCGTTCGGTGCGCGATAGACGCAGTAGATCTTGTCGTCCGTAACGTAACTATGGACCCATTGGATTTCCGGACCGAGGTCACGCAGGACCCCGCACGAAGTCTGTGAAGCTCCTTTGAGATCGTCGGCGGACGCGTTGCCCACGCCTGGCATGTTTCGCTCGATCACGAATTGCGGCATGATCTTCCCGCCGGACATGCCGGCGCCTCCTGATGGGGCCGGATCGGCTCCAGACGCCGAGGAGGTTCTGCCTAGGCAACCGGATTGGCAAATGCGCAAACGGGCTATCCGAACCGGAGAGCGCAACGATCAGCTCTGTCTCATCCGGCTCGGATCCAAATAGATGATTTCCCAGATGTGCCCGTCGAGGTCGCTGAAGCTGCGCCCGAACATGAAGCCGTGATCTTCCGGCTCGCGCACTTCTCTGCCGCCCTGCGCCAAAGCCTTGTCCACGAGCTGATTGACCCGCGCCCTGCTCTCCACGGAAAGCGAGGTGAGCATCTCGGTCATCCTGGAGGCATCGGCAACGGGCTTGCGGGCGAATTCCCGGAACTTCGCCTCGGTCAGCAGCATGGCGAAAATATTGTCCGCGATCACCATGCAGGCGGCGCTCTCATCAGAGAATTCGGGATTGAGGCCAAAGCCCATGGCCTTGAAAAAGCGCACCGACCGCTGAAGGTCCTTCACCGGCAGGTTGACGTAGATTTTGGTGGCCATGGCCGCTTTTCCTATTCAGGCAGCGTTCCATTGGCTGCCAACACCTCTCCTGCCAGATAGAGCGAGCCGCAGATCAGGACACGGGGCGGGCGATCCCAAACGTAGTTATGGAGCGAGGCGAGCGCGGATTCGACGCTCGGCGCGACGGAAGTGGTCAACCCTACGCTTCCCGCAATCGCCGCCACCTCCTCCGCCGGGCGCGCCGCGATCTGGCCCGAGATCGGCACCGCGATCACCTCGCGCGCAAGGCCCGAAAAATTCTTGAAGAAAGCCTGGCTGTCCTTGGTGCCGAGCATGCCGGTGATCAGGACGAGCGGCGCATCGGAGCGCTCGCTCTGATCGGCCATGGCGGCGGCGAGAACGCGCCCGCCATCGGGATTGTGCCCGCCGTCGAGCCACAGCTCGCAGCCTTCAGGCGCGATCTCTGGCAGACGGCCCTTCGAGAGACGTTGCAAGCGCCCGGGCCATTCCGCGCGGGTGAGGCCTGCTTCGAAAGCGGAGGTCTCGAATTTCTCGAAGCCTGCTGCACGCAAAGCCGCGATAGCCGTACCGGCATTGGTGAACTGATGCCGCCCGACGAGCTTGGGACGCGGCAGATCGAGCAGGCCTTTTTCGTCCTGATAGACGAGGCGGCCGCCCTCTTCATGCACGGAGAAATCCTGCTGGCCGACGAGCACAGGCGAAGCACCGATGCGCTCCGCCTCGCTGAAAAGGGTCTGATCGGCTTCCGCGTAATCCTGCGGCGCGATGATCGCCGGGCATCCGCGCTTGAAGATGCCCGCCTTCTCCTTGGCGATGGCCTGCAAGGTCGTGCCGAGATATTCCGCGTGATCGTGACCGATGGGCGTGACGACGGCGGCCGCAGGCTTGTCGATGACATTCGTGGCGTCGAAGCGTCCACCCAATCCCACTTCGAGCAGCAGCACGTCGGCAGGCTCCTCGGCGAAGATGAGGAGCGCCGCAGCGGTGGTGATCTCGAACACCGTGATCGGTTGGCCCGCATTCACCGCCTCGCAGCGGCGGAAGGCCTCGACGAGACGATCCTCGGTCACGTAATGCCCTCCGCCGAAGCGCCCGAGGCGGATGCGCTCATGGAAGCGCACGAGATGGGGCGAGGTATAGACGTGAACGGCAAGGCCTGCGCTTTCCAGAATCGCCCGCATGAAGGCGATGGTGGAGCCCTTGCCGTTGGTGCCCGCCACGTGAATCACGGGCGGCAAGCGGCGCTCAGGGTTTCCGAGCTGCTTCAAGAGCCGCTGAATGCGCCCGAGCGACAGATCGATGGTCTTCGGGTGCAGGGCGAGAAAGCGCGCGATCAGCGCATCAGAGGAATCCATCGCCCTACTCCAAGCATGATCCGGAAAAGCAGGATCCGGCTATCCGATAAGATCATGCGAAAACAAAAACCCATTACGCAGCGACGGCCGGAGCCTTGGTGAAGAGGCGCGACAGCCGGGCAATCGTCGGTTTCAGGTCATGGCGGTGCACCACCATGTCCACCATGCCGTGCTCCTTCAGATACTCGGAGCGCTGGAAGCCGTCGGGCAGCTTCTCGCGGATGGTCTGCTCGATCACACGCGGACCGGCAAAGCCGATGAGCGCGCCGGGTTCTGCGAGATGCACATCGCCCAGCATCGCGTAAGACGCCGTGACGCCGCCCGTGGTGGGGTTCGTGAGCACGACGATGTAGGGCAGGCGCGCGTCGCGCAGGCGGCGGATCGCCACCGTGGTGCGCGGCATCTGCATGAGGGAGAGAATGCCCTCCTGCATGCGCGCGCCACCGGAACCGGCGAAGAGCACGTAAGGCGTCTTCTTGTCGAGTGCGGTCTCGGCGCCCTTGATGAAGGCCTCACCCGCCGCCATGCCGAGCGAGCCGCCCATGAAGCCGAAATCCTGCACGGCGATGGTCATCGGCAACTCTTCGACGCGGCCGAAGCCCACCTTGAAGGCATCCTGCTGGCCGGTCTTGGCGCGGGCATCCTTCAGGCGGTCGATATACTTCTTCTCGTCGCGGAACTTCAGCGGATCGACAGGCACTTCCGGCAGCGCCACGTCGAGCCAGGTACCGCCATCGAACATGAGAGCCAAGCGCTGCGTGGCGGAAATCCGCATGTGATGATTGGAGCCGGGGATCACCCACTGGTTCGCCTCCACGTCCTTGTGGAACACGACCTGTCCCGTATCCGGGCACTTGATCCAGAGATTGTCCGGCGTCTCGCGCTTGAAGAGCGTCTTGATCTTCGGACGGACGACTTCGGAAATCCAGTTCATCGCTTTAATCCTCTCGTCATGGCCGGGCTTGTCCCGGCCATCCACGTCTTTCCACACGTTTGAAGGCGTGGATGCCCGCACCAAGTGCGGGCATGACGTTTCGTAATCTTCAAGCGGCTGCGCGCTTCGACACCGAGCGCACGCCTTCGCTCAATTCCTTCACCAAGGTGGTGACGGCCTCGACCGTGCGCGAGGTGGCGCGGTCCTGATCGTCCAACGTACCCTTGAGCACGTCGATGAGGGCCGAGCCCACCACCACGCCGTCGGCGCCCTTGGCCACCGCCGCCGCATGAGCGCCGCTCTTCACGCCGAAGCCCACCACGACAGGGAGAGGCGTGTGATGCTTGATGCGCTCCACCGCCGAGGCGACCTTGCCGAAATCCGGGGTCGCAGCGCCGGTGATGCCCGTGATGGAAACGTAGTAAACGAACCCAGCCGTATTGGCGAGCACCGCCGGAAGGCGGTGATCGTCCGTGGTCGGAGTCGCAAGGCGAATGAAGGCAAGGCCCGCCTTCAGGGCCGGCAGGCAGAGCTCGTCGTCCTCCTCGGGCGGAAGATCCACCACGATGAGGCCATCGACGCCGGCGTCCTTTGCGTCGGCGAGGAAGCGGTCGACGCCGTAGACGAAGATCGGGTTGAAATAGCCCATGAGGATCACGGGCGTGTCCTGGTCCTCGGCCCGGAAGCGGCGGATGAGGTCGAGGGTCTTCACCGTGTCCTGACCGACCTTCAGGGCCCTGAGGCCCGCCGCCTGGATCGCCGGACCGTCGGCCATGGGATCGGTGAAGGGCAGGCCGAACTCCACGATATCGGCGCCGGCCCTGGGAAGGCTTTTCAGGATGGCCAGCGAGGTTTCCGGATCCGGGTCGCCGGCCATCACATAGGTGACGAGGGCGGCGCGGCCTTCCGCACGGCATTGTTCAAAACGGGCTTCGATGCGCTTGATCATGGCGGGGTCTTTAGCACGGGAGAGAGGCGGGGTGAAACCGTGATGAAGAGGCGTCATACCCGCGCTTGTCGCGGGTATCCACGTCTTGAACCGGAGCCTTAAGACGTGGATGGCCGGGACAAGCCCGGCCATGACGGGAGAAGATCTCAGGCGATCTTGTTCCCCAGATGCTCGGCGATCTGGAACAGGTCCTTGTCGCCACGGCCGCTGATGTTGACCACCATCAGGTGATCCTTCGGCTTCTTCGGCGCGAGTTCCATGACCTTGGCGAGCGCATGGCTCGGCTCCAGGGCGGGCAGGATGCCTTCGAGACGCGAGCAGAGCTGGAAGGCTTCCAGCGCCTCGTCGTCCGTGGCGGAGATGTATGCCACGCGGCCCATTTCGTGGAGCCACGCGTGCTCCGGGCCGATGCCGGGATAGTCGAGACCGGCGGAGATGGAATGGGCGTCGCTGATCTGCCCATCCTGGTTCATGAGGAGATAGGTCCGGTTGCCGTGGAGCACGCCGGGACGCCCGCCCGTGAGCGACGCCGCATGCAGCTTGTCGAGACCATGGCCTGCCGCCTCGACGCCGTAGATTTCCACGTCCTTGTCGTCGAGGAAGGGGTGGAACAGGCCGATCGCATTCGATCCGCCGCCGATGCAGGCGACGAGCGAATCCGGCAGGCGTCCTTCCATCTCCATCATCTGCTGACGGGTCTCCTCGCCGATCACGCACTGGAAGTCGCGCACCATGGCAGGATAGGGATGCGGGCCTGCGACCGTGCCGATGCAGTAGAAGGTGTCGGCGACATTGGTGACCCAGTCGCGCAGGGCCTCGTTCATGGCGTCTTTCAGCGTCTTCGTGCCGGACTGCACGGGCACGACCTTCGCGCCCAGCATGTTCATGCGGAAGACGTTCGGCTTCTGCCGCTCCACGTCGACAGCGCCCATGTAGACGATGCATTCGAGGCCGAAGCGCGCGCAGAGGGTCGCGGTGGCGACTCCGTGCTGGCCCGCGCCGGTTTCGGCGATGATGCGCTTCTTGCCCATGCGGCGGGCGAGAAGGATCTGGCCCAGCACGTTGTTCACCTTGTGCGCGCCGGTGTGGTTCAGCTCTTCGCGCTTGAAATAGATCTTCGCGCCGCCCGATAGGCCGGAGGCCGTAGAAACCTCACGAAGATGCTCGGTCATGCGCTCCGCGAAATAGAGCGGGCTCGGACGGCCGATATAATGCTTCGAGAAATACTCCATGTCGGCATGGAAGGCCGGGTCGACCTTGGCCTCGTTGTAGGCCTTCTCCAGCTCCAGGATGTTCGGCATCAGGGTCTCGGCGACGAAGCGCCCGCCGAACTGGCCGAAATGCCCGCGCTCGTCGGGACCGATGCGGAAGGAATTGGGTTGAGCTTGAGCTGACACGGGCTGTCCTGCCTTAGTGATTTTAGTGATTTTGGGCAGCGAATGCTGTCCGGGCTGCTTTGATGAAGGCTTCGATCCTTGCCGGGTCCTTCAGGCCGGGCCCGCTTTCCACCCCCGACGACACATCGACGGCTTTCGGCTTCGTCAGCCTGATGGCCTCCGCCACGTTGTCGGGATTGAGGCCCCCTGACAACATGATGGAAAGAGCCGGGTCAAGCCCGTTCAAGAGCCTCCAGTCGAAGGACACGCCGTTGCCGCCCGGCAGGGCATTCGCCATACGGGGCGGCTTGGCATCGAGCAGGATATGCTCGGCTTGGCCAGCGTAAGGAGCAAGGGTCTTCAGGTCGCTCTTTTCGGCGATGCCGAGGGCCTTCATGACGGGGCGGCGGATCATGGCGCGGATTTCGGCAACGCGCTCGGGGCTCTCGCTTCCATGCAGCTGGATCAGGTCAGGATTGATGGCCTCGATGGCCTGCGCGATGTCCTCGTCGCCGGGATCGACCAGCAGCACGACGCGCATGGCGCGGCCCTTCGCCTGCAGCGAGAGGCGATGACCGAGATCGAGTGTGACATGGCGCGGGCTCTTCGGAAAGCGCACGAATCCCACCATGTCCGCGCCGGCATCCAGCGCGGCAGCCAGGGTTTCGGGGGTCGAGAGCCCGCAGATCTTGATCAGGTTATCCATTGTTTCATTTTACGACGGATTGGCCAGCGAGCGCCACACCAGCATTGCCGCAGTCAGATCCTCCAGCGCCGTGCCCACCGATTTGAAGACGGTGATTGCCTTGTCGCTCCGCTGCGGCGGGTTGCGGCAAAGGTCGAACAGCGTGCCACGCACATGGCCTTCCGAGATAGCGCCCTTCTGGATGGAGACGGCCACGTCTCCGCCCTCGGTCTTGGCGGCGTCGGTATCGACGTAAACCTGGCCTCGACGAAGCGCCTCGTCATCCGCCTCACGCATCTTCAGATTGAAGGCGCCCACGAGATCGAGATGCGCACCCTCCTTGAGCCACGCGCCCTTCACGATGGGTGCGGTGGAAAGCGTGGCGCAGGAGACGAGATCGGCCTCGCGCAAAGCCGCTTCCAGCTCCGTCACGGCCGTGACGGGAAGTCCCTCGGCGCGAAGCTCGGCTGCCACGCTTTCAGCCTTCTCGGGCCGGTGGTTCCATAAGCGAACCTCTCGGATGGGCCGCTGGCTCATATGGGCCCGGATGATGAAAGGTGCAAGCGCACCCGCACCCACCATGACCATGCGGCTCGCGTCAGGATGCGCGAGATGCCGCGCGGCCAGCGCCGAGGCGGCAGCCGTGCGCCAGACGGTCAGCCGCGTGCCGTCGAGCACCGCCACGGGCTGACCCGTCTCGCCGTCCATGAGCAGATAGGAGCCCATGACGCTCGGCAGGTTCTTCTTGCCGTTCTCCGGGAACACGGAGACCACCTTCACGCCGACGAAGCCGCCTTTCGTGGCGGGGCCTGTCCAGGACGGCATCAGCAGCAGCGTTCCGTGAGAGCCCGCGCGCTCGATCTCATGGTGATGCCGAACGGGCGTGACCATGTCGCCCCGAAAGGCATCGCTCAGAGCATCGACCAGAGCAGGAAAGGTGAGAGCCCGATCGATCTCAGCGGAGGAAATGACGCGCATGAACAACGGGGACAACGAGTGAGCCTAGAAGCTCGATGATTGCGGGGACGGCAGCGTTGCGGGCAAACCTGCCGCCGCATTCTGGCTGCGCAGGCGCTCGGTCTCATGGCGCAGCTGGTCCGCCTCGCGGCGATAGCGGCGGCGGGCCTTGCGGGCTTTGCCCTGGGCAAGCCAGCTCGCCGTGCCGCCGATCACGACACCCACCATGACGGCGGCGAAGATCACGGCGAAGAGCGGAAGCTGCGTGGCGAATTCAGGTGCTTCTTTCGAGAACGGATCCAGCGACAGGGTCACCGGAGCGCGGTTCGCGACCGCCAGCAGAATCACCAGGATCGCGATCGGCAGCAGAATGAGCGCCTTCAGGAAGCGAATCACGAGCACCTCTTCAATCGTTACTGAGCGGCAGCCGCCTTCATCACCTTGGATGCCGGGGCATTGAGCCGCTGACGCATTTCCTTACCTGTCTTGAAGACAGGAACGACCTTTTCGGAAATCGAAACGGATTCGCCCGTGCGCGGGTTGCGGCCCGTACGGGCATCGCGTTTCTTCACGGAAAACGCGCCGAAGCCACGCAGTTCCACCCGATCGCCGCGAGCCAGCGCATCGGCAATGGTGTCGAGGATCGCATTCACGATCTTCTCCACGTCGCGCTGATACAAATGCGGGTTCTGCTCAGCGATTTTGAGCACGAGTTCTGACTTGATCATAAGAAGGCTATATCTTTGATGGTGCTTTATTTTTCGGAAGGTTGCCAGACGACCAGCAGACCGTCAAGCTGGGCTATCTCAGCGTGAGCCTCCGTCCTGCGCAGGGCTTCGGCCACTCTCTCGAAGCCCAGGAGGTCGACAGCCGTCGCCGCCATGGCGAAAAGGGAGATATCCCGATCCGAACGCGGCTTCCAATCCCGAATCGGCAGGTCCTTCGGAATTTTTCTTTCCTGCTCGAGCCAGGCAACGGCATCACGCTCGCCGCCGACCTTGTCCACGAGCTTCATGGGCAGGCCTTGACGACCATTGAAGACCTGGCCGGTCGAGACCGCTGCAAGCTCGCTCTCGTTCAGGCGGCGACGCTCGCGAACGAGATTCTTGAACCAGTCATAGGTATCGCCCACCACCTGCTGGAGGGCCGCTCGCGCTTCGGGGCTCGTGGGCTTGAAGGGACTGGGCTCCGCCTTCAGCGGCGAGGACTTCACCTCCTCCACTTTCACGCCGACCGTCTGCATCAGCCCTGAGAGATCGGGATACTGGAACAGCACACCGATGGAGCCGACGAGCGAGGTTTCGCGGGCGACGATGTAGTCGGAGGAAATAGCCGTGATGTAGCCGCCCGAGGCCGCCGTGCCATCGACGAAGGTCACGACCGGCTTCCTCTCGGAGAGGCGGCGGATATTCCTGTAGAGCTCCTCGGAGCCGGTCGTCGTGCCGCCGGGGCTGTTGACGGAGATCACGACACCGGAGACGAGATTGGAATCCCCGACCCGCTGCATGAGATCCGCCATGCGCTGCTGATTACCGGTGATCAGGCCGTCGACGGAGATGCGGGCGATCTGCTGCTGCACACCCCCATAGCCCATGCGGTCGGCGGCGGCATAGCCGATGGCGGCGACAGCGGCGATCAACCCGGAGAACCCCGCGATGCGCCAGAAGGACAACTTGCGGCGCAGACGGCGGCGATCGGCAATGGCTTCGGCATCGATGGGCATCGGTTCGTCTCTAACCCGGTTCACTGATGTGCGGAGGCAGCACCCTAGAGCATCGGACCCGAAAGTGGAAACCACTTTTGGGATCGATCCGATGCTCAATTCCTTAAGGAGCGCATCGTCTTGCGCGGACCTCCGGTTCCGCACGATGCGCTGCGAAGGCAGATAGGGCGGCAAGACATGCGACCAACGAAAAACATGCGACCAACAAAAAACCCGCACGATTGCTCGCGCGGGTCCTGAAACAAAAACCCCCGGGCTTTTAGGCCCGGGGATCCGATCAAGCTCTGAAAGTCAGAGCAAGCTTACTTCTTGCCGGCCTTGTTGAGAGCCGCGCCCAGGATGTCGCCGAGCGACGCACCCGAGTCGGTCGAGCCGTACTGAGCCATGGCTTCCTTCTCCTCGGCCACCTCGAGGGCCTTGATGGAGAGGGTGACGCGGCGAGCCTTGCGGTCGAACTGCGTGACGCGGGCGTCGATCTTCTCACCCGGAGCGAAACGCTCGGGACGCTGATCGGCGCGGTCGCGAGCGAGCTCCGAGCGCTTGATGAAGGTGGTGAGGTCGGTATCGACGATCTTCACCTCCAGGCCGCCGTCCTTCACCTCGAGAACCTCGCAGGTGACGACCTGGTTCTTCTTGAACTCGCCAGCCTCGGCGAAGGGATCGCCCGCCAGCTGCTTGATGCCGAGCGAGATGCGCTCCTTCTCGACATCCACGTCGAGAACCTGAGCGCGAACCATGTCGCCCTTCTTGAACTCGTCGATGACCTGCTCGCCCGGACGATTCCAGTCGAGGTCCGAGAGGTGGACCATGCCGTCGACGTCGTTCTCGAGACCGATGAAGAGACCGAACTCGGTCTTGTTCTTCACCTCGCCCTCGACGACGGAGCCGACAGGGTGCTTCTCGGCGAAGGCCTCCCACGGGTTCTGCAGCGTCTGCTTCAGACCCAGCGAGATGCGGCGCTTCACCTGATCGACCTCGAGGATCACGACCTCGACCTCCTGAGAGGTGGAGATGATCTTGCCGGGGTGGACGTTCTTCTTCGTCCAGGACATCTCGGAGACGTGGATCAGGCCTTCGATGCCGGGCTCGAGTTCAACGAACGCACCGTAATCGGTGATGTTCGTGACGCGGCCCTTCAGCTTGGCGCCAACCGGGTAGCGGGCGGCGATGCCTTCCCACGGATCGGCCAGCAGCTGCTTGATGCCGAGCGAGATGCGGTGCGTGTCGTGGTTGATCTTGATGATCTTCACCTTCACCGTCTGGCCGATGGTTACGACCTCGGACGGATGGTTCACGCGGCGCCATGCCATGTCGGTGACGTGCAGGAGGCCGTCAATGCCGCCGAGGTCAACGAACGCACCGTACTCGGTGATGTTCTTGACCACGCCGTCGATGACCTGACCCTCCTCGAGGTTGGCCACGAGCTCGGAGCGCTGCTCGGCGCGGCTCTCCTCGAGAACCGTGCGGCGCGACACGACGATGTTGCCACGGCGACGATCCATCTTGAGGATCTGGAACGGCTGAGCCACGCCCATGAGCGGGGTGACGTCGCGGACCGGGCGGATATCGACCTGGGAGCGGGGCAGGAACGCCACGGCGCCGTCGAGGTCGACCGTGTAGCCGCCCTTCACCTGGTTGAAGATGGTGCCGTTGACGCGCTCGCCGGCCTCGAAGGCCTTCTCGAGCTTCACCCACGACTCTTCGCGGCGAGCCTTGTCACGGGAGATGACGGCCTCGCCCAGCGCATTCTCGATGCGCTCGACATAAACCTCGACCTCGTCGCCGACCTTGATCTCACGGTCGCGGTTGGGGCCGGTGAATTCCTTCAGAGCGACGCGACCTTCGGTCTTCGCGCCGATATCGATGACCGCGACATCCTTCTCGATGGCGACCACCTTGCCCTTCACCACCGAGCCTTCGTTGATCTCGGACGTGCGGAAGGATTCTTCGAGCAGAGCGGCGAAGTCTTCACGGCTCGGCTGCTGGAAAGCTGCAGACATAGGTTCTCCTGAATGGCCCTCGTTTAAGGGGCAACGCCGGCGGCTCGTGTGAACGGGCCGTTTCCCTCCGCCGCTGCCTGAGGACGCCCCCTTGAGGGCCATGTCCAAGGCATGCCGCTTTAAAAAGCGGGCCGGCGTATCACCGGCGGATGGAAACGCATTTATCGTCAAGACCTTAGCGGAACGCCTACAAGGCGCGCATCACGCACCCTCAAGACGCAACACACCGTCAATGTCTGTCTGATGGGCGTTCCTTTATCCCAAATGGCCTTGGATCACAAGGCTTTCGAGGATTTCGGCTTTCAAGGATTTGGCGGCTGTCTCAAGGTCCAGGCCGGGATCGGCGGTCTCGAAGGCGCAAGGCATCGGCCAGCGGAGGACGGCGGCGAGACAGGGTTAATCAGAGCTTAATGGCGAAGTTTTACTTGGGCAAAGCTCAAGAACTTCTCGTTTGAACGACAACCGGAACGGGAGCATCTCTTTGCCCAGAGAACGCGCTCTGGAGGAGACAGGCCATGGCCGCTGCCCTTTCCGTAGAAAATCTTGTGTCCGCCCCCGCCCGTGCCCGGCGCCGGAGCGATTGGCTGCGGCTGCTCATGCGCGTCGAGGCATGGCTCGACGACCGGGCGAGCCGCCGCGCGCTCTATGCGCTGGACGAGGCGGCGCTGGCGGACCTGGCGCTGTCGCAGGCCGATGTGGAGCGGTTCAATCATCCGCTTGCCGGATAAGCCTGTGGCGGGCGCTGTGAAGCAGCACGCCACAGGTCGAAGGGGTCAACAGCTCGGCCAGCCTTAATCCTCGTGGATCTGGCTGTGGTGCCTGGTGTCCTTCATGCGCAGGTACACGATGAGGGACAGGCCGATCATCACGGTCACGTAGACGAAGAAGCCGTATTCGATACCGGCCTGCTTGAACCAGAGCGCCACGTATTCCGCCGTGCCGCCGAACACCGTGTTGGCGATGGCATAGGGCAGAGCAACGCCCAGCGCGCGGATATGGGCCGGGAACATCTCGGCCTTCACCACTGCGTTGATCGAGGTATAGCCGGTCACGATCACGAGGGCTCCCAGCGCGAGGGCAAAGGCCATGAAGGGATCCTTGGTGCCCGCGAGCGTCGAGAAGATCAGGTAGGTGAACAGCACGCCGAGGATGCCGAAGCCCACCATGATCGGCTTACGGCCGATGCGGTCCGACAATGCGCCCGCCACCGGCTGCAGTAGCATGAACACGAACAGGGCCGCCGCCGTGATCTGGCTCGCCGTCTCGCGGCCGAAACCCGAGGTGTTGACTAGAAACTTCTGCAGGTAGGTGGTGTAGGCATAGAAGGCGAGCGTGCCGCCGGCGGTGAGCGCGATGACCGTGAAAGCCTGGCGCGGATATTTGACGAAGAGCGTCATGCCGCTGGAGCGAGGCTCCTTCGAGCTTTGAGCGTTCTTGTAGGATTGTGTTTCGGAAAGGCCCCGGCGGAGATAGAACACGACGACCGCCAGCACGCCGCCGATGGCAAACGGAATGCGCCAGCCCCAGGCCTCGATATCCTGCTCGGGCAGGATCTGCTGGAGGATCAGCAGCACGCCCAGCGCCAGCAACTGGCCGGAAATCAGCGTGACATACTGGAAGCTCGAGAAGAAGCCGCGCCGGTCCTTGCCGGCCATCTCGCTCAAATAGGTGGCGCTGGCGCCGTACTCGCCGCCGACGCTGATGCCCTGCAGGAGACGCGCGAGAACCAGGATGACGGGAGCAAGCGTCCCGATGCTCTCATAGCCCGGGGTCACGGCGATCATGAGCGAACCGAGGCACATGAGCGTGACCGAGAGGGTCAGGCCCGCCTTGCGGCCCTTGCGATCCGCGTAGATGCCCATGATCCAGGCCCCGACGGGGCGCATGACGAAGCCGACGGCGAACACGGCGGCAGCGTTCAGTAGCTGAGCGGTCTGGTCGCCCTTGGGAAAGAAGATGGGCGCGAAATAGAGGGTGAAGGCGGAATAGACGTACCAGTCGTACCACTCGACCATGTTGCCGGCGGAGCCGCCGATGATCGATTTCAGTCGCTGCCTGCGATCCGCAAGCGTGTTCTGCATGAGCATGAGGATTTTTTCTTTCCAAGAATGGGATGCGCTCCACCGCGCCGGAAAGCGCATGGCTGAAGGAGAGGCAGAGGCTTTTTTTGGAAGGGGGAGCAGCAGCGTTGGCGTTCCACTGCGGCCGTTATGGTTGGCGCGGACATACGCCCGACGTGACGATTGGTCAAACGATCGGGCTTAAACGACCTCTTCAAGCCGTCGTTCCAGCCATGACGGCTCGAAGAGGAGCGCCCCTCAAAGGGGAACTTCCGAGCGCTTCGCCTGGGTGACGGCCCAGTCGAGGGCCTGCTCGAGCCTGTCGTTGCCCCAGAACATCTCGCCGTCCTCGGCAAAGAAGGTGGGCGCGCCGAAGATGCCGCGCGATTGCGCCTCGTCGTTCAGGCGGCGCAGGCGGGTCTTGTTGGTTTCGGATTGGGCTTCCGTGATGATCTCCTCCGGGTCGCGGCCAAGGCTTGCCAGGATGCCGGAGAGCACCTCTGTGTCGGAGATGTCCCGCCCCTCTCCGAACTCGGCCGTGTAGACAGCCTTCGTGAAGACCGGCGTCCAGCCCCGGTCGAGGCCGAGCAGGGCGATGCGGGCGGCAAGCAGCCCGTTCTGCGGGAAGGGATTGGGCCTGTAGAAGGGAAGACCGAAGCGCACGGCCTCGCGCTCCATGTCCCGCCACATGTACCGACCCTTGGCCGGATAGACGCTGAAGGGCGAGGTTTCCCACCCCTGCGCCTTGAAGACGGGGCCTAAGAGAAACGGCCGCCAGACGATCTCGACGCCCGCCTCCTCCGCCAATGGCTCGATGCGCATGGCGGCGAGATAGGAATAGGTGGAGGAGAATTCGTACCAGAACTCGAATTGCGGACGACGGAGCATGGGCACCTCTCCTTCCCTTGGGCAAAGAGGAGCTAAGGCATGCCTCGGTTCTTGGACAGCATCCCTTTTGATAGGCAGGAATGCTCCATAAGCATATCGCGCTTAAGCTTTTGCCAGCTTTTGCCGTTGCGCTCAAAAGCCTTCCCGGCTAATTCGCGAGCACCCTTATCACTGGAACATCAACCATGGCTGAGAAGCGCGTGAACAAGGTCGTGCTCGCCTATTCCGGCGGCCTCGACACCTCCATCATCCTCAAGTGGCTGCAGACCACCTATGGCTGCGAGGTGGTGACCTTTACGGCCGATCTCGGCCAGGGCGAGGAGCTGGAGCCGGCCCGAAAGAAGGCCGAACTCCTCGGCATCAAGCCGGAGAACATCTTCATCGAGGATCTGCGTGACGAGTTCGTGCGCGATTACGTGTTCCCGATGTTCCGCGCCAATGCGCAGTACGAGGGCCTCTATCTGCTCGGCACCTCCATCGCCCGCCCGCTGATCGCCAAGAAGCAGATCGAGATCGCCGAAAAGGTCGGTGCCGATGCGGTGGCTCACGGCGCGACGGGCAAGGGCAACGATCAGGTGCGCTTCGAGCTCGGCTATTATGCGCTGAAGCCCGACGTGACGGTGATCGCCCCCTGGCGCGAGTGGGACCTGCGCTCCCGCGAGCAGCTCATCGCGTTCGCCGAGGCCCACCAGATCCCGATCGCCAAGGACAAGCGCGGCGAAGCTCCGTTCTCCGTCGACGCGAACCTCCTGCACGCCTCCTCCGAGGGCAAGGTGCTGGAAGATCCGTCCCTGGAAGTTCCGGACTACGTCTATTCGCGCACCAACGATCCGGAGACGGCTCCCGACAAGCCGACGATCATCACCATCGAGTTCCAGAAAGGCGATCCGGTCGCCATCGACGGCCAGAAGATGGGCCCGGCCGACCTGCTGGCGAAGCTCAACGAGCTGGGGCGCCTCAACGGCATCGGCCGTCTCGATCTCGTCGAGAACCGCTTCGTGGGCATGAAGAGCCGCGGCATGTACGAGACGCCCGGCGGCACGATCCTTCACCTCGCCCATCGCGGCATCGAGTCGATCACGCTCGACCGCGGCGCAGCGCACCTGAAGGACGAGCTGATGCCGAAATATGCCGAGCTCATCTACAACGGCTTCTGGTTCTCGCCGGAGCACGAGATGCTCCAGGCTCTCATCGACAGGTCTCAGGAATTCGTCACCGGCGAAGTGACGCTGAAGCTCTACAAGGGCGGCGTCCACCTCATCGGCCGCCAGAGCCCCTATACTCTCTACGACCAGGACCTCGTAACCTTCGAGGAAGGCGCGGTCGCCTACGATCACCGCGACGCCGCAGGCTTCATCAAGCTCAACGCGCTGCGCCTGCGCACGCTCGCCCAGCGCAAGAAGAAGCTGGGACTGTAAGGCCATGAATGCGTCGGTCGTTGCCGTCAGCCGCAGCCCGACGCATTCCTTTTCCAAGCCGAATGTCGAGAGCATTCGGCTCGTTGCCGGGCTCGGCATCGAAGGAGACGCGCATGCGGGAGAGACGGTCAAGCACCGCTCCCGCGTCGCCATCGATCCCACCCAGCCCAATCTGCGCCAAGTTCATCTCATCCACACGGAACTCTTCGAGGAGCTTGCTGCGAAGGGCTTTTCCGTCGCGCCTGGGCAATTGGGTGAAAACATCACCACGCGTGGCATCGACCTGCTCAACCTTCCCGTCGGCACCAAACTGCATTTCGGCGCGTCCGCCGTGGTTGAATTGACGGGCCTGCGCAATCCCTGCGTTCAGATCGACCGCTTCCAGAAGGGCCTCATGGCTGCCGTGCTCGACCGTGACAGCGAGGGTCGACTCGTTCGCAAGGCGGGCGTCATGGGGATCGTTTTGACGGGAGGCGAGGTTCGCCCCGGCGAGCCGATTGCTGTTATCCTGCCTCCGGAGCCGCATCGTCGACTTGAGCGGGTGTGAGATCGTTTTGTATGCACTCACGTCCATCTCTCATGATGGCCGTCCCTGGACGTGATCCAGGGACAGCCTTGGCGACAGCCTTGGCCCGCTCGGCCCCCTCGTCATGGCCGGGCTTGTCCCGGCCACCCATGTCTTTTTGCTCTGTCCCGTCTCTACCTCGTCGTGGCCGCCCCGGACACGATCTGAGGATCAGGCTCGGCCATCCCCATCTGTTTGCATCGCCGATGAACCCTCCGCGCCGCCCGCACAAGCCCTGGCCGCCCCACCCCGTCATGGCCGTCCCCGGACTTGATCCGGGGATCAGTCCCGGCCATCCACGCCTTGGGAGACGCCGCACCCGCAAGACGGGGATCCCCGGGACAAGCCCGGGCATGACGGCGGAGGATGCTCCTAATCGCGGAGGATCGTTCCCACTTTGTTCTTGACAATGTTCCTAACCTTGGCTATATCCGATGCTGTCCTGACCTGCCGAGGGGCGCGCTCGCGAGGCGTCGCATGTGTGGGGTCGGGAGCGGTCTCGCGGGTGAGGTGACGCAGCCTCACTCGGCGGGAGGCCCAGGCTGCGGCTTGGGCTCACGACGGGCTCAGGGCCGCCTGCTCTCAACGGGCAGGGTCCGCCTTGCGCCGCCGCTGAGCCAGGGCTCGCCTGTCCGCCTAAAAGAACCGTGCGCGAGGGGCCATCCGGTTCCAAGCAAATACCATCAGAGTTCGAGCCGGACCGCTCCGCGCGCCTCCCTCGATCCCTCACCCTCGACAGGCTCTCACGCCCCGAGGCCGCTCCCGCTCGCCCGCAGGCTCTTTGACAATTCCGACCGAGTTTCTGCTCGCCGCCCGTTTTCTCCTGGCTTCCGAAAGAGCAGTCGTCGCCCTACCTTGAGCATCGGAAGGCCTGTTTGGAGATCCTCATGCCCTGGTCCATTCCCGTCGCTCGCATCGCCGGCACTGTGGTGCGCATTCATGTGACCTTCCTGCTGTTCCTGGTCTGGATCGGCGCGGGGCAGTGGCGCTCGGGCGGGCGGGAGGCGGCTGTCGAGGGCGTATTGTTCATCGTGCTGCTCTTTGCCTGCGTGCTGGCCCATGAGTTCGGGCACATCTTCGCGGCCAAGCGCTACGGCATCAACACGCCCGAGGTGACGCTCTGGCCCATCGGCGGCGTGGCGAGCCTCGAACGCATTCCCGACAATCCCCGCGAGGAGCTGGTGGTCGCGATCGCAGGCCCCCTGGTGAACGTGGTGATCGCGGGTTTAATCATTCTCTTTCTCGGATTCAGCCTCGACACCGCTGCGATGACGGAGCTCGACAATCCGCGCGCCGGCCTCATGATGCGGCTCGCCGCCGCCAACATCTTTCTCGTGGTGTTCAACATGATCCCCGCCTTTCCGATGGATGGCGGGCGCGTGCTGCGCGCGGCCCTTGCCATGCGCATGAACTATGCGGATGCCACGAACGTTGCGGCGCGGATCGGCCAGGGCGCGGCCTTCCTGTTCGCGTTCCTCGGGCTGTTCTGGAATCCGATGCTGATCATCATCGCCCTCTTCATCTATCTCGCTGCGTCAGCCGAAGCGCAGGACGTGTCCTTCCGGGGCGCAACGCAGGGGCTGCCCGTGCATGCGGGCATGATCAGCCCAGTCGAGACGCTCTCCACCTCCTCGACACTGGACGATGCGGTCGACCTGATGCTGCGCACCTCGCAGAAGGAGTTTCCGGTGGTGGACGGCTCGGGGATGCCGCGCGGTCTCCTCACCCGCGACGGCCTGATCGTGGCGCTGCGGCAGGGCGGACCCATGACGCCGGTGCTGGACGTGATGGCCCGCGACCTGCCGACGATTCTGGATTGGCAGCCCTTCGACGCCGCCGTCGCCCTGCTCAACAGGACGAGGGCCCCTGCCCTTCTTGTTTTGAACCGGGATCAGCGGCTCATCGGACTCCTGACGCCCGAAAACCTCGGCGAGATGATGATGGTGCGCAGCATACGCCCGGATTGGCGTTTCCGGGGCCGCCAATCTTACGTCCAGGGCGGCTTTTAGGCTTCTCGACCTGCGGCAGGGTCGTGGCGCCGCCGTCGAGAACGAGCTTCCGGCTGCACGAGCCGATGGAGCAGGAGCTTATTTGGCGGCCCGGGGCCGATCTGCCAGGCCGCCCTATTGCCGCCGCAGAGTAATCATTATATTGCAGCGCATCAGATTTCCGCCCGGTTCGAGCCAGGGGCGCGGCAACGCTTGCCGCGAGCCGGGCCGCTTTGCTTTGAAAGACCAACCCTCATGAAGCTGCGCAACATCGCCATCATCGCACACGTCGACCATGGCAAGACCACCCTCGTCGACAAGCTGCTCCAGCAGTCTGGCGCCTTCCGCGAGAACCAGCGCGTGGAGGAGCGCGCGATGGACTCCAACGACCTCGAAAAGGAGCGCGGCATCACCATCCTCGCCAAGGCCACCTCGGTGGTCTGGAAGGATACCCGCATCAACATCGTGGACACCCCCGGCCACGCCGATTTCGGCGGCGAGGTGGAGCGCATCCTGAGCATGGTGGACGGCGCGATCGTTCTCGTGGACGCGGCTGAAGGCCCGATGCCGCAGACCAAGTTCGTCGTGTCCAAGGCCCTCAAGATCGGCCTGCGCCCCATCGTGGCCATCAACAAGATCGACCGTCCCGATGCCCGTCATCAGGAAGTGATCAACGAGGTGTTCGACCTCTTCGCGGCGCTCGACGCCACCGACGAGCAGCTCGACTTCCCGATCCTCTACGGATCCGGCCGCAACGGCTGGATGGCGAAGTCCCCGGAAGGCCCGAGCGATGAAGGCCTCGCGCCGCTCTTCGACCTCGTGCTCGAGCACGTGCCCCCGGCCAAGACCGAGGAGGGCCCGTTCCGCATGCTCGGCACGCTGCTCGAATCCAATCCGTTCCTGGGCCGTATCGTCACGGGCCGCATCGCTTCCGGCACGGTGAAGCCGAACCAGTCGATCAAGGTGATCGACCGAGAGGGCAAGCTGGTCGAGGCCGGCCGCGTGTCCAAGATCCTGGCCTTCCGCGGCCTGGAGCGTCAGCCGATCGAGGCGGGCGAGGCCGGCGACATCGTCTCCATCGCGGGCCTGGAAAAGGGCTCCGTGGCCGACACCTTCTGCGCGCCCGAGAACGACATTCCGATCCAGGCCCAGCCCATCGACCCGCCGACCGTGACCATGTCCTTCATCGTCAACGACTCACCGCTTGCGGGCACCGAGGGCGACAAGGTGACGAGCCGCATGATCCGCGACCGCCTGTTCAAGGAAGCGGAAGGCAACGTGACGCTCAAGATCGAGGAAGCCGCCGACAAGGATAGCTTCTACGTCTCAGGCCGTGGCGAATTGCAGCTCGCGATCCTCATCGAGACCATGCGTCGCGAGGGCTTCGAGCTCGCCGTGTCGCGTCCCCGCGTGGTGTTCGAGAAGGACGAGGCCACCGGCCAGCTCCTCGAGCCCATCGAGGAAGTGGTCATCGACGTGGACGAGGAATTCTCCGGTGTCGTGGTGCAGAAGATGTCCGAGCGTCGCGCCGAGATGGTCGAGATGCGTCCCTCCGGCGGCAATCGCCAGCGTCTCGTGTTCTACGCTCCGACCCGTGGCCTCATCGGCTACCAGAGCGAGCTTTTGACGGATACGCGCGGCACCGCAATCATGAACCGCCTGTTCCATTCGTACGAGCCCTACAAGGGCGAGATCGCCGGCCGCCGCAACGGCGTGCTGATCTCGAACGACTCGGGGGAAGCCGTGGCCTATGCGCTGTGGAACCTGGAAGATCGCGGCCCGATGATGATCGAGCCCGGCTGGAAGGTCTATCAGGGCATGATCGTGGGCGAGCACAACCGCGAGAACGACCTCGAGGTGAACGTGCTGAAGGGCAAGAAGCTCACCAACATCCGCACGACCTCGAAGGACGAAGCGGTGCGCCTGACGCCTCCGATCCGTATGACGCTCGAAAAGTCGCTCGCCTGGATCCAGGACGACGAACTCGTCGAGGTGACGCCGAAGTCGATCCGCATCCGCAAGGCGATCCTCGACCCGAACGATCGCAAGCGCGCCGAGAAGCAGAAGGAAGCGCTGAGCGCGTAAAGGCAGCGCCTTGAGCAAATGTTGAAAGGCCGCCCAATGGGCGGCCTTTTCGTATCCGTTGCTGTCACCCCGAGGCGGCTCAGCAGAACCCGGGACCGTGGGATGAGAAAGGCGCTCTATTCTGAAGGTGATCCTGGATCGATCTTCGCTGCGCTTCGTCCGGGATGACACCTGTCTTCAGCCTTCAGCCTTGTCGCCCTGTCCCTTCTTCGCCCCCTCGCCCATCGGATTGGTGGAATCCTCGCCGGACGCGCTGGGGTTCTCACGGCCCTGCGGCGTCAGGCGCGGGGCGCTGATATCCTTCTCGGTCGCCTGATTGGACTTGTCGTCGGATTGAGCCATCGTTTTCTACCTTGCTGAATTTAAGCTGGACCATTGGTGCCGTCGGTAACGCCGCCACCGGTGTCGGAACCTGCATTGCCTTCATCGCCACGCGAGCCCGAGCCGCTCGGATCAGTGAGGCCGGTCGCACGTCCCCCGGCACCGGTGCCGCTCGACGTGCTGCCCTTCGGACCACCGGGTACGGTGTTGGAGCCGGTGCCGGTCGCGTTGGTTTCATCCGCCGAGCCGCCAAGGTCGAAGCCCGGACGATCCTGAGATCCTGGCCTTGGATTGCGGGCAGCATCTTCGGGATCGGGCCGCTCGGTCGGGACATGCTGTCCGGAATTCTGGTTCTGCGCCATGGCGGGTCCTGTTATGAGCTGGTGGAATCGATGCCTTCGCTATCTCCTGGCTCGGGCAGCGCGCCTGTGCCAGGGGTCGAGTCCGGGTTGGTCAGCGACGGCTTGTCATGCGGACCTGCCGCGGGAAGATTACCGGGCTTGTTCTGGGACGAGCCCATGTGACCCGCCTGCGGATCCGGCCGCTCGGAATCGACGTAGTTCTTCGTATCTTCGGTGTGGTTGCCGTAACCAGCATTGCCCATGGCACTCTCCTGTCAGCCTTGATCCTTGCCGTTGACGGCGGTCGCGCGGTCGATGGCCTCTCCCGTCGCGTCCTTGTCGTCCGGCGAGAGGGTCGCATCGCTTAAGCGCTTCG
This sequence comes from Microvirga vignae, assembly GCF_001017175.1. Taxonomy (GTDB): domain Bacteria; phylum Pseudomonadota; class Alphaproteobacteria; order Rhizobiales; family Beijerinckiaceae; genus Microvirga; species Microvirga vignae. The sequence goes on along the minus strand of NZ_LCYG01000016.1, from coordinate 309,349 downwards.
TGGTCTCCGGCGTCTCGGCGGCGGTGAGCTCGTCATGGCCGTCCATGCCGGCCTTGCTGGTCTGGCCCGTCTGACCCTGACGATAATTGTGGGCCTCGCCACCAGGCTCGCTCCACACGCGGCGCAATGTGGCATTGCCCTCGGGGCCGCCGTCACGGTTCGGATCGATGGGGCTGTCGATGCCGCCGCGCTGCTCGTTGCGGATCTGATCCGCATCTTGGTCTTTCAATGAGTGAGGCGCCTTGCGCTCCGCCATGATGAACTCCATCAAATTCACTTGGAAACATCATTTGAATTCGTGTGCCTCAAGAGAACCCGACCGAGTGGGGTAAGTTCTGGCCACGCTTGGCACGCGCAAACAAAACAAAAAGGCGGCTGTGAGAGCCGCCCTTGCAGGATCGAGATGACGAGATCTCAGAGGCCTTCGAACAGAGCCGTCGAGAGGTAACGCTCGGCGAAGGACGGCGCGACGGTCACGATGCGCTTCCCCTTGAACTCAGGACGCGCCGCGAGTTCCAACGCAGCCGCCACATTGGCGCCGGTGGAGATGCCGCCCGGAATACCCTCCAGCCTCGCGAGCCTGCGCGCGGTATCGAAGGCCGTCTGGTTGCCGATGGTAATCACGCCATCGATGAGCGAGCGGTCGAGCACATCCGGCACGAAGCCGGCGCCGATGCCCTGGATCTTGTGCGGACCGGGCTGACCGCCGGAGAGAACCGGTGAATCTTCGGGCTCCACGGCGAACACCTTCATGTTCGGCAGACGCGGCTTGATGATCTGAGCGACACCCGTGATGGTGCCGCCGGTGCCGACGCCTGCGACGAAAGCATCGAGCTGCCCGTTGGCGTCGTTCCAGATCTCCTCCGCCGTCGTCTTGCGATGGATCTCGGGATTAGCGGGATTCTTGAACTGCTGCGGAATGACCGAGCCCGGGATCTCTTTCAGCAGCTCCTCGGCCCGGGCAATCGCGCCCTTCATGCCCTGTGGACCCGGGGTGAGCTCGAGCTCGGCACCCAAGAAAGCCAGCATCTTGCGGCGCTCGATCGACATCGTTTCGGGCATGACGAGGATCAGGCGGTAGCCGCGCGCGGCTGCGACGAAGGCGAGCGCGATACCGGTATTGCCGGAGGTCGGCTCGATCAACGTCCCGCCGGGCCTGATGTGGCCGGCGGCTTCCATGGCGTCGATCATGTTGACGCCGATACGGTCCTTCACGCTGGAGATCGGGTTGAAGAACTCGAGCTTGAGGAGGATCTCCGCATCGACCCCGTGCTCCTTCGGCAGCCGGTTGAGGCGCACGAGCGGGGTATTGCCGATAGTTTCGGTAATCGAACCGTAGATGCGGCCGCGGCCAGGCTTGGTGTTGGCGCCCGAGGTATTGAGCGTGTCAGCCATAAGATCCTCCATAAAGACGGGAGGATCTTAGTCCTTTGCGCATTCAGTGTCGATAATTGGTTTAATTTACAAATTATATCGTGAAATCGACCGGAGTGGTCTGCTCCACAACAGCCTCGGCCTGAGCGCGATTGCACAGATCCTCCACCGTCACCTTGTCGAGCTCAGCGAGAAAGGCCTCCGTGCCCTTCGCAACGAGAGGCGCGACGACCGCTTCGGCCAAGCGCGATTCCGGCAACGGAGAGCTGCCGTCATCCTCCTGCGCGGCCATGGCGATGCGCACGATATCACCCGCTGTGATCCGCCGCCGCTCGCGGGCAAGCTCATAGCCGCCGCGCGGACCGCGCACGCCCTTCAGAATGCCCTGGCGCACCAGTGCCTGCAGTACCGGCTCCAGATAGCGCGGGGGCAGGTTGTGGCGGGCGGCGAGCGCCTTCGCCGCAACCGGCATGGGGCGTGCGTGGAGCGCGATGTCGGTGACGGCCGCGATGGCGAGAAGCGAACGACGAGAGAGAAAGTTCATCGCATGCCTTTCAATTCAATCCCGTCGATCCGAAGCCGCCGGCGGCACGCGGCGTGTGATTTACGGCAACAACCTCCACCAGCTCGACCATGGTCACGGACGCGACGATCATCTGCGCGATGCGCATGCCGCGCGTGATGATGAAGGGCTCGGTGCTTAAATTGACGAGCAGCACCTGCACCTCGCCGCGATAATCCGCATCAATTGTGCCCGGCGCGTTGAGGACCGTCACGCCATGCTTGAATGCCAAACCGGAGCGAGGCCGCACCTGCGCTTCGAAGCCCTTCTCCAACTGGATGATGAGGCCCGTGGGCACGAGCTTGCGCTCCATGGGTGCGAGCACCACAGGCGCATCCGCCGGATTGGCAGCGATGAGGTCCATGCCTGCAGCCCCTGCCGTTTCGTAGCGCGGCAGCGGCAGATCCGCGCCGTGGGGCAAGCGCTGAACGTGCAGCAAATGCGTCATGGTTTTGCGTCTCCGATCAATGCGCCCACATGCGCGATCAATCTCCCGGCCACCTCCGTTTTCGAAAGCGTCGGCCAAGTCTCGACGCCCGATTTCGTGACGAGATGCACCGTGTTGCTCTCACCGCCCATCACGCCGGTCGCAGGCGACACGTCATTGGCGAGGATGAGATCGCAACCCTTCTTCGCCAGCTTCTGCTTCGCATGCTCGATTACGTTCTCCGTCTCGGCGGCAAAGCCCACCATGAGTGCGGGGCGGTTCTGCGTGAGACGCGAGATGGTGGCGAGAATGTCGGGGTTCTCGGTGAGGGACAGGTTCGGCAAAGCGCCATCCTTCTTCTTGATCTTCTGCTCACCTGCATTCGCCACACGCCAATCGGCGACGGCGGCGGCGAAAACGCCGATATCGGCAGGGAGTGCTTTCTCGACTGCCGTCAGCATCTCGCGCGCGCTTTCAACATGTACGGTAGTGACTCCTTTCGGATCGGGCAGATCGACAGGGCCGGAGATCAGCGTCACGCGGGCGCCTGCCTCGGCTGCCGCTTTCGCGATGGCGTGACCCTGCTTGCCGGACGAGCGGTTGGCGATGTAACGCACCGGATCGATAGGCTCATGCGTCGGGCCGGAGGTCACGATCACATGCTTGCCGGCCAGCAGACCGGAGGGCGCAAGCAGACGCTCGACGGCAGCGGCAATCTCCAGCGGCTCTGCCATACGACCCGGGCCGAATTCGGCTTCGGCCATTGCGCCCTCATTGGGGCCGACCATGTGAACGCCATCGGCTTGTAGCGTCTCCAGATTCCGTCGCGTGGCTGGATGCAGCCACATGCGCGCGTTCATCGCGGGCGCGATCAGAATAGGAAGCGTCGTCGCAAGCAGCACCGTAGAGGCGAGATCATCCGCATGGCCGCCCGCCATTTTCGCCATAAGGTTGGCAGTGGCGGGGGCAACGACAACGAGATCCGCATCGCGCGCCAGCCTGATGTGACCGATATCGGCTTCATCCTCGCGGTCGAAGAGATCGGTATGCGTGCGCTGTCCCGTGAGGGCGGACGCCGCGAGCGGCGTGACGAATGCTTGAGCGCCATTGGTGAGAATGCAGCGCACCGAGGCGCCGCGCTCTCGCAGGCGCCGGATCAGGTCGAGGGACTTGTAGGCCGCAATCCCGCCGCCGATGACGAGCAGAATGCGTTTGCCGGAAAGCGCCGTCATGCGAAACCTCTCAGCAGCATGATCATCAATGATGCGGCGATGATCCACAAGGCCGCCACGCCCCAGCGGTTGCCCCGCGCCTCCGCGCGTCCGATGGCGGCGACGCTCTCCTGATCGAGTGAGACGCCGCGGGCCGTCACCTCTTCCATCTGATTGAGAACCCGCTCGGCACGAAGGGCTAGCTCCGGCAGATCGCCGATCACGCCAGCGAGCGTCCATAAACCGCGTCCGGCCTGCTCGACGCGGCCCAACGGTCCGAGGTTGCGCTCGATCCACTCACGCACAACCGGCTCAGACGTGGTCCACATGTCAAGCTTCGGGTCGAGGTTGCGCGCCACGCCCTCGACCACGACCATGGTCTTCTGGAGCATCACGAGTTCGGTGCGCGTCGCCATGTCAAAAAGCGCGGTGATCTCGAAGAGCAGCGTGAGAAGCTTCGCCATCGAGATCTCGTCCGCGCGCCGGTCATGGATCGGCTCGCCGATGGCACGGATGGCCTGCGCGAAATCCTCCACCGAATGATGCGGCGGAACATAGCCCGCTTCGAAATGCACCTGCGCCACGCGCAGGTAATCGCGGCGGATGAATCCGAGAAGAATCTCGGCGAGGAAGCGGCGCTCCTTCATGCCAAGCCTGCCCATGATGCCAAAATCGACGGCAACGAGGCGGCCTTCCGCATCTACGAACAGGTTGCCGGGATGCATGTCGGCATGGAAATAACCGTCACGGATCGCATGGCGCAGGAAGGACTGGATCACCGTGCTGCCCAGAGCCACACGGTCAAAACCTGCACGCTCGATCGCCTCCAGATCGTTCAAGCGAATGCCATCGATCCAGGTTGTGGTGAGCACATCCCGCGCCGTGAGATCCCATTCCGGCTTCGGTACGCGAAAATCGAGATCACCCTTCGTGTTCTCGGCGAGTTCCGAGACGGCCGCTGCTTCCAAGCGCAGATCCATCTCGACAGCGACGGAGCGCGCGAGCGTCTCCACCACCTCCATCGGCTTCAGGCGCCGCACATCGGGCACCATGCGCTCGAAGAGACGAGCCGCCGCACGCATCGCCTGAAGGTCACGGGCGAAACCCTCACGAACGCCAGGGCGCACCACCTTCACCGCAACCGTCTCTTCACCCTCCGGCGTGCGGATGCGCGCCTTGTGCACCTGCGCGATGGACGCAGCTGCCAGGGGCTCGCTGAATTCGAGGAACGCATCGTCAATGGGGCGACCCAGAGCCGCCTCGATGGTGGCGATGGCCTGAGCGCGCGGAAACGGAGGCAGCCGATCCTGCAGGCGTTCGAGATCACGCGCGGCCGCCACACCCACGATGTCGGGACGCGTGGCGAGGAACTGGCCGAACTTCACGTAAGAGGGACCCAGCCGCGTCAGCGCTTTGGACAGGCGCGCCGCGCCGTCTTCCGTCTGCCGCCGCTCGATGAGGCGCGCCATGCGCAGGGCCAAGCGTGCGGAAGGCGGCAAGGCACTCGGATCGAACAGACCCAAAGCTCCTTCGCGGGCGAGAACGAAGCCGGCGCGCAGGTTTCGGGCGAGATGGACGATGCTGCCGATCACGCTCAGATCTTCCAGCCTGAGTGAATGGCAACCACGCCTGCCGTGAGCTGGCGATAGGTGACGCGCTTGAAGCCCCCCTCCTCGATCATGTGCGCGAAGGCAGCAGGCGGCGGGAATTTACGGATCGATTCCACGAGATACTGATAGGACTCGGCATCCCCCGTCACCATCTGGCCCATGCGCGGAATGACGTTGAAGGAATAGGCATCGTAGACCTTGTCGATGAGCGGCACGTCCACCTTCGAGAATTCGAGGCAAAGGAAGCGCCCACCGGGCTTCAGAACCCGATGCGCCTCGCGCAGCGCCGCATCGATACGCGGCACGTTTCGGATGCCGAAGGCGATGGTGTAGGCGTCATAGGTGTTGGACTCGAGCGGCAGCTCTTCCGCATTCGCCTCGACGAAGTCGATGCGCCCTTCATAACGGTAACCGGCACGTTCGGCGCCGACTTTCAGCATCTCGCCGTTGATGTCGAGGACGGTCACACGGGTCTGCGGTCCGCCTGAATCGAGAATGCGGAAGGCGATATCCCCCGTGCCGCCGGCGACATCGAGGTGGCGGAAGGGCCGGTCCTTGGGTGGACGCAGCGTCGAAATGAGATTGTCCTTCCAGAGCCGGTGAAGGCCTGCGGACATGAGGTCGTTCATGAGATCGTAGCGGCTCGCCACCGAGCGGAAGACCTCGTTCACGCGATCCTGCTTCTCGCCCAGGGGCACGGACTGAAACCCGAAATGGGTGGTCTCGTCGGTCATGCTCTATCACCCTCATGTCGCATCTTAACGGCGATCCATAGCGGAAGCGGGGCCCGATGGCTATGTAAGGAGCCTCAAGAACCGAAGAGATGGTTGATGCCCGAACTGCCCGAAGTCGAAACCGTGCGCCGGGGCCTGGAGCCCGCCATGGTGGGAGCCCGCTTCACCAAGGTGGTGCAGCGCCGCCCGGACCTGCGCTTTCCATTCCCCGAACGGTTCACGGAGCGCCTGGAAGGACAGGAGGTTAGGGCTTTGGGCCGCCGGGCCAAGTATCTCTTGGCCGATCTCTCCTCCGGCGAGGTGTTGATCATGCATCTCGGCATGTCAGGACGCTTCCTGGTCACTCAAGGCGGCGCCACCCGGATGCCGGGGGAGTTCCATCATGAGCACGGAGGCCTGGGGAACCACGACCACGTGGTCTTCCGGCTCTCCAACGGGGCGAGCGTGACCTATAACGATGCCCGCCGCTTCGGCTTCATGGATTTGGTGCCACGTTCCGAGATCGAAACCTGCAAGCATTTCGCCGAGATGGGCATCGAGCCCTTGGGCAACGAACTCTCGGGCGAGACCATCGCCAATCTTTTTGCCGGCAGGCGCACGCCGCTCAAAGCCGCCCTCCTCGACCAGCGCCTCGTCGCAGGACTCGGCAACATCTATGTCTGCGAGGCCCTGTTCCGCACCGGCCTCCATCCGGAGGCTCGGGCAGGGTCGCTCGCCACCAAGGCCGGGAAGCCGACGGAGAAGGCGCACCAGCTCGCCGAGGTGATCCGCGATGTCCTCTCGGAGGCCGTGGAGGCGGGCGGCTCGACCTTGCGGGATCACGCGCAGGTCGATGGCTCGCTCGGCTATTTCCAGCATTCCTTCCGCGTCTATGACCGTGAGGGAGAGCCCTGCGTGGCGCCCGAATGCACCGGCACGGTGGAACGCCTCGTACAATCCGGCCGGTCGACCTTCTATTGCCCTGTCTGCCAGAAGCGGCCCCGCGCTCGATAATCGGATCAGGCGCGCATCAGCCTCTCGCAAAAAAGCCTGAAAAGGCATCCATTCTTCTTGCTCTGCAGGTTGCGACCTTACCGTCGGCATCTTCTGCATGACAGGCTCGCGACCGCTTGAACTCGAGGTTCAGGAGGGACCGCCATGGCCAAACTCGATGTCTTCTCCCATGTCCAAAGAGACCCGGTATCGGAGCACCTGGGCATCCGCCGGATCAGCACCCGTGACCTCATGGACGCGTTGAGGCAGGGCGCCGCGGATTTCTGGGCCGCTCCGACGCACATCTTCTTCATCTGCCTGATGTATCCACTCCTCGGCATCTTCTTCGCGGGCCTTGCCTTCGGCTACAATATGCTGCCGCTCCTCTTCCCCCTCATGTCGGGCTTCGCCCTGGTGGGACCGCTCGCTGCCGTGGGCCTTTACGAGATCAGCCGCGAGCGTGAACGCGGACAGGACGTTTCCGTGAGCAGCGTCTCCAACGTCTTCTACTCGCACTCCATCGGCTCCATCGCGGCGCTTGGCGTCCTGCTGATGGTGATCTTCATCGCCTGGCTCCTGACGGCGCAGGCGCTTTATCAATCCCTCTTCGGCTGGCGCGCCCCTGAATCCATCGGTGCCTTCCTCAGTGAGGTGTTCACCACGCAGAAGGGCTGGACCCTCATCGTCGTGGGCAATGCGCTCGGCTTTATTTTCAGCGCCGCGGTGTTCTGCCTGAGCGTGATCTCGTTCCCGCTCCTGGTCGATCGGGACGTAGGCGCAATTCCGGCGATCATCACGTCGTTCCGGGCGGTCGCCGCCAATCCCGGTTCCATGCTGGTCTGGGCGCTGATCGTCGCCGGGGCGCTCGTCGTCGGCTTCATCCCGCTCTTCGTCGGCTTGGCCGTGGTGCTGCCGATCCTAGGTCACGCCACCTGGCACCTTTATCGCAAGGTGGTCGAGTAAAGCCTCTTCACCCCGCGCCTTGCCGAAAGGTTCAAGGCGCGGCCATTCGCGCATCGTGCGGAAAGGTGGATTCGGTTTTCCGCCTCGAACGATGCGATACTTAAAAAGGGAGCATCGTTCGAGTCCCAAAAGTGGAGCCACTTTTGGGTCCGATGCTCTAGTTTCCGCTTGCCTGACACCCTTGCCCTCGCCTACCGGTGAATCTCCATCGGGGAGGAGATACCGGCATGGCTTATGAGACGATTCTCGTTGAGACGCGCGGCAAGGTGGGGCTCATCACCCTCAACCGGCCCCAGGCCCTGAACGCCCTCAATTCGCAGCTTCTGAACGAGGTGAACCAGGCCCTCGACACCTTCGAGGCCGACGCGAAGATCGGCTGCATCGTGGTCACCGGCTCCGAGAAGGCATTCGCCGCCGGCGCCGACATCAAGGAAATGGCGTCGCTCACCTATCCGCAGATCTATCTCGACAACCTTTTCTCCGGCTGGGAGAAGGTGGCGGGACGGCGCAAGCCCATGATCGCGGCGGTCGCGGGCTTTGCCCTGGGCGGCGGCTGCGAGTTCGCCATGATGTGCGATTTCATCATCGCCGCCGACAACGCCAAGTTCGGCCAGCCCGAGATCAAGCTCGGCGTCATGCCCGGCATGGGCGGCACGCAACGCCTCACCCGCCTCATCGGCAAGGCCAAGGCCATGGAGATGTGCCTCACCGGACGCATGATGGGCGCGGAAGAGGCCGAGCGCTCCGGCCTCGTCGCCCGCGTGGTGCCTCTCGCGGACCTCATGACTGAGACCATGAAGACGGCGGAGACCATCGCTTCCATGTCGCTGCCGATTGCCATGATGACGAAGGAAACCATCAACCGCGCCGACGAGCTGACCCTCACCGAGGGCATCCGCTTCGAGCGCCGCGTGTTCCACGCCATGTTCGCCACCGCCGACCAGAAGGAAGGCATGGCCGCCTTCGTAGAAAAGCGCGCGGCCGAGTTCAAAGACCAGTGATCGTGCCAGAAATCGGTTTCGACATGATCGCGGCCTTAGCCGCGATCTCTTTTTTCGCAGGCTTCGTGGATTCCATCGCAGGCGGCGGCGGGTTGCTGACGGTGCCTGCTCTCCTCCTCGCGGGCTTAAGCCCGGCCGGTGCCATTGCCACAAACAAGGTGCAGGGCGCCTTCGCGGCTGCTTCCGCCACCTACACCTTCGGACGCCGGGGGATGATCGAGTGGCGCAAGGCCTGGGTCTTAACCGGGACGGCCTTCATCAGCGGCGTTGCCGGAGCCCTCTGCGTGCGCTTCCTGCCACGCTCCGTGCTGGAGATGCTGATCCCGGTGCTGTTGATCGCCATCGCCTTCTATTTCGCCCTTTCGCGGAAGGTGAAGGACGAGGATGCCCATGCCCGGATGACGGCGCTTACCTTTGGCTTCACCGCGCCCGTGGCGGTCGGCTTCTATGACGGCATCTTCGGGCCCGGCGCCGGCTCCTTCTATATGCTCGCCTTCGTGACGCTCCTCGGCTACGGGGTGGTGCGGGCCACCGCCCATACCAAGCTCCTGAACCTGGCGAGCAACCTCGGCAGCCTTCTTCTCTATGCGGCGACCGGAGCCGTGGTCTGGCCTTTGGGGCTCGTGATGGCCGCAGCCTCGTTTCTCGGCGCGCAGGTGGGCTCGCGCCTTGCCATGCGGCTGGGGGCCCGGCTCATCCGTCCGCTGCTCGTTCTGGTCTCGGCGGCGATGGCGTTGCGGCTGCTTCTCGACCCCGCCAATCCCTGGCGCCGGATACTGTCGGAGGGCGCTTTGAAAACCGTCGCGGCGCTTTTTTGACGCGCAAAGGCGCGCGGACATTGACGTTCTGAAGGATCACGTCTATAAGCCGCCCCACACGAGCCCGCGCGTCCCGCGGGCTCTTCGGTTTCCATTCAATCAACCGGTCGCTGACGGGGCTCCAAGCCTGGCCTGTCGCGTCGGACTTTTAAAGAACGAGGATTGGCCATGGCCAACACCGTGTCCGCCAAGAAGATGACCCGCAAGATTGCGAAGCGCACCGCGATCAACAAGTCGCGCCGCAGCCGCATGCGGACCTTCGTGCGCAAGGTCGAAGAGGCAATCGCCTCCGGCAACCAGACAGAGGCTTTCGCCGCGCTCCGCGCCGCCGAGCCGGAGATGATGCGTGCTGCCCAGAAGGGCATCGTGCACAAGAACACCGCCTCCCGGAAGGTGTCACGCCTGACGAGCCGCATCAGGGCCCTGAGCGCTTAATTAGCCATCAGGCTAAACGAGATCATCAAACCCGGCCTCGCGGCCGGGTTTTTTGTTGTCTTGAAACAGCCGCCTCTCACCTGACGCATTCACCCGGATTGAGCTTCCCCGCTCGGGAGAGGTTGGGTTTTGCGTCAGTCACACAACTCTCACGCACCCTCACCAGCCTCCTCTCACAGAGCGGGAAAGAGGCACTTCAGCTGCCTTCCGAGAGTCCTTTCCAATTTCTTTCCTGACCACTCGAAGAGGGAGAAAATCGCACCATTCTGGCAGCATTCTTTGCCGCCTTTTTATCCACACGCGAGCTTGACTTTATGGTCAAAAAGCGGGGTGAAAGAACACGCAACAGAGATTCAAGTTGCACATAAAATGCCAAGTTTGTTCAATAGCTTAGCAGGCAAAGGGTCGCGAAGCATCGGAATCACACCTCGACACACCCCGAATCGATCCTGAATCAACGTTTCAGGAAGAAGCTTTTTTTAGACGGTGCAACAGGGTGGGATGAAACAGCGAATCGGTTGAAGAGTCAGGACTTTATCGTCGCACCCCAAAAGCTGTGGACGGGTCTGTGGAGCCGTTTTGGGGATATCGGCAGGATGCCTGTTGACTCGACCGTGTTGCGCGCCCTCACCCACCCTGTATATGGTCGACTTACTTCAACGGCTTGCCGTTAAGTCATCCACTCAAGTCACAAGCTATAGAACACAACCACGGGGTCAGGGCTTTGTTTCATTCTACCAAGAAGCAAACGAAAGCACGTCCCTTACCTAGGGGTAGACTTGATAGAGCTTGAGAAGGTGGACAAGAGGCGACGCTTTCAGATCGCCTCGACTTAAAAACCGTTTGATAATCTTCAGTACAATTGGGGGCGCCACGTTTTGAACAACCTGTGAAGCGGGTCCGCTTTTCTTGTTCAAAACGGGTCATGCGTGGGGATTCTAGCCAAGTTCGGCAGGAATCTCGTGGAGGGAATTTGATGTATCGCAGCGAGGACCACCGAACCTTTGCCGCTGCCAATGAGAGCGGCATGGACTCTTCCGGCCAGCAAACGGCAGCAGATGTCTGGGCGCGGGTGAAGCGCCGCCTTCGCGCCGAGCTGGGCGAGGATATCTTTGCCAGCTGGTTCGGCCGCCTGGAATTGGATTCGGTGGTGGAGGGCTGCGCCTATCTGACAGTGCCCACCCGCTTCCTGAAGAGCTGGATTGAGTCGCACTACGCAGACCGTGTCCTGTCGGTTTATCGCTCCGAGACCAATGACGTGGAGCGCGTGGTGATCGGTGTGCGCAACACCCTTGGTCGCGACGCTGCCCCGCAGCGCCGCCCCAACGAGGCTCCGCGCCCGAGCACGGCCGCTCCCGTGCCAACCGCGGCCCAAGCCAGCGAGCCGAAGGCGCCCTCGCTCACGATTCCGCAGGAAGAGCGGAGTGAAAACTCCGATCTCGGTGGTGCGCCGCTCGACCCGCGCCTGACCTTCGAAAGCTTTATCGTTGGCCGCTCCAATGCGCTGGCGCATGCTGCCGCGGACCGTGTGGCCCATGCGCCGAACGGTCAGGTGATCTACAACCCGCTTTATCTGCATGCGGGTGTGGGCCTCGGCAAAACCCATCTGCTGCACGCCATCGGCCATGAGATGCGCTCGCAAGGCCGCCGCGTCATCTATCTCACCGCCGACCGCTTCATGTACGGCTTCGTCGCATCGCTCAAAGCCCAGACGTCGCTCGCCTTCAAGGAGCGCCTGCGCGGCATCGATCTCCTTATCATCGACGACGTGCAGTTCATCCAGGGCAAGCAGATCCAGCAGGAATTCGGCCACACGCTCAACGCCCTCATCGATGCGGGCCGCCAGATCGTGATCGCGGCCGACCGCCCGCCGGCGGATCTCGAAAATCTCGACGAGCGCGTGCGCTCGCGCTTGGCCGGCGGTCTCGTGGTCGAAGTGACGGCGCTCGACGAAGCGCTCCGTACCTCGATCCTGTCCACCCGCATCGAGGCGCTGAAGACCATTCACCCGACCTTCGAGGTGGGCCCCAGCGTCATCTCCTATGTTGCTCGCTCCATCACGGCGAACGGCCGTGATCTCGAGGGCGCGGTCAACCGCCTGCTGGCGCACGCCACGCTCACTGGTTCGGCCATCACGCTCGAGACCGCCGAGACCGCGATCCGCGACCTCGTGCGCAACCGCGAACCCAAGCGCGTGAAGATCGAGGACATCCAGAAGCTGGTGGCCTCGCGCTACAACGTCTCCCGCTCGGATATCCTCTCCGAGCGCCGAACCGCCGCCGTAGTGCGTCCGCGCCAGATCGCCATGTATCTGTCCAAGGTGCTGACGTTACGCTCCCTGCCGGAGATCGGCCGCCGCTTCGGCGGGCGCGATCACACCACCGTGCTCCATGCGGTGCGCAAGATCGAGAAGGCTCTGGGAGAGGACCATGCGCTCTCGGATGAGGTCGAGCTCCTCAAGCGGATGCTGCAGGAATAATCCCTTACCCGAGGCGGCTTGGGAGCCTATTCGAGACTGCCCAAGGCATGGCTTGCTTTCTCGGGCAACAACAGCCAATCTTGCCGCCTCGCTTGCTCCCCTTTGGGGAGGGCCAAGAATTTTGCCGACAATAGGTGCCGGTTATGAGAGTTACTGTTGAGCGCGCCGCTCTTCTGAAGGCGTTGGGGCATGTGCATCGCGTTGTCGAGCGCCGCAACACCATTCCGATCCTGTCGAACGTGCTGCTGCGCGCGGAAGACGGAACCCTGCGCCTGCGCGCGACCGACCTCGACATCGAGGTGACGGAGACGATCCCCGCCGACATCGCGGAGGCAGGCTCCACCACGGTTCCGGCCTACATGATCTACGACATCGTGCGTAAGCTGCCCGAAGGCGCCCAGGTGTCGCTGGAGATGACGGCCGACATGGGCCAGATGCAGATCCGCTCGGGCCGCTCGCGCTTCATGCTGCAGGCCTTGCCGGAGAGCGACTTCCCGGATCTCGCCGCCGGCGACCTGCCGCACCGCTTCACGCTGGCTGCCGCCGATCTCAAGCGCCTGATCGAGAAGACGCAGTTCGCGATCTCGACGGAAGAGACGCGCTATTATCTCAACGGCATCTATCTCCACACGCTTGATGTGGGCGGTCAGCTCATGATGCGTGCGGTTGCCACCGACGGTCACCGCCTAGCCCGTGTGGAGCTTCCCGCTCCCACCGGCTCGGAAGGCATGCCCGGCGTGATCATTCCGCGTAAAGCGGTGGCCGAGATCGTGAAGCTCGTCGAGGACGGCTCCGAGAACGTCACCATCGAGCTGTCCTCGGCCAAGGTGCGACTGACGTTCGATGGCGTCGTGCTGACCTCGAAGCTCATCGACGGCACATTCCCGGATTACCAACGCGTCATTCCTGCCGGTAACGACAAGATCCTCGTGGTCGAGCGCGGCGATTTCGCCAAGGCCGTGGATCGCGTTTCCACCATCTCCTCCGAGCGTGGCCGCGCGGTGAAGCTCGCCCTTGCCGACGGCCGTCTGACCCTCACCGTCAACAACCCGGATTCGGGCAGCGCGACGGAAGAGATCGAGGTCGATTATGATGCGACTCCGATCGATATCGGCTTCAATGCCCGGTATCTGCTCGACATCACGGCCCAGCTCGACGGTGACACGGCCCTGTTCAAGCTCGCCGATCCCGGCTCCCCCACCGTCATTCAGGACCGCGAGGGCGCAGCAGCGCTCTACGTCCTGATGCCGATGCGCGTGTAAGCATTTTGACAGGCGTCATCCCGGACGGCGTCAGTCGATCCGGGATCGTTTTTCAGAATCAGGCTCCTTGTCATCACCGGCCTCGTGCCGGTGATCTCGTTTCTTAAGAGGCGCGGCGCTTCTCATCATCGGGGTGGCCGGGAAAAGCCCGCCCATAACAAGCCTGACCATGATCAAGGGAGCCCTCGCGACAATCGTAAAATGCGGTTTGGCCGTGCCGACGCTTGATCTTTCGCGCTTGCTCCTGAATGAAGGGAGCGCATGTCCTCCGCTCCTGTCCCCGCGTCCCGAATCGCCCGCCTGATCCTCCAGGATTTTCGTACCTATGCGAGTCTGGACCTCCCCGTGTCGCGCCAACTCGTCGCGCTTGTCGGCGAGAACGGCGCGGGCAAGACCAATGTGCTGGAGGCAATCTCTCTCTTCATGCCCGGACGCGGCTTGCGCCGCGCAGAACTGGGCGATATGGCACGCCAGGGCGGCCCCGGCTCGTTTGCCATTTCACTCACCCTTGACGCACCCTACGGCGAGCATCGCCTCGGCACCGGGATTGAGCCTCAAAGCGAAATCGGCCGATCCTCGCGCATCTGCCGTATCGATGGCACGACCGCATCCTCGCCCACGGCTTTCGCGGAATTCCTCCGTGTGGTCTGGCTCACGCCCGATCTCGATGCGCTGTTTCGCGGGCCCGCTGGCGATCGCCGCCGTTTTCTCGACCGCCTTGTCCTCGCCGTCGATGCCGAGCATGGTGCGCGCGTGAATGCTCTCGAACGGGCGCTGCGCTCCCGCAATCGCGTGCTCGAGGACAATCCCGACGACCGCCTCTGGCTCGATGCGCTGGAGCGCGAGGTGGCGGAGCTTGCCATCGCCGTCGCCGCTGCGCGCCGCGAGACGGTGGAGCGGTTGGCGGCACTCATCCTCGAAACGCGCGAGGAGGATTCCCCCTTCCCCTTCGCCACGATGGGGCTTGAAGGCGAGATCGATACGCTCATCGCCACGCTTCCTGCCGTCGATGCGGAGGATCGCTACCGCGCGATCCTGCGCGACTATCGCGCACGCGATCGCGCGGCCGGGCGCACCCTCGTCGGCCCGCAGGCCTCCGATCTTCTCGTGCGGCACGGACCGAAGGACATTCCTGCCAACACCGCCTCCACCGGCGAGCAGAAGGCGCTGCTCATCGGCCTCGTTCTCGCCCATGCGGGGCTGGTTGCCAGCATGAGCGGCATCGCGCCTTTCGTGCTGCTTGACGAGGTCGCCGCCCATCTCGACCCGCGCCGCCGCGCGGGTCTCTTTGCGGCGCTGGAATCGCTGGGCGGCCAGGTCTGGATGACGGGCGCGGACCCGAGCCTTTTTACAGAACTCGAAGGCCGCGCAGATATGCTGCAGGTCTCGCCCGGGAAAATCGAGGCGCTGTCGACGCCATGACGACTCGACGCTCCTTCCTGAAGCCGTTCCTGGCCATGAGCAGCCTTGGTTTCGTTGGTATCCTGTCCCTGATCCCGGTGACGCAGCGCGCCGCCGAACTGGTGCGTGGACTGCCCGAGGCCTCCGATCTTCCGACATCGGTTCTTGCGGCCCTTCTGCTTGTCCAGCCTACGATCCTTCTCCTGGCAGGTGTTGCCCTAGGCGTTGCGCTGACGGAGAAGGCTGGACTGAGCTCCTTCATCCTCCGCCGACTGCGTGGTGAACCCGCTCAGGCATCCAGAGGGGCCTGGGGCTCGACGCTGCTGCTGACACTTGTTCTCGCCTCCGCGACAATCGCCGCCGATCTCGTTTTCAGGTCGCTTTTCCCAGCAGCTTTCGTGAGCATTACGCGCCTCGATGATGTCACATTGAGCGAGCGCATGCTCGGACTGCTCTATGGCGGCATCACCGAGGAGTTGATGTTCCGTTTCGGGCTCCTGTCCCTCCTGCTCTGGGCAGGATTGCGCCTGACGGCAGGCCGGTTCCGCCCCTTTCTCGTCTGGATTTCCATCGGGGTCTCGGCTCTTGCCTTCGCGGCGGGACATCTGGGTGTGGTCGCGGGAACCTCGCCGGCTGATCAGGGTGTGCTGATCGCCAGGACGTTGAGCCTGAACGGATTGCTGGGCCTTCTCTTCGGCTGGCTCTATGCGAGACGCAGCCTGGAGCACGCCATGCTGGCTCATGCGTTTGTCCACGTCATCTTCTGGACTGTGACGCCGCTTTTCGCGCGTCTTGGGCACAACCTCGCACAGTGAGGCGCGGTGTGATTGAACACATCAAAACTCCTTAATGGTGTAAGACGCTGTTTCGGCCTATGAAGGAGTCGCAACAGCATCTCTTGTGCCGGTCATAGCCATGGAACCCGCAGGCCTCATCCTGTTCTCGTCCGCCCTCTTCATCGCCGCTGCCTCTCCGGGGCCGGGGATTGCCGCCATCGTGGCGCGGGTGCTGGGGCGGGGGCCGAAGGGAGCGGTGGCGCTCAGCGCCGGGATCGTCCTGGGCGATTTGGTGTGGCTCACCTTCGCAGTGCTGGGGCTTGCCGCTTTGGCCCAGACCTTCCACGGGGTCTTCCTGGCCGTCAAATACGCGGGCGCGGTCTATCTGCTCTACCTCGCCTACAAGCTCTGGACGGCGCCAGCCACGGCTCGGGACGTGGTCGCAGAGGGAAAGTCCGAGCATCCGGCGAAGCTCCTGCTGGGCGGGCTGGCGTTGACGCTGGGCAACCCCAAGGCGATCGTGTTCTACCTCGCGCTTCTGCCCACCTTCCTCGATCTGACACGGATCACGGTGCTGGGCTACCTAGAGCTCGCCCTGGCAACCATGGCCGTGCTGTCGGTGGTGTTCGGCGGCTATATCGTGCTCGCCGCCCGGGCCCGTCGGCTCTTCACCAGACCCGGCGCCATCCGCATTCTCAACCGGATCACCGGCACGGTGATGGCGGGCGCAGCGGCGGCCGTGGCGGCCCGTTGAAGCCCTTTTCGGGGTGAGGCAAAGAACCGCCCCCCGGAGGCCCTAAAACGGCACTTTTCCGTGGATTTTTCCGCCCCTTTCCACGCGCGCGTATGCGCGCGGGGGTGAAATTTCAACCAATCGTCACTAAATATCTGATCTGACGAATCAAACCCCTGGCGCGCCTTCATCCTTTCCGCTGCGCCTCGAAGGATCCCAAATGGCCGAACCTGCTATCAACGTGAATGCCGACGCCTATGGCGCGGAATCCATCAAGGTGCTCAAAGGCCTTGATGCGGTGCGCAAGCGGCCGGGCATGTATATCGGCGATACCGATGACGGCTCTGGCCTCCACCACATGGTCTACGAGGTGGTGGACAACGCCATCGACGAAGCTCTGGCCGGTCACGCCACGGAAGTCACGGTTACGCTCAACGCCGACGGTTCGGTGACCGTCACCGACAATGGCCGCGGCATCCCCACCGACATCCACCCGGGCGAAGGCGTCTCGGCGGCCGAGGTCATCATGACCCAGCTGCATGCGGGCGGTAAGTTCGACCAGAATTCCTACAAGGTCTCTGGCGGTCTGCACGGCGTGGGCGTGTCGGTGGTGAACGCGCTCTCGACCTCGCTCAAGCTGCGCATCTACCGCAACGGCAAGGAACACTTCATGGAGTTCCGCCACGGTGATGCCGTGGCACCTCTGGCGGTTGTCGGCGACGCACCGGACAAGCGCGGCACGGAAGTGACCTTCACGCCATCGCCTGAAACCTTCACCATGGTGGAGTTCGACTACACCACCCTCGAGCATCGCTTGCGCGAGCTGGCCTTCCTGAACTCCGGCGTGCGCATCATCCTCACCGACAAGCGCCATGCGGAGCACAAGCGCGAGGAACTGATGTACGAGGGCGGCGTGGAAGCCTTCGTGCGCTATCTCGACCGTGCCAAGACCCCGCTCATCCAGCAGCCGGTCATGATTCGCTCGGAGAAGGACGGCATCGGCGTGGAAGTGGCGCTCTGGTGGAACGACTCGTACCATGAGAACGTGCTGTGCTTCACCAACAACATCCCGCAGCGGGATGGCGGTACGCACCTCGCGGGCTTCCGCGCGGCGCTCACTCGCCAGGTGAACGGCTATGCCGAGTCTTCGGGCATGACGAAGAAGGAAAAGGTTTCTCTCACCGGCGACGATTGCCGCGAGGGCCTGACCGCCGTCGTGTCCGTGAAGGTGCCGGACCCTAAGTTCTCATCGCAGACCAAGGACAAGCTCGTCTCCTCCGAGGTGCGCCCCGCGGTCGAGAACGTGGTCAACGAAGCGCTCAACAACTGGCTTGAAGAGCATCCGACGGAAGCCAGGACGCTTGTCGGCAAGGTGGTGGAGGCCGCTGCCGCGCGTGAAGCCGCTCGCAAGGCGCGCGAACTCACGCGTCGCAAAGGCGCTCTTGATATCGCCTCGCTGCCCGGCAAACTCGCCGACTGCCAGGAGCGCGATCCGTCGAAATGCGAACTCATCCTCGTGGAGGGCGACTCGGCCGGTGGCTCCGCCAAGCAGGGCCGCGACCGCGCCTTCCAGGCAGTCTTGCCCCTGCGCGGCAAGATCCTCAACGTCGAGCGCGCTCGTTTCGACAAGATGCTGTCCAGCCAGGAAATCGGTACGCTGATCACCGCGCTCGGCACAGGCATTGGCCGCGAAGAGTTCAACCTCGACAAGCTGCGCTATCACCGCATCATCATCATGACGGATGCCGACGTGGACGGCTCGCATATTCGCACGCTCTTGCTCACGTTCTTCTTCCGTCAGATGCCGGAGCTGATCGAGCGCGGACACCTCTACATCGCGCAGCCGCCGCTCTATAAAGCGACCCGCGGCAAGTCCTCGATCTATCTCAAGGATGAGCGTGCGCTGGAAGACTTCCTCATCGATGCAGGCATCGAGAGCGCATCGTTGCGCCTCGAGTCTGGCGTGGAATTCCAGGGCGATCAGCTGAAAGGCCTGATCGACGAGGCACGCCTCGTGCGTCAGGTGCTGAGCAATCTGCATACGCGCTACAATCGCAAGGCCGTGGAGCAAGCCGCCATTGCCGGCGCGCTGCGCCCGGACGTGGTGGAAGATCCGCAGCGCGGCCCCGCTGCTGCCGCTTACATCGCGCAACGTCTCGATGCGATTTCGGAAGAGCTCGAGCGCGGTTGGACCGGCGAGGTCAGGGAAGGCGGTTACGTCTTCTCGCGCACCGTGCGTGGCGTGACGCAGAGCGCCACTCTCGACCAAGCGCTGATCGCAAGCCAGGAAGCCAAGAAGCTCGACGAGCGCGCCGCTTCTCTGCAGGACGTTTATGCCAAGCCGGCAACGCTCGTGCGCAAGAACGACGAGATGCAAATCGACGGTCCGCTCTCTCTGTTCGACGCCGTGATCGCCTCCGGTCGCAAGGGCCTGCAGCTGCAGCGCTACAAGGGCCTTGGCGAAATGACCGCGCAGCAGCTTTGGGAGACCACGCTCGACCGTGAGATCCGCTCGCTCCTGCAGGTGAAGGTGAAGGACACCACCGATGCCGACGACCTGTTCGTGAAGCTCATGGGCGACGTGGTGGAACCCCGCCGCGAGTTCATCCAGGAGAACGCGCTCTCCGTGGCGAACCTGGACGTCTAGCGCATCGTGCGGACCCGAAGGGCCGCGTCAGCGAAAAGTGGGCCCGGTTTTTGCTGACGCGGACCTCCGGTTCTGCATCGAACGATGCGCTGCTTTAGGAAATGAGCATCAGACCCAAAAGTGCAGGTCCACTTTTCTTGTCCGATGCTCTAAGGCTTCAGACGCAGTTTCAAACGACAAAAACCCCGCTCTTTTGAGCGGGGTTTTTCATGGCCGGCATCGTCTTTATGCCGCGCGCGGAAGAGCGCGCAGGTGGCGCTCTCCGCCCTTGAAGTCGCTGATCTCGTTCTGTCGGCGGTCCATGGGGCCGCGACGCAGCGCCACGAGGAACTTGCGGACTTGCTCGGCCAGGTGCTCGCCCTGAACCGCGACCTCTCGCGACGTATCGAGCACCAAGCCGGCCAGATGCTTGGTTTCAGCTGTATTCTGGCTCACGCTCTGAATGTTGTCCGTCACGCCCTGCGTTCCCACCGAGGTCTGCTCGACGCTGCGCGCGATCTCGGCGGTGGCAGCGGTTTGGCCTGAAATGCTCTGAGCGATCCGCGAGGTGGCATGATCGATATCCGCCACGATGGTCGAGATCTCGGCCACAGCGGAAACGGCTGCCGTGGAAGCGGAGCGCAATTCCGAGATCTCGTTGGCGATCTCTTCCGTCGCCTTGGCGGTCTGGGTGGCGAGTGCCTTGACCTCCTGAGCCACCACGGCAAATCCGCGCCCGGCTTCGCCCGCACGGGCGGCTTCGATGGTGGCATTGAGAGCGAGAAGATTGGTCTGCTCGGCAATGCTGGTGATCAGGCCCACCACGGTACTGATCCGCTCGACTGCGTTGTTGAGACCGTTGACGATGGCGCCGGTGGATTGCGCTTCCTGCGCCGCCTGCCGGGCCCGCATCGCCGAATGATCGGCCTCGGTGCCGATCTCCTGTGCGGAGGCGGCAAGCTGCGTAACCGCAGCGGCGACGGTCTGGACATTAACTGCCATCTCGGCGGCTGTCGAAGCCACGAGATTGGTGCGGTCATCGGTGAGGGTCGCACCTTCCTGCAGCGCTGATGCCATGGTGCTCATGTTCGACGAGGACTCTGAGAGAGCCTTCACGATCGTATTGATCGCCCCCTCAAATTCCGCAGTCGATTCATTGAAGGCGGCGAGACGTCCCTCGATGATGTGGGAAGCCTCGTTGATGATGGAGGTGCCGTGGAGCATAGCGCCATGAAGCCCATCCGGCAGGATGCGACGGAAGTACTGATTGTTGCGGACGGCATTCATGGCTGCCGAGGACTCGCGGATATAGGCGTCGATCCGATCCGTGGCATCGTTGATCGTGCCATGCAGCTTTCCGAGAGCCCCGCCTTCCTTGCTACCGATGACCCGGGCCTCCAAGTCTCCATGCCCCACACGATCGAGGATTTCTGTGGCCGTTGCGAGCGCACGGTACGTGCGCAGCAGCATCATACCGCCGAAGATGAAGCCGATATCGGCAACGAGCAGGGCAATCGACGGCATCGAGCCGGTGATGAGGGTTGCAATGACCTGTCCCGTGACGGCAAGGGCTGCGACTGCAAACCCGGTGCTCGCCTTAGAGAGAGAAGACAAATTCATCATAACTGACCTTGCTCGCAGCGAGTGTTTTCATAAGGTGCTGTTGGGACGCCGCGAGGCCCTCCTTGGCATTGCGGTAGGAGAATTCGATGCGGCTCAGTTCGGCGTAGAAGGGCGGGATGATCTTTTCCACCGCATCGCGCTTGGGCACGCGACGGCTGGAGTGAAAGCCGCAGACCTGCAGGTTCCTGTCATAAGACGGCGTCACATGGGCGAAGACCCAGTAATAGTCGCCGCTGCGGGCCATGTTCTTGACGTAAGCGAAAACCTCGCGCCCATCCTGTATCGTGTCCCACAGAAGCTTGAACACCGCGCGGGGCATATCCGGATGGCGAATCAGGCTGTGCGGCTGACCGATCAGCTCCTGCTCCGTGTAACCCGCGACCTCGCAGAAGACCCTGTTCGCATAGGTTATCCGGCCTTTCAGGTCCGTCTTCGAGACGATGAAGGAATCGGGATCGAAGAAGATCTCACGTTGAGTGGGGGTGATCGCTTTGGTCATCTGGGATTTGAGAAGGAGCGGCAGCTTGTTGTTGCCTTGGACATCAGGTCTGTTTCTCGCAAAACTTGCTTGCGTGAGCCTGATCACATCAGAAGCAAGATCCTTCGCAGGAGGGTTGATCTCGCGCGAGGGATGCGCGAAGCAAAGGTCAGCTTACGCGACCGCTCTTGAAGGCTCCTCCATGTCAGCATCCTCCTCTTGGCAGCATCCCCTTCCACCGATCTCCGATGTGGAAAGGCTTGGGCGTCTTGCACGATTGCGGCAGGAGATGGAAGCTTCCGGTGTCGCCGGGCTCCTTCTCGGTTCGACGCAGAGCCTCCGTTATTTCACCGGCTTGGTCTGGCACCCGAGCGAGCGGCTCTGCGGCGCGCTCGTGACAGCAGAACGGCTTATCTATGTGGTGCCGGGTTTCGAGCGCTCCCGGGTGGAGACGCTGCCGCGGCTCGAGGCCGAGATCGCCACCTGGGAGGAGGATGAGGACCCGACGGCTCTTGTGGCGGATCTTCTGGGCAACAAGGCCCCCCTGGCGCTCGACAGCCAGCTGCCGCTCTTCCTCTATCACCGACTCGTCAGATCGCTTGGTGCGGAGCGGCTGGTGGATGGCGGGCCTTTGATCGCTGACCTGCGCATGCGCAAATCCGCCGCCGAGATCGCGCTCATTCGATATGCGATGAATCTGACGCTCGACGTGCATCGGGTGGCGCACGCAGCGATGAAACCGGGTGTGCGGGCTTCCGAGATCGTCTCTCTCATCGATGCCGAGCATCGGCGTCGGGGCGCAGACAACGGTTCGTCTTTCTGCATCGTCTCCTTCGGCATTGCGACCTCCCTGCCGCATGGGGCCGAGGGTGACCAGGTGCTGGCAGCGGGTGATCTGATCCTCGTCGATACGGGCTGCCATATCGACGGCTATTGCTCGGATCTGACGCGCACCTACGTTCTGGATGAGCCTTCAGCCGCGATCGCGCGCATCTGGGCCATCGAGCGCGAGGCGCAGCAGGCGGTGTTTGATGCAGCCCACATCGGCGCACCGTGCGAGGCCCTCGATGCCGCGGCACGCGGCGTGATCGAGGCTCATGGCCTCGGGCCGGATTACCGTGTTCCCGGCCTGCCGCACCGTGCGGGCCATGGCTTGGGGCTTGCGATCCATGAGGAGCCTTACATCGTGCGCGGCAATCGGACCGTGCTCGAACCGGGCATGTGCTTCTCCAACGAGCCGATGATCCTCGTGCCCGGTGCCTTCGGCGTGAGGCTCGAAGACCATGTCGTCATGACGGAGAGCGGGCCGCAATGGTTCACGCAGCCCTCGACATCACCGACGCAGCCCTTCGGTTAAGAACTCAGCCCTCTTGGAGCCAAAGGGGCAGATTTCCCCTGGCAAAGCCCGTGCAGGCTGCATCGACGCAGGCGGAAAGGCTTCCGAAATGGAAGTGCCGTCCTGTGAGGCCCGGGCCGTAATGGGCGTATTTGCCGGAATTCGTCATGATCGTTTCAGCCATCGGCGGAATGACCGGCTCGATGATCATGCACCAGCAGGTATCCGTGACGAACTGAACCCCGAAGCGTTCAAGCTCTGACAGGATGCCGGCCTCTCGCGCCCTGTCGTGCGTGTCACGTCCGCAGGTCACGACGACCGTCACGTCCTCATGCTTCGTGCGGCCGCGGCAGAGGGCGGCGAGCTTTTCGCATTCGCTGAAGGAAAAATGCGGATTGCCAAGCGATACGAGATCGACCGATTGTTCCGATGCGCTGTCGAGTTCGCGCCAGCTCTGAAGCAGGTCCTCGATGCGAATGTCGATGGTCGGAATGCTCTCGCCGCCGGTCGCATCTTCCAGTGTCGCTGCCTCGGGCGTCACGCCGAGAATATGGAACATGGGCGCGCTTGAGGTGGTCGCGAACGCAGCCCCGAAGGCCTTCAGGTCATCCTGTGAGGGCGCAGCCCATTCCAGCCCGGTAATGACGGGAATCCGGCTCGTGGCGACGAGGCCCAGGTGATAGCCGAGCAGCGGATAGAACGCGTCGTCGAGATCCTTGAGCCTTGGCAAGTTGATCTGGAGTACGGCCCTCCGGCTGCTCTCGATATGGCATCCCGCCAGCGGTGCGCGGCCCGTGAGCGCGATGCAGATATCGAGAAAATCCGGATATTTCATCGTCCGCGCGCCGAGCACGCTATTGGCATAGACGACCGCATTGGACTCGGCCCAGACGACCTGCTCGCCCTGACTCGGTGCGCTGTCGAGAAGGTAAGGCGCACACGTGAAGGTGGGACGCGCACCCATATCGACATACGCATCACCCAATTGGCTCGCCGGCTCTCCGAAGGCAGGATCGATGCCTTGCATGCGCCAGCGGCGGTGATCGACGGAAATTGAATTGAGTGTGGTCGGCACGGCAACCTTCCCGCCCCAATCCCGCAGTTGCTGCGCGAACTTCAGCGAGCCGTGACCGGTATAGACGCAGCCATCGATATGCGCCTGCGTGACGTCGATCAGCTGATTGGCGCCTTGCAGCTGAGCCATCCGCAGGATGACCTTCATCGCCACCTGTCCGGCCCTGCCGTGCACGCCATCCAGATAAGCCTGATCCACTTCGCTCAGCTCGATATGGGAAGCGTTGCCCTCCGGCCCTTTCTCGGCAAGCGGAAGCTCGCGCAGTGCTTCAGGATGGTCGCCGCATTCAACACGATTGCCGTCGACCCGCGCATAGCGTGCTGCGGCCACCTGCCGAAAGTCTTTCGAATCGAGAGTGACGACAGGAATGGACTTGCCAAAGACTTCTTCCGCGATCACGACCCCGAGAGTGAGGATGTCGTCCTCCCGCTCGACCACCATGGCCGCGGGTCCCTTTCCGGTGAGAAGCAGTTCCAGGATCACGCCGCTCCCCGAGCAGGAACCGCGCCCACCGGGAATGACGAGGATTTTTTCGGTCAGGATCTGACCGCTGAGGGGATGGTGCCGGTCGATGACCTCACTGCTGAAGGGATCGACACCGCCCCAGAAGCTCAGCTCTACATTGCTGGCGATGATTTCTCCAAGAGCCTCGCCATGAACGAAGGCGGTGCCGGAAAAGACAGCTTCGCTCATGTCAGCTCCTTTTATCAACGCGGCAGGAGAGCCTGCAGGTCGTCGTAGAGTGCCCTGGGGATGCGAACGCCGTTCGCCTTGCTGCGCTCACGCGCCTCGTAGCGGCGCTGCGACGGCAGACGCGCACCTTGGCCCACGATGGCGTCGAACATCTTTTCGGCACGGGCCACATGCTGCGCGGCGTCTGCACCGAGAAACACGTTAGGATCGAAGGCGAGGATCAACTCGCCATGGCACGGCGCAGCACCGACGCCTCCATCGAAGGCCATGGATTCCGCACTCGTCATGTCGCCGATGAGCGGGCCCGCCATCAGCTCGATCATGGCAGACAGGGCCGATCCCTTGTGGCCGCCGAAGGTGAGCATCGCGCCAGCCAAAGCGGCCGTCGCATCGTTCGTCGGGTTGCCCTCGCTGTCGATGGCCCAGCCGGTGGGGATGGGCTTGCCTGCGCGCCGGTGCAGCTCGATCTCGCCGCGTGCGATGGCGCTGGTGGCGAAGTCGAACACGAAGGGCGGACCGTCAGGACGCGGCCAGGCGAAAGCGATCGGGTTCGTGCCGAACACGGGCTTCTTGCCGCCGGCCGGCGCGACCCAGCTGTGGCTCGGTGTCATGGCAAGCGCCACCAGCCCATCCGCGCAGATGGCTTCGACCTCCGGCCAGAGGGCCGAGAAGTGATAGCAATTGTTGATCGCCATGGCCGCAAGGCCCGTCCTGCGGGCCTTTTCGACGAGCAGCGGTCTGCCGCGCGCGAATGCCAGGGGCGAGAAGCCGTAATGGGCGTTGACGCGCACGATGGCGGGCGCGTGATCCACCACATCCGGCAGGGCGCTCGGATTGACTTTGCCCTCCTTCACGGAGCGAACGCAGCCAAGCAACCGGTACATGCCATGGGAATGGCATTCGTCCCGCTGTCCGGCATAGATCACACCGGCGATGGCTTCAGCATGCTCCTGAGAGAGACCGCCGGCTTTCAGAACATCGGTGCTGATGCGCCGGACCTCGTCCAGCGAGAGGGAGACTTCTTCGCTCATGCTTATTCGTTGTCCGTTCGGTTGCGATTGGTCGAAAGGCGTGTTCTCTTCGGCTTACATCTGCGGCCAGGTATCCGACAGCTGGTAGCCATCCGGCCACGGATCGTCGGGATCGAGCATGTGCTGGTGGGTGCCCGTGATCCAGGCCCGTCCCGAGATCAACGGGATGATGCCCTTCTTAGCCCCGACCGTCACCTCGTCCTCGATCCGGCAGATGAACTCGGAATCGATGATCGAGCGGCCGATGAAGCTGTCGCCCACCTTCAGGATGCCGCGCGCATGAAGCACGGCCATGCGGGCCGAACAGCCCGTGCCCGTGGGCGAGCGATCGATCTTGCCTGGTCGCACCACGACGGCATTGGAGCCATGCGGAACGCCGTCACGGTCCACGAGAGGCGCTGCGATCTGGCAGAAGGAAATGTGATCCCAGCCGGGCAGCTCGGGATGCCTGAAGCCGATCTGCTCATTGGCCGCGCGGGTGATCTTCACGCCGATCTCGGCCAAATCCTTCGCCTCGTCGGGACGGATCGCAAAACCAAGGGCCTGCGCATCTGCGATCACGAAGCTGTCGCCGCCATAGGCCGTATCGACGGTGAGCGTGCCGACACCCTCGACCTCAAGTTTCACGTCGAGCTTGTCGGCGAAAGAGGGGACGTTGCGAACCCGGATCCGTTCGGCCTTGCCGTTCCTGCATTCCGCCTCCACCTCGACGAGGCCGCCGGGAGGCTCGAGAACCATGCGGGTGATCGGCTCCTGCATCGGGATGATGCCGGTATCGAGCAGCACGGTCGACACGCAGATGGAGTTGGAGCCTGACATGGGCGGCGTGTCGGCGGGCTCCATGATGATCCAGCCCATCTGTGCCCTTGGATTCTTTGGCGGCACCAGAAGGTTCACGTGCCGGAAGACGCCGCCGCGCGGCTCGTTCAGCACGAATTTTCGTAAGGTCTCGTCCTGGGCAATGAAGCGCGACTGCTCCCACACGGTGTCACCCGGGGGCGGCGCAACGCCGCCCACGATCACATCGCCGACCTCCCCTTCCGCGTGGCAGCTGACGACATGAACGACTTTCGACGTACGCATGATGCTCTCCGAGTCAGGACGGGCTTATTGTGAAGAGGCTGGCACGGGGATCAACCCCGCGCCGTCAGAGAACGGACTTCAGGAAGTCGATCGTCTCGGGTTTCTGCGGGTTTCCAATCACCTGCTCGGGCGCACCGATCTCATGGATCAGGCCCTTGTGGAAGAAAGCCACCCGGTCCGACACATCGCGCGCGAAGCGGATTTCGTGCGTGACGAGGATCATGGTCATGCCCTCCTCCGAGAGCATCTTCAGCGTATCCAGCACCTCGCCGACGAGTTGCGGATCGAGCGCCGAAGTCACCTCGTCGAAGAGCATGTAGTCCGGCGACATGGCGAGTGCGCGCGCGATGGCCATGCGCTGCTGCTGGCCGCCCGAGAGCTTGGAGGGATAGACCTTCAGCTTCTCGCCCAGGCCCACATGGGTGAGCTGCTTGACGGCGATCTCCTCGGCTTCCCTCTTGCTCTTGCCCAGCACCTTGCGTGGCGCGAGCATTACGTTTTCGAGGACCGTGAGATGCGGGAATGCATTCCACTGCTGGAACACGATGCCGATCTTCTGACGGAGCTTGTTGAGATCCGTGCCGCGGGCATGGACATCAATGCCATCGACAAGGATCTGACCGCCCTGGATCGGTTCGAGGCCGTTGATGCACATGAGCATCGTGGATTTGCCCGAACCCGAACCACCAATAACCGAAAGCACCTCGCCCTTCTGAACGGTGAGGCTGACGCCCTTCAGCACCTCGAGGCTGCCGAAGGACTTACGAACATCTTTCAACTCAATCATTTTCACGCCACCGCTTTTCGAGCCGTGCCCCGAGCCGTGCAATCGGGAAGCTCATGAGGAAGTAGATCAGGCCTGCAATCGAAAGGATGAAGAGCGGCTCCTGGAGGCGAGTCACGAGGATCTGGGAAGACCGCAGAAGCTCGACGATGCCGATCCAGAGAACGAGCGCCGTATCCTTCATGACGCCGAGCGTGAGGCCGATCCAGCTGGGGAGCGCAACACGCAGCGCAATCGGGAAGACGATGTTGGTCAGGTCCTGAGTGTAGGTCATGCCGAGCGAACGGGCCGCGCGGCGCGTCGTAGGCGGAACGGCCAGGATGCCGCCGCGCACGATCTCCGCGCAATACGCCGCCGTATAGAGTGCCAGCACAACGCAGCCCACCGTGAAGGCCGTCACGTTGAGCTTGAGGATGGATTTGAACGAGTTCGCGAGAACGAACTGGATCAGGAGCGGCACTGAGCGCAGGATGTCCAGCACGAAGCCGATGGGCGCGTTGAGCCACCACGGCGCCGTGGCGCGGGCGAGGCCGAAGAGCATTCCCAGGATGGTGCCGCCGAGCACGGCCCAGAAGGTGATGGTCAGCGTCGTTCCTGCGCCTTGGAGGAGGAAAAGAACGTCGTTCCAGGTGAGACTTGTCTCGAACATCGCCGTCTCCTCAGTACCGGAACAGGCGCCAAGCGAAGAGGCGCGACGAGAGGGTGATGAACTTCGCCAGCAGGTAATAGATGATCGCCGCGATGGCGAAATATTCGAAGGTGCGGAAGGTGCGCACGTTCAGATCCTGCGTGACGCCGGTGAGATCCGTATTGAGGCCGACCGTGACGCCGAGCGATGTCATCAGAAGTGCCCAGACCATCTGATTGGTCATGGGATAGAACACGATCCTGAACATCTGCGGCAGCACGATCAGGCGGAAAGCCTGCGGCGCGCTCATGCCCAGGGAGCGGGCAGCGCGTGTCTGCGTATGCGGAATGGCGCGAAGTCCGCCACGGAACGTTTCGGCGAGATAGCCCGCATTGTTGAAGGCGATGCCAGCGAGCAACGCCACGTAAGAATCGAGCTGGATTCCGAAGGAGCCCAAGCCGAAATACGTCATGTAGACCTGGAACAGGGCGGGCGTGTTGCGTGCCAGCTCCACCCAGCCGGTCGAGAAACCATAGAAAAGCTTGTTGTTCGACTGGCGGCCCAGCGCTAGGAACACGGCGAAGACGACGCCGATCACCATCGACAGCACGGCAATCTGGAGCGAAACCAGAGCGCCTCCCAGCATGTCCGGGAGAGCGTTGAGGGCCGGGCGCCAATGAAATGTGTAATTCAGCATGATGGGGGCGTGCCCAAGAACATAACAGAACCAAAAGAGACCGAGGGTGATTGGATCACCCTCGGCCGATGCATGTCGATTAGTAGTAGACGCCCTTGACGGTCAGGTCCGGAGCCTCACCGCCGACCCACTTCTCGAACAGCTCCTTGTAGCGGCCCGTGCGCACCTGCTGGTTCACGAACAGGTTCAGGTAGTTGAGGAGGCCCTGCTCCTGGCGCAGCCCGATGAGCGAGACATAGTCCGTCACATAGGGAGCATCGCCCTTCACGACGAAACCCTTGTACTTGCCGGACTTCACGACGGCATGCGCCACGGTGTTCGTCACGACCGTCGCATCGATCTGGCCCTGGGAGAGCGCAAGGAAAACGTCAGCCTGGGTCTGATAGGGACGGAACGAGCCCCCACCCCACGCCTTCACGTCTTTCTCAAGGGCAATCGCCTCGAAGGTGCCTGAGGTCGATCCGGTCTTTTTGCCCTTCAGGTTCTCATAGGTATTGATGCCCGTTTCTTCCCTCGTGAGGATGACCATCTTGAAGGCGAAGTAGGGGATCGAGAAGCCGACGGTCTTGGCGCGCTCGAGCGTGTCGGAGGTCGAGGCGACGCCCACATCCGCGCGGTCCGAGACGAGCGCCGGAATGCGATCCGGGAAGGGAGTTTCGACGATCTCGGCCTTCACGCCAAGAGCCTTGGCCAGATCGTTGCAGGTGTCCACGTCGAAACCGACGGGCTGGTTCTTTTCATCGCGCGATCCCATGGGCGGGAAGTCGAGCACCACGGCGCAGCGCAGCACGCCGGAGGCAATGATGTCGTCGAGCTTGTCGGCTTTGGCAGGCATGGCGGCGATCATGCCGAGAAGAAGTGCGGCCGCTGTGGTCCTCAGTTTCATCGTTTGGTCCCCTGGTTGATTCGTGTCCGAGCCCGGCAGTCCTCGCCTGAGATCAGCCGGCGCAGCATCTGCATATTGGATACAATTTTCAATATGAAATTTGTTTCAATTAGCCTAAGGTCTGAGCGACATTGCGTAGCGGTTGCGCAGACGGCTGTCTTTTCGGGCATTCGAGACGCTAAGTCTTTGTTGCCCGTATAAGAAAGCTGCGCGTACAAATGCGCGGGATGCGTCGGCTTGAGCGCCCCCTCCTACTTCAGCTCAGCTTGTGCGTCACATCAAAAGCGTTGACGCGCTCCATCAAAAACGTTGAGCCGAGAACGGCGTCAGATCGAGAGAACCGGGCTTGCCTTCCATCATCTCCGTGATGAGACGGGATGTGATGGCAGCTTGCGTCAGGCCATAATGCCCATGGCCGAACGCGTAGACGATGCGCTTGTCTTTATCAGCCTGGCCGATGACAGGCAGCGAATCCGGAATTGAGGGACGAAAACCCATCCAGCGCTTGGCGGGCTGATTTTCATCGAGGTGTGGCAGGAAGCGCTTGAGGCGCGTGATCATAGCCGAGGTACGCTCGTGGTTGGGCGGAGCCTGCGTTCCGGCGAATTCCACGGCACCGCCGACGCGATCGCCGGTATCGAGATTCGAAGCGACGAAACCTTCGCCCTCGAACATCACCGGACGGTTGAGGCCGAACGCGCCCTTCGCGTAAGTGGCATTGTATCCACGCTCCGTATCCAGTGGAATATTGTCGCCCAGCTGCTTGGCGAGCGCGCGCGACCAGACACCGGAGGAAATCAGAACACGATCAGCTGTGACATCCTTCACCGCACCGTCGGTGCGAATGTGAACGGCATCGTTCGCAGGCTCGACGGCGAGCGCCTTCGCGGAGACAAGCACGGCTCCCCGCTCCAATGCGAGCCTCAGCAGATCGGCAGCCAGGAGCGCAGGATCGGACACATGGCAGCCCTCCGGATAGAGAACCGCCGCTTCAACGCTGTGCAGCGCTGGCTCAATCTGCTTCAGATCCTCCGGCTGGAGAACTTCCAGCGGAATTCCAAAATTCTTCTGGCGGGTGATGATGTCTTCGGCCCGCAGGAAGTGGTTGCGATCTCGCCAGACCGAGAGAATACCTTTCTCACGAAGATGGCCATTCAAGCTCAGGGTGGTTAGAAGTGCTTTCCATGACGGCAGGGCTTCCGCATTGATCGCGCGAAGGGCGGCGATGCTGGATTTGATGCGCGCTGGAGATGAGGCCAGAACGAATCGCAACAGCCATGGAGTCAGAGCGGGAAGATAAGCTGGCCTGATGGTGAGCGGCCCGAGCGGATCCATCATCCAGCGAGGCAGGTTTCTCCAGGCCTTGGGCGACGCCAGCGGCATCACGTCCATATGCGCGATCCAGCCCGCATTGCCGTCGGTCGGGCGCTGCTGATTGTTGCCGGGATCGACAAGAGTGACCTGGTGTCCTTTGTCGAGAAGCGCATGAGCAGCGGCAAGGCCCACGATACCTGCACCAACAATCGCGATCCGCATCATGAAACCTGTTGTGGAAGAGACCTCAAGGACAAGGGCGACTCGGCCTGCGGGTCGCCCAACGCATTCACTCGATCTTACGCAGAGCGGGTTTGATCCACGACCTGGAAGCCGTTCGCAAAGGGATCCCGATCGTCGATGAAGATGGTGTTGAAGCCGGTCACGCGTGCCCAGCCTTCGATGGACGGGATGATGGCATCGCGGCCGCCCACCTTCGCGCGGCCTTCGATGCGGCCCGTAAAGGTCGAGCCGATGATGCTCTCATGCACGAAGGCATCGCCTTCCTTCAGAGCACCGCGCGCGGCGAGATGCGCCATGCGAGCCGACGTTCCCGTGCCGCAGGGCGAACGGTCGATGGCCTTGTCGCCATAGAACACCGCGTTGCGCGCCGTGCCGCCCGGCGTCTGCCCCTTGCCGGTCCACAGAACGTGCGTCAGGCGATTGATGCTCGGGTTCTCCGGATGCGCGATCTGGTAGCGCGCATTGAACGCCTCGCGCAGCTTCGGGCTCCAGCGCAGGATGTCGGATGGATTGACGTCCGCAAGATTAGAATAGAGCTTCTGTGGCTCGACGATGGCATAGAAGTTGCCGCCATAGGCCACGTCGACGGTGAGGTGTCCGAGGCCCTCGACCTCAACTTCATAGCCTGTGTCATAGAGGAACGACGGAATGTTGGTGATGCGCACCCGTTCGATGAACGGACCGTTCTGCTCGTAGCGCGCCTCGACCACACCGGCCGGCGTATCGAGCCGGAGAAGGCCGGGTGTCTTCGGATGGATGAGGCCGTTCTCCAGCGCGATCGTCACCGTGCCGATGGTGCCGTGGCCGCACATGGGCAGGCAGCCGGAGGTTTCGATGAAGAGAATGCCCACATCGCAATCGGGGCGCGTTGGCGGATAGAGAATCGAGCCCGACATCATGTCGTGCCCGCGTGGCTCGAACATGAGGCCCGTGCGAATCCAGTCGTATTCCGCCAGGAAGTGCTGGCGCCGTTCGAACATCGTCTGCCCTTTGAGCTGGGGAATGCTGCCGCCACCCACCACGCGGACGGGATTGCCGCAGGTGTGACCGTCGATGCAGAAAAAGGTGTGACGCGCCATGGCTTCGCTCGCAGATCGATTTTTCTCGTGAATGGAAAGAAAGAGGCGGAGGAGACTTTGCTCCCCCGCCGTCACCTTATCAGGCTGCCGGCTTCAATCCCACCTCGGGGAGCTTCGGCCGGTTCTTCAGCGCCTGGGCCATGACCTCCTCGACGTAGGCACGGTCCTTGCCTTCGAGCGGCAGACGGGGCGGACGGGTGAGTGCCGAGCCGCGGCCCATGATCTCTTCGCAGAGCTTGATGCACTGGACGAGGTCGGGACGGGCGTCGAGGTGCAGCAGCGGCATGAACCAATCGTACAGAGCGCGCGCCTCTTCATAGCGGCCGGCCTTCGCGAGACGGAACAGGGTCTCGCCCTCCTGCGGGAAGGCATTCGACATGCCGGAGATCCAGCCGACGGCGCCGAGCATCACGCTCTCGACCACCACGTCGTCGAGGCCCGCGAAGAGCACGAAGCGGTCACCGACCATGTTGCGCGTGTCGGTGAAACGACGCGTGTCACCCGACGAATCCTTGAAGCAGACGACGGTCTCGCAATCGGCGAGCGAGGCGAGAATGTCAGGCGTCACGTCGTTCTTGTAGATCGGCGGGTTGTTGTAGACCATCACCGGCAGGTCGGTCGCCTTGGCGACGCCGCGAAAGTGAGCGGCCGTCTCGTGAGGCTTCGAGGAATAGACGAGAGCAGGCATCACCATGATGCCGTCGAGACCCACGCGAGCGGCTTCCTTCGCGACTTCCGAGGCAAACTGGGTCGTGAACTCGGCGATGCCGGCGATGACGGGCACGCGACCAGCAGAAACAGCCTTCGCGGTTTCCATGACGGCGACCTTCTCGGACCGGCTGAGCGAGGTGTTCTCGCCGACGGTGCCGCAGACAATGAGGCCGGACACGCCGTCCCGGATCAGGCCGTCCATCACCTTGGCGGTGGCCTCGAGATCCAGCTCGTAGTTCGGCTTGAACTGGGTGGTCACTGCGGGAAAGACGCCTTCCCAGCCGATTTTTTTCGCCATTTTGCTCTTAGCTCCTGCGATGAGGCGTTGAATCCTGTTAATGTAGATTGTATAAAATCGCCGATGTCAAGCCAATCTCTGGACGATCTGCTATAGAGTAATGAAATCCGCTTCCCCGCCTATTGGCAATTGAGATCCGAGCGCCCATGCCGCCTTCCAGACCTGCCCAGAAGTCATTGCAGCACAGGACCATCTCCTCGGCGGTCGCGGAGGAGCTGCGGCGCCGGATCGTCGATGGGGAGTTCAGATCGGGCTTCCAGCTGCGGCAAGATGCGCTCGCCGCCGAATTCGGCGTCAGCCGCATCCCGGTCCGCGAGGCCCTGATGCAGCTGGAGGCGGAAGGCCTCGTCAAAATCCATCCTCACCGGGGCGCGATTGTCTCCGAGCTTTCAACGGAAGAGATCGACGAACTCTTCGAGCTGAGAGCTTGGCTCGAACCGCGCCTGCTCAAGGCCTCGGCCCCGCGCCTGACGGAAGCCGACTACAAGCGGCTGAACGAGATTCTGCAGGAATACAGCTCCGAGCTGCGGGCCATGCACATCAGCCGCTGGGGCGAGCTGAACACCGAGTTCCACATGGTGCTCTACCAACACGCCAAGCAGCCGCGCTCGCTCGCCATCGTTGCCAACCTCCTGCAGGAGAGCGACCGCCACACGCGCCTCCAGCTTTCATTGACGCAAGGCATGGAGCGCGCCGCCAGCGAGCACGCCGAACTTCTGAAGCTCTGCACGGAAGGCAGGATCAGCGCCGCCTGCTCGCTTCTGAAAACGCATATCGAGGGCGCGGGGAAATCGCTGCGCAGCTACTTGGAAGAACATCAGAAGGTGAGCGCGCAGAAGTAACGAGACAGTGCGAACTGTCTCGTTACTTTTCGTGAGGGGCTGCAGGGAGTACGGCGGATCCTCTCAGCTTAGGCCGCCGATTGTCCCCGATAAGCCCTCTCGAGTGTTTCAACGTCGAGCTTGATCATCTTCAACATCGCTTCGGTCACCCGGCGGACTTTTGCGGGGTCCCTGTCCATCATCATACGACCCAGCGCTTCGGGCACAATTTGCCAGGAGACGCCGTAACGATCCGTGATCCAGCCGCATTGCATCGGCGTGCCGCCGACTGACAAGGCGTCCCACAGTCGATCGACCTCCGCTTGATCGGCGCAGTTGACGAAGAGCGAGATGGCGGGCGTGAACTGAAAATACGGTCCACCGTTCAGCGCCATGTAGCGCAGGCCAGCAAGCGTGAACTCGACCGACATCACGTCACCCGGCTTCCCGCCGGGCGTCTCGACCGTGTAAGGCAAAACGGCGTCGATATGCGAATCGGGCAGCAGCGAGACATAGAACTTCGCGGCCTCTTCGGCTTTGCCGTCGAACCATAGGCAGGGTACGATTTTGGACATCACTCCTCCTCGGTATCAAGGAGAATCTGGAAGCCGCCCCAGAACATGCGCTTGGCATCGAACGGCATCTCGGCTCCGGTCAGGCGCGAGTCTGCCATGACCTTTTTGTTGCCTTCGTCACGCGCCTCCTTCGAGGGCCAGACGATCCAGGAGAAAACGACGTTTTCTGTTCCCTCTGCCTTTACTGCTTTCTTGAAGTCAGTGACCTCTCCATCCGGTATGTCATCGCCCCAGCATTCGACGATGCGAAGCGCTCCGTGTTCCTTGAAGATCGGGGCGGCCTGCGCAGCGACCTTGCGATAGGCGTCCCGCTTGCCGGCGGGAACGGGAATGACGAACCCGTCTATGTAGCTCATGACGCTCTCCCTCAGATCAAGCTGCATCCGAAATGGAACGGCCTTCCGCCAAGGCAGCGAGCTGGCCTGCGACGATGCCCCAGCCTTCCTGGAAGCCCATGGCCTCGTGCTGCTTCAGCGTCTCCTCATTCCAATGCAGCACACGGGCAGTGTAGCGAGTGCCTGTCCCTTCAGGATCGAAGGTGACGATCACGACCATGAACGGATCCTGCGGAATCCATCCGCTCTTGAAGACGTTGGTGAACACGATCTTGCGGTTCGGCACGACTTCGAGAAACACCCCTTCTTCGCGCGGCAGGTCAGTTCCGTCGGGAGCTCGCATCGCCATCAGCGCGCGTCCGCCGGGGCGCAGATCCATATGAACCTCCGGCGTGGTGTAGGGGCGCGGTGCCCACCATTCGCCGGTTCGCTCGGTCCAGACGCGGTAGACGGCTTCAGGCGGGGCATCGATCCATCGAGTGACGGATAGTTCGTGAGCGGCAGGCTGGTTCGTCATGATTTTGCTCCCTGCTGATGATGCGCGCTCTCAAGCGTTCGCCATTTGCGCCATGGCGGTCTTCGCCGCTTCCATATCCATCCACATCACTTCCCAGATATGACCGTCCGGGTCTTCGAAACTGCGGCCATACATGAAGCCGTGATCCTGCTTCGGACCGGGATCGGCACGACCGCCTGCGGCGCTCGCCTTCGCGACCATGCTGTCGACCTCCTCGCGGCTGTCGGCGGAGAGGCAAATCAGCACTTCCGTGGTTTCCCTCGCATCGGCGATCTTTCTCGGCGTGAACTGGCGGAACTTGTCATGGGTCAGCAACATCGCATGGATGGTCTCGGAGATGACCATGCAGGTGGCGGTGTGATCACTGAACTGTGGGTTCTTGACGGCCCCAATGGCCTCATAGAACGCATTGGCACGGTCGAGATCGACGACCGGCAGATTGATGAAAACGAGCTTCGGCATGGCTTCCTCCCTGTTTGGTTTTGACATTGATTCCAGAAAAAGTTATTAATAGCAACTATGAAGTTAGAAAAAATAACTACAAAGGAAGAAAGACGGTCCCGCCGTCATTATGACGACGCCTGCGCCACCGCCCATGCCCTCGATCTCGTGGGCGAGCGTTGGGCGCTTCTGGTCATGCGTGAGCTCATGATGGGGCCGAAGCGCTTCAGCGACCTGCGTGAGAGCCTGCCGGGCATCAGCGCGAACGTTCTCACCCAGCGGCTCGAAGGGCTCGAGGCTGTCGGCGTGCTCACCCGCCGCAAGCTGCCGCCGCCTGCTTCTGCTCAGGTCTATGAGCTGACGGAATGGGGCTATGAGAGCGAGCCCATCTTCCAGGCGCTCGGCCGCTGGGCCGCGCGCTCGCGCCTGCATGATCCCACCCTCCCGTTCAGCTCTGCATCCTTCCTTCTGTCGCTGCGCACGATGCTGGACGCGGAGGGCGCCAAGGGCCTCGACGCACGGATCGGCTTTTGCCTGCACGATGAAACCTTTCTCGCTCACCTCGCGGATGGCCGGATCGAGATTGCGCGCGGGCCTGTCGAGGGTGCCGATCTGGTCTTCACCGGAACGCCGCCGATGCTGGCCGGCGCCATCTATGGCGGCCGGCCCCTGGATGCTCTGGAGAGCGCAGGCGTCGTGAAGGTCGAAGGCGACAGGGCACTGGCGGAACGCTTCGTGGGATTGTTCCCGCTGCCGCCGAAGGCGTCGCACCCCGCTTAAGAGCGTTGCCGGAACCATCAAGAGAAGGCACGCGTTCCCCGCCATCTCCCATCAAGGCGGCGACGATGTCTCCCTCGGCCATTCCGGATCGCAACCAGCCCATCGTGCTGGTCCTCGGCGGTGGCAATGCGCTCGGCTCCTATCTCGCCGGTGCTTGCGAGCATTTGCAGCAGCGGACCATCGAACCCCGCTGGATCGTCGGCGCCTCCATCGGCGCGATCACCGGCGCGATCGTTGCCGGCAACGCGCCGGAGGATCGCATGCCTCGCCTCAGAGAGTTCTGGGAGCAGGCGAAGATTCATTCAGGCTTTGCGCTCCATCGCGGCTCGTCGCTCCGGCATGCCTATAACGAGGCCCACACGGCCCTCACTCTCCTGCTCGGGCGTCCAGGCCTCTTCGGGCATCGGTTCCCGGGCCTGCTCTCGATGCTGCCGTGGATGCCGAGCGACATCGCTCTCTACGATCACAAGCCCTTGCGACAGACCCTGGAGCGCCTGATCGACTTCAAGCGATTGAACAAGGGCGGCATTCGCCTAACAGCCGGTTGCGTCGATCTCGAAAGCGGAGAAGAGGTCTTCTTCGACACGGTTCGTGAAGAGATTGCTCCTGATCACCTGCTGGCCTCGACAGCCATCACGCCGGTCTTCCCGCCCGTCGAGATTGGCGGGCGCCTGCTGTGCGATCCAGGCTTCACCAACAACCTGCCGATCGATGTCGCACTGGCCACGCCGCCACAGGAGGATACGCTCTGCATCGCCGTCGAGCTTTTCAGCCTCAGAGCCTCGCGCCCGGCATCGCTCGATGCCAGCGCAGAGAGAGCGAACGATCTGATTCTGGCGAGCTCTTCACGGCGCACCATCGAATCGTTGAAGCGGGAATATGCGTTGCACGAGCGGATCGAGCCCGATGGCTCATCCGTCACGCTGCTGCATCTCGCCTATCAATCGGGAAGCGACGAGCGCGCGGGCAAGACCTTCGATTACTCACCCGCCTCGCTTCAGGATCGGTGGGCATCAGGCTTGCGGGACATGGAGCACGCCCTCGCACAGCTTGAGAGTTCGCGCCTGGAAAAAAGGCGGCTCAACGTGATCAGGCTCGATCCGAATGACGCCACCGTTTCGGCAGAGATGGGCGCTCGCGCGCGAGCTTAAGGTCCGCCGGCCAGCGATCCCACGATGGCCATCGCGAGTTCGTCCAGGTTCACACGACCCTCAATCGTCATCATCTCAGCCGCCCTGGCATCGACCCGCAGGCCTTGTTGTCCTGTTTCCGCCTGACGGCGAAGCTCGGCGATGATGGCCTCGCGCACCTTGTCTTCGAGATTCATGGATTCACTCCTTCACCAGCACATCCCACTGCCTGCCGAACGTCCGGCCAAGAGCGAGCGTTCCACGATCAGGGAAGAGGCATGCGCTGTTTGAGGGCACGGAACTCTTCCGCATCCATGATGCCGCGCTGGTTATTGCAAGCCTGGCAGGCCAGCACGAGATTGGCGGGGTTGAGCGGTCCACCTTGTGAGCGCGGCACCACATGATCGAGAGTGGCAAGAGCAGGGGAGCGGCCGAGGCCCTTGCCCAAGCGGTGCGCTTCCACTCCGCAATAGACGCAGCGCCCGCCATCGCGCGCGAAAATCGTCTCGAACAGCTTGATGCGTTGTGCTGCTTTCATGGGCTGGGAACCACAGGAACATCGGGTTGTTGCTCTTGGCACAGGACAGGAGCTGAAGCCATGGTAGACACCCGCCGCAGGAATCGAAACCCTTACAATGACGACAATGGCTATGGCGACGTGCCGAAGGGTGCCGTCGGCTTTCGTGGCGAGGGCCGGGAATATCCGGGCGGTTACGGCAGCGACGCCAACGAGTTCTATGGCGGCGTAATCGAGGATGGTCGAGGCGGCCCTCCCGATGATGAGGGCTTCGCGCCGGGCTATGCCCGCTACCGTTCGGGCCTCGGGGCGCTGGGCGACCGTGACCCGAACGATCCGGAGCTGCGCGCGGACCGCGACGTCGGGCGTGATATCTCAGGTCCTCATCGCGGCCGCGGCCCGAAAGGGTACAAGCGTTCGGACGAGCGCATCCATGAAGATGTGTGCGAGCGCCTGACGGAAGATCGCTTCATCGATGCCTCGAACGTCGAGGTGACGGTGAAGGACGGCGAAGTAACGCTCTCCGGCACGGTAGCGAGCCGTGGACTCAAGTATCGCGCCGAGGATCTGGCCGAGCTCGCCTCGGGCGTGCGGCACGTGCAGAACAATCTCCGCATCGAGAGCGGCGTCTAGTCGCTGCACGATCTCCGCTGGCGAGAGCCGGCGGAGATCTCACGACGGCGCAAGAGGAGAGCTGTCGTCGTTGTTCAAAAGCTCCTCAGGATCGCCGTAGATCGCGATGCAGCCTGCTTCGCGCAGCGCCCTCTCGGAGAAAACGCCCAGCGCTGGCGCGCATTCCAAAAGGATCTCGAGTATGGCGAGCATGTCCTCAGCCCACGCATCCGGCCGTCTCAGCGCAAGACCTGAGACAATCGCAGCACCGTCCCGCGCGGCACCAGGCCGTCATGCGCTGGAGCTTGGCAGGAAGCGCGATGGGATGGTCTTCATTCCCGCAAGACTCGATCCGGCCCAACCCGCTCCCCTGATCGTCGGCCTGCATGGAGCTGGCGGCATTGCCTCGCAGATGCTGGACCTGCTCGTCCGCTCCGCGGAAGCACAGGGCATGATTCTTCTCGTACCGGAATCGCGCGGTCCCACCTGGGATCTGATCAGGGGTGGCTATGGGCCGGATATTTCCTTTATCGACGAAGCGCTGAAAAAGGTGTTTCAGATGCACACGGTCGACCCTCGGCGGATCGCAGTCTCGGGCTTTTCTGACGGCGCCTCTTACGCACTCTCCGTTGGCGTCATCAATGGCGAGCTGTTCGGCCACATCCTCGCCTTCTCGCCGGGATTCATGGCCCCTACTCAGACGGAAGATGCACCGAAGATCTTCATCTCCCACGGCGTTCACGACGAAGTCCTGCCCATCGGCCCCTGCAGCCGCCGCATCGTGCCGGCACTCGAGAGAGCAGGCTACGATGTCGAGTACCGCGAGTTCGATGGCGGCCACGTTGTCCCATCGGATATGGTGGACCTCGCCGTCGCCCGCTTTCTCGGCTAGCACCACCCCATGAAGTCACCCCCAGATCTGCATGTACCGCGCGAATGGCATGAGGCTGCGCAGCGGCTCGAGCGCGATAACATCCGAACCGTAGGCGTGATCGGCCGGACTGACAGCGGCAAGAGTATGCTGACCGGCTTCCTCTTCACGTCCGCTATACAGACCGGACGTGACGTGGCTCTCATCGATACCGATCTCGGCCAGAAGATGATCGGCCCTCCCGCCTGCGTCACCATGAGCGATGCTCAAGGCCTGGCGCTCGCTTTCGTTGGATCGACGGATCCCGTTCTCGGCTGGAAACCGCTTCTCGAAGGAACGCAACGGCTTTTTTCACGAACGGATGCGACGATCAAAATCATCAACACCAGTGGACTCCTGTCGGGTCCTGGACGAAGGCTGAAGGCGGCAAAGCTCCAGGTTATCCAGCCCGATCTGCTGATCGTTCTTGGAAATGCCCCGGATCTCGAACCGATCATCGGCGAGCGTCCTGACATTCCTGTTCTTCATCTTCCCTCATCCCCCCACGCCAGGCGAAAGACCGACGGGGAGCGGCGGGCTGGCCGAAGGCAGGCTTTCCATCGGTACTTCGAGGATGCTGCCGTGCTTTCCCTCGATCCCGCTCTGCTCTTGGAGACACCGCCTGCCATTTCCCCTGACCGGCGGCTGCTGGTGGGCTTGCGAAACGGGCTGGGAAACGATCTCGGCTTGGGGCTTCTGGGTGGTGCCGGAGACAATGAGGCCATCGAAGTCCTGACGCCTGTCAGGCAGGCGGCAATTCAGGGTATCGTGCCAGGCATGCTTGCCCTGGATGAGGCCTATTCGGAAACCCGCCTCAAAGCCGAAGGCCGGGGCTGGCCAGGGGCAAGATCCCTGCTTTAGCGCATCGTGCGGAAAGGTGGATCCGGTTTTCCGCATGAACGATGCGCTCCTCCACAAATTGAGCATCGGATGAGCCCCAGAAGTGGATTCCACTTTTGAGTCCGAGGCTCTAGCGTGGCAAAGGTTTCATGACGCTGCCATCAGCGTCCGTCATCTGCGTTTCCGGTGTTTCGTCATGTTCGGCATTCCTGTGTTTGATCTCGTCTGGCTCGTGGTGGCGCTTCTTGCGGCCGGGGCGATCACCGGCTTGCTCGCCGGGGTGTTCGGCGTCGGCGGCGGCGCGGTAGCGGTGCCGATCCTCTACGAGCTGTTCCGGATCCTGGCCGTGCCGGACGAGGTGCGCATGCCGCTGTGCGTCGGCACGTCGCTGGCCATCATCGTGCCCACCTCGCTCCGCTCCTTCACCGCGCACCGCGCCAAGGGCGCGGTCGACATGTCGATCCTGAGGGTCTGGGCCGTGCCGGTCGTGCTCGGCGTCGTCACGGGGAGCCTGATTGCCCGCTATGCCCCTGCGGACCTGTTCAAGGCGGTGTTCGTGCTGGTGGCCGGCGTTTCCGCGATCCGCCTGCTCTTCGGCAAGGACACCTGGCGGCTCGGCCTCGATATGCCGGGAAAGCCGATCATGCGGGCCTATGGCGGGCTCATCGGCGTGCTCTCGGCCCTCATGGGCATCGGCGGCGGGCAGCTGTCGAACCTGTTCATGACCTTCTACAGCCGCCCGATCCATCAGGCGGTGGCCACCTCCTCGGGGCTGGGCATCCTGATTTCGATCCCCGGCGCCATCGGCTACATCTATGCCGGATGGCCGCACATGGCGGATTTCCCGGACGTGATCGCCTTCCAGCCGCCGCTGGCGCTCGGCTATGTGTCGCTGCTCGGCCTGCTGCTGTTCATTCCCACCAGCACCTGGATGGCGCCCATCGGCGCGCATCTCGCGCACCGGCTCTCGAAGCGCCGCCTGGAGGTCGCCTTCGGCCTCTTCCTGCTGCTCGTCTGCGCCCGCTTCGCCGCCAGCCTGCTCGCTTAAGGAACCTCGGGCTGCGGCGTCGGATGAATGACCGGCTTGTCCGGCTCCGGCGGCTGCTCAGGCAGGGAGGATGGGATGCTCGGAGGAACAGGGGACACGGGTGTCTCAGCCGGGGTGGGCATGCCGGGCACCGGCTCCGTGGGAGGCGGCTTGGGATAGAATTCGTCGGGCTGCGGGCGGTTGCTGGCGATCAGGGTCAAGAAGGCCTTCTCCTTATCGTTTCATCCATCAACCGTCCGAAGCGACAAAAGGTTCTGCACGGGGCTGTTGCAGGCGCTGGCGCATCGTGCGGACAAGTGGCCCCGGTTTCTTCGCTGACGCGGACCTTCGGTTCGCACAAAAACCATGCACTGCTTGAAAAAGGGAGCATCGGATGGATCCCAAGAAATGCATTCCACTTCTGGGTCCGATGCTTTAGCCCGGGCAAGTCGGGTCAGGCTCGACCCGTCAGATGCTGCTCAATCTCGAAGACTGGGTGCTTCGTCAGGTCCTTGTTGACCTCAGCGAGAATTTTCTGCTTCACCGCATCCGAGAAATGGCTGCGCAGCTGCGCCAGGGTGCGTGGAGGTGCCGCGACCACGATAGCCTTTATGGCTGCCGCTGCACCGACGACGTTGATTTCATCCGCAACCTCGGTGGCGAACTTTCGCTCGGCCAGATCGTGCCAGTCCGTCTGCGCAATCGTATGGCGCTCGCCGCGAATGCCCGGCTTGCCGGTCTCCATGTCGCGCGTCTGCGGATTCTCCCCGGCCGTAAGCACACGTTCGACCTGATAATTCGGGAAAACATCGTCTCCCTGGTTTTTCAGAAAGAGCGCTTTGCGCCCATCGCTGACGAGAACCATGCCGTCATGGGGAAGCTTGAGATCTTTGTTCACGGCCATACTCCTTGTGACGATGATGATTCTTGCCCCTCGAGCGTTCACCTCGCCTTGACCTAAATCATAGCGGCGGCTTGACCTCTCCGGCGTTTGCCGTCAGGACGGATGCGCCGATCACGCTCACCAGGTGACGAACCATGCGCCTCTCGAAATCTTCCGCCATCGCCACATTGTTTCTCGCAGGCTCGGCGTCGGTTTCGGTGCAGGCGGCGGAGCCAACTTTCACCTTGCTACCGTCTGCTCCCTCGGGCTGGATCGTGACGCTCAAGGCAAACCTGCAGCTGCAGCCGTCCTATCCTGGCGCGGACGATCTGAGCTTCGTCGGTTATCCCTCCCTCAGTTTCCGCCGCGCGGGCACAGTGGAACGTTTCAGCGCCCCTGATGACGGCTTGAGCTTCTCGTTCATCGACGATTCCGCCCTGCGCTTCGGCGTGGTCGGTCGCTTCCAGGGCGGGCGCTACCTGGAGGACGACCGGCGGCTGTTCGGCCTGAACAAGATCAATTGGGCGGTGGAACCTGGCCTCTTCGTGGAATACTGGCCCGTGGAGTTCCTGCGCGCCCGCGCCGAGGTCCGACACGGCATCAACGGGCATGACGGCTTCGTGGCCGACCTCGGTCTCGACCTAGTGCAAGCCTTCGGCGCCTTCACCGTGTCGGCGGGTCCGCGCCTGTCGCTCGGCGACGGCGAATTCACCCGCACCTATTTCGGCGTCACGCCTGTCGAAGCGGCGCTCAACGGACAGGTCGAGGCCTATCGCCCGTCCGGCGGCATCACTTCGGTGGGCGCGACCGCCAGCGCGTCCTACATTTGGTCGGAGCAGTGGTCGACGACGGCGTTCGTGTCCTACAAGCGCCTCGTGGGCGATGCTGCGGACAGCCCGATCGTTCAAGAATTCGGTTCGGAGAACCAGGTCGGTCTTGGTCTGACCGTCTCTTATTCCTTCGGCGTGGGCCGATAAAATCTCCCCACTCAATCGAGAAGCGCCTGGAGATCTCGGTGCCTCAGGCGCTTTTGTTTTCAGGCCGCGAGACTGGCGGTCTGCAGCGTCTCGCCGCGATAGATGCAGCCTTCCGACGAGCCCGTCATGCCGCGCTTGAGCTCCACTTCCTCGAGGTTCGGGAAGCGCTCCTTCACCTTGCGCCAGATATAGATCGTGATGTTCTCCAGCGAGGCGAGGCCGATCTCGTTCTGCTTGAGGTCGAGATTGGTGTGATCGAGCCCTGTGCCGTGGTCGCCCTTCAGTTCCTTGATGTAGTTCTCGACATCGTAGAGATTCACCGGCCAGTTATAGACCTCGTCCACCGGACCGCCGAACGTGAGCTTCGCGATGAAGGTGTGCCCATGCAGCCCCGAATAGGGATGCACGGAATGGGCCGCTTCGAACGTGAACTCGCAATAGGTCTTCATCTTTCCTGCTCCAGTCTATGGTGGAATCTATGGTGGAAATGGTCGCTCGGGATTAGGCTACTTCCGCCTTGCGTTTCGTGGCCGCGAGCGTGTGGGTGAGCTCAGAGGCAGGCTTGGGCTGCCCGAAATAGAAGCCCTGCACCTCGGTGCATCCGGCTGCAGTGATCTGGAGGAACTGGTCCTCCGTCTCGACACCCTCGGCCACGGTGGACATGCCGAGGCTCGCGCCGAGACCCGCGATGGACCGTACGATCGCTAGGCAGTCCGCACGGGAGGACAGCTCGCGCACGAAGGTCTGGTCGATCTTGATCTTGTCGAAGGGGAAGCTGCGCAGATAGCTGAGAGAGGAATAGCCGGTGCCGAAATCGTCCATGGCAATGCGCACGCCCATGCGGCGCAGCTGGTGCAATGTCGCAACCGTCAACTCGTTGTCCTGCAGCAGGACGGATTCGGTGACTTCCAGCTCCAGGCGATCCGGCGCCAGACCGGACCGCGCCAGCGCCCGGCTCACGCTCTGCACGAGGGTCTTGTTGCGGAACTGCACGGGAGAGAGATTGACCGCGACCTTGATGCCCTTGGGCCAGGCAGTCGCCGTCATACAGGCCTGCTCCAGCACCCAATCGCCCAAGGATGAGATCAGACCGATATCCTCGGCGATCGGAATGAAATCGCCAGGCGAGACCATACCGCGCTCGGGATGCCTCCAACGCAGCAATGCCTCAT
The DNA here is from genome assembly GCF_001017175.1 of Microvirga vignae. Lineage (GTDB taxonomy): Bacteria > Pseudomonadota > Alphaproteobacteria > Rhizobiales > Beijerinckiaceae > Microvirga > Microvirga vignae. Next base: position 264,469 of record NZ_LCYG01000016.1, on the reverse strand, counting down.
AACCGCCGATCTCGTTGGCACGCACATTGACCTGCGGCTGGAAGAAGAGTTCGAATTCGCGGTTGGCGAGCGCCTTGCGCAGATCGATCTCGAGGGAGCGGCGGGCCTGCAGCTCCGCGTCCATCTCCGGCTCGAAGAAGCGGAAGGTGGCGCGCCCATCGGCCTTGGCACGGTAGAGCGCGAGATCCGCCTGTTTGAGCAGCTGATCGGGAGACAGATTGCCCTCGGACCCGATGGTGATGCCGATGCTGGTGCCGATGACGATTTCCTGACCGTCGAGGTCGTAGGGCATGCTGATGGCATCGACGATGCGTTGGGCGAGCGCTGCGCAATCCTGCTGGTCGTCGATGGCAAGCTGCAGGATGGCAAACTCGTCACCGCCGAGACGGGCGACCACATCCTGCTGCCGGATGCAGCTGCGCAGCCGCTCGGAAACGAGTTTGAGAAGGGAATCGCCCGTTTCATGGCCGAGCGAGTCGTTCACGTCCTTGAAGCGGTCGAGGTCGAGGCAAAGCACGGCCATCTTCAGCCGCTGGCGTTCCGTCTCCTCGAGCGCGTGCTCCATCTGCTGACGGAAGAGCACACGGTTGGCGAGATCAGTGAGCGCGTCGTGATGGGCCATATAGGCGATCTGCGACTCGGCCTGCCTGCGCTCCGTGATGTCGTCGTAAGTCGCCACCCAGCCGCCATCCGACATAGGCTGGTGGGAGATGGCAAAGGTCTGGCCATCGGGCTGCTCATGAATGAAGGCGAATTGCTGCCTTTTGCGCATGAGTTCCTGCTGCTCGGCCAGGATTTCTCGCAGCGGCTCCGCACCATCGCAGCCCTGCGCCTCTGCCTGCGCGACCAGGCAACTCAGCGTCACACCGGGCTGAACCGTCGTGTCGATGGCGAAAAGTTCGGCGAAACGGGCGTTGAAGACGATGATGCGCTCCGACCCATCCACCATGCACAGGCCATGGGACATGTTGTTGAGTGCGGCATCGAAACGCTCGTTCTGAGTCCTGAGTTCGTGCTCCTGCGTCTGCAGCGCTTCGTTGCGCAGTTGAAGCTCCTCATAGGCGCTGCTCAGAGCCTTGTTGGTCTTCTCCAATTTTACGGAGATATTCTCGAAATTGTCGGCATAGAGCCTGAGTTCGGCATGGGCCTTTTCCAGAAGCCGGTTGTGCCATCCAAGCAGCACCAGCAGGAACAGGCCGAACACGATCAGGCCCGCCGCCAGACTCGAGAACATCCAGTGCAGGCGGATCAGCTCGTGCTGGTCCTGCTCGGCACGCTGGCCGCCATAATGGAGCGCGGCCGCGGCCAGACCGGCGAGCTTGACATCGAATTGCTCCAACGCTCTCACAATGTCCAAGGCGGCTTCGGGTCTGTCCAAATTGTCGATGGCGGGCTGGATCTCGGCAAGAGTTTTACCCAGTTCCTCGACAACCTCCTGCCATTCGGGGGCAACGCGGAGAAATTCTCTGAAGTCTCCGGAACGCAGAAGGTCGGACCTGCTGACCATAATGTCAAAACGCAGGGAAACCTCATCCTTGTCTACTGTCGGGTCTTGCGCCGCATAGGCGCTGAGGCGCTGCTCCAGACGCACGAATTCATGCATCGCCGCGCTGGCATGCCAAGGCATGTTGTACCGGGCGACGTGCTTGAGGACTTCCTGACGCTCGACAATGAGGATCGAAATATAGGCAGCAGATACGATGAAGCCGGCAATGACGACGGCAAGCACCAGTTTGAGCGTGCGCAGCGACAACCATTTTCTCCGAGCGCTCGGACCTACGTTATTTCACGGCGATCTTGTAGACCTGCCACACCGAGCGGCCGTAATAGGTCTGGTGTTTCAGCTGGGGGTCGCTGTCGAAGGGATAGACAATGAAGAGAGGTCCCTTGTCGCGGACGGACATGTACTGGCCATTCTGCTTCATCGCGAGAATGACATTGTACTTCATGATGTCAGCGAAGGGGATGTCGCTGCTGTAGTCGTTCAGCGCCGTGACCACGATGTGCTCACCCTTGGCGCCGACATGCTGCATGAGCTTAGCCAAAGGCACACCCTCGAACTTCACCGTCTCGGAATACCAGGGCGTTTCCGTCTCGAAGGAAACTGTACCCAAGGCTTCGAGCATGGCGCGGTCAAATATCGCCGTGTTGCCCTTGTTGGTAGCCGAGATATTTCCCGAGATCGTCAGGATCGGCCTTTCCTTGGGCGTGGGCAGCGTCTCCGCTCTCGCAGCCCCGATCCCGGAGAAACCGATGAGTGCAATGATTGCAGCCCGAACAATGTTTCGCATCTTCATTCAAGCAATCCTGCTCTTCTTAATCACCGGTAGTTACTCTCAAAGCATGGGATAGGTAAAATTTTATTTACACACAGGAATAATTATTTTCCTTATGTTACTTTATATTATTACGTAACTCGCTCTTTTACTGTTGGAGAATTGACTGCTGCTCTTTGCCTCGCAGCGTCAGGCAAGACCGAGCAAGAGTCTACTACAGAAATCGTGCCGTCGGCCGAAAGAGCTACCAGAAGGCCTCGATTTGACGATCGTAATATCGTGTCATATAGAATTGTGAACTCGTCTTGTAGAATACCTGTATTGCTCGTTATTTACACTCACGAGCCTTCGCGTTTCTTGTTCTGTCCCCGCAAACCTAGGACACCAGGAGAATGTACGTGCGCAACGCTCAGTGAGAGAAAAGATGGAAAATACAAATAGGCGAAAAGACATAAACCAACAGACGTACAAGCTTCAAAACGGCGAGTTATCGAGCCGAACTGAGCACGATGCCCTGCTGGATACCCGTCTTTTATCGATTTCAAAAGAGTTGCTTCCTCAATATGGAGGAAACTGGAACCTTCACAACTTAGTCACGATCAAGCAAAAGGCGTTAAGCCGCATCATCTACTATCACGAACTTTATCAAAAGATTCTGGACGTGCCAGGTGTGATCTGCGAGTTCGGGGTTCAATGGGGCGCCACCCTAGCACTCTTGCAGAACTTCCGCGGCATGTACGAACCCAACAATGTATCAAGGACAATATTTGGTTTTGACACTTTCGAGGGGTTCTCAACGATTGACAGCAAAGATGGCGGCTTTGCCGAAATCGGCGATTACAGATCGCTGCCAAACTATGAAAACACACTTGAAGAAATATTGAGCATCCATGAGGGCCTGCACGCGATCAACCACATCAAAAAATTTGAGCTCATAAAAGGCGATGCCTCTCAGACCATTGACGTCTGGCTGGAAAAAAACCCGCATGCGATCGTATCGATGGCCATATTCGATATGGATGTATACAAGCCAACCAAAGATGTTCTCGAAAAGATCATCCCGAGACTTGTAAAAGGCTCCCTTCTTGTTTTCGACGAGCTGAACTGCCCGCAACTCCCTGGCGAGACATTAGCTGTTCAAGAAGTGCTGGGGTTGAACAACATAAGGCTCAAGCGGCATCCGCTTCAAAGCTACTGTGCCTGGGGCGTGTTTGGCGAATAAACATGCGTTCCCCAAATGACCCTGAGCCGCCTCGCATATGCCTGCGAGGCGGCTCAGGGTATGGGTTCAAAGCGGCTTCAAACCTGCTTCGATCTCGGCGCGGCGCGGCTCCAGGAAAGGCGGCAGTGCAAGGCGCTCGCCGAGCTTCTCCATCGGCTCGTCGGTGGCAAAGCCAGGACCGTCGGTCGCGATCTCGAACAGGATGCCGTTGGGCTCACGGAAATAGAGGCTGCGGAAATAGTAGCGATCCACCGGGCCACTCGACGGCGCGCGCAGGGACTGCAGGCGCTCCCAGCATTCCTGATAGGTCTGCTCGTTCGGCGTGCGGAAGGCCACGTGATGCACGCCGCCGGCACCCGGCTGTGCCATGGCTAAGTTCGGTTCCACGGCCACATGCAACTCCGCCGCAGGTCCGCCCTCGCCCATCTCGAACACATGCACGGATGTGCCGCCGATGCGGTATTCGCGAGCCGCGCGCATATCCATCGCGTCCGTCAGCACGCGCGCAGTGCGCTCGAGCTTCGGCACGCTGATGGTGATGGGGCCAAGACCCCGGATCTGATACTCCGCCGGCACGGGGCTGCGCTCCCACGGATGGGCCTCGCCCTTCCCGCCGTCGTCGACAAGGCTCAGGCGCTGGCCCTCGAAATCCTCGAAATCGAGAACGGGCCGCCCGTCGCGCTCGGTGATCGGCTGATGTGCGATGTTGAGGGAGGCGAAGCGGTCCTTCCACCATTGCAGAACCCTCTCCCCATTCACGCGCAGGCCCGTCTGCGAGATGCTGTGTGTGCCACGCCGCTCGCGTGCCACGGGCCAGTCGAAGAAGGTGATGTCCGTGCCGGGCGTGGCCTGCCCGTCCGCGTAGAACAGGTGATAGGCGCTGACGTCGTCCTGGTTCACGGTCTTTTTCACGAGCCGCATGCCGAGCGCCTGCGTGTAGAAGGCGTGATTGCCGGATGCATCGGCAGTTACGGCGGTAAGATGATGAATTCCGGTCAGTTGCATGGGGATGCTCCATGGATGTTGACCGGAAGATAGGCCTGTCACGGCAGAAGAACGACCCGGCGACGCGCCAAGAAGACCTTGCCGAAATGCAAGAACCCCGCCTCCAGACGGCAAGATTCTTGCAGCTTTGAAAAGTCAGAGATCAGGCTGCCATCGCCCGCAGATCGTCCGGCGTCACCTCCGGCGGGATCGGGCAAACATAGGCCCGCCCGCCGGTGCGTTCCTTCAGCTCCGCCTTGGCGCGGGCGATGAGATCCGGGTTGCGCAGGCAATCCGCCGCCGTCGAAGCCATGGCTTTGGCTGCCAGCACCATGCCTTTATGGGCTGCAGGCAGATTGCCCTGCGTGACGAGCTGCCAGGTATGGAACGGCGTGCCGATGGCAAAGCAGGCCGCGTGGCACTGCACCGTGGGCACGATCCAGCTCACATCGCCCGCATCAGTCGATCCCATCATCACCTCTTCGCGTGTGGGCAGGGAGAGCACGCCGTCGTGCAGCACCTTGGTCTTGAGGGAGAGATCATATGGCTTGACGCTCGCCACGATGTCCTCCGGCGTGATCGCGGCTTTCTGCAGCTTTTCCGCGAACGCATAATCCTTGTCATCGAAGCCGGGACCGCCGAGACGCTTCATGTTCTCGTACATGGCTTCCTGCAGCGCCCTGTTGAGAAGCACGTTCGAGGTCGCGTCCGTGATCTGCACCGCCACGGTGGTTTCCGTCATCAGCGCCGCGCCTTCGGCAATCTTCTTCACGCGCTCGAAGAGACGCTGCGCATCGGGAAGGAAAGGCGAGCGCACGAGATAGAGCGATTCCGCATAGGCCTGCACCACGTTTGGCGCATCGCCGCCGGAATTGGTGATGGCGTAGTGAACGCGCGCGTCGGAGGGCATATGCTCGCGCATGTAGTTCACGCCCACATTCATCAGCTCCGCCGCATCGAGCGCGCTGCGGCCGACATGCGGCGCAATCGCCGCGTGAGCCGCACGGCCCGTGAAGCGGAAATAGGCTTGGATGCAGGCGAGCGACGACATGCTCTGCACTTCGTTGACGACAGCCGGGTGCCAGCAGAAGGCGGCGTCGAGATCATCGAAGAGACCGGCACGCGCCATGAACGTCTTGCCCGAGCCGCTCTCCTCCGCGGGGCAGCCGTAATAGCGCACGGTGCCTGCAATGCCCTCAGATTCCAGCGCATCCTTCAACGCCACGGCGGCAAGCGCCGAGCCGGAACCGAGCAGGTTGTGACCGCAGCCGTGCCCCGGCGTGCCCTTCGCCGTCGGCTTGTGCTCGGTCACGCCCGAGGCCTGCGCGAGATCGGGCAGCGCATCGAACTCGCCCAAGATTCCGACGATGGGACCGCCGCTGCCGTATTCCGCCACGAACGCGGTCGCCATGCCGCCCGCATTCTTGGTGATGCGAAAACCCTCGCGCTCCAGCATGGTGATCTGCTCCGCCACCGAGCGATGCTCCTCGAAAGCCAGCTCCGGCATCGCCCAGATGCGGTCGCTCAAGGCGGTGTAATCGGCGGCTTTTGCGTCGACGCCACGGACAATTTCATCGAGGCTCAGGCGGTCGTTTTGCATGTTTATCAGCTCATTGCATTTAATGACGGTTGACGTTCTATCCCTTCAAAGGGTGGCATGAAAAGAGTTGAGAGTTCGCCGTATGCCGCGGAGTGAACCGCAGAACTGCGCTGTGGTGATGAAAAGCCCAGGTATCCGAGAGACCACCCATATCTGCAGCAAATAATGGCGGGAGCCCGATCTAGAGGACTTCATATCGGGCAGAACCAAGCATCGGCTGTCGAGTCGCAGTGGCCCTCAAACGAGGCGGCGACTATTCCGGAAGTGTCTCACCGGAGCCCCCCGCCTCAGCCGGGAAGTCCTTCAGCTTCGGCAGTCCATCCCGCATCGGGAGCACTGTCTCGGCATAGTTGAAGTGTACGCTGGGAGCGAAATGGAGGGTAGGAATCGTCGCCGCGAACACATCCACGAGGCTCAAGGTCGGATGATTGTTCATCAGGTGCCCACCGCATTTGGCACAGTATTGCCGCTGACTGAAGGGCGTCTTCTGGAAGGTCGCGATATGCTCGGCCCCTGCCGTGATCCGCACATCGTCCGGTTTCCAGAGGCTGAAGGCATTCACGGGCCCGCCAGACCACGAGCGGCACGATTGGCAGTGGCAGTAGCCCATGAGCTCTGGCGAGCCGGCGACCTCCAGTTGAACGGCGCCGCAGAAGCATTGTCCCAAGTGAGTCATGACTCCCTCCTTGGTTCGTGCGCCGGCCGTCGCGCAGCAAGCGCGAAGAAAGGCTCAACACCTTATTGAACAGCGAATGGGTGCCGTGACAAGAGACCAAACCGGCCCTTATCCCTTTGAGTTCAGACGAAGAGGACGTCGACCGTCATCACCCCGCCGCAAACAAATCCCGATTGTCCGATGATGACACCGGCTCCTCGAACGCGTTCGGATCGCCAGGCCCCGTCTCCCATCCCAGATCAGGAAGCGCGATGATGCGCAGGCCGCGCGGGTCGTTGCGGGTGACGACGATGTTGCGGGTTTCCATATAGGCGATGAGGCGGCGCGCGCGGCCCGGCGAGCGGCTGCCGCAGGCGCGCGCGATCTCGCCGTCGGGCGGGCAGGCTGAGCCTTCCATCGCCGCGCGGGCGAGGAGCAGATAGACGCCCTGGATGTCCTCTTCGAGATCGCCCGCGAAGGCGACCGCGCGATCCCATTCGGTGCCTTCGGCCGTTGCGGTATCGACACCGGCGCGCGCCACCGCGAGGCGGCGGCGGAAGACATTGAGGTTCAAGGGCTCGCCGGTCACGCGGCGAATGCGGCAGCGCACGAGGAAATCCTGATAGAGCACGGCGACCGAGCGGAAAGCGGCTTCCGGATCGTCCAGGATCTCGCGCAGAATCGAATCGAGGGCTGCCTCGCGTTCGGCCTTCGATTCCTCCGTCACCTCGACGGGTTGCGGTTCGGGCGTTGCCGCCGCGCGGGTGCGGGCGAGCTGGGCCAGAAGATCGTTGGTGGAGGGCGCGGGCGGAGGAGGCGGCGCGCGGCGCGGCATGACCGGGCGGGCGACCACTTCGTCCTCGCCGGCCTTGAAGATGAGATCGCGCGCGTCTTCCTTCGGCTGTTCGGGCAGCGGCATGAGCTTGAAGGTGCCGGAACGGGTGGAGGTTTCCACCTCGCCGATGCGGATCGGCAGCGGGCGGCGCGAGAGGGCGGGACCGAGCGCCACGAAATGCCCGCGCTCGAGATCGCGGAACATCTCGGCCTGGCGGCGCTCCATGCCCAGCAGATCGGCGGCGCGGGCCATGTCGATGTCGAGGAAAGTGCGTCCCATGAGGAAGTTCGAGGCTTCCGCCGCCACGTTCTTGGCGAGCTTGGCGAGGCGCTGGGTTGCGATGATGCCCGCAAGCCCGCGCTTACGGCCACGGCACATGAGATTGGTCATCGCGCCGAGCGAGACCTTTCTGGCCTCGTCCGAGACCTCGCCGGCGGCGGCGGGCGCGAAGAGCTGCGCCTCGTCCACCACCACGAGCATGGGATACCAGAAATCGCGATCCGCATCGAAGAGGCCGCCGAGGAAGGCCGCCGCGCAGCGCATCTGCGCTTCGGCATCGAGGCCTTCCAGGCTCAGCACCACGGAGACCCGATGCTGGCGCACACGGGCGGCGATGCGCTGGATGTCGCCCTCGGATCGGGAGGCATCCACCACCACATGGCCGAACTTGTCGGCAAGCGTGACGAAATCGCCCTCGGGATCGATCACGGCCTGCTGCACCAGGGAGGCGCTCTGCTCGAGAAGGCGGCGCAGGAGGTGAGACTTGCCGGAGCCGGAATTGCCCTGGACGAGCAGACGCGTCGCCAGAAGCTCTTCCAGATCGAGCTGAGCCCTCTGTCCTCCGGGGGTGGAGGAAATCGCTCCCATGTCGATGCCGACCTTCATCAGCCTCCCTCGTCAATCTCCAGTTCCGGCTTGGTCCTAACACGGCAAAGCCCAGGTAAGTGCCCGGGTTTACGGCCTCCTCCACAGCCTTGCAATGCTATCCCCAGGCATGACGCCGCAGGTTTGACGGAAACAGGCCACGTTTCCGGCCATGATCAAGACCAGGCTGGTCTCTTCCTCGGAAGCTCTTCGGAGGAACCATGCCGTCGATTCCTTCTGCTCCGGCCTTTCCGAAAGGGGATTCGGACCTGCGGATCATAAGGGTGCTCGGCCAGCGCCCAGCTCTGGCTGAAGGAGCGGAGATGGGCCCTCCTCCGGCCGCCACGGAACGCGCCGAGACAGTCTTCGAGACAATGGGTCTCATTCTGGTGCTTCTGATCGTTCTCGCCGCCGTCTGGATTCTGATCCGAAAGCGGCTTTGACGCTCGTCAATCGGCAATCGCCGCTTCCGCCGCCTTCACGGCGCTGCCGCGCAGGGGCCGCTCCTCCATGGCGATGAGGAAAGCGAGCGCCAGCCCGAAGCCGGCAATGGCGGCGATGAACACGTCAGAAAAGACATCGGCCAGATCGATGCCGCTCTGCGCCGCCGCGGTGCCTAAGGTCTCGAAGCTCGCAGCTCCCGACAGGCCCGAGCCACTCAGCACGATGGCACCGAAGACGGCGACGATGAGCGCGCCGCCAAGAGAACGGAAGAAATTGGCCGTGCCCGTCGCGGTGCCGAGCTCGTGGGGTGCGACTGCATTCTGGATCGCCACCGTCGAGACCGGCAGCAATGTGCCGAGCCCGATGCTGATGACGGCAAGCAGCACCTCGACGAGCGTGATGGACAGATCGCGCGCGAAGGCTGCCAGAACCCCTGTCGCCACCATCGCAACGAGAAGGCCCGCCACCGGTAGGCGCTTGTAATGCTTCACCTTGGCCATGCTGCGCCCGGAGAACGTCGCCCCGCAGACGGTGCCGGCCATGAGCGGAATGAGCGCGAGTCCCGACAGGGAGGCCGAAAGCCCGCGCACCGCCTCGAAGTAGACCGGCAGGTAGATGGTCAGGCCAATGTAGGTGCCCATGCCGAAACAGGCCGAGAGCACGCCCATGCGCACGACCGGATTGTGCAGCACGCCCGGCGGGATCAGCGGCTCCGGTGCCAGACGCATGCGTATGGCGAACAAGACCCACAGAACCAGCGAACCGGCAACAAGACCGATGACCGGCAGCGACACCCAGGGATAACGCAGGCCGCCCCAGCTCAAGGCCAGCAACAGCGACACCGTCGCGGCGACCATCAGCAATGCGCCGAGCAAATCGAGCTTATGCGGCCTGTCATGGCGCGGCAGCTTCTTGAGCGTATGGAAGGTGATGAACAGGGCGATAAGGCCGAGCGGCAGGTTGATCCAGAAAATCACCGACCAGTGCAGATGCTCTGCAAAGAACCCGCCGAGCACCGGACCGAGAAGGCTCGATGCCATGAAGACGCTGGCGAAATAGACCTGATACTTCCCGCGCTCCTTCGGCGGCACGAGATCGGCCACGATGGTCTGTGCCAGCGCAATCAATCCGCCGCCGCCGAGGCCCTGCAAGCCGCGTGCGAGAATGAGAACGAGCATATTCGGCGCGATGGCGCAGGCGATGGAACCGATGATGAAGATCACGATGCCGATGAGCATGGTGATGCGCCGGCCGTGGCTGTCGCTGAATTTTCCGTAGAGCGGCGTCACGGCTGTCGAGGTCAGGAGATAGACCGTCACCACCCAGGGCAGATGCTCGAGATCGCCGAGTTCCCGGCCGATAGTGGGAAGCGCCGTCGCGATGATGGTCTGGTCCAGCGCCGCCAGCAGCATCGCCAGCATGATGCCGATGATGATCGTGCGGATTTCGGCATGGCTGAGGGCAGGATGCGCATGGCCCCTCGCGGCCTGGTGTGCTGGCTGGTCCATCTGTGTCCTTCGCATTTCGGGAGGTCCCATCTAGAGGACCCGAGCCCGCTTTGCCTTATTCATCGGCGCAGAGCAGATATGCATTCAGTTTCCGGCGCAACGAATCGGCCTCTCGGCAGGAGGATCGCGGCCGCGGGAGAGAACGGTTCACGCCATCGAGTGTTTCCCACGGGATTTCGTGAAAGGTTAGGCACGATGCTTCCAATCTGGAGCCTTGCGGCCCTCACCCTGGCGGCGCTGAGCCTCGGCCCCTCCTTCGCTCATGTGCTGGAGGCTCCGCCACGCCTGACCGTCTGGTCGCCGGAACTGTGGCGCGACGCAACGGTATTCAACGGTCAGTTCGCGCTCTTTGCCCTGATCGGCGGCCCTCTCGATCTTGGCGCCATTTTCACCACAGCCGTTCTGGCCTTTCTCCTGCGAGGCAACAAAAGCCGATTTCGGCTCGCCTTGGCAGGGGCCATTCTTTTCGCGCTTGGCCTTGCCGTATGGTTCGGCTGGGTTGCACCGGCCAACAGCGTGCTCGCCACATGGCAGCCCGGCCCTATCCCTGAAAACTTCGTCGTCATCCGCAACCGCTGGGAAACAGGCCATATGGCGGTCGCCGCCCTCAAGCTCCTAGGCCTCATGGCGACGGCGCTTGCCGTCACGCCGAGTGCAAGGCCCTTGCCGGAAGCGTCGTGGTAGCGCTAGCTGAAGATCCCATCCCGTTCTTGAACCATGACCGCCCGCACCAAGCTCTCCCTCGCCCAAGCCCGCCGCATCGCCCTTGCCGCCCAAGGCTTTCACGAGGCGCGGCCGGACGGCGCGCACCTTCGCCATGTGAAGCGCCTGCTGCAGCGCTCCCACCTGCTCCAGATCGATTCGGTGAACGTGCTGGTGCGGGCCCATTACATGCCGCTCTTCTCGCGGCTCGGCGCCTATGATCGGGATCTTCTCGAAAAGGTCGCCTATCACCCGAGGAAGCGCGAGACGTTCGAATACTGGGGCCACGAGGCTTCCCTGATCTCCCTCGACCTCCATCCCCTGTTCCGCTGGCGCATGGCGCGGGCGGCAAAGGGCGAGGGCATCTATGGAGGGCTGGCCCGTTTCGGACGAGAAAAGCGCGCCTTCATCGAGGAGGTGCGGCGCGAGATTGCAACGCGAGGGCCAATGGGCGCGGGTGAACTCTCCATCGGGGGCAAGGGCCAGGGCGCCTGGTGGGGCTGGAGCGATGGCAAGCGCGCGCTCGAATGGCTGTTCTGGGCCGGCGAAGTGACCACTGCCACGCGGCGCGGCTTCGAGCGCATCTACGACCTGCCGGAGCGGGTGCTGCCGTCCGAGGTACTCAACGCACCGACCCCTGTCGAAGAGGAAGCGCAGCGCGAGCTTCTCCGGCGCTCCATCCGCGCACTGGGCATCGCCTCCGAGCGCTGCCTGCGCGACTATTTCCGTCTGGAGACGCAGGACGCGAAGGCACGCATTCCGGAACTCGTCGAAGCGGGCGATCTCATTCCCGTCACCATCGATGGCTGGAACGGTCCCGTCTATCTCGATCCTCAGGCCAAGGTCCCGCGCCGTGTCGAGGCGCAGGCACTCGTCTCGCCCTTCGATCCCATTGTCTGGGAACGGACACGCACGCAGCGCCTGTTCGATTTCCACTATCGCATCGAGATCTACACACCCGCCGAGAAGCGGGAGTTCGGTTATTATTGTCTCCCCTTCCTGCTCGGCGAGAACATCGTCGCGCGTGTGGATTTGAAGGCGGATCGCGCCAGAGGCCATCTCGTCGTCCATTCCATCCATCCGGAAGCATCGGTATCTGCCGAGGAGATCGCGCCCGGGCTCGGCGAGGAGCTTCGCCTGATGGCCGCTTGGCTTGGCCTTGACGACATCAAAGCGCCGAAGGACTGGCGCAAGCGCTTAGGAGTTTGAGACGACACATGCCCTCGCCGGATCGCCCCTTGCTCCTATCTCTTGCGCCCATGAAAAGCTTTCTGTCTCCCATCACCGGCTTGTGGCTTCGCCTGCGGCTGAATGAGGTCGGACCACTTCTCTCCCTGGCCGCCTGCGGTTTCTTTGCCTGGGCCTTCATCGAGCTTGCCGATGAGGTTTTCGAAGGCGAGACCCATGCCTTCGACAGCGAGATCCTGATGGCCCTGCGCAACCCTCAGGATATCGCCAATCCCTTGGGGCCCAGCTGGCTGGAGGAGGCCGCGCGAGATTTCACGGGCCTTGGCGGCTACGCGATCCTCACGCTTCTGACGGCAGCGGCCGTCGTCTATCTGTTGATGGCTGGAAAGCGGGCTGCGGCTCTTCTCGTGCTGATTTCCGTCGTCGGCGGAGCGCTTCTCTCGACGGGCCTCAAGATCGGCTTCGAGCGGCCCCGGCCTGACCTCGTGCCCCATGCCACGCGTGTCTATACCGCGAGCTTTCCGAGTGGCCATGCCATGCTGTCGGCTATCACCTACCTGACGCTCGGCGCTTTGTTGGCCCGCGTCGAGAAGAGCCGGCGCATCAGTGCCTTCATCATGGGGCTCGCCATCGTCATGACCCTGCTCGTGGGTGCAAGCCGCGTGTATCTGGGTGTTCACTGGCCAAGCGACGTTCTCGCCGGCTGGTCGGTGGGTGCTGCCTGGGCTTCGCTGTGCTGGTTCGTAGCCCTGCAATTGCAGCGCCGTGGTCAGGTGGAAAAGCCGGGCGAGACCACCGCTATGCCGGATACGAAACAGGTATGACGGACGTCCCCGAGACACCGGCCCCAAAGCCTCCGCGAAAGATCACGCCCGCTTATCTGCAGCGGGCGGCGCTCGCCTATCTCGAACGCTATGCCTCCTCTGCCGAGAACCTGCGGCGTGTCCTGAAACGCAAGGTGGACAAGCGCTGCCGCCTGCGCGGTGAGGACCCGGCGGAATTTCAGGAGATGATCGACGAAGTTGTGGCCAAAAGCCTGCGCACCGGCCTCATCGACGACACGCGCTATGCGGAAGCCCGCGTCGCTACCCTGCGCCGCCGCGGCGGATCGGCGCGCGCCATACAAGCCAAGCTTTCGGCAAAGGGTGTCGACCGCGCCACGATCGCAGCGGCCCTCGAAGGCGGCGAAGAGGACGATGAGGAAAAGGCGGCCCACGCGCTCGCCCGCCGCCGCAAGCTCGGACCCTACCGTCCCGGCGAGCGTGCGCCCTATCGCGACAAGGATCTCGCGGCGCTCGCCCGCGCCGGCTTTCGCTTCGACGTGGCGCGTCAGGTCATCGATGGAGAGAAGGAAGAAGGCGGGCTCTAGCGCCTCGTGCGGAACCGGAGGTCCGCGTCAGCGACCCGAAGGGCCACGTCGGTAAAAAGTGGATTCGGCTTTCAGCGTAAGACAATGCGCTGCTCCATGAAGGAAGCAGCGGATCGACCCCAAAGTGGAAAATCCACTTTTGGATCCGATGCTCTAAGCCGTTGTCCGATCCCGCACGAGCATGATCGTTGGCTTGTCCTTGTAGGTCGTGTGCAGGAATTCCCGGTATCCGCACTTCTCCGCCACGCGGATCGAGGACCGGTTTTCCGGCGCGATGATGCAGACCGTGCGCGACGCCTCAAAGTGATCGTCACCCCAGCCAATCGCCGCGCGCACGGCCTCCGTCGCATAGCCCTTGCCATGAGCATGAGGTGCCAGCACCCAGCCGATCTCCGGCATACCTTCGAACGATGGTTCGATGTCGCGTTTGACGTCGGCAAAGCCCACCTCGCCGATAAAGCGGCCTGTCGCTTTGTCGGCGACGGCCCAATAGCCGTAGCCCAACAGCACCCAGTGCCCGACATAGCGGATGAGTCGCGCCCAAACCTCCTCTTGCGTGAAGGGCCTTCCGCCAATGAAGCGCGTTACCTCCGGATCGCTCCAGAGGCCGAGACTATCGGCGAAATCGGAAACGCGATGGGCCCGGAGAACGAGGCGCTCCGTTTCGAGCGTCGGGGCGTCGGCGACCGAATGAGGCGGCATTTGCATCGGAGGATTTTGCGTCGATCTCAGGCCCCGTGCAATGGCCGGCCTCTCCGTCACCACATATTCCGCCCTACAGGACAGGCGGTGAGCGCTCCGGCTCACGACGTCGTCAGGCCTCTCTGATCCGGTTCAAACTTCAAAGTTTGTTCGCCGAACTCCTTAGAGCTGCCCCGCTCCCACATTCACGGCAAGGGCCAGGATGGTGGTGTTGAAGAGAAAGGCGAGAATCGTGTGGGCCAACGCGAGGCGGCGCATGCGCTTGGAGACGATCGCCACGTCAGAGGTTTGTCCCGCCGCGCCAAGATTGAACGAGAAGTAGAGGAAATCCCAGTAATCAGGTTTGTCCTTGTGCGGGAAGGCAAGGCCCTGCCGCTCGCCCCGATCACCATAATATTCATGCGCGTAATGGATGGCGTAGATCGTGTGCACGAAGAACCACGAACACAGGATGGTGACGCCCGCGATGGCGAGGCGAAAGACCTGCTCATTGTCCGTATCGTGAAGGCCGTAGAGCTCAACGGCAATGGCGGCGAGGCTCGCCACGGCGGCAGCCAGGGTCAGGATCAGAAAGACCACCGCCGTCTCATCCTCTTCCGCCGCCCGCTGCTGCATCTTCGCGGTGGAGGAGTGCGCTGCCATGATCCAAGCCAGCGCCAAGTAGCAGACGACCCCAATATCCCAAGCCATCAGAAGCCGCGAGTTTGCGGCCCAGGCCTCGGGCAGGAGGGCATAAACGAGGATGGCCAGAAGGGTCGAGCCGAGGAACCGGGGGCGCAGACGGGACTGGAGATGGATCATCGACATGCCTCGTTGGGCCGGCCTCCAAGAAGGCATCACGCAAACCTGTTTTGCACTCTCACGGTCTGGAGCCCGGCCTGCCCTGTCCTACATCACCCTCCGCGACCTTGAAAGGAGATCACGATGAACCGCAAGGCAAGAGCCGTCTGGCAGGGCACAGGTAAGGATGGCACCGGACAGCTGACGTCCGATTCCGGGGTGCTGTCATCCACGCCCTATTCCTTCAAGACGCGCTTCGAGAACGAGAAGGGTACGAACCCGGAAGAGCTGATCGCCGCGGCGCATGCAGGCTGCTTCACCATGGCCCTTGCCTTCCAGCTTCAGAATGCTGGCTTCACGCCGACGGAGCTGGCGACCGAAGCGGTGGTTTCCGTCGAGCAGCAGGGTGGCGGCTTCACGATTACCAGGTCGGCGCTCACGCTCAACGCCAATGTGCCGGGCATCGACCGCGCCAAGTTCGAGGAGCTTGCCCGCGCGGCCGAGAAGAACTGCCCCGTCTCGAAGGTGCTCAACGCTGAAATCACGATGAATTTCACGCTGGAGTGAGATCGACGTGATGGTCCTGTTGCGATGGCCGCGCCCGTCCCGGCCATCTGCTTTTTTCAGGATCCCGAGCACTGCCAAGCCGCCCTCGCTCATGTGAAGCCCGAAGATAGAACCAATTCCCAGCTGGCCCGTTGAGAAGGCAAGCGGTGCTTCGTGCCGCATTCGACCTCAGGAGGAACACATGGTTGCTAAACATCTTGCGATAGCACTTCTCGGCTCGGCTCTGATCGGCGCACCCGCATTGGCGCAGAACCAGCCGGCCGGCTCCGGCACGACCGGCGCTCCGGCAGCGACTTCCCCGACGACGACCACCTCTCCGGCCGCTGGAGGCGCCGGCTCCATGACCCAGATGCAGCCCGGCCAGTGGCGCGCCTCGAAGCTCGAGGGTCTGGACGTCTACAATCAAAACGACGAGAAGATCGGCGACGTCAGCGAAATGCTTGTCGACCAGAGCGGCAAGATCCAGGCCGTCGTGGTCGGCGTCGGCGGCTTCCTCGGCATCGGCGAGCACGACGTGGCCATTCCCTTCGACCAGGTCAAGTTCGTGAACGAGCCGCGCCGCACCGCTGCGACGACCACCACGACCGGTACCGCAGGCACTGGCGCCACAGCCCCGAGCACGACGACCACCGCGCCGAGCACCACGGGTTCCACCGCCGGCACCACGGCGAGCACGGCCGACACTGCGGACCGTTCGATGCCCGATCACGCCATGGTTAACATGACCAAGGATCAGCTCAAGGCGATGCCGGAGTTCAAGTACACCCGCTAAGCTCGATAGAGACTGACATGAGAAAGGGGCCTTACGGGGCCCCTTTCCTTTTCCGTCCCACGTTTTACGAAAGTGCTACATCGCTGCCTTCTTGTAGCTGTCGATGATGGCTTGACCGTCAGCACCCGCTTTCTTCAGCCAATCCTGCGTCAGCTGCTCGCCGATCTTCAGAAGGCCCGCCTTGAGTTCCGGGCTCGGCGGCTGGACCTTCATGCCTTTCGAGGCCATCTGCTCCGTGTACCATTTGGTCTTTTCCTGAGCCGTCTTCCAGCCGCGCTCCTCGGCCGTCTTGGCGGCCTGCAGAACAGCCTCCTGGGTCGGCTTGTCGAGAGCGTCAAAAGCCGCCTTGTTGACGAAGGTGATGTTCTTCGGAATCCAGGCCTGCGTGTCGTAGAAGTGAGTAAGCGACTCCCACACCTTCGAATCGTAACCGGTGGCGCCGGAAGTCATGAAGGTGTTGACCACGCCCGTGGCGAGCGCCTGCGGCAGGTCCGCCGCCTGGACCGTCACCGGCTGCGCGCCGACGAGTTCCGCGATGCGGGCGGTGCCGGGATTGTAGGAGCGCCACTTCACCCCTTTCAGATCCTCGACGGTGTTGATGTCTTTCTTGGCGAAGATGCCCTGCGGCGGCCACGGCACGGCAAAGAGCAGCATCAGGCCCTGGCTTGCCAGCTTCTTCTCGATGGCCGGCCTCTGCACGTCCCAGAGCTTCTTCGACTGATCGAACGAGGTGGCGAGGAACGGCACCACGTCGAGCCCGTAGATCGGATCCTCGTTCTCGTGGAGCGACATCAGCACTTCGCCAGCCTGCGCCTGTCCGGTCTGAACCGCGCGCTTGATCTCGGGCGCCTTGAAGAGCGAGGCGTTGGCATGAACCGTGACCTGCAGCTTGCCGCCGGTCGCATCCGCCACGTCCTTGGCGAAAGCATTGAGGTTTTCCGTGTGGAAGTTGTCCGTTGGATAGGCTGCGGGCAGGTTCCACTTGGTCTGTGCGAGAGCAGGAGCGCTCAGGAGCAGCACTCCTGCCAAACTTAAGGATAGTCGGGTCCAGGATCTCATGGTGGTTCTCCTCTGGTGTTTTGGTTTTGAGCCTATTCGGGAAAGGCCATTTTCGGCAGCACCATCACGATGTCCGGGAACACGGTGATGATGGCAACCGCCGCGACGAGCAGGAAGAAGAAGGGTAGCGAGGCCAGCGCCACCGTGTTCGAATCCTTGCCCGACATGGTCTGAAGCACGAAAAGATTGAAGCCGACGGGCGGCGAGACCTCCGCCATCTCGACCACGAGAATGAGGAAGATGCCGAACCAGATGAGGTCGAAGCCCGCCGTCTTCACCATCGGGATCACCACCGCCGTGGTGAGCACGATCATGGAGATGCCATCGAGCGCCGTGCCGAGCAGGATGTACATGATCGTGAGCGCAGCGATCAGAGCATAGGGCGAGAGGTTCAGGCTATCGACCCAGGACGCGAGCGCCTGCGGAATGCCCGTATAGGCCATCGAGGTCGACATGAAGGATGCGCCTGCGAGGATCAGCATAATCATGCAGGTGATGCGCGTCGTTCCCATCACGCTCGCCCAAAACGATTCCCACGAGAGCGAACCCGACCACCACGCGATGGCGAGCGAACCCAACACGCCCCAGGCGGCGCATTCCGTCGCCGTCGCCCAGCCGAGCAGAAGCGTGAGGAACACGAGGGTGATGAGGAGGCCTACGGGAATGAGGTTGGCGGATTCCTTCAACCTCTCTCGCAAGCTCATCTTGGGCTCGGGCGGCGGTGCCTTGTCCGGATTCAGCAGCGACCACACGGCAATGTAGCCGGAGTAAAGTGCCATCACGAGCAGGCCCGGCAGGAAGCCTGCCAGAAAGATCTGAATGATGGAAACATTCGCGGCGACCGCATAGACCACCATCGTGATCGAGGGCGGAATGAGAATGCCGAGCGTTCCCGCGCCTGCAAGGGAACCTAAGCTCACCATCTCGTTGTAGCCGCGCTTCTTCAGTTCAGGCAGCGCGATCTTCGCCACTGTTGCACAGGTGGCGGCGGAGGAGCCGGAGACAGAGCCGAAGATGCCGCAGGCAAGCACGTTCACATGCATCAGTCGGCCGGGCAGCCAGTTCAACCAGGGTGCCAGACCGCGAAACATCTCCTCCGACAATCGCGTGCGGAAGAGGATTTCGCCCATCCAGATGAAGAGCGGAAGAGCCGCCAGCGTCCAGGAGGCGGAATTGCCCCAGATAGTGGTGGCGAGCACCGATCCTGCCGGAATGCCGCCGCCGACGAACTGCATACCGACCCAGCCACAGGCCATGAGCGCAATGGCAATCCACACGCCGCCGGCGAGCAGCACCGCGAGGAGCAGAAGCAGGAGGCCTGAAATCTCGATGAGTTCCATTGTGCCCTACACTCCGCTCTGGATGGCGCGCTCCACCACCTCTTCGGCAGTGGCCGGCGGCGGCTTCTCATAGCGCGGCTCGCCGCCGCGCAGCACATGAATGAACTCATCGACGAAGGCGATGAAGAGAATGACGAGGCCTGTCGCGTAGCCGATCTGCGGAATCCAGAGCGGGATCGCCAGCACACCTTGGGCCATGTCGTTGAAGCGGTAGCTGTCATAGGTGAGCTGCACCGCGTGCCAAGCGAAGAAACCGACGAAGGAGAGGCCGATCACGAGGGCAAACATTTCCAGCCACCAGCGGGCTCGCCCTTGCACCCGGTCGGTCAGCAGGCCGACGCGGATCATCTCACCCGACCGGAAGGTATGAGCGAGACCCAGAAAGGCCATGGCCGCCATGGACCAGGAGGCGAGATCGTCGCCTGCAGGAATGTTGATCCCCACGCCGCGCCCAAGCGACAGGCCCATCATCAGAAGAAAGATCACGATGAGAAACAAACCGGCCAGATAGCCGGCGAGACGATAAAGGCCGTCGAGAACGGAGCGGATCATCAAGACCATTTCTTTCCGCGCGGAATGCGTGAAATGAGATTACCGTTCGCAAAGCCTAGGACAAGGGTCTTGATGGGCGGAGGTGCCAAAGCTTGCGCCTTTCCCGCTTGAGGTTTGAGCAATCGCCTCTCGGCATGCGACCTCCCGCCCATGTCCCTACCCTCGCCCTGCTGGCTTTTTCGTGCTAGAACAAAACACGAACAATCCAGCGGAAGGCCTTTGATTCCATGGACGAGAAGCTCAGCCGCAAGCTGCGCATCCTGGCGGATGCGGCGAAATACGACGCCTCCTGCTCCTCCTCAGGCGCACCCAAACGCAAGGCCGATATCGACGGCCTGGGTTCCACCACGGGAGCCGGCATCTGCCACGCCTATACGCCGGACGGGCGCTGCGTCTCCCTGCTGAAAATCCTGCTAACGAATTACTGCCTGTTCGACTGCGCCTATTGCGTGAACCGGCGTTCGTCGAACGTGAAGCGCGCAAGGTTTTCCGTCGACGAGGTGGTGACGCTCACCATCGAGTTCTACAAACGCAACTATATCGAGGGTCTGTTCCTCTCGTCAGGCATCGTCCGCTCGCCCGACTACACGATGGAGCAGATGCTTCTGGTGGCGAAGAAGCTGCGCCGCGAGCACGGCTTTCGGGGCTACATCCACCTTAAGACGATCCCCGAGGCGAGCCCCTGGCTCATCGAGGAGGCGGGACTCTGGGCCGACCGCCTCTCCATTAATCTCGAACTGCCGACGGAACAAAGCCTGGAGCGGCTCGCGCCGGAGAAGGACGGCGCCTCCATCGAAGGTGCCATGGCGCAGATGTTCGAGCGCATCGAGGAAGCGCGCGAGGAGCGCCGTCATTTCTCGCCCGCAGGTCAGACGACACAGATGATCGTGGGCGTGGATGACACGACCGACGTGGATGTGCTGCGCAGTTCGGCCAAGCTCTACGGCCATTACGACATGAAGCGCGTGTACTATTCCGCCTTCAGCCCGATCCCTGACTCAAGCGCTATTCTGCCACTGAAGCCGCCGCCGCTCATGCGCGAAAGCAGGCTTTATCAGGCCGATTGGCTGCTGCGGTATTACGGCTTCAATGTCGAGGAGATCGCCGCAAGCAGCGAGAAGGGCATGCTCGATCTCGATGTCGACCCGAAGCTCGCCTGGGCGCTCAAGAACCGCCATGTCTTTCCCGTTGATGTAAACCGTGCCGAGCGCGAGATGCTGCTGCGCGTGCCGGGCCTCGGTGCACGCGCCGTGGACAAGATCGTGGTGGCGCGCAAGCACACGACGTTGCGGCTGGACGATGTGGCCCGTCTCACCTCGGGTCTCAAGCGCGCCAAGCCCTTCCTCATTGCTGCCGATTATCACCCGCACGGCAAACTGGATCGGCAGGAATTGCGCCAGCGTCTGATCGAGAAACCACAACAGCTGAGCTTGTTCGCATGAGCCTGCACTGCATCACCTTGAAAGACGGCGCGGATCTCGACGGCTTTCGCCGGGCCGTGCGCTGGCTGATGGCCGAGGAACTCGCGCCGCAGCACATCGTCTGGTCGCTCGATGGGACACCGGGCCTTTTCGGTGACGATGGCATGAGCAGCGCACCGCCCATTTCGCTGCCGAGAAGCGTAGCACGGCTGATCGAACTCGGCGTGTGCCACAGGGACCCTGAGCGCTATGCCCTGCTCTACCAGCTCGTCTGGCGTGTCTTGAACGGCGAGCGCGACCTTCTGGAGATCGCGAGCGATCCGCTGGTGCACCGCATCGACACGATGGCGCGCGCGGTCAGGCGCGATCTTCACAAGATGTATGCCTTCGTGCGCTTCCGGCGCATGAGAGGCGAGGATCTCGAGCGCTTTGCCGCTTGGTACGAGCCGGAGCATTTCATTCTCGAGACCTCGGCGCCATTCTTCATCGACCGCTTCCGCTCTCTCGACTGGACGATCCTCACACCCATCGGCTCGATGCGCTGGGACCGGCATGAGCTGACCTTCGGCCCGCCCACGCGGCGTGAGGATGCACCCTCGGAGGACAGCTTCGAGGAGGGTTGGCGCGGCTATTACGAGAGCGTGTTCAATCCCGCACGGGTGAACCCCACCGCCATGCGCGCCGAGATGCCGAAGAAGTATTGGCGCAACCTGCCGGAAACCGCCTCCATCCCCGGCCTGATCCAAACCGCCTCCCAACGCGTTGACGCTATGATCGAACAGGAGGCGACCATGCCCGCGAAACGCATGCCGGAACGGGCCATCGAGGCCATGTGGGATCAGGAGCCCAAGACGCTCGAAGAACTCAACGCCATTATTGCCAAGGCAGGTCCGCTGGTGCCCGGCGCCACGCAGGCCGTGTTCGGCGAAGGACCGAAGCGCGCGGATATCGTCTTCGTCGGCGAGCAGCCCGGTGATCAGGAGGACATCCAAGGCCGTCCCTTCGTGGGACCGGCAGGCAAGCTCCTCGACAGGGCCATGAAGGAAGTCGGCATTGATCGCTCCAAGGCCTATCTCACCAATGCGGTGAAGCATTTCAAATTCGAGCAGCGCGGCCATCGCCGCATTCACTCGAAGCCCACCGCAGGCGAGGTGAAGCATTACCGCCCCTGGCTGATGAAGGAGCTGGAGCTGGTGCGTCCCAGACTCGTGGTGGCGCTCGGCGGAACGGCCCTTCTCGCGCTCACCGGTAAGTCGACGCCGATCTCCCGCTCGCGCGGTCGTGCGCAGTTCGGGCCTTATCTCGGCTACATCACCGTGCATCCGAGCTATCTGCTGCGTCTGCCGGATGAAGCGACGAAGCGCGAGGCTTATGAGGCTTTCGTCGACGACCTGCGCCATATCCACGATCTGGCGCAAGCGGATCCGGAGACGGGCGAACTGCCGCTCGCAGCAGAATAAGTCTCACGCCTCTGCCGCGAGCTTTCGCCGGTGGTCGAGGCGGCGCATCACGGGCGTCACCGTGATGCCATGGAGCACGATGGAGACGAGGATGATGAATCCCGCCGTGCTCCAGAGCACATCCGCATTGTCGAATTTTTCGTGGTTCAGGGCATAGGCGAGATAGTAGATCGAGCCGAGGCCGCGAATACCGAAGAAGCTGATCGCCAGTTTCTCACCAAGAGGAGGATGGGTTCCGATCAACCCGACCCATCCGGCGAGCGGACGGATGACGAACAGCGCCAGCAGGCCGAAGATTGCTGCCTCCCAGCTCAGCGCGCGAAACAGCTGCCCGCCTGTCATCGTACCGCCGAGCAGCACGAGCAGCACCATCATGAGAAGGCGTTCCAACTCCTCTGCGAAATCGTGGAGCTTCTCGTGATAGGCATCCTCGCGCTTGGTCGCGCGCAATGCCAAGGCTGCGACGAAGACGGCGAGAAAGCCATAGCCCCTCACCATCTCGGTTATGCCATAGGCCAGGCAGGTGATGCCGAGAGCCACGAAGCCTGAGCCGGTGCGCGAAAGCTTGGCCCGATTCGGCAGGTGGAAGGTCAGCCAGCCGAGAACGCGCCCGATCACGAAGCCCATGGCGACGCCAGCACTGATTTTCCAGATCACCGCATAGATGAACCATTCCGCCACGCTCGTTGTGCTGACCTCATGGGCAAAGGTGACCGCGAGCAGGATGAAGGGAAAGGCGAGTCCATCGTTGAGTCCCGCTTCCGCGGTCAACGTGAAGCGCACCTCATCCTCCTGCCCCCCACCCGGCGGCCCCACCTGCACGTCGCTTGCGAGCACGGGATCGGTCGGTGCAAGCGCCCCCGCGAGAAGAACGGCCGCGGCCAGGCTCAAGCCCAGAAGGCTGTATCCGAGCCAAGCGAGGCCGAGGATTGTCAGGGGCATGGAAATCCCAAGCAACCGCCAGGTGAGCCTCCATCGCTTCCAGCCGAAGGGCCTGTCGATCTTCAGCCCTGCTCCCATGAGCGAGATGATCACCACCAATTCGCTCAACCGCTCGACAAGGCTAAGTTCCTCGGCGGGATGAGGGATGATGCCGGGAACGTCGGGGATGGCGAAGATGAGCGCGCCCAGGCCCACGCAGAAGATCGGCAGGGACAGGGGCAGTTCCTTCAGGACCATGGGAAGCCAGGCGGTCAGCAGGACGACGACCCCGAAACCGGCCAGCACGACGATGTAAGCGCTCATAAGGCAGCGAACGCTGTGCAGACTGGGCAGTTCCAGTGTCTCAAGGGGTTAACCGCCCCTTAAACCGCCACAATTAGGGTGCTCCAGAGCGTAAAAGGCCGGAATCGACCGGCTCAAGGAATGCGGGGTTTTAACAGACGTGGCGAACGGACGTGGCCGGCGGGAGCCGGTTTTCGATGCGCCCGCTACGGAGGCGGGGGAGCTGGATTTCTACCTCTCGCCCGAAGACCGGGCAGGGAGATCCATGGCAAGACGGCGTGCTTCCAGGCAGAATGACGAGGACAAGCCGCCCCGCCGCTCGCGCTCGAAGACATCCAAGCGCAAGGGCCGCTCGTTCCTCGGAAAGCTGATCTATGCCGGTGTCGTGCTGGGCCTCTGGGGCATCATCGCCGTCGGTGGCGTGGTGGCCTATTATGCCTCGCAGCTGCCCCCCATTGACCAGCTCACCGTTCCAAAGCGTCCACCGAACATCGCCATCATGGCCAATGACGGCTCGCTGATCACCAATCGCGGCGAGACAGGCGGGCGCACCGTCACCTTGAAAGAGCTGCCGCCCTATCTGCCGAAGGCGTTTGTCGCCATCGAGGATCGGCGCTTCTATGATCATCTCGGGGTCGACCCGATGGGCATCGCCCGTGCGGCCTATCGCAATCTCACCCGTTCCGGCGGTCTGCAGGGCGGCTCGACACTGACACAGCAGCTGGCGAAGAATCTCTTTCTCACGCAGGAACGCACCGCCTCCCGCAAGATCCAGGAGGCGATCCTCGCGCTCTGGCTGGAGCGCAACTACTCGAAGGACCAGATCCTCGAGCTTTATCTCAACCGCGTCTATTTCGGGGCAGGCGCCTATGGCGTCGAGGCCGCCGCCCAGCGCTATTACGGCAAATCCGCGCGTCATGTATCGCTCTCGGAAGCAGCCGTGCTCGCGGGCCTCGTGCAATCGCCGTCCCGCCTTGCGCCTAACCGGAACCCGAAAGCCGCGCAGGCGCGCGCGGAGCTCGTGATCGCGGCCATGAACGAGCTCGGCTTCATCACCCCGGACATGCGCAAGACCGCGCTCGGGCAGCCTGCCGAGCCCATGCGCCCGAACGGCGCGGGCTCGGCGAATTATGCAGCCGATTACGTAATGGATGTGCTCGACGACTTTGTCGGTACCATCGACACGGACATCGCGGTCTTCACCACCATCGACCCCATGATGCAGTCTGCCGCGGAGCGGGTGCTCGTGGAGGAGCTCAACGCCAAAGGGCAGAAGTTCAACGTCAGCCAGGGTGCCTTCGTCGCCCTGCAGCCGGATGGCGCGGTGCGGGCTCTGGTAGGCGGCAGGAATTACGAAGCGAGCCAGTTCAACCGGGCCACTTCAGCCCGCCGTCAGCCGGGTTCGTCTTTCAAGCCCTTCGTCTATCTGACCGCCATCGAGCGGGGCTATACGCCCGATACGGTTCTCGAGGATGCCCCGGTGAACTACAAGGGCTGGGCTCCCCAGAACTACGACCGCAAGTATCGCGGGCCGATCGCCCTGCGCGATGCCCTGGCGCTCTCGCTCAACACCATCGCCGTCAAGCTCAACATGGAGGTTGGGCCGAAGGCCGTGGCGCAGACGGCGCAGCGGCTCGGCATCACCTCCCCGCTTCAGCCCAACGGCTCGCTCGCGCTGGGCACTTCGGAGGTGACGCCGCTCGAACTGGTCAGCGCCTATGCGGCTTTTGCCAATGGCGGCATCGGCGTGACGCCTTACGTGATCACCGAGGTGAAGACCCTCGACGGCAAGATCGTCTACAAGCGCCCGGCCTCCGCCGGCGGTCTCGGCCGCGTCATCGACCCCGCCGCAGTCGCGATGATGAACGAGATGATGCACAACACCTTCGTCATCGGCACCGCGCAGAAGGCGCAGGTTCCAGGCTGGCCCATGGCCGGCAAGACCGGCACGACGGACGATTACAAGGATGCGTGGTTCGTCGGCTTTACCGGCAATCTCGTCGCTGGCGTCTGGCTCGGCAATGATGACGGGGAGCTGACCAAGCGGGTGACCGGCGGCAATCTGCCGACGGAGGTCTGGCACAACTTCATGAAGATTGCGCTGAAAGACAAGCAGCCCGTGGCTCTGCCGGGCGGCGAGCGCTTCCGGAACGACGTGCCCGTGGCCGATGCCGGCGGTGATCCTCGCTATGCGACTGTCGGCAACGGCGGCGACGCCTGGGCTCAGCCGCAGCCTCGGCCCCAGCGTCGGGCCAGCACGCGCGAGAAGAACTTCTTCGAGAAGCTGTTCGGCCTCTGAGCGGGCCGCCGCTTGCGGCTTTGTCCTGGTTCCTCGAACGGGACACTCCCCAAGCGACACCATCATAGGGTTGAATCACCGGGACCCGGACTCAGCGCAGGTTGATTCATCTTTCATTATTGCAATCTGCAAAGGCATTTTTGACGTCGTTCCCCCTCCGTCCAAGGGGCTGTCTTGGCGAATGATTACGCTACGATCCATCGTTACGTAAACTGGAGGTCGCGTTCTGTGCGCGACCCGACGGGACCTTCGTACGAGAGGAACGGGTCATGACCACATCCATCCGCAAGCTTGGCCAGAGCCGCACTGGCATCCCGATTCCTCCCAAAGCGCCTGGCGCCATGGGACCGGACGAGGCCAGACGGCCCCTGATCGATCCCATCGGAGATGCCCTCGATGAGGCGTCCCCCAGGCATGCGGTGAAGCCTGGAGAGGACCCCTTCCGCGAGCCGGGAACCACGCGGCGCGCGGGACTTGATGTTCCCACTTCGGTACTCGTCTCCGAGACTTCCCTGGCCAAAGCTGGGGTCGACGAAACCAGAATGACGACGCTCACGGCATCGGTCGCTCCGGCGGCCGCTTCGACCATCAATGGCAATGCCGACGACAACGAGCTCGGCAATCCGGACAGCGTCACGCCGCTCATCATTCACGGTGCCGCAGGATACGATACGCTCTGGGGCGGTGCGGCGGCTGATGAGATCTACGGTGAAGTTGATAATGACTCGCTCATCGGTGGGGCTGGAAACGACACCCTCGACGGCGGCGAAGACTGGGACACCGTGTCCTATCAGGAAGAGACCGGCGGGGCAGGCGTCGTGCTCAATCTGAGCGATTCGGCATGGATCTCCGGTGGCACGACCTATGAGTCGCTCACCGGTACCGACACATGGGGCGATCTCGATACCCTTCTGAACCTTGAAGTCGTCTACGGATCGATGTCCGGTGACGTGATTTACGCAGCCGATTCCCTGAATGGCTGGTACATCGACGGCGGCGACGGCGACGACACCCTGACCGGCGGCGGCAACGACGATACGCTGATCGGCGGAGCGGGGAACGATACCCTCGCCAATGGCGCCGTCGTCTATATCGGATTTGAGGCGATCAACGCCAATCTTACCACCGGTCGGGTCAGCGGCCAGGGTGAAGATATCTTGTCGGGAGTGACGTATCTTTACGGCAGCGAGGGCAACGACACCATTCGTGGCGGTCAATTCGCATCCACGATCGACGGCGGTTTCGGCAATGATGTTCTCTACACGGGCAGCTCGACCTATATCGACGCGAGTGTGGGTGCGGACACGGTACACGGCGCCATGGCGGCAGACGTGTTCATTAATCCGACCAACGACAGGATCAAGGCCAACGCAAGCACCGTGCTCACCTACGAGGACCTGACAGGCCCGTCCGTGGGGATCAAGGCCGATCTGGGTAACGGCTGGGTCGACGAATACGCCAATGGCACACGCAACGCGACGGACACATTATTCGGCGGGGTCGTGAATCTCGTCGGATCCGGCGGCAACGACACGATCTGGGGGAGCTTCTTCGGGAATACCCTGATCGGCGGCCAGGGCAATGATGAAATCCTGGGCTTTGAAGGGGCGGACTCCCTCCTCGGCGGAGACGGGAACGACACTCTCGCGGGCGGCTTCGATGGCTATACCGATACGCTGGTCGGCGGCCAGGGCAACGACCATTACGTGCTCGGCGACTTGGGCGATAAGATCGTCGAGGATGCCAATGGCGGGATCGACACGATCGAGACCTATCTCAACTATTCGCTTCAGGCGAATATCGAAAACCTGACCGCCCTGTACTCCGCTTCGAATTCACTGACCGGGAACGGTCTGAACAACGTCCTGACAGGTGGAAGCGGCGACAACACCCTGGATGGCGCTGCCGGCAATGACACGATGATCGGCGGCGACGGAAACGACATCTTCTACATCAACGATCTCGGCGACGTCGCCATCGAACGCAACGGCACGACCGGCGGCATCGACACGGTCTATGTCTCCGTGCGCAACTACGACGGTACCAAGCTCGCCAATATCGAGAACATCGTTCTCGTGGGCGACGGCAGCATCGCGGGGAACAACACGGCGCCCGAAATCGGCGGGCTTGCCACTCCCTTAAGCCTGACGATTGCCGACAACGAGGTCGTGAGTCCCTTCACGTCCATCACGATCACGGATGCCGACAGCGCCAGCGTCACCGCAATCGTCACTATGAACAACGGCTACGGCGAGCTGACGAATCTCGGCATCGGCACTTACGACGCATTGTGGCGGCGCTACACGGTCACCGGGACGGCCGAGCAGGTTCAGAACGCTCTGCGGAGCCTCGTCTATGATCCGAACGACCGGCCTACCGATGCTACCGGCAACACGCTGACGACGGCCTTCACCATCACGCTCACGGATGCGGAAGGCGCCACGGCGTCTCCCAACACGAATGTCTCCGTGACGAGCGTTACCGCCAACCGTGCTCCGTCGATTTCCTTCGTGCCGCAGACCTTCACGATCGCGGATACGGAGAACACGGATCTCGTCTCGCCGTTCACGCTTCTGGCGGTCAACGACCTGAATGCCAACGATGTGCTGACCGTGACCATCCAGCTCGACGCCGCCGAAAAGGGCGCGCTGGTGCCGGTCCAGGGCGGCACCTACGACGCGACCACGGGCATTTTCACCTTCGTCGGCACGCTCCAGCAGGCGCGGGCGGCCGTCGCAGCGCTTCTGTTCAATCCCACGGACCGTCCCATTGCGGAGAGCGGCTCCGTCGAGACAACCACGTTCTCGATCACGATCACGGATGCGAGCGGTGCGACGGCCTCGGCATCCAACATCGCCACGGTGCAGTCGGTGGCGACCGGCTATGTCAACCACGCGCCGACCGCGCCAGTCCTCTCGAATGGCGACATCTCCGACAAAGCGACGGCCGGCATGGTCGTTGGGGCGCTGACTTCCACCGATCCGGACGGCGATGCGCTCACTCTGACCTTCGACTGGGCCATGGTCGGCACGAATGGGCAGGTCAGCGCCGACGGCAAGTTCAAGATCGTCGACGGCACCATTGTGGTGAACGATCCGAGGCTCGTCCAGGTCGATCAGAACACGACCCTCATCTACACGGTGACATCCACGGATGGTCACGGCGGTACGACGTCGAGCACGATCACGATCGATGTGGCGGACGTAAACCACATTCCGACGGCACCGGTTCTCACCGGCAGCGCGATCTCCGAGACATCGGCCGCCCACACCGTCGTCGGAACCCTCTCCGCCACGGACGCCGACAGCGATCCGATCGAGTATACCTTCACGAATCCGCTCGCTGGCACAAACGGGCGTGTCAGCGCCGACGGCCGGTTCGAAATCGTGGACGGCACCATCCAGGTCAGGGATCCGTCCCTGATCCAGGTGAACAGCGACACCACCTTCACCTATGGGGTCTCTGCATCCGACGGCTATGGCGGGAGAGTTCCCAATACCATTTCGATCACCGTGTCGAACGCAAACCAGAGCCCCGTCGACGTTCAGCTTTCCAACACCACGGTCCTTGAACACACAGCTGTTGGCCGGACCATCGGCACTCTGATCGCGACCGATCCGGACCAGGACGCGCTCACCTACACCTTGCTCAACGATGGCGGCGGGCGCGTGGAACTGGTCAACAACCAGCTGCGCGTGAAGAACAACGCGAAAATCGACTACGAACAGCTCACCTCCTTCAAGATCACCGTCGCGGTCACCGACGGCACGACGAGCACGATGAAGGACTTCACGATCAAGATCCAGGATGTGAATCCCGAGAACGTGATTGGGACGGCCGGATCTGATTTGATCCGTGGCGGCAGCGGCAGGGACACGCTTTCCGGCGGAATCGGAAACGACACCCTGAGCGGCGGCGCAGGCAGAGACCTCCTGACCGGAGGCAAGGGAGCCGACGTATTCCTGTTCGACCGCAGCACTCCCACCGCAGCCGGTCCCGACTCTATCCAGGATTTCCGGATCGCGGACTATGATCGCATCTGCCTGTCCCGGAGCACCTTCACGGCCTTCAAGGCCGCCGATGTCGGCAGGCTGAAGGCGGGCGCCTTCGTCCTCGGCACGAAGGCGCTGGCTTCGGACGACCGGATCATCTACGACCAGGCGTCGGGCAAGATCTACTACGATGCCGACGGAACGGGAGGGAGCGCGCAGATCCACATGGCCACTCTCACAAATTCGGGCACCAAGCCGGCATTGACCTACGCCAGCTTCTACATCATCTGACCTATTTCTTCCTGTGCCAGGTCTCCCGGGGCGGTTCGCGAGTGCCGCTCCGGCGACGTTCAGGGGCACGGCATTGCGCGCCGAGCGAATCCGTTCAGGTGTGACAGGCCGTCGAACGAGCCAGTCCGCGCGGAAGTCCCATCAAGCGCGCTTACTCCGTCGCACTCGCCCTGTCGCCGCGAAGACGATCAGCGCCGTCACGCCGGTGCTCGCGATGGCGAGCGGCAACGGCAGCGCCGAGCCGCCGAGATTCCGACCCAACACGATGCCGAGAACGGCGGCAAAACTCATCTGGCAGATGCCAAGCAACGACGAGGCCGCGCCCGCGCGCTCAGGAAACGGCATGAGAGCCGAGGCCATGGCCTGCGGCATGGTGAGGCCCACGCCCAATGCGTAGATCGCCATCGGGCCTGTGATCGCGAGGGATGACGAGACGCCAGAGACGACGAGCGCAACCATCAGCACGCCGCCGATGGCAAGGCTCGTCACGCCAAAACGGATCGTGCCGTCCAGGCCATATCTGCTGACAAGATGCTGCGCGGAAAACGTGCCACCAATGTAGCCTACGACCATGAAGGCGAAGGAGAAGGCGTAAGACAATTCATCCAGATGATAGACGCCCTGCAGCACGAAGGATGAGGCGGAGATGAAAGCGAAGAGACCGCCATAGGCGAGCATCGAAAAGCTCACATAGGTGCGATAGCCCGGATGTTGCAGCAGCGTCCCGAAGCCTCTCAAAATCGAGCCGAAGGAGATCGGCGCATCGGATTTCCTGCGGATGCTCTCAGGCAGGCGCAGCAGAACTGTTGTGGCCAGTGCAATGCCGCAGATGAGCATCACACCAAAAGTGACACGCCATTCATAGAACTGCGCGATCAGCCCGCCAAAAACGGGTGCAAGCGCCGGCACGACACCCATGATCGTGCCCATGCGCGACAATTCCCGCCCCGCACGCGGCCCCTCATAAAAGTCGCGCACGATGGCGCGGCCCAGCACAATGGGACCTGAAGCGCCGAGCGCCTGAACAAAGCGCGCTGCGATCAGAACCTCGATACTGGGCGCCACCGCACAAATCAGGCTGGCCAGCGCAAAGAGCCCGAGTCCGAAGAGCAGCACGGGCTTGCGCCCGACCCGGTCGGAAATCGGCCCATAGAAGAACTGCCCTGCCGCGAAGCCGAAGAGAAAGGCCGACAGCGTGAGCTGCGTCTGTGCCTTGCTCGCCTGAAGACCCGCCGCAATTGCCGGCAATGACGGCAGGTACATGTCCGTCGAGAGAGGACCGAGCGCAGTGAGCAGCGCCAAGACGATTGTGAGGGCCAGGGTATCGGGCTTGAGCATGAAATGATCGTAGCAGAGACAGAGGCGTTCGGACCAAGCCGAAAAGCACCACCTGTCACGAGCTTGAGCCTTTGCGAATCCCTTAGACGAAAGCTCAGCGTCGCGTCCCTACGTGACTTCGGCGACCAGGCGAGAGAGACAGGGACTTTGTCGCGACCCATTTGTTTCAGAGTTCCCGCTATTGGGATGACGGTCTCAGTAGCGGGAACAGGCGTTCAAAGGTAAGCATTTCGATCGCTCAGTGATCCTGCTGTGCGTGCGGTGGTCTCGGGCTTATAGCCTGAGCCGGCCATCATCTCTTCGAGATGATGGCCGGGCCAAGCAACAGCCGTCGCTCGCTGAGCAGTTTGACCGACACGCCGCATGAGCGGATCATACGACCTCTGCGACTTTCTCATTTCCGCCTCGGATTTGCGACGGAACCGAGCTGACTTAGCGCATCGTCTAGAGCGAAAAANNTTTTCGCTCTAGACGATGCGCTGCTCTAGTCCTAACCGATGCGGTGAAGGGCGCTGCCGTAAGTCTTCAGCCAGGCTTCGGCCTCATCGGTGCGCGGGCAGAGCTGGTAGGTGATCTTCCAGAAGCGCTGGGAGTGGTTGAGCTCGCGTAAGTGAGCCACCTCATGGGCGGCGAGGTAATCCAGCACGAAGGGCGGAGCCATGATGAGACGCCAGGAGAAGTTGAGCGCCCCATTGGCCGAGCAGGAACCCCAGCGGCTCTTGGTGTCGCGCACGGTGATGCGCTTGGCGGGGATTCCGAGCTGAGCCGTGTGCTTCTTCACGGCTACCGCGAAATCGCGCTTGGCCTCAGCCTCGAGGAAATCGCGCACCCGGCGCGCGACATGGGCGGCGTCGCCCGCTACCGCAATAATCGGCTCGCCCGCACCGTCGCGGGTCGCCTGGGTGACACCCCGAATCGAGGACCAATGGACGATTCGGTGGGGTACCCCGCGTAAGGGAACGAGCGCCCCCGTCTCGAACAGCACCCGGTCGGGCACCTTGGCGAGGCGGCTTGCGATCCACTCGCTGTGGCTGTCGGCGAACTTTTGCGCCAAGCCCACATCGGTGCGCTCAGGAATGGTGAGGACGACCTCGCCCGTCGCGTGGGAGACGCGAAGCGTGATCCGTTTGGCCGTCGGACGCCGTTTGAGGGCCACTTTGAATGTCTGGCCCTCATGGGAAACTTTTAAATGAGGTGGGTCCGCAGGAACGCGGCGGAACAGAGCGGATTTCATGTCCGCAATCTGCCCGCTCACGTCGATTCTGTCAGCGCAGCCGTTTGCCGCTCCTAAGAACGTATGGAGAACAGACTCAGGCTCTTGACGTGGTCTTTCAGGCTGGTTCTCGGCTGTGATTCTCAACGAATTCAACGATTCGAGGAGCAATTTGAGCCCTGAAACGAGAACCGTTGAAGACGCCATAGTGACCGACCCCGGTTTGCAGGTGATAGAGCTTCTTGTCGGAGGGGAGATTGGGGGTCAAGTCCAGGGTCGCCAGGGTCTGGCCGACGCCTGAAATGTCGTCCTTCTCGCCTTCGATCGCCATGATGGCGCAGCGGCGAATGGCCTTGAGATCCACCGGCTGACCCCGGTGCATCATCTCGCCCTTCGGCAGCTGGTGCTTCACGAACACCGTCTCCACCGTCTGGAGGTAGAACTCGGCGGTCAGGTCCATGACGGCGAGGTATTCGTCATAGAAGTCGCGATGCTTCTCGGCCGAATCACCGTCACCTTCCACGAGGTGGTTGAACATCTCCCAGTGGGCCGTCAGGTGCCGGTCGATGTTCATGGCCATAAAGCCGGAAAGCTGCAGGAAGCCCGGATAGACATCGCGCCAGAAGCCCGGGTGGGTCGGCGGCACCTTCGCGATGCAGTGCTGCTTGAACCACTCGATGCCGCGCTCCTCCGCCAGCCGGTTCACGGCGGTGGGCGAGCGGCGGGTGTCGATAGGGCCGCCCATGAGAATCATGGAGCGCGGAATGCCCGGATCGTTCTCGGCCTCGAGCCGCGAAACGGCAGCCACCACCGGAACCGCCGGCTGGCACACGGCCATCACGTGCAGGTCCGGGCCGAACTCCCGGAACATGGCTTTGAGATAGTCGATATAATCGTCAAGGTCGAAGCGGCCTTCCGAGAGCGGCACCATGCTCGCATCCGCCCAGTCGGTAATCATCACCTGATGGGTGGGCAGGAAGGCTTCTACCGTACCGCGCAACAGCGTGGCGTAGTGGCCCGACATGGGGGCGACGATCAGAAGCTTAGGCTGACTCGCGGCGAGCGCATGGTCACGCTTGAAGGAGATCACGCGGCAGAAGGGACGCTCCCACACGATCTCTTCGGTAACGGCAACCTCCTGGTTGCCAAGAGTGGTGGTGGTGAAGCCGAATTCAGGCTTCGTGTAGCGGCGGGTGGTACGCTCGAAGAGCTCGCAGGCAGCGGAGACGGTGCGGCCGTAGGGCGTGTTGGTGAGCGGATTGCCGGGGTTGTCGAAGAAGAGCTTTGTAATATCAGACGCTGCGCGGGCGGGGCTTAGGAGCCAATGCGCCGTATCGTACCAGTAGTAAGAAAAATTCATCACATGTCCCCAAAGGCCGGGCGCCTGGTTTCTCCCGCACCGCGGGGTAGGCTTTATCCTCAACCGTAATTTTAAGATTAAAGTTCCTTCCGCTTATTGCAACAACATTGTCGGCGTAGCCGAAAACGCTTGTGCTTTACCTCCTTCGAAGCATATCCTCCGGCGACAAGTTAGGACTTCCTGCCTTTATGCTGTTGCTTGGCGAACGGTTTTAAAACCCTATTCTGTTCGTTCATGGTCGCCATCCCAGCCAATAGTCTCAAACCGTCGCCCCGGCAGTTGCGCCTCGACACCTTGGTCAGGCTCCGCTGGCTCGCGATTGTAGGGCAGGCATCAGCCGTCGCAGGCGTGCGCTTCGGTCTTGGATTCCCACTGCCCTTCGAGCTGTGCTTCCTCGTTATCGCTGCCTCCGTCTGGACCAACCTGCTGCTGCGCATCCGATATCCGGCAAGTCACCGGCTCGGCGACAATGCCGCCACGGCTCTGCTCGGCTTCGACATCCTGCAGCTGGCGGCGTTGCTGTATCTCACGGGCGGGTTGGAAAATCCCTTCGCCATGCTCTTCCTCGCGCCTGTGCTGATCTCGGCGACGGCGCTGACTCCGGAGAGAACTCTCGCTCTTGGCCTTCTCGCCGTGGGCTCCGCTACTTTTCTCGTGCTTGCCCACAGGCCGTTGCCGTGGTTTCCGGGGCAAACCTTGAGCCTGCCTTTCCTCTACGTGTCGGGGATCTGGACGGCGATCCTTCTCGGAACGGTGTTTATCGGCATCTATGCTTGGCGTGTCGCGGAGGAGGCCCGCCAGCTCGCGCAGGCGCTGGCCGCCACGGAATTGATTCTCGCCCGTGAACAGCATCTCTCGCAGCTCGACGGTCTCGCCGCCGCCGCAGCCCACGAGCTGGGGACACCACTGGCCACCATCGCGCTCGTCTCCAAGGAGCTTGGCCATGCCCTGCCGAAGGACGGCCCGGTGGCGGACGATCTGAAGCTCCTGCAGGAGCAGGTGGATCGCTGCCGCTCGATCCTCACCAAACTCACCTCCATGGGAGAGGAAGAAGAAGGCTTCCTGGAAACGATTTCCTTAAGCCATCTGGTGGAAGAGATCGTCGAGCCGCAGCGGGCCGTCGGTTTCGATGTACGGGTCCTGGCCCGCGGCGAAGGGCCCGAGCCTGTGGGCCGCCGCAATCCCGGCGTCGTCTATGGCCTGTCCAACATTCTCGACAACGCCACCGACTTTGCCGCCAGCCAAGTCACCATCGAGGCCTCGTGGACACCTCACGAGGTTTTCATCGAGATCCGTGACGACGGGCCGGGCTACGCGCCCGATATCCTGCTGCGGGTGGGAGAGCCCTATGTGACGACCCGCAGCGCGGCGAAACGCACGGAAGCCGACAATGACGAGGGAGGAGGGCTGGGCTTGGGGCTCTTCATTGCCAAGACGCTGATCGAACGCTCCGGCGCCGAATTGACTCTGACCAATGCCGCGCCACCTGCCACAGGAGCGGTCGCACGGATCGTTTGGCCGCGTCACGCGTTTGAAAAGGGTGCGGCAATTTCGCCGCAGGGAGAATCCAAGGGGTCTCTCAAAGAATAGAGGAAGAATTCCCATATTGAGGATGGGCCGGATCGGCCTGTTTCATGAAGGAATTGTTCCGTTATGCAAGGAGAAGTTCTGATGGCCGACGCGCCTGTTGCGTTCGAGGATCGTGCCGACAAGAGCCTCTTGATCGTGGATGACGACCGGCCCTTCTCGACCCGTCTCGCCCGCGCCATGGAAGGCCGCGGCTATCAGGTGCGCGTTGCCGAAAGCGTGGCCGACGGCATCGCCGAGATCGAAACCAGCCCCCCGGCCTTTGCCGTGATCGACATGCGCCTTGGCGACGGCAACGGTCTCGACGTGATCGAGCGGCTGAAAAACCGCCGCCCCGATGCGCGCGGCGTCATTCTCACCGGATACGGCAACATCGCAACCGCCGTGACGGCGGTGAAGATGGGTGCCTTCGACTATCTCGCCAAACCCGCCGATGCGGACGAGATCCATGCGGCTCTCATGGCCCAGCCGGGCGAGCGCGCGCTGCCGCCGGAAAATCCCATGTCCGCGGACCGGGTGCGCTGGGAGCACATTCAGCGGGTTTATGAATTGTGCGGCCGCAACGTCTCGGAAACCGCACGCCGGCTCAATATGCATCGCCGCACGTTGCAGCGCATCCTCGCCAAGCGCGCTCCGCGCTAATTCTTACAGGCGTCCATCCGCAATCCTGTCCGGATCGGCCAACGCATGCAGAGCCGATGCCGCCGCATGTGCAAAGCGTAGCGTCACCGCCTTGCGGCGCGCGCCGGCAAGCGGGTGATGCGCAGACTCGCGCATCACCGCTGCGCCGAAACTGTCTGCAATGATGAGCCCGCGATCTTCCGGCAGAATATCGAAGGGTACCGTTTCCGGCACGGCGAAATAGAACCGATCGCAGAAATCCTCGTAATCCGGCCATTTCCGGTCGGCCCGGAAATCCGCAACGCTCGACTTGATCTCGATGATGGTCAGAATGCCGTCTGGCGCCAGCGCGATGAGATCGGCGCGCCTGCCATTGGCGAGCGTGAATTCCGGCAGGGTCACATGACCGAGCTCGGCAAATAGCCGGCGTACGCCACGCTGAATTCCGGCGGCGACCGGCGATTGCCTTCCATCGGTGGGAAGAATGATGTTGGAAAGACGGGCTGCAGACGAATCGGACATGAAAAGCAGACTAGCCTCTCCGCTCATGTGTGCAACGGCAGGAATGTCGCGCGTGCGCCGATGCTTTTAGTGCAGCATCAGGTTGTGCGGTGAGAGGTTTTCAAGCATATCACGCAGCTCTTCCAGATGTGGATTGATGGAAAGAGCGATCTGGAAAGCCGCGCGGGCTTCGTTGAGATGCCCATGACGCAAGCACACATTGCCGAAGCCGGAAATTGCGCCGAAATGGCGGGGCTCAAGCCTCAAGGTCTGAGCAATATCGAAGAGGCTGTCGGCATCGCGCTTCTCGATATAAGCGAGCGTCGCGCGCTTGTTCCAGGCCTCCGCCCAATCGGGATGCTTGATGACGAGGTGATCGAGAAGCGGCCTGGCCTTCTGCAATTCTCCCGAAGCGATGGCCTCAATTGCCGCTGCCAGGGTTTCTTCCGCCAGCCGATCCTCGTGAGAGCTCCAGAGTGCCCAGATCTGGTCCTCGATCTCCTCGACCGGCCTGACGGGATCGACATCGGCCAGCTCCTTGAAGAGACGCTTCAAACGGCTCGGCAGCGCAGAAGAGGGCGTGCGGCCGGGAGTTTCGAGGATGAGCTGGAAAACCGGATCGACCGGCAGGGACGACGACATAATGGAGCCCGATCACCCTCTCTGGACATGCTGTAGGAAGGGTGAGATAGGCGCAAAGGCGGGAGCGGCGAGGGGCCAATTGCAGAGTTTGGGCTGGTCGGAAGGCATCGGCTTCGCTAGTTTCACCCCGAAAGCTCAACCCATGAGAAAGCTGTCGAGGGAGGTGGCATGGAGCGCGACCCGTTGCGCCTGGCGTGGAAGACCTCTCGGATTCGCCATGTCTTCGGATTTTGTCTTCTGGCGTTGGCCGGCTTCTGCCTGCTCGTCGGGCTCGAACTGATCCGCATCGTCGTGGACCGGGCCGTTGCAGGGGGAGCTTCCGACCCGCCCGCCCTGCTCCGCATCGTCCTCACCCCGCCCGCAAGCCTCTGGCCGGAATCGCTCGTGCTGTTTTCAGGCGTCGCGCTCAGCCCGGAAACCTTCACGCTTGCCTCCGTCGGCGGCATCCTGCTTGTTCCTGTCCTGATTGCGCTGCTGCTGATTCCCGTCGATGGAATCGCGGTCAGCATTGGCTCGCGGGCTCTGGCCAAGCTTCGCGCCTTGGCCCTCGAAGCCATCCTCAAGGCACCGCCTTCGGCTCAAGACGATCTCTCGACGGCGACCGCGCTCGCAGCCCATGGGCTTGCCCGCGAGAACTCGGTGCTGGGCTTGAGCCTGTTCGTTCCGGTCAAGCTCGGCGGCATGATCGGATTGGCGTTTGCCTATGTGCTCGTGATGGACTGGTATCTTGGTGCCAGCCTCGCTGTGACCTTAAGCGTCGGCGCCATCCTGAATGCTCGCCGCGCGTTGCTGCGGTTTGATGCGACGGCTGCACGCCGCAAGGAAGGCGAGAGCGCCGAAAGCATTCTGGCCGATCTCGAACACCGCATCCCGGCCATGCGCGCCCATGGCACGGGGTTTTATGAGCGGGACCGGGTGCACAATCTGCTCATCGAAGGCCATCGCCCCGTCGCGCGGCGCGAATACCGTCTGGCACTCGTCGATTCCACCGCTGCCATCGTGCTGATGCTCGCACCCATCGCGGTGCTGGCGTTTGGTGCATGGTTCGCCGGGTCCCGTCCGTTGACGGCAGGCATGGTGGCGGCCTGCGCTCTCGCCTCCGCGCTTGCGGCTTACGGCGTGCGCGAGCTCGTGCAGTGGCACCGCATGGCTTCGCGGGCTCGCGCTTTGCTCACCGATGTGGCGCGGAGCCTTTCCGCGCTTAAGCCGCGCGATATCAAGAAGGGAAAGGCGTCCCTTCCCGAGAACGGTGCCCTCGTGGCGCAGGGCGTCTCGGCCTATGACCCGGCGAGCGGCGCGCGCATCACTTCCGTCAATCTGAGCCTCGCCTTCCCCTCCCATGTCGCTCTCGTGGGCGATGGCGATTCCGGCCCCCGTCTGCTCGCCGCCCTCGTGAGCGGCCAGATTCACCCTTCCGTCGGCCGCATCGCCTATGGCGGCGTGGATCTGGTTGAGGCCAACCCTTTCGAGCGCAGCCAGCGCATCGCCTTTGCCGGCGAGACGGTGCTGATCGAAGGCAGCCTGAAGGAGAACCTGCTCTATGGCTGCCGGGCTCCGGCAGAAGAGCTCGAGCATCGGCTCTCGGAAGCCATCGCCGTCACGAGCCTCGACCGCCTCACCCATGCGCGCGGCCTGTCCGGCACACTCGATCCTCAAAAAGAACCCGCGATTGCAGCGGCTATCGTGGAGGCCCGCCGCCTCGTACAGGCGGCACTGGCCCGGGAGCAGCTCGACCGTTTCGTCGATCCGTTCGATGCCGCTCGCTACAACCGCTACGCCACGATCGGCGAAAACCTGCTGTTCGGAAAGCCGGTCGGCGACACGTTCCAGGAGGACAGGCTTTCCGCGCATCCTTACGTGCGGGCCGTTCTCGAGGCTAACGACCTCACCAAGATCTTGCGCCAGATCGGCCTGTCCATCGCATCGAGCATGATCGAGATTTTTGCCGATATCCCGGATGGGCATCCTCTCTTCGAGCGCTTCTCGTTCTTCTCGGCTGCCGACCGCGCCTATTTCCAGGATCTCGTGGAGCGCCAAAGCGGTCAGCGCCGTCCCGGACGCGATCAGGAGCGCCTGATTGGCCTCGCGCTCCGCTATAATGAAAGCCGCCACCGCTTGGGGTTCCTCGATGAGGCGCTCGCAGGGCGCATTCTGACCGCGCGGGCGGATTTCGCCCGCATGCTGCCGGTGAGCCTCAAACCTTCCATCGAGTTCTACGATCAGGCGCTCTTCTGCTCGGCCGCGAGCGTGCAGGACAACCTGCTCTTCGGGCGCATTGCCGCCGATCAGGCCGGCGCGGCGGAGGCTGTGCAGGGTGTCATCCGACACGTGCTCACCGAGCGGGGCCTTGATGGTGAAGTCTCCCGCATCGGGCTCGACCTGCCCATCGATCCTCAGGGCGATGATCTCAGCCTCACCGAAATCGCGGCTGTCGATCTGGTGCGCTGCCTCGTGCGCCGGCCGAGCATTCTCGTGGTTCAACGGGCGCTCGACGGCCTGCCGGGTCCGGCCGCGGACAGGCTGGTGGCCGCACTTCGCCGCTCCATGGTCGGGCGTGGGCTCGTCGTCGTCACGCCTTCGGTTTCTCCCGCCATGGATCATCCGCCCTTCGACGCCGTTATCCGTTTCGAGCGGGGCGAACCCGTGATGGTTCCCCGCATGCGACAGCCGGAGGCCTTAAGTGCATGAAAGGCCGCACTTGCCATTCGGCGGCGCCTGGGGTCATCTGATCATGTGCGGTATCGCACAGATATGGGGTTTTCGGTTGGGCATGATCCAGCGATGGTAAGCCGAGTTGCATCTTCTGACGAGCTACAGGTCCGCTTCTGGGGTATCCGCGGCTCCACCTGCGCATCCGGCCCTCAGTTCATGGAATTCGGCGGTCATACGGCCTGTGTCGAGATCCGCTGCGGGAAACGTCTCTTCATCGTAGATGCCGGAACGGGCATTTCGGCGTTGGGCAGCGCACTCGGCGAGGATGTCCCTGACACCATCGACATCCTCTTCAGTCACCTTCACCTCGATCATGTGGGCGGCTTGGCCTTCTTCAAGCCGGCCCTCACCAAAGAGCGCTTGGTGCGCACCTATTGCGGCAATCTCGATGGCGAAAGCGCCATGGTTTCCCTCGACAAGCTGTTCTCGCCCCCGCTCTTTCCGGTGCGCCTCGGCCAGTTCCCGGCCCGGTTCGAGCATGTGGGGTTCAAGGCGGGCGACACCCTGACCTTCGACGACGGCGCCCGCATCGGAACCCATTCCCTGAACCATCCGGGGGGCGCTACGGGCTACCGCTTCCAGCACGGGAATCGCAGCGTCTGCTACATCAGCGACGTGGAGCACAGCGAAGCGTGGCCGGATAAGGCTCTCGCCGATTTCGTGCACGATGCCGATCTCATGATCTATGACGGCATGTTCTCCGAGGCCGAGTATCCGCGCTGCCGGGGCTGGGGCCATTCCACATGGGAGAAGGGCGTGGATCTCGCCAAGGCCGCTGGCGTGAAGGCTCTGGCCATTTTCCATCTCTATCCGGGGCATGACGACGCCTTCATCCGCGCCATGGAAGCCGAGATGAAGGCCGTGATGCCAACAGCCTTCGTGGCCCGCGAGCGGCAATCCATCATCCTGGACGCCTCCGGCCAAGAGGCGGTTGCGGATTGGCCCAAGGCCGCTAAGGTGCCCGCCGTCTAGAGCATTGCCCGGCGAAGTCGAAAACCGGTTCGCCGATAGGTCGATGCTCCAGTAGAGATGTTCAAGCGGGCTTTTTCGATGTCCTCACCCATTCTCGTGACCGGAGCGGCCGGTTTCATTGGCTATCATGTGTCCGAGCGGCTGCTGGGTCTGGGCCATCAGGTGGTGGGCGTCGACAGCTTTACTCCCTATTACGATATCGCCCTCAAAGAGGCCCGTTTCGGCAGGCTCACGTCCCGCAATGGCTTTGTCGCCGAGCGCATCGATCTCTCCGACCCGGAAGTCACGCGCGATCTCTTCGGGCGCCACCGCTTCGAGCGCGTCATCCATCTCGCCGCCCAGCCCGGCGTGCGTTTTGTCGATCCACAGCCCTATGCCTCGTCCAACCTCATGGGCTTCATGAACATGCTGGAGGCTTGCCGCCACGCAGAGATCCAGCACCTCGTCTATGCCTCGTCGAGTTCGGTCTACGGCGCCAACCGCAAGCTGCCGTTCTCCGAACATGACGTCACCGAGCATCCGATCAGCCTCTATGCCGCCACCAAGAAGGCCAACGAGATGATGGCGCATTCCTATGCCTCTCTCTTCGGCCTGCCCTGCACGGGCCTGCGCTTCTTCACCGTCTACGGCCCGTGGGGCCGGCCGGATATGGCGGTCTACAAGTTCACCCATGCCATTGCCCAAGGCCGCGAGATCGAGGTGGCCAATGCCGGCAAGGTCTGGCGCGACTTCACCTATGTCGACGACATCGTGGAAGGCATCGTGCGGCTGGTGGAGAAGGCACCCGCGGGTGACCCGGATTGGAATGCGGAGCATCCGGACCCGGCCACAAGCGCGGCCCCGCACCGGGTCTACAATATCGGCAACGACTCGCCGGAAGAGGTGAATCACCTGATCTCCCTCATCGAGAATGCATTGGGCAAACAAGCCACGCGCGCGGATGTGCCGCTGCCGCCGGGTGATGTTCTGGAGACGCGGGCGGACGTGACGGATCTGCGCCGGGATGTCGGCTTTGCGCCTTCAACATCGCTGGAAGACGGCGTGAAGCACTTCGTCGACTGGTACAAAGATTATCATGCTTGCTGATCACTACCTTCTCGCCATTCCTGTATCGGCGTTGCTCACCTGCGTCCTGATCGTCCTGCTGCGGCCTCTCCTGATCCGCTATGCGCTGGCGCGGCCCAACGCGCGTTCGAGCCACAAGATCCCGACACCGCAGGGCGGCGGCATCGCCATTATGGCGGCGGTGTTGATCGTGATTGTTGCAGGCGCGATCTTCTCGCCATGGGCGCCGGTCTGCGCCTGCCCGGAGAAGGGACTGCGTGGCCTGCTCTCCTTCTATGTGATGCGAGATCCCGTCATCATCGTTTTAGGCGCGGCTGTCCTTCTGGCCGTCGTCGGGGCCTGTGACGACATTCGTCCGCTCCCCGCGATTCCACGACTTGTCCTGCAGTTTTTTGCCGTGTTCCTGGTCATCACGGCCAAAGACGTTCGTTTCTTACCGGACGTGGTGCCGTACTGGCTCGAAACCTCATTTCTGATCATCGGAGGTGTCTGGTTCGTCAACCTCGTCAACTTCATGGACGGGCTCGACTGGATGACGGTTGCCGAAATGGTGCCGATCACTGCCTTTCTCACCTTCCTTGGAATTCATACGTCCGACCCCTTCGCCATCTTCACGCTCGGCGTCGGGCCCTTGCTTGCGAGCGCATTGTACGGCGCGCTTCTGGGATTTGCGGTTTTCAATAAGCCCGTGGCTCGGCTCTTCCTGGGCGATGTCGGTTCATTGCCGATCGGCCTGATGGTCGGATGGCTGCTTCTGATATTGGCCCACAACGGAACGTTTGCAGCCGCAATCCTCCTGCCGCTCTACTACCTGATGGACGCCACGATTACCCTCTTCCGCCGCCTCGCAAAGCGCGAGCGGGTATGGGAGGCGCATCGCAGCCATTTCTATCAGCGCGCCACCGGCAACGGCTTCTCCGTGATGGCGGTCGTGACGCATGTCTTCATGCTCAATCTCGCACTTGCTGCCCTTGCGGCCATGACACTTGTTTGGCCCTCAAGCGTTGTGCAGGTTGCAGCCTTGGCTGCAGGACTTCTTCTCGTCAGCCTAGTTCTCTGGCGCTTTTCCCATCCCCGCGTGACGGCATCTGTGGAGGTTTCCCGATGAATGCACCCTTGATTGCGCTCACCGGCTCAACGGGATTCATCGGCCGCCATCTCCTCACCGAGTTGCCGAAGCGCGGTTACCGGATCCGCGTGCTGCTGCGCCGTCCCTCAGATGTGCCGGAGGGTGCATCGAGCGCCGTCATCGGGGACATCGCCTCTCCGCAGAACATGGCGGCGGCCTTGCGCGATGTGGACATGGTGATCCATTCGGCGGGTCTCGCCCATGCCATGTCGGGCCAGCCGGAGAATGATTATCGTACCATCAACACGGAAGCCACGATCAAGCTCGCTCACGCCGCCGAGCGCGCCGGCGTGAAGCGCTTCGTATTTCTCTCCTCAATCCGCGCGCAGAGCGGACCGGTGGCGGAAGGCATTCTCACCGAAGAGATGGAGCCGAAACCCACCGATGCTTACGGACGCTCGAAGCTCGCGGCGGAAAAGGGCCTGAGGGAGCTCGACATCGACTGGGCGGCGCT
This sequence comes from Microvirga vignae, assembly GCF_001017175.1. Classification (GTDB taxonomy): domain Bacteria; phylum Pseudomonadota; class Alphaproteobacteria; order Rhizobiales; family Beijerinckiaceae; genus Microvirga; species Microvirga vignae. Next base: position 220,769 of record NZ_LCYG01000016.1, on the reverse strand, counting down.
TCGCCCGGTTCTCGTTTACGGGCCGGGCGTGAAGGGCAACATGGCGGCGCTCCTGAAGATCGCCCATTCTCCCTGGCCGCTGCCGCTCGGCGGCCTGAAGGGAAAGCGCTCGCTGCTCTCCCTCGACAATCTCACGGCTGCCCTCGACACGCTTCTGAAAGCGCAAGGACCTTTGAGGCGGCCCTTCATCGCGGCGGATCCGGAACCGGTGACGGTGCCTGAGATCATCACGGCTCTTCGCAAGGGTTTTGGACGCGGTCCAGGGCTTATTCCCGTTCCGTCCTTCGCGCTGGGCGCTGCTGCTGCGCTGATGGGGAAGGGAGAAGCCTATGAGCGTCTCTCAGGCTCGCTGGTGGCGAGCCCGGAAGCCTTGAGAAGCCTCGGCTGGCAGCCTGTTACCGAGACGCCAGACGGACTTGCTGAGCTGGCACGGCAGGCTGCGGCGTCTGCTGCCGACGCTTGAATTCGGGAATCGCCTCCTCGAACACCCGCTCCGCCGCCGCGCGGTCTCCAGCGACAACGGCCTTGGCCAGCGTTTTCAGCCACTGATCGACTTTGGCACGATCCGCGAAAATGGGCTTGGCGGCCATGACGCCGTCGATGCCGATCTCGGTGCGGGGCTCTTCACGGGCAAACAGGATTTCGTGCAGGCGCTCGCCGGGACGCGTGCCGGTCACGGAGATCTCGATATCCTCGCCAGGCTCATAGCCGGCGAGGCGGATCATGCGCTCGGCAAGCTCATAGATGCGCACGGGCTGGCCCATCTTCAGCACGTAGACGGAGGCGCGCTCGTCGCTGTTCGAACTCTGCATGCGGATGCGGTCCTCGCCCGCATGAGAGGCAGAGGTGAGCACGAGATCGGCCGCCTCGCGCGTCGTCATGAAATAGCGCACCATGTCGGGATGCGTGACGGTGATCGGTCCGCCGCGGGCAATCTGCGTCTTGAACTTCGGCACGACGGAACCGACGGAACCCAGCACGTTGCCGAAACGCACAGCGATGATGCGTGTCGCACCATTGCCGCCCATGAACTCGGCATCGAGTGCCTGGCCGTACATCTCGGCGAACCGCTTGGTCGCGCCCAGCATCGAGACGGGATCGATAGCCTTGTCGGTCGAGATCATCACGATCTCCGAGACGCCAGCCTCAACCGCCGCGTCGGCCACGTTCACGGAACCGAACACGTTGGTCTTGATGCCTTCGGCCCAGTTCCGCTCGAGATAGGGAACGTGCTTGAGAGCGGCAGCGTGGAAGACCACGTCGGGACGGAAATCGTTCATCACCTCCTGCACCCGCGTACGGTCGCGCACGTCGGCGATGACCCCGTCGACATTGGTGTCGCTGGAGAGAAGAGTGGGATTTTCCAGGATGTGGTGCAGGGACGGCTCGGAGCTCTCCAGGATCATCAGATCGCTCGCGCCGAAAGCCACGACGCGCGTGCAGATTTCCGAGCCGATAGAGCCGCCGCCGCCGGTCACGAGAACACGCTTGCCGCGAATGAAGTTTTCAAGCCGCTGCCGGTCGATCTGCACCGTGGGGCGTAAGAGAAGATCCTCGATCTCAAGCGGTGCCAGCTCCGCATCACGCATGCCTTCACCGAGACTGGTCACGCGGACCAGCGGCAGGCCGAGGCGACGAGCCCGGGCGAGCAGCATGTCCGGATTGGCCTCAGGCACGAGCGCGCTCGGCGTCGCCACGAGGCGGCGGATCGATTCACCCCGCTCATGGAAATCCTGCACCACCTGATCGAGATCGGTGAAGGTGCCCAGCACCGGCACGCCGCGTATCGACTGCCCGAGATCATCGACACGGTAGGACAGGATGCCCTGCGGGCGCATTTTCTTGACCGTGCCCGTCTCGATGGCGCGCAGGATCACCTCGATATCGGTGCCGCGCCCCAGAAGCAGGATCGGCGTGTTCGAGTCGCGGCCGAGGGTGTGGCGCGAGCGGGCATATTTGAAATAGCGGAAGGCCAAGCGCGGGCCGCCCAGCAGAAACATCTGGATCAGCCAGTAGAGGGCGATCGTGATCTTGCCGAAGAAGAACGAGCCGAAGAACTGCGGCGAGAGCACAATATAGTCGGTGATCAGGAGTGCCAGCGCCAGGACGGTCGAGGCCCGGAAAATGTTGAACAGATCGGGCAGGGAAGCGAAGCGCCATTTGGAGCGGTAGAGGTGGAAAATCCAGTAAACGACGCCTGCGAAGACGATGAAAGGTGGCAAAAAGATCGGCAGATGGACCAAGCGTTCCTGGAGAAGTGGTCCCTCAAAGCGCACGATAAAGGTCGCGGGGACGGCCACACCCGTCATCACGAGATCATGCACGATAATAAGAGCTTTCTTAAATTCCTGCCGATTCATTGCCTTGCCAAACGTTAAACCGGGGGTATCGGTCCGGCTCACCCCTTTGTCAATGTAATAATATCACCTGTTTCACGGTCTTCAGCCTCCCTGCCCGGGTTCCGCCAGCGGGCGGTCCGCCACCACGACGAGATGTCCTCCGTCGTGCGAGACATGCGCCTGGATCCCGAAATTGGCGGCAAGCAGCTCCTCCGTCAAAACCGCTTCGGGCGGACCGGAGGCGGCAACAATTCCTTGATTCAGCAGGATGATCTCATCTGCGAAGCGTGCCGCCAAGGTCAGATCGTGCATGATGGCCGCAACCGTCGTGCCGGCTCTGGCCTGCTCTTTGAGGACATCGAGAACGATGAGCTGATGGCGCGGATCGAGCGCGGCGACGGGTTCGTCGGCGAGGAGAACCCGGGCCTGCGTCGCGAGAGCGCGGGCTAGAAGCACACGGGCACGTTCGCCGCCCGATAGTTCCGTGGCCGGCCGATTCTCGAAGCCTTCGAGGTCGGCCGCGTGAATTGCAGCGGCTACCGCCTCCTGGCCCTTCAATGACAGGCTGTCGGGCTTTTCGCCATGAGGAAGACGGCCGAGCGCGATGACATCGGCCACAGGCAGGGGCCAGGCGACGTTCCCGCCCTGTGGCAGATAGGCGATGCAGCGCGACCGCTCTCCGGCGCTCATGCGTGAAACCGGCTGCCCATCGAGTGTCACCTGCCCCGCGGTCGGTTCGAGCAACCCGGCCAGGGTGCGCATCAGCGTGGTCTTGCCCGCGCCGTTGGGCCCCACGATCACGGTGAGACGACCTGAGGGCAGCGTGAGATCGACACGTGAGAGCGCATGGCGTTGGCCAAGATCGACAGCGAGCGAACGGGCGCGAAGCTCGGTCATACGGGCATCTCCGCGAGCTCGGCCTTGCGACGGGCGATGACCCAGAGAAAGAACGGCACGCCGAGAATGGCGGTGAGCACGCCGACCTTGATCTCCGTCTGGGACGGGATGAGGCGCACCGCGCAGTCGGCGGCGAGCAGCAAGGCCGCCCCCGCCAAGCCTGAGGGAACGAGGGTCCGGGCGGGATCGTAGCCTGCGAAGGGACGCACCAGATGAGGTGCGACGAGGCCGACGAAACCGATCGAACCCACGACCGCCACTGAAGCTCCGGTGCCGATGGCAGCCCCTGCCACCAGCAGAAGCCGCAGGCGCATCACGTCGACGCCGAGGCTCCGTGCGGTCTCCTCGCCGAGAGCCAGCGCCCGCAAGCCTGTCGAGGAGGACAGGACAAGGACGGAGGCCGCAAGGATAAACGGCGCTGCGAGCCAGACATGGATGATCGAGCGATCCTCGAAGGAGCCCAGCAACCAGAACACGATCTCGGTGACGGCGAAGGGATTGGGCGAGAGGCTGATGGCCAGCGAAGTGCCTGCCCCCGCAAGACTTCCGACGGCGAGCCCTGATAGAACGAGAACCACCACGGTGGCCCTGCGCCCGGCCACCGTCACCACGAGCGCGACGGAGAGAAGCGCCCCGAGGATCGCCGCAAAGGGCAGCGCCCAGGAGAGCGCGCCCACGAGGCCGGAATAGAGCACCAGCACCGCGCCGAAGGCGGCCGCCTGCGGCGCGCCGAACACCGCCGTGTCGGCGAGCGGATTGCGCAACAATCCTTGAAGGCCCGCTCCCGTGAGACCGAAGATCCAGCCGATCAGGAGAGCGAGCAGCGTCCTGGGCAAGCGGATGTCGCGCACGACGATGCTCGTACTGCCCTGATCCGAGACGAGCGCCGTCAACGCCTTGAAGGGCGTAATCGGGGCAGGCCCGATGACGAGGGAGGCGAGGCTCAAGGCTCCGACGAGGAGGATGAGGCCGAAGATGAGAGGCAGCCGGGACGAGCGCATGAAGGAATCGGTGTTGACGCATCCGCGATAGCAACAGCATCGTCAGGTGTCACCCTATGTTACGGGTTCAACCCTGGCGTTCTTCCGTGGTACGAACGCATCCACGTCATCGCGCATTGCTTGAGGAGCCGGCATGAATCGTTTGTTCGCCAACCTGCCCACCACCGTCTTCGAGGTCATGTCGAGCCTTGCCCGGGAGACCGGCGCCATCAATCTCGGCCAGGGCTTCCCGGACGATCCGGGGCCGGAGGACGTGCGGCGCGCGGCGGCGGATGCGGTGCTCAATGGCTACAATCAGTATCCCTCGATGATGGGCATTCCGGAGCTGCGCTCCGCGATTGCCGCCCACTACAAGCACTGGCAGGGCCTCGATCTCGATGCGAACACCGAAGTGATGGTGACCTCCGGCGCGACGGAGGCGCTCGCCGGCGCGATCCTCGGCATCGTGGAGCCGGGCGACGAGGTGGTGCTGTTCGAGCCCATGTATGACGCCTATCTGCCCCTCGTGCGGCTTGCCGGCGGCATTCCGAAATTCGTCACGCTCCAGCCCCCCCATTTCCGGCTGACGGAAGAAGCTCTGTCGAAGGCCTTCTCGCCGAAGACCAAGGCCGTGGTGTTCAACAACCCGCTCAATCCCACGGCGACCGTGTTCTCGAACGAGGATCTAGGCCTGCTCGCGGAATTCTGCCGCAAGTTCGATGCGATCGCGATCTCGGACGAGGTGTGGGAGCACGTGGTGTTCGACGGCCGCAAGCATCAGCCGGTGCTGGGATTGGAGGGCATGCGCGACCGCTCGGTGAAGATCGGCTCGGCGGGAAAGATTTTCAGCCTCACGGGCTGGAAGGTGGGCTTCGTGGCTGCCGCCCCGCACATCATGAAGGTGCTGGCGAAATCCCACCAGTTCCTCACCTTCACCACTGCCCCGAACCTGCAGGTCGCCGTGGCCTACGGCCTGGCCAAGGACGACAGCTATTTCGAGGACATGCGGAAAAACTTCACCCGCAGCCGCGACCGCTTCACGGAAGGTTTGAGGACGCTCGGCTTCAACGTGATCCCGAGCCAGGGCACCTACTTCCTCAACATCGACATCACGCCTCTGGGCGAGACCGACGATGTCGCCTTCTGCCGCCGCCTCGTCATGGAGCATGGTGTCGCCGCCATTCCGGTCTCCGCCTTCTACGCGGAAGGGGCGGTGAAGAACGTGGTGCGCTTCTGCTTCGCCAAGAAGGATTCCACCCTCGACGCAGGCCTGGAGCGGCTGGCCGACGTGGTGAAGCGGGCGGCCTGAGCGCATCAAGAACGGCCCGTTCCGGAAGCTGCCTTGGACGGAGGCCTGATCAGGCTAACGGCAGGGATGGATCCAAAGCAGCCTTGACGGGCGGATCATTCGGACTTCAATTAAACGCCTAGCACATCGAGCGGAAAACCGGATCCGGTTTTCCGCTCGAACGATGCGCTCGCTATAGAAGAAAGCATCGGATTGAATCCCAAAAGTGGCCTCCACTTTTGGGTCCGATGCTCTAGCCGACCAAGGCTTTTCTCTTTTTCAGGAGTTCCGCCCTCAATGTTCCGCCTTCTCGCCTCCGTTGCCCTCACCTTGGGGCTTGTGACCGGCGCCGCCGCTCAAGAGCGTGTGGTCAATGTCTATAACTGGTCCGATTACGTGGACCCGAAGGCGCTGGACGAGTTCACGAAACAGACTGGCATCAAGGTGGTCTACGACACCTACGACAACAACGAGATCGTCGAGACGAAGCTTCTCGCCGGCAAGTCCGGCTACGATATCGTGGTGCCCTCAGGTCCGTTCGTGCAGCGCCTGATCGGCGCCAAGGTGTTCCAGAAACTCGACAAGTCGAAGCTTACGAACCTGTCGAACCAGTGGCCGGACGTGACGCAGCGCCTCGCCGTGTTCGATCCGGGCAACCAATATGCCGTGAACTACATGTGGGGCACCACCGGCATCGGCCTCAACGTGAAGAAGGTGAAGGAGATCCTGGGCGACGTGCCACTCAACACCTGGGATCTCGTAATGAAGCCGGAGATCGCCTCGAAGCTGAAGGCCTGCGGCATCTACATGCTGGACAGCCCTGAAGATCTCTTCCCCGGTGTGATGGCTTACCTGGGCCTCAACCCCGATTCCAAGCGCAACGAGGATCTGACCAAGGCAGGGGACGCACTCTTCCGCATCCGCGGCAATATTCAGAAGTTCCATTCCTCCGAGTACATCAATGCGCTCGCCAACGGCGATATCTGCGTGGCGGTGGGCTATTCGGGCGACATGATCCAGGCCAAGAAGCGCGCCGAGGAAGCCAAGAACAATGTGGAGATCGCCTATGTGATCCCGCGCGAGGGCGCACTGATGTGGTTCGACAGCTTCGTGATCCCGGCGGATGCCAAGAACGTGGCCGAGGCGCATGAGTTCATCAACTTCATGCTGAAGCCCGAAATCGCCGCCATGAACACGAACTACGTGTCCTATGCCTCGGGCAACCTCGCCGCCAAGCAGCATATCGATCCGGCGATCCTCAACGACCCCGGCATCTATCCGGATGAGGCCACCATGAAGCGCCTCTTCACCAACACAGCTTATGACGAGCGCTCGCAGCGCACCGTCACCCGCCTGTGGACCCGGGTAAAGACGGGCCGTTAATCGCCCGCTCAGGATTCGTCCTGAATGATTGTTGCGCCCATCAAGCTCCGCCTTCGGGTGGAGCTTTTGTTTTCGGAAGGACTTTTCAGCAATGCGCCTCGCCCTTGCAGCGGCTCTTAGCCTTGCCCTCGGCCTTGTCTCCCCGGCTCTCGCCCAAGTCCCCGCTCCACGCCAGCCGGCCATCAGCGTGATGGGGACCGGCGAAGCCGAGCTGAAGCCGGATTTCGCCACCATCTTCTTCAGCGTGGAGACCAAGGGCGATACGGTGGCGCAGGCGACGAACGCCAATCGCGCAGGAACGGAGCGTGTGCTTGCCCGCATCCAAGGCATCGGGATCAAGAAGGAAGATATCCAGACGGCAAATTTCCAGGTCTTCCAGACGCCGCAGCAGATCGGCCCCGACGGCCGGGAGATCAAGCAGCCCAAGTTTTCCGCCAATCACCAGCTGCGAATCAAAACACGCGACATCGATGGGGTCGGCCAGCTCGCGGGCGAGATCCTCGCCAGCGACGACATGACCTTCCAATCCGTCTCCTTCGGGCTCGACCGGCAAGAGGAAGGCGGAGACAAGGCCCGCGAAGCAGCCGTTCGCGATGCCAAGCGTCAGGCGGACGTCTATGCCGCCGCCGCAGGCGTTGAGCTGGGCCGCGTCTTGGAGATCCGGGACGGTTCCGCCCAACCTGTCGAACCGCAGCCTGAGATGATGCGGATGCGGGCCGCCATGGCGAAGGGCGCCGACGCCATCCCGCTCGTGCCCCCGGCCACGATCCGCTACACCGCCAACGTGCAGCTCGTCTGGGAAATCGCCCCGAAGCCTTGATGGGTCAGCGTCAGGCAGCCCTGACGCTGGCGAGGAACTGATGGATCTCACGGCCGAGGCGCTCGGCTTGGCCGTCCAGCGCAGCCGAGAGATTCGCCACGGCGCGGGCCGCATCGAGAGAGCGGACGGCGACCGTCTCGGTAGTCTCGATGGCCGAGGCTCCAGCCTGCGCTTCCGTCGAGACCTGAGCGACCGAGCGGGCGATGTCGGAGACCGCCACCGTCTGCTGGCTCACGGTGCCTGCAACCGCGGAGACCACGCCTGCGAGATCGTCGACGGAGGCCTGCACGGAGCCGAGCGCCACGAGCGTCTCGCGGGAGGCGGCCTGCACCGCCTCGATCTGCCGTGCGATCTCCTCCGTCGCCTTGGATGTCTGGCCCGCCAGATCCTTCACCTCAGATGCGACGACCGCAAAGCCCTTGCCGGCCTCGCCGGCGCGCGCCGCCTCGATGGTGGCGTTGAGCGCCAGCAGGTTGGTCTGGGACGCGATGGTGCGGATGAGATCGGCCACCTGTCCGATATGGGAGGTCGCCTCCGCCAGAACCGTCATGCTGCCGGAAGCGCCGCGTGCCTCCGCCACGGCGCGCTCAGAAGCTCGGGTTGAAGCATTCGTCTGAGCAGCCACTTCGGCCAACGACGCATCGAGCTCTTCCGCCGCGCTCGCCACGGCCGCCATGTTCTGCGACGTGCGCGACGAGGCAGTGCCGGCGACCTGTGCCTGTTGAGTGACCTGATTGGCCGACCCCTCCAGTTCTCCGGAAGCGGCCGTGAGATCGCCGGTAGCGCGGCGGACCTCGCCGAGGATCTGCTCCACGGAGGCATCGAAGCTGGCAATCGCCTCGGCAATGGTCTGGGCGCGCTGCGCCTCGAAGGCAGCCTGCCCTTCGCGCTCCTGCGTCAGCCGCTCGCGCTCGCGGGCATTGTCGCGGAAGACCAGAACCGTGCGCGCCATGGCGCCGATCTCGTCGGACGCAAGCGTCGAGGGAACCTCGACGCTTGCGTCACCATCGGCCAAGCGCTTCATGGCCTGCTGCAGGTGGGAGAGAGGCAAGGAGATGGATCTGCCGACGAGGAAGTTCAGGGCCAGACCCAGCAGCAGCGTGATGCCCATGGCCCAGAGAATCAGGGTGAAAGTGCGCTGCTGCGACGCCGTGAGGGCCTCAGCGGTCCTCTGTGCTTCGGTGTGGACCTTGGCCAGGAGCTGGTCGAGCACGGGCACGAGCAGGTCGAACTGACCTTTCAGGCGCTCGCCCTGGCCTGCAACCTGCTGCTCCAGCTCCGCCCAGGAACTGAAGGCCTTCTGATAGGCGTCGCCGGCTTCCTGGATGGACGCTTTCTCGGCGGCGATCTCCTCGGGAAGCTGCGCCAGGGCGCGGGTGAAGCGGCCCTGATCGACCTCGAAGGCGCCGAGCAGGCTCTCATCCATCACGAGACGGGCGCGGGCCTCCTGCCTGAACAGGCCCAGGGTCGCTGCCCACAAACGCAAGGAGGCCGCCTCACCATTTCCAGCGAGCGGCCTGACCAGTTTCTCAAGGTTCTCTTCTGCGGACAGGAGACTTCCCAGTGCCCCTTCGTCCGCCTTGTAGCCAATGCCTGTGTAGAGCTTGTCGAGGACGGTGCCCTGCTCGATGATGGTCGCCGAGCGACCTCTGAGCTCCTTCACCTCCGCCTCGATCAGGATGGCTCCTGGAGCGGAGCTCATCTCATCGAGCTGGGCAGCAAGAGCCTTGTGCTGGTCGAAAAAGGCTTGTCCGTGATGGCCCTGACGGGTTGCCGTCCATTCCAGGGCCACGGCTTTCAAAGCATCGGCCCGGCCGCGGAACTGATAGGCCTTCTCGGCCAGGGCAAAGTAAGTCTGCTGCGTCTCAAGAGCCGCTTCCACTTCGCTCCGGCCCGTTTGAAACACGGCGCCGATCACCGCGAATCCAACCACCATGACCCCGCTCAGGGCCGCCACACGTATCCTGACAGACGGCCAACGCAAGCCAACAAGAGACATTGTCCCGATTCTCCCCCATTATTGGAGGCACGCTAGCGAGGCTTGCTTGCGTGAAGTTGGCGTCGCGGAATGAATGCCTGACGATAGAGGATCAGGCTGCCTTCGGCAGCTCGGTCATGATCGCGTAGAGCGCAGCCGCATCCTTCGTGGCGCGGACCCGCTCGATGAGACCGGGCTCGCGTAGCACCCGCGCCACCCGGGCGAGGGCCTTCAGGTGGTCCGCTCCCGCTCCCTCGGGCGCGAGGAGCAGGAACAACACATCGACCTGCTGGCCGTCGAGTGCCTCGAAATCGATCGGCTTCTCGAGCCGCGCCACCAGACCGAAAATGCGGGTAAGGCCCGGCAGCTTGCCATGAGGAATGGCGATTCCTTCTCCGATTCCGGTCGAGCCGAGACGCTCGCGCTGGAGAAGGGCCTCATAGATGGCGTTCTCGGGTAAGCTCGTGAGCCTGGCCGCATGGAAGGCCAACTCCTGGAGAGCCTGCTTTTTGCCGCTCACGCGCAGGGCGGGCAGAACGGCCTGAGGGTCTAGAAAATCCAGCAAGGGCATCGATCACGCTGCATTAGGATGAGAAGCCTTATGGCCTCGCACCGTTCCAGGCAAAAATCAGGCCAAGAGGGGTAATCCCATCAAGGCTGAGCGGGCGGCGGGTCGACCCAACCGATCGCCCCATCGCCGCGGCGGTATACGACGTTCACGCGGCCGGTGCTAGCGTGGATGAACACGAGAGCGGCCATTCCCGTCAGATCGAGCTGCATCACCGCGTCGCTGACGGATAAGCGATGAAGCGGTTTCGTGGTTTCCGCAATAACGACAGGATGATAGCCCCCCTCCTCGACAGCCTCGTCGGTCGGCGATTCGAGCACCGAATAGGGTACTTCCAGGCCGCTTTCACGCTCATTGCCGGGATTGGCGTGCTCCTTCAGCCGCTGCTTGTAGCGGCGCAGGCGCTTTTCGATCCGAATCGCAGACTGGTCGAAGCTGGAATAGGCATCCTGGGCCGCACCCGAAGCCTCGATAGTCATGCCCGAGGTCAGATGGAGCACGCAATCGGTACGAAAGCCGGCGCCGTCGCGGGCCACCGTCACATGGCCGGAATAGCCGCCATCGAAATATTTCGACATAGCGTCCGCCACACGCGCCTGAACCTGGGATCGAAGGGCTTCACCGATATCGAGATTCTTGCCCGAAACCCTCAGCGTCATGGCGATCTCCCTTTGAATGTGCCCATTTTAATGGGACTGGCTTGAAGCCATCATGATCTTAACCTAGGGCAAAGCAAGCGCCATTGCTGGATGTCATGATCTTCCAAAACGATGCCGCCTCCGGCGCTCCGCCGACGAGGGGATGCGCAAGGCTTCCCGGTATTTGGCGATGGTCCGGCGGGCGACATCGATCCCCTCAGCTTTCAAGACGTGTGCAAGTGCCTGATCCGAGAGCACCTTGTCCGGAGTCTCGGCTGCGATCAGCTGCCGGATGCGGTGGCGGACGGCCTTGGCCGCATGCTCCCCCTCGCCTGTCGCCGCGTTCAGGAAGAACTTCATGGGATGCGTGACACCACCCGCTCCGATGGCCTTGTTGGCGACGACGCGCGAGATCGTGGATTCGTGCATCCCAATGGCCTCGGCCACGCTTTTCAGGGTCATGGGCCGCAAAGCCGCGATGCCCTTCCGAAAGAAGCCCTCCTGCTGGCGCACGATCTCGGTCGCCACCGTCAGAATGGTCTTGGCCCTCTGGTCGAGGCTGCGGGTCAGCCAGCTTGCCGTCTGCAGGCAGTCGGAGAGAAAGCTCTTGTCCTCGGTCTTGCGCACGGCCTTCGCCACTTCCGCATAATAAGTGCGGTTGAGCAGGACGCGCGGCAGGGTATCGGGGTTGAGCTCCACGATGAAGCTGCCATCGGCGGCCGGGCGGACGAGCACGTCGGGCACGAGCACGTCGATGGGTGCGGCCGTGAAAGCAAGGCCGGGCTTCGGCTCCAGGCGGCGGATCTCGGCGAGCATATCGACGAGGTCGTCGCGATCGACACCACAGAGTTTCTGGAGCGCTGCGAAGTCCTGTTTCGCCACAAGGTCCAGGCGCGAGAGCAGAATCTGCATGGCCGGATCGAGCCGGTCCCGCTCTCGCAGCTGGATTTCAAGGCATTCCGTCAAGTTTCGCGCGCCGATCCCCGAGGGTTCGAGGGCCTGGATCAGTTTCAGCGCATCTTCAGCCTGCTGCAGAGAGACCTCAAGCCGATCAGCCACATCCTGAACAGCCTCGGTGAGGTAGCCGGCCTCGTCCAGGTTATGAATCAGATGACGGCCGATCTCCCGTAAGGTGGAATCAGCGGAGGCGAGGTCGAGCTGCGCTTCAAGGTAATCCGTCAGGCTCTGCGCACCGGCGAGCGTTGCCTCGAGCTCGGGTTCCAGCTCGGAATGAGCGGAAGCCGAAGCTTGAGGCGAAGCTCCGACAACGGCTTCCCCCCGCGCCGGCGGCGGGCCGGGGATCATTCGGCCACCGGCGTCGGCATATCTCTGCTTGGCGCGCAGGAAATCGGCGAGGCTCGGAGGCGGCGCATCCCCATGCGCCTCCGCTTCCTGCAGGAGCGGATTGCGCTCGAGCTCCGCCTCCACATAAGCGACGAGTTCCGCATGGGAGAGCTGCAGCAACTTGATGGATTGAACGAGCTGGGGAGTCATCGTCAGGGACTGGCCCTGGCGCAGCTCAAGCCGTTGCATCGAACTCATCACGGCACCCAACGCATTTCAGGCACGCTTCTTGCATGCCCGATTCTTTTACTGCGATGTCTCCCATGACGTCAAAAGGCAGATCGTCCTGCCATCTGCCTTTCGTTTGATGCTCTTTTTATTGTCGCGCATCGGTTGGAGCGGAAAACCGGGCCCCCTTTTCGCTGACGCGGCCCTCCAGTTCCGCACGATGCCTAGAGGCGGAAGTCCTCGCCGAGATAGAGACGGCGCACGTCCTCGTTGGCAACGATTTCGTCCGGCGCGCCTTCTGTGAGCACACGTCCGGAATGGATGATATAGGCGCGGTCGATGAGGCCCAGCGTCTCGCGCACGTTGTGGTCGGTAATGAGCACGCCGAGGCCGCGGCGGGTGAGGTGCCGCACGAGGTTCTGAATATCGCCCACCGCGATGGGGTCGATGCCCGCGAAGGGCTCGTCGAGGAGCATGAAGGTGGGTTCACCCGCAAGCGCGCGGGCGATTTCGCAGCGACGACGTTCACCGCCCGAAAGCGCGATGGAGGGTGCCTTGCGCAGGCGCGTGATGTTGAACTCGTCGAGCAGCGCGTCGAGCTTGCGCTCTCGCTCCTTGCGGCTCGGCTCCACGATTTCGAGCACGGCACGGATATTGTCCTCCACGCTCAGGCCACGGAAGATCGAGGCCTCCTGCGGCAGGTAGCCGATGCCGAGGCGCGCACGGCGGTACATGGGCAGGCCCGTCACATCGTGGCCGTCCAGACTGATGACGCCGCGATCCGCCGAGACGAGACCCGTGATCATGTAGAAGATCGTGGTCTTGCCCGCGCCGTTAGGACCGAGAAGACCGACCGCTTCGCCAGCGCGCACATTCAGGCCCGCATCCTGCACCACCGTGCGGCCACGGTAGCTCTTCTGCAGCCCCTTCACGGCGAGAATGCCAGGGCCGCCGAAGACGCTCGTATCGTCCACGCGGCCGAACACATGCGGCGCAGGCCCCGCCGAATGGCGGCCTAAGGTCGTCGTGTCCGCCAGGGCGGATTGGGGGCGGTTGAAAAAAGACTTCACGGAATCCATCGCCGAAAAGGAAAGAGAAGGCTGGCTAAGCCCATGAACTTACTGCTTGGGCTTGGCATTGCCGGCGCCCGTCGGAGCCGGTGCGCCATTGCCGGGCACGAACAGCGCCCGCACGCGGCCGCCGGGCTTGGTGTCGATGCTCGCCACACCCGTATTGATGTCATAGACCACGCGCTCGCCCCGGGTCACGTTGGGGCCGTCGCTCAGGGCGGCGTTGCCGGTGAGCAGGATCCTGTTGGCGCCCCGGTCGAAGGTGGCATTGTCGCCGGTGGCCACCTGCGTCTTGGAAACGATGGTCACCGGGCCCTTGCACTCGATCTTCTTGATTGCGCTCTCGCTAGGCCCTTGTGCTGTCGTGGCGGCGGGCGGTGCACCGCCTTCACGGTTCCGCTGCTCGTAAAACACGGTCATGGCCGTGCACTTCATGGTGCTCTCGCCCTGGACGGCCACCACATCGCCGGAAAAGACCGCGCGCCCTTCCTTGTCGAACACGTCGAGCTTGTTGGCGTCGATCTTGATCGGCTCCTTGCTGGATCCGAAATTGCCGAAGCCGACCGCCCGCTCCTTCGAGGTTTGAGCCCAGGCAGCGGATGCCGCTGCGGGAAGGAGAAGCGTGAGAGCGAGCGCGTGACGTGCGAAACTCATCATGGACGAACACTTGTCGGTTGGGCCGCTTTGGCGGCATCAGGAGAAGAAACAGAGGTGGACGGGTCAGAGTCGGCCGCAGGCATGAAGGTGGTGCGCACACGCCCCTTGAAGCTCATGACCTTGCCGTTGTCGATGACCCTGAGGCCTTGAGCCTCGATCTGACCATTGCCGCCGAGGATCACGGTGACAGGCTCGCTGGTCGTCACCAAGCCGGCCTTGAAGTCCACGAAGGCGGACCGCATCTGGACTTCCTGGCCCGCATCGGTCCTGACACGGACGTTCTGGTGCAGGTTCATCTGCTCCTTCTGGGTATCCAGCACGCCGACATTAGCCTCAAGCCTGGCGGCGCTGCCTTTGTCGTCCGTCACGACGCGGGCCCTTAGGTCCTTCAGCTCCACGAAATTCGGCTTGCGCACATCCTGCGTAGCGGCGCTGGCCGTCACCTCATAAGGCCGGTTGTCGTTCTTGAAGCCTGTGAGCTTCGGGGCTTCCATGGTCACGTTGGTGCCATTGACCCCGATGGAGCCGAAGCTCAGGTTCTCGATCTTCTTGAAGGGCTCAAAATAGGCGAAGAAGCCAACGACTCCCATCGACAGGACGGATCCTAGGGGAATTGCGATCTTGGCAAAACGCACCCAGCGGGAATGGCGCCGGGCTTTGTTGAAGGCGCGCGTGCGCGCAACCGGCTTTGATGCCGGGCCACCCTGTATCGTGGTGCCCTGAAGTCCCGCCACGCTCAATCCAATCCCTTCTGTCTCACTGCGGTCTGGCGCCATGCCTATCGGTGATGGCGATGTTATGACGGAGATGGGTTTTATGCGGGAAAGTTTAAGCCTGCGTCAACTATGCGCAAAAATGTCGGTCTCGGGCCAGCCGAGAAGGTCGAGCTGCGCCCGGGTCGGCAGGAACGAAAAGCATTGATGGGCAATGCCGAGGCGGTTTTCCCGCTCCAGCCTCAGGTCCAGCTTTTCCTTCAGGGCATGCAGGTACAGAACGTCCGAGGCTGCATAATCGAGCTGGGCCGGGGTCAGCGTCTCCGCACCCCAGTCGGAGGATTGCTGCTGCTTGGAAATCTCCACCCCGATGAATTCCCGCACGAGATCCTTGAGACCATGCCGATCCGTATAGGTGCGCACCAGTCGTGAGGCCACCTTGGTGCAGTAGACGGGTCTCGGCATCACGGCGAAGGCATGGAAGAGCACGGCGAGGTCGAACCGGGCATAGTGAAAGATCTTGAGCACGCTCTCGTCGGCAAGAACGCGGATCAGGTTTCCCGGCAGGGGGCCGTCCTTCAGGATCTGCACCACATCGGCCGTGCCGTCGCCCTTCGAGATCTGCACCACGCAGAGGCGGTCCCGGTGCGGATTGAGGCCGAGGGTCTCGGTATCGATCGCAATCGCGGAGCCGGGCTGATAATCCGCGGGGAGATCGCCGCGATGAAAGCGCGCTGTCATGGAAGAAAAGCCACCTGAATAAGACGTCATCTTGGCTTAACCCGTCTCGGAACGGGCTTCAACGATCAAGAAAAGCCCCGCCGGGAAGCGGGGCTTTTCCGATGATGGATGGTGCGCCTCAGTAGCAGACCTCAACCCGCCGCCAGACATAACGACCGTAGCGGTTGACCACGCGCCTGCGCTCGATCGCGCATCGGGGCCCGTAATAGGCAGGCCTGTAATAGCCAGGCCCATACCCGTAGTAGGGATTTGCCAGGGCGCCGAGGGTCAGACCTCCGACAAGACCTGCCACGACAGCGCCGCCGCCATAACCGCGACGATAGTAAGGGCGATAGGGATACCGATAATAACCGTAGCGGGGACCGTAATAGCCATACCGGCGAGGGTAATAGGCAGCGCGACGGTAGCCGTAGCGAGGGCCGTAATAAGCGCGGCGATAACCACCGTAATAGCGATTACCGTAATAGCGGCTCCGGTAGTAGCGATTACCGTAATAGGGAGCAGCACGGTAGCGAGGATTTGAAAAGTAATAGTCACGCTCGCCTGTCTGCGCCGAGACCGTGCTCGGCTGGATCGCTGCGGCACCGCCAAAAATCAAGGCCGCAGCCAGTAGGGTTTTGAACGATGCACGCATGGCATCCTCCACGACACGCTTTGCGGGACAACGGCAGAATGTATCCCGATGTTCCCGTTTTGTCTTAAGTCGGTGAAGCAAGAGGTCTTTTGGCGACGAGTCTCCAGCGGGCAGGCGGGCTCATGCGGCGCAGCGTTTCGTCGTGAAGGACGAGTGGTGTCAAATGGAAATCAGAAATATGGAGACCCGCGAGAACGAGGATCAGCGCGGCCACGAGCCGGTGCAGAACAACGAGAACGCGAGGATCGCGGGCATGAAAGCCTCTAGGGGGCGAGGGATCATCTTCCTAGAAGGCTGACCGTCCACCTTAAGGCTTCGCAATGTTCTTCAGAGGCTTTTCGGCTGTTGGCCAGACCGGTTTTCACGTTCCTGTATCGCTGGGCCATGCGGTTTCGTCACGAGATCCTCAAGGACGGCTGCGAGGGTTTCGCGGCTGATCGGTTTCTCGAGCCACGGCACATTCTGCAGCTCGGGAGGGCCACCCTTCTTCGGGGGCAGCCCGGAATAGATCACGAATGGGATGCCCCGGCTCTTCAGCTCGCGGGCGATCTCCACGGATGTGCCATCCCTGATCATGACATCGAGCAGCGCAATGTCAGGCGCATCGCTTTCAAGCCAACTCAAGGCTTGCGCATTGCTCATGAAGGGGCCCTCCACCGCAAACCCAGCCTCTTCAAGAGAGGCCTCAAGCGACATCCCGATCAAAGCTTGGTCTTCGACAATCATGCAGCGCGTTTGAGGCATCGAATCTGCTTTCGTGTCACGTTGCTTTGGACGAAGGGCCTGTATCGAGGGAATGGAAGAGGTCCGTTCAAGGAAAAGCGAATCATTTCGTCTATTCACAAAATAAAATGTGCTTCAACGCGGCCCACATCTCATTCACTCATGTAAATCTGGGCTTTAAGGGGGAATTTAAGTTTTTGGTGACCCTTACTCTCGTAAGGTCAGCATCCCACGTTAGACACGAGGGAAATTTTATTACTATTGTTCATTTGGGCCTTGCCGGACCGGATTCCTGGACACAAATTCCTAATCCGCAATTCCGCTGGGAAAGCGGTCCAGCTTCACATAGGTTAATGCACCGGCCGGCCAAGAGACGTCTGCTCTTGAGTTCAGGATTCGGAAGGGATGCAAATGGCGGCTGAAACAGCCTTGAAAGAGCAGATGCTGACCGCCATCCCTCATCTGCGCGCCTTTGCCATCTCTCTTTGTGGCAATGTAGACCGCGCCGACGACCTGGTCCAGGGCGCTCTTCTGAAGGGCCTTAGCAACCTCGACAAATTTCAGCCCGGCACGAGTATGCAGGCCTGGCTCTTCACCATCCTGCGCAACGACTTTCTCACCCAAGCTCGCCGCGGCAAGCGCGAGGTCGAAGATCCTGAAGGTACCTGGGCCGAGCGCGTGGCCGTGCTGCCCGAGCAGGGATCGCGGCTCGATTTCGATGACATGCTGAAGGCGCTCGGCCAGCTTCCTCTCGACCAGCGCGAGGCGCTCCTTCTCGTGACCGCAGAGGGTCTGACCTACGAGGATGCTGCACGGATCTGCGGCACCAATATCGGCACCATCAAGAGCCGCATCAATCGTGCGCGTCGTCGCTTGGCCGAACTGATGAACTTCGATGCCCACGACGATCTCGGCCCCGACCGTCTCGTCAAGGCCGCTCTCTTCATGCACACATCGGCTTAAGGCGAAACGCTAGAGCATCGTGCGGACCCGAAGAGCCGCGTCAGCGAAAAGTGGATCCGGTTTTCCGCACGATGCGCTTCCTGAGGAAGAGAGCATCGGATGGATCCCAAAAGTGGATTCCACTTTTGGGTCCGATGCTTTAGCCACGACAAGGCGGCCTGCACGCCCGGATCGAGGCGACAGCAGAACGATATTCGGCAGCAGCCTGGGGATCGATTCGCCGAAGAGCGGCAATCACCGCATCGATCTGCGACTTTGGTTTCAGCTCGGGCAAGATTCCGTTGGCCACACGCTCGAGCATGATCTCGTCCCGTGCCCAGGAAATCAGGATCGTGCGCTTCTCTCGCCGCGAGAGCAAGGGATGCGTGACGACCTCGGCCGGATGCTGGAACGCGCTTCGCGGATCGGCCAGGGCATCCGCAAGCGATGGAATGGAAAAACAGGAGGAAGTGGCCGACGGGGAGTGCGTGTTGTGTTGGATATGATCGACATCACGAGCAATCGTCTGATTCATCGGATCTCCTTCTTCCGCGAAGGAAGTGAGCGCCCGGAGAACCGGGCGCCCTGCCATGTGACGTGGTTTGAGATTTAGTGCTTGGTGGTTTCCGCACTGTTGACGGCGATGCGCTTCACGTTCGGCTTGGCTTCGGCCGATTTGGGCATCGTGACGGTGAGCACGCCATTTCTGAAGGAAGCGTCGATCTTGTCTTCCTCCACGTCCCAGGCGAGCGGGATGCGGCGCTCGAAGCGGCCGTAATAGCGCTCGCTGAAGGCGCGGTCCTTGTCCTCGATCTCGGATTTCTTCTCGCCGCGGATAGTAAGGACGCCGTCGCCCATCAGCACCTCGACATCCTTGTCCTCCATGCCCGGCAGTTCGGCCGAGACGCGTACATCCTTGTCGGTTTCGATGACTTCCACATGCGGCCAGCCGCCGATGCGTCCCGTGCCGCTACCCATGCCGCTACCCATGCCGCCGAGCGAGCCGAATGGGGCGACCTCGAAATTGCGGAAGACATCGTCGAAGAGCCGGTTCATCTCGCGATGAAGGGTCATGAAGGGATCGCTCTCCTCGCGGAAGCGGCTCGGGATCGTTTGGTTTTGACGACCCCAGGGGATCAAATCGCGCATGTTCATCGCTCAATCCTCCTTGTCTGCACAGGGGACGGTGCGGCGCCGGTTCCCAGCCGGCGCCGGTTCCATCATTCGGGCCTTAAGCGGCCTTGTCGTGTTCGATCTGCTGCGGTTGAGACCTAGCCGTCGTGATCTCGATCCGGCGCGGTTTCAGGGCCTCGGGCACCTCGCGCTTCAGGCCGATCGTCAGCAGGCCGTTCTCGAGGCCAGCACCAACGACCTTCACGTGGTCGGCAAGGTTGAAGGTCTGCTTGAAGGCGCGGGTCGCGATGCCGCGATGCAGATATTGCTTGCCTTCCTCCGAACCCTTCTTCTGGCCCGAAACGACAAGCTGGTTCTCTTTCTGCGTGATCTCGATCTCATCCGTCGAGAAGCCGGCAATCGCCATGGTGATGACGTACTGGTCCTCGCCCGCCTTCTCGATGTTGTAGGGCGGCCAGTTGGTCATGGAGTCGATCTGCGAGGACTGATCGAGCAGATCGAACAATCGGTCGAATCCGACCGTCGAGCGGTAGAGGGGAGAAAAGTCGAAAGCCGATCTCATAGCTACATCCTCCATAATGAGCAACGTAACCATAAGGGCACCGGACACCTCCCGGCGCCCGTACGACCAAGCCTGAAAGGCCTTGGCGATCATGATGTTAGGTATGGTCTCTTGGATTTTCAAGAGGGCGCGGCAAACGTTTTTTTGATCACGCGATTGCCCTCGAAACGGGCCGGCCACGCTGCTCCTGCACCGCTGGAGCAGCGGACGAGAAAAGTGGACTTGCACTTCTGGGTCCGCTGCTCCTTCTCCGGAGGAGCACATCGTTTTGCGCGGAAAACCGGGTCCACTTTTCCGTATGATGCGCTAGCATCATGAGCATCGAAGAAGGAAGGACAGATCATGCTGCGCGCCATCGCCCTCGCCGTTTTGACGATCCTCTCTGCCCCGTCGCATGCGACGCAGCCATCGGATGAAATCGTCCTTGCCCAACAGCAGCAACAGCCGCCGCAGCAGACCCCGAAGCGCGATTGCGAGAGAAACCGGGACGAGGGCGTCAGCGCCTGATCAGAGCCGGGGCGCGGAAGCAGGTTCCGCCCCAAGTTCCGGCAATACCTGCCCGCCTTTCATCTGCCTGCGCCGGCGCAGAGCGGCGTTGAGTTCGGCGCCGAAGATGAAGATCGCGGAGGAGATCTGCAGGAAGATTAGCGCGGTGAGAATTCCGGCAAGCCCTGCATAGGTGGACTTGATGTGGGCGACATTGGCCAGGAACTCGCCATAGAGCGTCGCCCCTGCAAGCCAGAGAACCAGTGTCGCCACGACGCCGGGAAGAACGTCCCTTGAGTTCGGGCGCGTGTCCGGCAACCAGAGATGCGTGGCCGTCAGCCCAACAACGAGAACGACGGACGCCAGCGCATAGCGCACGAGATCGTAGGTAAGGCGTAACGATTTCAAATCCGTCATGTACGACACCGTCGTGCGCCAGATCGCAGGCCACAGCACCACGAGGACCGACGCCGCCACCAGCGCGCCTGCGCCCATCGCCACGAAGCCGACGCCAATGAGCCGTGCCTGCCACCAGGGCCGGAACCGCGCAACGCCGTAGGCGCGGCAGAGCGCAATTCGCAGGCTCTCGACGCCATTCGTTGCAACGAGCAGCGTGATGACGACAGAGATCGTCAACACATTGCGCTTCGGGATGAGAACCTTGCCGGCCTCGCTCGCCAGCGGACCCGCTACGCCTTCGGGCCAGAAATCGAAGAGCAGGTGGACGATGTGCGTGGAAATGCGCCCTGCGCCGAGAAAGGCCGCCAAAGCCGCCACGCAGATGAGGAATGGAAAGAGCGCGATGACGAGAGAGAGAGCCACATGGCTTGCCATGGCCAAGCCGTCGTTGCGCGCAAAGCTTGCCCCGGCATCGGCAATGGCCGCGAGGATGGAGCGAAGACGGGCAGGAAGGACGGCAAAGGACATCGAGGCAAACGGTGAGATGGATCGGCAGATCGGGCCAGGGGTTTCGCGCGACCCTGATTCCTTGATGCTATTCGAGCTTGTCCATGGCAAGACCTAAGATGCCTCAGGTATCTTTGCTCCGTGCTTCCCGGGCGAGTTCCACGAGCCTGAGGCGCAGCTCCTCAGGGCCTTTCAGCGGCTGCGGGAAGGTGAGGCGCAGCAGTTCATCGCCGAGCGCCAACTGCAATCCTTCCGGATCGATGCCGATCAGCCGCCACGCCCCCTCCCGCGTCCCGCACAGCTTCGTCGCATAGAGCGCCACCGCCTCGGCATGGTCCTCGTTCATGTGCTCGACGGCTCTAGCCTCCTGCTCGGCGAAGCCGGTGAAGGTGGAGAGGTCGGTGAGCAGATCCTCAGCAGCCATGCGGTAGGCGCGGCCGAAACCGCCGTTGAGGCTGCCGGCGGTGACGTTCAGCCGCCAGAACGCGAAATCGGGAAAGTCGACGTACAGAGCAGCCTTGGGATGCTGCAGCAGGTAGCGCCGGCGCACCTGCTGTGCCTTGTTCGAGCCGGGCTCGAGCCGCTCGGCTTCAGCGAGCAGGGTGAGGCGGGGATGGGCGAGAGGATCACCCTTGCCGATGGCGGAAAGCAGCAGCGAGCAGCGCGGGTCGGCGGCGAGCAGGCGGGTGTGGATCGAGAGCTGGGAGGTGAGGATCACAGGTGCGCCGTCAAGGTCGGTGCCGACCGCCACGAGGCTGGCGAAGGGCATGCCGTTCTCCGCCCCGTTCGTCGCCAGCGCCCCCGAGCGGGCGGTGCGCATCAACCTCTTGGCGAGATGCCGCGCCTCGTCATCCACCGGTAAAGTCGGGTCTTTCTCCATAGGCTCACATCCCTTCTTGTCGGGCGGTCAGTCTTACACCCTTCCGGTTCGCTGCGCGAAGAGGGCGGCGCTAGCGCATCGTGCGGAACCGGAGGTCCGCGTCGGCGAAAAAGTGGACCCGGTTTTCCGCGTCACGCGATGCGCTCGCTGAGGGAAGCAAGCATCGGACCCAAAAGTGCAAGTCCACTTTTTTCGTCCGAGGCTCTAGTGCTCTCTGCTGTAGCTTGCAGGCTCCAGCACGAAAGTCTGATGATCCAAGGGAAGGCTGATGGTGCAGCGAAGACCGTCTGGCGTGAAATCCAGCTTGGCCTCACCGCCGAGCTCATAGCTCAAGGTGCGTTCGATCAGCTCGAGGCCAAATCCGCGTCGTCTCGGCTGTTGGGTCGCAAGCGGCACTCCGGTCTCGATCCACTGGAACACGAGCTGCGGCTCGTGCCCTGACCTGTCGATGGCCCAGGTCACCTGAATGCGGCCCTCTGCGGCGGAGAGCGCACCGTATTTCACCGCATTTGTCGCCAGCTCGTGGATGGCGAGCGCCATCGTTTCGGCCGCCTTGGGCTGAAGGCGCACCTCAGGACCGGAAACGCTCTTGACCTGCTCGCCCTCATGGGCTGCGACGGCGCGAAGCTCATCGGCCACGATCATCTCGAGATTGAGGCCTGCAGCCGGATCACGGGTCACAACCGCTTGCACGCGGGCGAAGGAATCGATGCGCCCTTCGAGATGCATGGCGTAATCCTCTGCCGTCTCGCTGGTGGCCGCCGTTCTACGGGCAATGGAGCGGATCACACCCAGGGTGTTCCTGACGCGATGCTGAAGTTCCGCCAGCAGCAGCTTGGCGTGCTTTTCGCTGGCCTTCAGCACCTCGTCTGCGCGCTTGCGCTCGGTCACGTCCTGCCCGATCTTGAGATAGCCCTGGATCTCGCCGCGCACATTGCGCAGCGCTATGGTGCGCCCTTCGATGAAGACGTAGCGGCCGTCCTTGCGCATATGCCAGCGTACGTTGGGCGTGCTTCCTTCCTTGCGCGCAATCTCCACCTTCTTCACGTGCTCGCCTGCCTCACGGTCCTCCGGGGTGAAAAGGATCGCAGCGTCGCGCCCCCGAATTTCGTCCGCTGCATAGCCGTACACCGCTGCGGCCCCCGCATACCAGTCGACGACTTTGTTGTCGGGTGAGGTGGTCAGGATCGCATAGTCGCGCGCGCTCTCCACGATGAGCCGCAGCCGCTCCTCGCTCTCGCGAAGGGCCGCCTCGGTGCGCTTTTGGGCGTCGATGTCGATGTTCATGCCGACCCATTTCTGGATTGAGCCGTCGGCGTTCAGAAGCGGAGTTGCGCGGACATTGGTCCAGCGATAACCGCCCTGGCGCGCGCAGGCGGAACTCGGCATCTACGAGGCGACGTGCTGCAACCGCCTCACGCCATTGCCGCTCCGCATAGGCTCTGTCGTCGGGGTGAATCGCATTCACCCAGCCATAGCCGAGCCATTCGTCCAAACTCTGGCCTGTATACGCGCGCCAAGATGGGCTGTCGGTGACCACGACGCCTGCGGCATTCGTTTCCCAAGTCGCCTGCGCAATTCCTTCCACGAGCATGCGGGCACGCACCTCGCTCTCGCGCAGCGCCTCACGGGCCCGCACAAGGTTGGTCGTTTCTATGACTGTATCAATCATGCCGACGATTGATCCGTCGGCTGCGCGAACGGGGCTATAGGAGAAGGTGAAGTGGGCCTTCTCCGGTTCGCCCGAGCGATCGATGACGAGCGGATAGTCTTCGATGAAAGTCGACTGGCCGGCGAAGGCTCGCTCGACGAGCGGCCCGATTTCCTGCCAAGCCTCGCTCCAGACATCCGCAAAGGAGCGGCCGAGCGCCTCGGGTTTGTTGCCCAGAATGGGGCGGAAGCCATCATTGTAGATGGTAATGAGGTCAGGTCCCCAGACCAAGGCGGCCGGAAAGGCGGTATCGAGCACGAAGGCCGCCGCAGATTTCAATGCGGCAGGCCAAGTCTCTATCGGCCCAAGTGGCGTCCCGGCCCAATCGAACTCGCGGACGCATTCGGCCATCTTGCTGTCGCCGGAGGGCCAGGGCTTTGGCATGCGAGACTTGTCCTGCTGCATGAGACTACCTCTCGCGAGGCAACGACGCAAACCCCACGAAGGTCATGGAGGTTCTGTCACCCCTCATTGGCATCCATCGCGTGACCGTCCCGATCGAGGTGGAGATAGTTGTCGTTGAACATGGCGACGACCTGCAAAGCCTTGAGGTCGGGAATGGTCAAGATCCTTCCTTTCAGGTTCACGAGATTCAAGGCCCTCAGTTCCTGCAGAGTTCGGTTCACATGAACCGTGGACAGGCCCATGGTTTCGCCGAGTTCCGCCTGAGTCACCGGGATCTCGCAGCTATTGCCGTTCGTGAGCCCCACCATGCGAAGCCGGATGAAGAGTTCGCAGAAGAGATGCGCCATACGTTCCGTCGACTCGCGCTGACTGTTGTTGATGATCCATTCCCGCGTGATCGCATCCTCGACGAGCGAATTCCACCAGAAGGCACGACTGAGGCGCGGAAAGGCATCAGTCAGGGCAATGATCGTCTCCTTTGGAATCTCTGCAACGGAGATGGGTGAGACCGCACCGATGGAATGGTCCATCTCCTTCAGGATGAACATGCGCATGTCGCAGATGTCGCCGGGAATGAGATAACCCAGGATCTGGCGCCGCCCGTCCTCGAGCACCTTGTAGCGGCAGGCCCATCCATTCAAAATAAGATGCACCTGTGTGGGCTGGTCCCCCTCGTAGATGATGTCCTCGCGTGGATTGAGCTGGCGCAACTGCAGGGAAGCCGCACGCTCAAGAGATGTCCTCTCCTCATTGGAGAGCTTGGCGAAATGCTCCAGCTTGCGGATCAGGTAGATGGCCATCTGTGCAGCGAACCCATAAAAGCCTTATTCCAAAGAGCCGGGAACGGCGCTCGCTCAACTCATGTTATTCGGAAGGCTATCTGGGGCGCCTATCAGGAAAGCTAAGGCTCCCACGAAACCCGACAAGGAGGACGCGCATGACAACGCATGCCGAGGAAGGAGCACTCGCTCGCTGCCGGGTTCTCGTCGTGGAGGACGAATATTTCATCGCCGACGACATGGCGAAGGCGCTGGAGAAGCTCGGTGCCGAGGTGGTGGGCCCCGTGCCTAAGCGAGAGAAGGCTCTGGCGCTGATCTCCTCGGGTGAAAAGATCGATGCCGCCGTGCTCGACATCAATCTGCGCGGCGAGGAAGTCTTTCCCGTGGCCGATGCCCTTGCCGCGCACGGCATCCCGTTCGTCTTCGCGACCGGCTATGACGCATCCTCGATACCGCCGAGCTATGCCGCGGTTCCACGCTGGGAGAAGCCCTTCAGTCCGGATGCCCTGTCTCGGGCCCTCCCTGCCATTGTGAGAAACGCCTGAGACTGGCTTGAAACGGAAAATGCCTTTGCCGATTTTCCAATCCTAGCGGACCTCATGCACCGAGGAGAGCGCCATGAAGATCTCTGCTTTCACTGCCGCTCTGATGGCTTTCTCTGCTCCAGTGCTGGCCCAGACATCCGCGGCTCAATCAGGATCTCAGATGCCCATGGGCCAGATGATGCAGGCCATGCCTCAGGCCGGCACGGACATGATGCACGATCGCATGATGGGCCGCTTTTCAGCCGAGGACATGAGTGCTTTCGCCGATGCGCATATCGCAGCTCTCCGGGCCGGACTGAGGCTTTCCGCCGAGCAGGAGAAGCTGTGGCCTCCCGTTGAAGATGCATTGAGAAGTCTCGCCCGCCTTCACATGGCTCACATGCAGGTCATGCGCCAGAACCGGGGCATGATGAGAACGGACCCTGTCGGCACGCTTCGCGCCATGGCCGACCATATGAGCCAGGGGGCCAACGCGATGCGAAAGCTCGCCGATGCGGCCGCTCCACTCTATGCAACGTTGGATGAGGCTCAGAAACGACGGCTCCATGTTCTCATCCGCTTCATGCCACGCGCCATGATGGGTCGGGGGATGATGGGGCCCGGCCGCCGAGCCATGATGCGCGACTGGGACGATGACGACGATGATGGTCAGGACAACCGCTGATTCTGAAGGGCCTGATCTCACCATCAGGCATATCTGTGAAACCATTCCTGAACCGTCTTTCGGACAGCGTCATGCTGCCTGTTACTCGCTCTGAGCCGCTCAGGCAGAGATGTCTTTCTGAGGCTCGGACGGGCATCCAATCCATATCCACCTGGAAGCCGCCAGTCGCGTGCTGAATCTCTTCGAAGTCGTTGAAGATAAGCGCAAGATCAAGCTGTCGGTGCCCCGAAATTACTTATGTTAATCGTAGACGAAATAACGTCTGATATTCTTCGTTTCATGTTGGAACAAGAGGCTCTGCTCATGGATTGAGCAGTCCCAAGGTTCATTTTGAACGCTCTTGATCATCTAGAATCCGAAATCACAGCAAAGGTGTGCTGCGTGCGGGCGCAGCCGTCTGCCGCGTTCCATGAGGAGTTCAAGCGTGGGTGAAGATTTTCAGGCGCAGGCCGGATCTGCGGACATCGTATCTCAGCAGATCGATCAAGAACAATCCAACAAAGCCCAAACACCACGCGAGGTCGCAAAGCCCATGCACATTATCGAGCGGGGCGTCTATCGCGGACCTCACCTTTATAGTTCCGCGCCCATGGTCCGGATCAAGCTGGATCTCGGTTCGCTGGAGGACTGGCCCTCCGACCGCCTTCCCGGTTTCACCGAGCGCCTCCTCGCTGTCTTGCCGGGGCTTCATCAACATGGCTGCTGCTTCCATGAGCCTGGCGGTTTCGTGAGGCGGCTTGAGGAAGGAACCTGGCTTGGTCACGTGACTGAGCACGTGGCCATCGAGCTTCAGTCGCTCATTGGCCTTCGCGTGACGCGCGGCAAGACGCGCTCGGTGCGCGGTGAGCCCGGTGTCTACAACGTCATGTACGTCTACGAAGAAGAGGAGACAGGCCTTCTCGCGGGCCGCCTCGCGCTCCAGTTCGTGGACTCGCTTCTCCCGGCCGAGCTGCAGGGCATTCAAGGACTCGACCGCGTCTACAAGGACGAGGAGGAACCTGCACTCCAGGCCGCTTTCGATCTACAGGCCGCACTCGCTGCGCTCAAGAATGTGCATCGCCGCAAGGCGCTTGGGCCGACCACGCTCTCCCTCGTGCAGGAGGCCGAGCGTCGCGGCATTCCGGTCATGCGCCTTGACGATCAAAGCCTCGTGCAGCTCGGAACCGGCCGTTATCAGAAGCGTATCCGCGCCAGCACCACGAGCTTCACCTCCTCCATCGCCACCGATGCTGCGAGCGACAAGGATCTGACGAAGGCGCTCCTTGCCGATTCAGGTCTTCCCGTTCCAAAAGGCGAGGTCGTGCGCAGCCCCGAGGACGCAGTGCGTGCGGCGGAGCGGATCGGCTACCCGGTCGTGGTGAAGCCTCTCGACGGCAATCACGGACGTGGCGTGAGCATCGATCTTTCGACGCCAGAGGAGGTCACACAAGCCTTTGCGGAGGCCGCGCGCCATTCCCGCCGGGTCATCGTCGAGAGCTGCTTCAAGGGGCGCGACCATCGCATTCTCGTGGTGAACGGCGAGGTGGTGGCCGTGGCCGAGCGCGTGCCCGCGCATGTGGTGGGCGACGGGCAGCGCAGCATCGCCGCGCTCGTGGAGGAGGTGAATCGCGATCCGCGTCGCGGCGAGGGCCATGAGAATGTCATGACCCGCATGATCCTCAACGATCATGTGCTTGGCTTTCTGGCGAAAGCAGGCCTGACGCCTGAGAGCGTCCCCGCGGCAGGCCAGGTCATCTATCTCTGCGATACGGCCAATCTCTCGACGGGTGGAACGGCGGTCGACCGCACGGACGACATTCACCCCGACAATGCCCTGATCGCGCGCCGCGCCGCGCAGGCCGTGGGTCTCGATGTCGCCGGCATCGATTTCATCGCTCCCGACATCGCACGCTCGGTGCATGAGACTGGTGGCGGCATCATCGAGGTCAATGCGGCGCCAGGCTTCCGCATGCACCTGCAGCCCTCCGAGGGACGGCCGCGCAACGTGGCTCGGCCGGTGATCGACATGCTTTTCCCGCGTGGCACGCCCACACGCATCCCGATCCTTGCGGTCACGGGCACCAACGGTAAATCCACCACCTGCCGCATGGTGGGTCATATCCTGCGCGCTCACGGGTGGAATGTGGGCCTCACCTCGACAACCGGCATCTACGTGAACAATGACCGGGTGATGGAAACGGATGCCTCTGGGCCGTGGAGCGCCCGCGTGGTGCTGCGCGATCCGACCGTGGACGTGGCGGTTCTGGAAACCGCCCGTGGCGGCATCCTGCGCGAGGGTCTCGGTTTCTCGGAATGCGATGTCGGTCTCGTCACCAACATCCAGCCGGATCACCTGGGCCTCAAGGGCGTCGACACGGTCGAGGACCTCGCCTGGGTCAAGTCGGTTGTGGTCGAGGCCGTTCATCGGAACGGCACGAGCATCCTCAACGCCGACGATCCGCTCACCGTCGGCATGCGCCGTCGCGCCGGCGGGAGGATCGGCTATTTCTCGCTGCGTGGCGGTGCCGACATGCCCGAGTTCCTGCGGGAGCACATCGAGAATGGCGGCTTTGCCGTCGTGCGTGAGCCTGGCCGCTCCCCCGGCGGCCAGATCGTGATCCACGACGATGGCGACAGCATCCATGTGACGCGAGCGGCTGAAATTCCGGCAACCCTCGGTGGTTTGGCGGAATTCAACGTGCAGAACGCCATGGGCGCCGTGGCCATGGCCTATGCGCAGGGCGTGCCGGTCAATGTCATTCGAATGGCTTTGTCCACCTACACCAACTCGTTCGCGCACAGTCCCGGCCGCCTCAACGTGTTCGATGGACACGGCTTCCGGGTGATCCTCGACTATGCACACAACCCGGCAGGTCTCCAGGCCCTGGGCGATCTCATCCTCAAGCTGCGCCAGCACCATCGGCGCGTGATCGGCATGATCAACATCCCCGGCGACCGCCGCGACGACGACATGCGGGTCATGGGTGCGCTGGCGGCGCGCTACTTCGACGAGATCATCTTCCGTGAGGATCCTGCCCGGCGCGGGCGACAGCCGGGCGAGATCGTCACTCTGCTCGCCGAAGGCGCACTGGCCGTCGGATTCCCCGAGGACCGGATCAAACGGATCCTCGAGGAGGACCAGGCTGCGGATATCTGCTTGGGCATGGCGCAGCCGGGCGACCTCGTGGTGCTCACGCCCACGGATGTAGAGGCCATGTGGCAGCAGGTTCTCAACTTCCAGCCTCGTCTCGCCACCCGTTTCGACGTGGAAATCGAAAGAGCGGAGGAGCCGGTGACGTCCTGGCGAAAGAGCGCCTGATCCCCCACCCCCATAAGCAGGGCATGCTGTGCCCTCAAGCTGGGCGGAGCGTCGCTTGCGCTCCATCTATCCGCCCACGCGAAAACATTTCGGGACGAGAAGAGCATCGGGAGCCATGGCGGAACACAGGAAGCGAGGCTCGAAGGGGCCGCTCATTATGATTGGCGGCGGCGAGGACAAGGAAGGCGATCGCACTATCCTCCGCGAGGTGGTCAAGCACCTCGACGGCGGCAGGCTCGTCATCGCCACTGTCGCGTCTCATGAGCCCGAAGGCTACTTTGAGGCTTACGAACGCGCTTTCGCCGAGCTCGGCGTTACCGACCTCGTCGAGCTCTACGTCAAGGACCGGGCCGAGACCCTCGATCCCAAAAAGCTCGGCCTGCTCGATAGCGCTGCCGGCGTGTTCTTCTCCGGCGGCGATCAATTGCGGATTTCGAGCCAGATCGGCGATACGCCCATCGAGCAGCGGGTGCGCGAGATCCACGAACGCGGCGGGCTGCTAGCCGGCACGTCGGCCGGCGCCTCCGTGATGAGCGAGACGATGCTGGTGAAAGGCACGAGCGGCGAATCCTACAAGATCGGCGACCTGCACATGGCGCCTGGCTTGGGGCTTGTCCGCAACATGATCATCGACCAGCATTTTGCGGAGCGGGGGCGCTTCGGACGTCTCTTCGGAGCGGTTGCCCACAACCCGCGCGAGCTCGGGATCGGCATCGACGAGGACACCGCTCTCGTTTTCAAAGACGACTGCTTCGACGTAATCGGCAGCGGCTGCGTCTATGTCGTGGATGGCGCAGGCGTGACGCATTCCAACATTGCCGAGGCAGAGCCGGAACGCGCGCTCTCGATGTTTGATGTGCGCCTCCATGTGCTGAGTGCAGGCGACACCTTCGACGTCAGCAAACGCCGCCCCACGGAAGTGCCGGACGTCACAAAGAGTCACGCCATCGAGACGCAGACGATGGGATGACCACCATCGGAGGATCTGCCGTGCGAGGACAATCACGGGTCAGAGGCCATGTGCGCTGGCGTGCCGCGTTCCGAGCGGCTGCTCCGGGGAACAGCAGGCCACCGGGTTTGTTTTATTGCATCCCTCAAAGCAGATATCGGGAAGCTGTATGAAGGTTTTTCTTGCGTCTATCATGCTTACAGGCCTGTCAACCGGCGCCATGGCGCAATCAGCAGCCACAACCTTGGCGATGACCTGCCAGCAAGCCAGACAGATCGTCGCATCGCGCGGTGCAGTGGTGCTGCGCACCGGCCCCACGACCTATGACCGTTATGTTCGCGATTCCAGCTTCTGCGAGCGCTCCTTGACTGCGGACCCGGCATGGGTCAGGACCGCTGACACAGCAAAATGCCCCGTTGGAGGTGTCTGCCGCTCGATCGAGATCGACAACGGGCGGTAAGCTCTCCGGGCGTCATCAGCGAGGCGACTCCGCCACCAGCAGGCCTGCATCCGGCGCGTCCCGGCTTTGTTATGCTCAGGCTCTCGTTGACCAACTCAGCCGTTAGGTATAGCTTTGAGCGACCTTAACAGGTAATCTTCATCGTATTAGGCCTGTGAAGATTTTTCCTGGGAAGCGCAGTGTTGTGCGCGTCGTCGTGTTGTGTCGACTAAAGCGATTTCGAGTTTTTCTTGAGAGATTGCTTTAGCCGAGAAGTTATCGCCTTCTGTTTCATGCCAGCAGCCTCTTAAGGCAAGGGTGAACGGGGATGGCTGTAGCGCTTATACTGGTTCTGATCACCGTCGGCTCGGTGGTTTTCCATCTTGTGAGCCCCTGGTGGTGGACGCCCATTGCCTCGAACTGGGGCTATATCGACTCCACGATCGTCATCACCTTCTGGATCACGGGCGCGGTCTTCGTCGCGGTCGTTTTCTTCATGGCCTATTGCGTCTACCGCTTCCGGCACCAGCCGGGTCGGCAGGCGCATTACGAGCCAGAAAGCAAACGCCTGGAGCTGTGGCTGACCATCCTCACAGGTGTCGGCGTCGCGGCCATGCTGACGCCGGGCCTGTTCGTCTGGCGGCAATTCATCACGGTCCCCGAGGACGCCACCGACATCGAGGTTCTCGGCCAGCAATGGCAATGGGCCTTCAGGCTGCCGGGCCCGGACGGCAAGCTCGGCATGACCGACACGCGCCTCGTCAGTCCCGACAATCCGTTAGGCATCAGCCGCGAGGATCCGAAGGGGCAGGACGACGTGATCATCGAGGGCGGCGAGTTGCGTCTGCCCGTGGACAAGCCCGTCAAGGCACTGCTGCGCTCCGTCGATGTCATCCATAATTTCTACGTGCCGGAAATGCGGGCCAAGATGGATCTGGTGCCGGGTCAGGTCTCCTACATCTGGTTCACGCCGACGAGAACCGGAACCTTCGAGATCCTGTGCGCGGAACTCTGCGGCGTGGGCCATCCGCAGATGCGGGGAACGGTCGTCGTCCAGGAACAGAAAGACTATCAGGCATGGCTTGAGGGACAGGCGTCGCGGAATTTCGCGCGTCTTGCGCCCGCAGTCCAATAAACGAACCGTCGAACAGCGACGGGCAAAGGGGGCAAGGGAAACGATCAGGGAGAGGATCCTGATGGTTGACGTTCCACTTGGTCACATCGGGCCGGCACATGCGGCCGATGTCGACGATGTCGAGCTGTATCACCCGCATAGCTGGGTCACGAAATACGTCTTCAGTCAGGACGCGAAGATCATCGCCATCCAATATTCTGCCACGGCTCTGACGGTTGGCCTCATCGCACTCGTGCTGTCGTGGCTGATGCGCCTGCAACTCGGCTTCCCGGGCGTCTTCTCCTTCATCGATGCCAACGCCTATTATCAGTTCATCACCATGCACGGCATGATGATGGTGGTCTATGTGCTGACCGCCCTCTTCCTCGGCGGCTTCGGCAATTACCTCATCCCCCTGATGGTCGGCGCGCGCGACATGGTGTTTCCCTATGTCAACATGGTGAGCTTCTGGGTCTATCTGCTGGCCGTGCTGATCCTGGTCGCGAGCTTCTTCGCGCCAGGCGGGCCTACGGGCGCGGGCTGGACGCTCTATCCGCCTCAGGCCATTCTCTCGGGCACGCCGGGAGGACAGGACTGGGGCATCATCCTGATGCTCGTCTCGCTGATCGTCTTTATCATCGGCTTCACGATGGGCGGCTTGAACTATGTGGTGACCGTGCTGCAGGCGCGGGCGCGCGGCATGACGCTGATGCGCATGCCCCTGACCGTCTGGGGGATCTTCACCGCGAGCTTCATGGCGCTCCTCGCCTTCCCGGCTCTCTTCGTCGGCTCCGTGATGATGCTGTTCGACAGGACCCTCGGCACCAGCTTCTTCATGCCGGCCATCGTCGAGATGGGCCAGACCCTGGATCGCAGCGGCGGGAGCCCGATCCTCTTCCAGCACCTCTTCTGGTTCTTCGGCCATCCGGAAGTCTACATCGTCGCGCTTCCCGCCTTCGGCATCGTCTCCGATCTGATCAGCACCCATGCGCGGCGCAATATCTTCGGCTATCGCATGATGGTCTGGGCGCTCCTGGCGATCGGCGCGCTCAGCTTCATCGTCTGGGCGCACCACATGTATGTGAGCGGCATGAATCCTTACTTTGGGTTCTTCTTCGCCACGACCACGCTCATCATCGCGATTCCGACGGCGATCAAGGTCTATAACTGGGTCCTGACGCTCTGGCGCGGGGACATTCACCTGACCGTGCCGATGCTGTTTGCTCTCGCCTTCATCGTCACCTTCGTGAATGGCGGGCTCACGGGCCTCTTCCTCGGCAATGTCGTCGTGGACGTTCCGCTCTCCGACACGATGTTCGTGGTCGCCCACTTCCACATGGTCATGGGCGTCGCGCCGATCCTGGTGATCTTCGGCGCGATCTATCACTGGTATCCGAAGATCACGGGGCGCATGCTGAACGACCCGCTCGGAAAGCTCCATTTCTGGGTCACGTTTCTCGGCGCCTACGCGATCTTCTTCCCCATGCATTATCTCGGCCTCATGGGCGTTCCGCGCCGCTATCATGAGATCGGCGAGATGGCCTTCGTTCCGGCCTCGGCCCATACGCTCAACGCCTTCATCACCATCGTGGCGCTGATCGTCGGCGCGGTTCAGCTCATCTTCGTCTTCAACCTGTTCTGGAGCCTGCGCTACGGAAGACCCTCCGGCGGCAATCCCTGGAGGGCAACGACGCTCGAATGGCAAACGCCCGAAACACCGCCTCCACATGGCAATTGGGGCGCTAAGCTGCCGGTCGTCTATCGCTGGGCCTACGACTACAGTGTGCCGGGCGCGGTCGAGGACTTCCTGCCGCAGAACCAGCCGAGCGCGCAACCAGCGTCAGGAACGATCCATGGGTAGCATCCTCGTTTTCCTGACTGCGCTGCTCATCATTGCCACATGGTGGCTCTCGCGGCAGGGCCTGATGTCGAAGCCGTGGCTCGAACAGGGTGTTGCCGTCGACTGGCTAGCCGCCAGACGCGCACCTTCATCTGCCGCGAAGGTCGGCCTCGGCGTCTTTCTTGCCGTGGTCGGCTCCCTCTTCGCTCTCTTCATCAGCGCCTATGCGATCCGGATGCAGATGCCGGACTGGCGTGCGCTCCCGCTTCCGAAGATCCTGTGGCTGAACACGGGTATGCTGGTCTTGAGCAGCGTCGCATTGCATGGGACACGAAAGGCGGCGCGCCGCGGAGAGGACGAGGAACTGCGGCTCGGTCTTCTCGCGGCCGGCGTGACGGCTCTGGCCTTCCTGTCCGGCCAGCTTCTGGCCTGGCGGCAACTAACGGCCGATGGCTATCTCCTGGCGTCCAACTCAGCCAACGCGTTCTTCTATGTGCTGACGGGAATCCATGGCCTGCATCTCTTAGGCGGCCTGATAGCCTTGGGAAGAACCATCGCAAGGGCGTGGCGAGGCATCGCACCGGAGCGTCTGCAGCTCAGTGTGGAGCTGTGCGCCACCTACTGGCACTTCCTGCTTTTCGTCTGGCTGGTTCTTTTGAGCGTCCTGACCGGTTGGGCCGGGGATGTGATCGATATCTGCCGGCAGCTGCTGGCTTGAGAGGAGCTCTGGTCATGGCGGAGCACACATTTTCCAACTTCGAAACAACCCACACTCACAGCTCCGGCCTGCGCAGCATCGCGACCGATTTTTCCTCCGACAGGAGCGCGTTCAAGAACGTGTCCTGGGGCAAGGCGATGATGTGGATCTTCCTGCTGAGCGACACCTTCGTCTTTAGCAGCTTCCTCATCGCCTACATGACAGCGAGGATGTCCACGACGGTGCCGTGGCCCAATGCCAGCGAGGTCTTTGCGCTCACCATCGGCGGCGCGACGCTGCCGCTGATCCTGATCGCCATCATGACCTTCGTGCTCATCAGCAGCAGCGGGACCATGGCGATGGCGGTGAATTGCGCCTACCGTCGCGACCGCAGGAAGACCGCAGCCCTGATGCTTCTGACGGCGCTCCTGGGCGCCACCTTCGTGGGCATGCAGGCTTTCGAGTGGACCAAGCTGATTCATGAGGGCGTGCGGCCCTGGACCAATCCGTGGGGCGCGGCTCAGTTCGGCTCCACCTTCTTCATGATTACGGGCTTTCACGGCACGCACGTGACCTTCGGCGTGATCTTCCTTCTCATCATCGCCAGAAAGGTCTGGCGTGGCGACTTCGATCACGAGCGAAAGGGCTTCTTCACCAGCCGGAAGGGCAATTACGAGGCCGTCGAGATCATGGGTCTCTACTGGCACTTCGTCGATCTGGTGTGGGTCTTCATCTTCGCCTTTTTCTATCTCTGGTAAGAGGCCGGTCATGGCACAGGCAGCAGCACATTCCTCCACCCACCACGCCCACGGGCAGCAGCATCCGATCAAGCTCTACCTCGTGGTCTGGGTGTGGCTGTTCATCCTGAGCACATGCTCGTACCTGGTCGATTACTTCCAGCTCGAGGGTTTCCTTCGATATTCCCTCATCCTCCTGTTCATGCTGCTCAAAGCGGGGCTCATCGTCGCCGTGTTCATGCACATGGCGTGGGAGCGTCTGTCGCTCGTCTATGCCATCCTGGTGCCAATGAGCGCCGTTCTGGTCTTCGTCGCCATCATGATGCTCGAAGCGGACTACACGCTTTTCTCACGCCTCTCGTTCTTCGCACCCGGTCAGTGAGCCTTGTAGGAGATTAGAGCAGGGAGAATTCCATGGAATCGGGCTTTCTCCTCACCTGGATCGGCGCATTGCTCATCATCGCCGGTGTGCTCTACGGAGCCGCTCAAGCTCTTTGGCGAGGACAATTGAGCGACGCAAAACCAGGCGGGAGGACCGGGGCGAAGGCGAGTCTGGAGCCAAGACAGAGCCCGAAAGCATTCAGCTTCAAGACGCATTGGCCAGCCTTCGCCCTGGTCCTCATCGGCAGCATTCTCATCCTGACGGAGACCGCATTCTGAACATCGGTGCGGGCGCGGGTTGCTTTGTCGACCTGGAGAGCGAAGGTCCAGTCGAGGATGCTCGTCAAGGCCGGATCGTCTCGTACATTTTCTGGGCTCCCGCGCGCTGCTGCTCAAGCTCCGGCAGAGCTTGCGAAGCGAAAGCCTTGATCTCCTGGTTGTTGCTCTGACTCGCAGCCTGATAGATGGTGAGTTCCTGCTGAAGGGCTTGAACCTGCATCTCCGCATAACGTCGGCTCAAGGCCAGATAATCAAGGGGCTCGAGGTTCTCGATGATCACCTGGTGCTCGAACTCCTTGGTCGTGGGAAGCGGCAGGCTGCGCTCGCGGGCAAAGACTTCGATCCGCTGCAGCTGTTGTGTCCGAAAGTCGAGTGCAGCCGTGGCGAAAGCCTTGACCTCGGGCCTCGTCTCACGGGACGCGGCCAATTTGGCGGCCTGAGCCTGCAGGCTCGCAGAACTGTAGGCGAGGCGCAGGAACTCCTCCGGTGCGACGGTGCGGGCCTGGACAGGAGGTGGTGACGTCCCTTGCGCCTGTGCCGGCGGAACCGGGTCGATGCCGAGAAGGGCAATGGCCAGGAGGCCTGCAACCGTCGGCCGTTTCAAGCGATGCATGAGCTCACTCCCAACCCGGTACGCCTGACATGTCGGGCAGGCGGTGTGCGATGCCCTTGTGGCAATCGATGCAGGTTCTCTGTCCCGTAAACAGGAAGCGCTCGTGCGCCGAAGCCGCACGCGGATTCTGCTTTGTCAGATCCATGGATTCATCGCTGTGGCAGTTGCGGCACTCAAGCGAGTCGTTCGCCTTCATGCGCGCCCATTCCCGCTCCGCGAGGTGCTTGCGCAGAGCGAGGAATTTTTCGCGCGTGTCGATGGAGCCGAAGATATGGCCCCAGACTTCTTTCGACGCCTGCATCTTGCGAGCGATCTTGTTGGTCCATTCATGCGGTACGTGGCAATCCGGACAGGTGGCCCGGACGCCCGATCTGTTCGTGAAATGGATCGTGCCCTTCAGCTCTTCGAAGACATTCGCCTCCATCTCGTGACAGCTGGTGCAGAACTGTTCCGTGTTCGTTGCTTCGAGAGCAGTATTGAACGCACCCCAGAAGATCACGCCCGCCACGAAGCCTCCGAGCGTCAGAAAAGCGAGGCTCAAGTAGCCCGGCGGGCTCAGGGCCGTCTTGACCCACCGATTGGCTCGAAACCACCCCCAGGCTCGTGAAATTCCCGCAGCCATCAACGACGCCTCCGTTCAGGCTGGCGCTCCGGCTCGGTGAGAGCGTCCATGTCCGTAAACCTGTTCTCCACGAGGGGAGTGGCCGTCGTCTGCGGCACATGGCAGGACACGCAGACATAGCGGCGCGGTGCCAGGCCGCCGAGCGTATTTCCGGCACGATCCTGATAATGCGTCACGCTGATCATCGGAGCCTGGCTCTGCTCCGTGAACTTGCGGGCGTGGCACGACATGCACTTGTTGGCATTGAGATCGACCGCGTAGCCTTCGATGGAATGCGGGATCACGGGAGGCTGGTCCGGATAGTTTCGCATCACCCGGACGTCATCGGTGACCTGGCGCTGCATGGGCGGTGCCGGAACCTCCTTCGTAAAGGGCTCCGGCCCCCGCAGACGCGGCGCATCCTGGGCAAAAAGCACACCCGCTGTTAGGCAAGGCACGACACTCAGGAGAAAAGCAAAGGCACCGTGCTTCATTGCTGAGTGCTCCCTGCATCCGCCACGTTGGCTGCCACGACCTTGACGGCGCATTTCTTGAAATCGGTCTGCTTCGAGATCGGATCGGTCGCGTCGAGAGTGACCTTGTTGATGAGTTGGCTCGCATCGAAGAACGGCACGAAGACCACGCCGGGAGGCATTCTGTTGCGACCTCGCGTTTCGACGCGTGTGCGGATCTCGCCGCGCCGGGACACGAGACGAACCTCCTGCCCCCGCCGCAAGTTACGCTTGGCGGCGTCGTCAGGATGCATGAACAGGATGGCGCCCGGAAAAGCCCTGTAGAGTTCGGGCACGCGCAGCGTCATGGAGCCTGAATGCCAGTGCTCCAGCACGCGGCCTGTGACGAGCCACAGATCATACTCCCCATCCGGAGCCTCTGCCGGCGGTTCGTAGGGCGCGCCGATGACGTTGGCCTTCTTGTCGGGATTGCCATAGAACTGCAGCCCGCTGCCCTTCTCGACGTAGGGGTCGTGGCCTTCCCGATAGCGCCAGCGCGTTTCCTGCCCGTTTACCACCGGCCAGCGCAGCCCGCGGACCTGGTGATAGGTTTCGAACGGCGCCAGATCGTGCCCATGGCCGCGGCCGAAGCTCGCATATTCCTCGAACAAGCCTTTCTGAACGTAGAAACCGAAGGCCTTCGCCTCCCGGTTCTCATAGGCCGGATCGATTTCGGACAGCGGGAACTTGTTCACCTCACCATTGGCATAGAGCACATCGTAGAGGGTCTTGCCTCTGTAGCCGGGGTCGGCATCGAGGATCTCCTTCGGCCAGACCTCGTCGGTGGTGAAGCGCTTGGAGAACTCCATCAGCTGCCAGAGATCGGAACGGGCGTCTCCCGGCGCGTTGACGAGCTGATGCCAGAAATGCGTGCGCCGCTCCGCATTGCCGTAAGCGCCTTCCTTCTCCACCCACATGGCCGCAGGCAGGATCAGGTCGGCCGCCATGGCGGTCACGGTCGGATAGGCATCCGAGACGACCACGAAGTTCGCCGGGTTCCGATAGCCCGGATAGGTCTCGTTGTTGGTGTTCGGCGCCGTCTGGAGGTTGTTGTTGCACATGATCCAGTAGGCGTTGAGCTTGCCGTCCTTCAGCATGCGGTCCTGCTGCACGGCGTGATAGCCGACTTTCTCCGGCAGTAATCCGTGCGGAAGCTTCCAGATCTCCTCAGCATGCTTGCGGTGCTCGGGATTGTTGACCTGCATGTCGGCCGGCAGGCGGTGGCTGAAAGTGCCGACCTCACGTGCCGTGCCGCAGGCCGAGGGCTGTCCGGTGAGCGAGAAGGGGGAATTGCCGGGCTCCGAGATCTTTCCGGTCAGCAGATGCAGATTGTAGACCATATGGTTGGCCCAGACGCCGCGGACATGCTGGTTGAAGCCCATGGTCCAGAGCGACATCACCTTGGTCTTCGGATCGGCATAGAGGCGCGCCAGGGCCTCCAGCCGCTCCGCCGGCACGCCCGAGAGTTCGGAGGCCTTCTCGACCGTGTACTGGCTCATGAGCTTGGCATAGTCCTCGAAGCTCGCCGCGTGCGACACCTGGGCATCGTTGGCGTGCTGCGCCCGCTGCTCCAGCACGTGATCAGACCGCAATCCGTAGCCGATATCGGTATTCGCCAGCCGGAAGTTGCAGTGCTTCTCCACGAACTCGCGGTTCACCGCATTGTTCTGGATGAGGTAGTTCGCGATGTAGTTCATGATCGCGAGGTCCGAGTTCGGCTTGAAGATCAAAGCCATGTCGGACAGGTCCGTCGTACGGTGCTCGTACGTTGACAGCGTCACAATCTTCACGTGCGGTTGACTCAGGCGGCGGTCGGTCACCCGGGTCCACAGGATCGGGTGCATCTCGGCCATGTTCGGGCCCCAGAGCACGAAGGCGTCGGCGTGCTCGAAATCGTCGTAGCAGCCCATCGGCTCGTCCATGCCGAAAGTGCGGATGAAGGTGACGGCCGCCGAGGCCATGCAGTGGCGGGCGTTCGGATCGAGGTTGTTGGTGCGAAAGCCTGCGCGCATCAGCTTGGAGGCCGCATAGCCTTCCCAGATCGTCCACTGGCCCGAGCCGAACATGCCCACGGCCTCGGGTCCCTTCTCCTTCAGCACGCGCTTGAACTGGCGGGCCATCTCGTCGAAGGCCTGATCCCACGAGACCGGCTGGAACTCGCCGTCTTTGTCGAATTGCCCGTTCTTCATGCGCATGAGCGGCTGCGTGAGCCGGTCGGTGCCGTACATGATCTTGGACAGGAAATAGCCCTTCACGCAATTGAGGCCGCGATTGACCTCCGCCTGCATGTCGCCGTGGGTCGCGACGACGCGGCCATCCTTGACGGCCACCATTACCCCGCAGCCGGTGCCGCAGAAGCGGCAGGGTGCCTTCGACCATTGAAGCTGGATTTCCTCGCCGGTCGGAATGTTCTGAGCGTCCGCGGGCAGGGAAACGCCGGCTGCCGCCGCCGCCGCTGCAGCGGCCTGGGTTTTCAGGAGGGTGCGACGCGTGAGATCCATGGCGTTATTCCCGCTCTTGCACTGGCTCGAAGTGATGAAAGACAAGGGTGGCGGCGAGGACACCGTCGAGAAGCTGGATCGCGTTGAGGCGCTCGACGATCTGCCCTTCCGTCTCGGTCTCAAGGGTGACGATGAGCTTGCCCGCCTCCTGCCCGCCATGAACCTCGGCGCCCTGAATGCGGCCGAGATGCTCGACGATGGCGGGAATCCTGTCGGGGAGGCTGTGGACCACAAGGCTGGAGATATGGCACTCGCTCATGAGGCTGCCTCCAAGGGCGCCAGACGAATGGCCTCTGCCGGGCAGGCCTGGGCACAGACCCCGCAGCCGGTGCAACGATCCGTGTTGATCCGGGGACGGGCCCCACCAAGAGCCAGCGCGAAACGGACGGCTCCCGTCGGACAGACATCGCGGCAGCTCATGCAGGCGACGCCGCGATGAGCAAAACAGGATTGGGTGATGACAGCAACAGGAGGCTCAGCCGGTTGCGACGTCTCCGCGAACCGGCCCAGCAGGAAATGACGGCGCTGAAGATCGGGCACGTCGGTCATCGCCTGCCACCTTCAGACCGGTCCCGGAGGGCCTGTGAACAGGTAATACATCCAGACAATGAAGCCCCAGCCGGCGACGACGCCGACGGCGATGAAGGGCCATATCAGAACGGCAAGGATGAGAAAGGTCAGCGCTTCCCGCTTTCTTTGACCAGTCTCCAGGGTTTCTGGCGGCATTTTGGTCTTCTGGCTAGCAAGACGGCGGAGTTCAACGTCTCGCTCGACCAAACGTTCCTATGTTCCCCGGGGAATTTGTTCTTGGGAGAACGCGGCTAGAGCATCGTGCGGAAGAGTGGATCCGGTTTTCCGCAATCAACGATGCTCTCATCTAAGGAGAAAGCATCGGATCGATCGCAAAAGTGCAAATCCACTTTTTTCGTCCGATGCTGTGGGATCGAATGCCGGAAGATAACGCTCCGTAGAGGATCGTGCCTTTCAACCTGAAGAAAGCACATCGACAATCTATGTGGATCGAAGCACGATCTCGTTCTGTAACGGTCTTCCATCGAAGAAGGCTTCGATGTTGGACAAAACGGAATCCATCTTGCCCACGAACGAGTCCCAGGTTCCTGCCGCGATGTGAGGCGTCAGAACCGTGTTTGGCAGCGTGGCGAGCGGGTGATCGGCCGGCATCGGTTCCATTTCGAATACGTCGACACCGGCGGCGCCGGGTCGGCCCGCCTTCAAGGCCTCCACGAGAGCCGCCTCATTCACGATTCCGCCGCGTGCGGTGTTGATGAGAATGGAGTTCGGCTTCATCAGGGCGAGTTCGTCCCGTCCGATGAGGTTGCGGGTTTCCGAGGTCAGCGGCAGATGAAGGGTGACAATATCGGCCTCGCGCAAGATGCGCTCCAAGGATGCCGGTTCGAGCCCCAGCGCGGCTTCGCGCTCCGGCGGCAGGCGCACATTCGGATCGGAATAGAGCCCTCGGGTCTGGAACCCTCTGAAACGCTCGGCCGCGGCCTGACCGATGCGGCCCATGCCGACATATCCCACCGTTTTGCCGGCAAGCTCGATGGAGACCGGGCGCAGGCTGTTGGCATGCCATTGCCCGCGCCGCAGTTCCGGATCGGCGAATGTCAGCCGCCTTGCCGCCGCAAGGGCAAGCATCACGGCATGCTCGGCAACGCCAATGGTGCCGGCCGTACTGACCGCGAGGCGGACGCCGCGCTCAATCAGTGCCGGCACATCGACCGTGTCGTGATAACCGACGCCTTGGTGCTGGACGAAGCGCAATCGGGGAGCAGCCTCGATGGTTCTGCGCGTCAGCGGCGTTGCGGCCGCAATGATCGCTTCGCAGTCCCGGACCTTGGCGACCCGCTCCTCGTCGTCGTCCTTCTCCAGGAGCACCAGCTCCAGGGACGGGGATTTCAGTCGTTGCATCAACGCGTAGATCTCGGGCGTGCCGAGGCTGTTGTAGAAGACCTTGACGGCTGAAGACGCCATGCTCGCGTGTCCCTGGAATGATGAAGTGAGAGACGCCAATCAGCGCCGGTTGGCTTCGCGCCATGCGGCGAAATCGGTGAGCGTCTGCGGGTCCGTGGCGGGATAGAGGCCGAGGATCGAGCGGCCTTTCAGCACTTCTTCCTGAACGAAATCCTCGAACGCCGTCATCTCGACGGCTTCGTTCGCGATCTCGTCAGCCAGATGCGCCGGGATCACCACCACGCCCTCGCCGTCGCCGACCACCATGTCCCCAGGCCAGACCGGCACGTCGCCGCAGCCGATCGGCACATTGATGTCGAGCGCCTGATGATGCGTGAGATTGGTGGGAGCCGAAGGACGGTTGTGATAGGCCGGGATGTCGAGACGTGCGATCTCCGGCGAGTCACGGAAGCCGCCATCCGTCACGACGCCCGCCACGCCGCGTTTCATGAGACGCGAAACCAGGATGCCGCCGGCGGATGCCGCGCGCGCATCCTTGCGGCTGTCGATCACCATGACCGCGCCGGGAGGGCATTCCTCGACCGCTTTGCGTTGCGGGTGAGCGCGATCCTGAAACACGCTGATCGGGTTCAGATCCTCGCGCGCCGGGATGTAGCGCAGGGTGAAGGCCTCGCCCACCATGTTGCCGAGGCTCGGGTTGAGCGGTCGCACATCCTGGATGAACTGGTTGCGCAGGCCGCGCTTGTAGAGAGCCGTGCAGAGCGTCGCGGTGCTGACGGTTTTGAGCTTCTCGCGGGTTTCGGGGTGAAGTGCCATGATGGTTGTCTCCAATCGTCAGAAGATGGCGGGCTCGCCCACGGGCGCGCCGAAGCTCGTTTCCAGGAAGTCGAAGTCGCAGCCCTCATGGGCCTGCTTGATATGGCGCGTGAACATCCAGCCATAGCCGCGCTCGTAGCGGGGTTCAGGCCTCACCCAGGCAGTGCGGCGGCGCTCCAGTTCCTCGACAGGTACATCGAGATTGATCGTACGCGCGGCGACATCGAGCGAGATCATGTCGCCGTTCCGCACCAGGGCCAAAGGTCCGCCCACATAGGCCTCCGGCGACACATGCAGGATGCACGCGCCATAGCTCGTTCCGCTCATGCGCGCATCCGACAGACGCACCATGTCGCGCACGCCCTGCTTCACGAGCTTCTTGGGGATCGGCAGCATGCCCCATTCCGGCATGCCCGGTCCGCCCTGGGGGCCGGCATTGCGGAGGATGAGGACGTGATCGGCCGTGACGTCCAGATTCTCGTCCTCGATGGCGGCTTTCATGGACGGGTAATCGTCGAACACCAACGCCGGACCCGTATGCTTCAGGAAGCGCGGATCGCAGGCGCTCGGCTTGATCACGCAGCCGTCGGGCGCGAGATTACCTTTCAGCACCGCAAGCGCGCCCTCGGCATAGATCGGGTTGTCGACGGTCCGGATGACATCGTCATTGTAGACCTCTGCCCGCGAGATGTTCTCGCCTAATGTCTGGCCATTCACGGTGAGAACGTCGAGATGGAGGTGATCCCTGATGCGGGTCATCAGTGCGGGCAGGCCACCCGCATAGAAGAAATCCTCCATCAGGTACTTGTCGCCGCTCGGGCGGATATTGGCGATGACGGGGACCTTGCGGCTTGCGGCCTCGAAATCACCGAGCCCGATATCCTGCCCCGCGCGACGCGCCTGCGCGATGAGGTGGATGATGGCATTGGTGGAGCAGCCCATGGCCATCGCAACCGCGATGCCGTTCAAGAACGCTTCACGGGTCTGCACCTTTTCGGGCGTCAGATCCTCCCACACCATTTCGACGATGCGGCGACCGCACTCTGCGCTCATGCGGATATGGTTGGCATCCGCGGCCGGAATGGAGGAAGCGCCCGGCAGCGTCATGCCGATGGCTTCTGCGATCGCCATCATCGTGCTGGCGGTGCCCATGGTCATGCAGGTTCCGTAGCTTCGCGC
The DNA here is from genome assembly GCF_001017175.1 of Microvirga vignae. Taxonomy (GTDB): domain Bacteria; phylum Pseudomonadota; class Alphaproteobacteria; order Rhizobiales; family Beijerinckiaceae; genus Microvirga; species Microvirga vignae. The sequence continues at coordinate 176,923 of NZ_LCYG01000016.1, read as the reverse complement.
GATGCCTGCTTCCATGTTGAGCCAGTCGGAATCGGAGATCGTACCGGCGCGACGCTCGTCCCAATATTTCCAGGCATCGGAACCGGAGCCGAGGATCTTGCCCTTCCAATTGCCGCGCAGCATCGGACCGGCAGGCAGATAGATGGCAGGCAGTCCTGCGCTCGTGGCGCCGAGCAGCAGGGCGGGCGTGGTCTTGTCGCAGCCGCCCATGAGCACCACGCCGTCCACGGGATGGGAACGCAGCAGCTCCTCCACATCCATGGCGAGCAGGTTGCGGTAGAGCATGGTGGTCGGCTTCACATATTGCTCTGCCAGAGAGCTGCCGGGCAGCTCGATGGGAAAGCCGCCGGCCTGCAGCACGCCGCGCTTCACGTCATCGACACGCTGCTTGAAATGGGCGTGGCAGGGATTGATGTCGGACCAGGTGTTGAGGATGGCGATGACGGGGCGTCCGGCCCAATCCTCGGGGGCGTAGCCCATCTGCATCATGCGGGAGCGGTGGCCGAAGCCGCGCAGATCGTCGGGCGCGAACCAGCGTGCGCTACGCAGCGCATCAGGTGTCTTCTTGGGCGACATGGATGGATACCTGTTCAATAGATCGCGAGGGGTGACGGAGCCGAGCGATAGCTCAGCTCTGGAGTCCCCATTTCCTGATGGTCTTGCGCTCGATCGTCCTGAAGATCAGGTTCTCGACGACAAGACCGATGATGATGACGGTGAGCAACCCAGCGAAGACGGACGGAATGTCGAGCAGGTTGCGGTTCTCGAAGATGAACCAGCCAAGACCGCCCTGCCCTGATGACACGCCGAAGACGAGCTCCGCTGCAATCAGGGTACGCCAGGCAAAGGCCCAGCCGATCTTCAATCCGGTGAGGATCGACGGGAAGGCCGCCGGCACCAAGATCTTGAACACGTAGGACAGACCTTTCAGTCCGTAGTTGCGCCCCACCATGCGCAAGGTCTGCGACACGCCGAGGAAGCCCGAATGGGTGTTGAGCGCCACGGCCCAGAGAACGGAGTGGATGAGAACGAAGACGAGGCTGCCGTTGCCGAGGCCGAACCAGATCAGCGCGAGCGGCAGAAGCGCGATGGCCGGCAGCGGGTTGAACATTGCCGTCATCGTCTCGAGGAAGTCCGTGCCGATGCGCGTGTTGATGGCAAGGATCGTCAGAACCGACGCGATGGTAACGCCGGAGGCGTAGCCCATCAGCAGAACCTTCAGCGACGTCCAGGCACGCAGCGGAATCGTGCCGTCCGCAACCCGGTCGACCATGGTGGACAGGGTGTCGAGAAGAGTCGGGAAGAGAAGCGGGTTGTCAAGATAGCGTCCGTAGATTTCCCAGACGATCCCGAGAAAAATGATGATCGCCGTCTTGCGGACGAAGCCGTTGCCCCAGGCGAGCTCCAGGGTGCTGAGCTTGCGCTCCACCTCGCTCGTCGAGGCCTGCGCCGGCGTAGTCTCGGCGCGCATCACGATCTGTGCGTTGCTCATGAGCGTCATCCCTAATGTGCGCCTTCTTCCGCGAAGAGGAGTTCGTGGATGTGTTTCTCGAGCTGGCCCGCGCTGCCATCGGTCGGCGAGACGCGGTCCACGTCGTTGACCTCGGCCTTCACGCGGCCGGGATGGGGCGAGAGAAGCAGGATGCGGTTGCCGATCTTGATCGCTTCCGCAATCGAGTGGGTGACGAAGAGCACGGTGAATTTCGTGTCTTCCCACAATTGCAAAAGCTCATCCTGACAGGTGCGGCGGGTGAGGGCGTCGAGCGCCGCGAACGGCTCGTCCATCAGCAGGATGTCCGGCTCCATCGCCATGCCGCGGGCAATCGCCACGCGCTGCTTCATGCCGCCCGAGAGGGTGTGCGGATAGGAGTTGATGGCGCGGGTGAGATTGACTTTCTCGATATAGGCCTTTGCCCTGTCCTCCGCCTCCTTGCGCGGCAGCTTGCGCGCCACGAGAAGCGGGAACATCACGTTCTCCAGCACCGTCTTCCACGGCAGAAGCTGGTCGAATTCCTGAAACACCATCATCCGGTCCGCCCCGGGCTCCGTGACCTCGCGGCCCTTGATGCGGATCTTGCCTTCACTCGGGTGCAAATAGCCGCCGACGGCCTTGAGAAGCGTGGACTTGCCGCAGCCGGAGGGTCCCAGCAGAACGAAGCGGTCCGATTGATTGACCTGGAAGCTGACCCTGTCGGTCGCCGTCACGAGAACGCTGGGCGTTTTGTAGCGCAGCGTCACGCCACTGACATCGAGAAGAGCGGACATGAATGAAGACCTGAAATGAAATGGTGGTGGTGCGCCCCGTGCTGTCTCGGGGCGCACGGGCTCAATCAGTTGCCGTTCAGATCATGCGCGATCGGCAGGTAGAAATCCTTCCAGGACGAGGGCTTCGTCTTGAGCGTGCCGATCTTGTGGAGGTGCTCGGCGAACTTCATCGTGCCCTGCGGCTGAAGATTCCACTCCATCATGCCTGGCTCCTTGAGCCAGGCGAGCAGATCCTCGGGGCTCGTCTTGTCGCCGGTGATCTCCTTGTAGATATCGACGGCTTCCTTGGTGTTTGTGCGGATGAAATCCTGCGCCTCCTTCGACGCGGCGCGAACCGCCTCGATCACTTTCGGATTGGCCTCGGCAAACTTGGTGGTGGTGAAGAACTGGCCCTGGGTCAGCGGCCCGCCGATGATATCGGGCGATTGCAGGATGATGCGCGCATTCGGCACCGTCTTCATCTCGATGTACTGGAAAGGCGGCGCGGCGAAGTGGTTCTTGACCTCGTGCTGCGGGTTCGTCATGGCCACGACGGCATCGGGATGACCGAGCTGCACCGTATTGGCATCGAGCTTCGACCACTGATCCTCACCGAACTCCTTTGCGCTCGCCATCTGCAGCAGAATGGCCTGGGTCGAGACCTTCACGGTCGGCACCGCGATCTTGTCGCCAGGGGCGAAATCCTTGAGCGACTTGATCTTGGGATCGTGCGTCACGAGGGCCAGCGGCTGCGCGGATGTCGCCACGATTCCCTTCACGCCGCCTTTGGTGCGATCCCACAGGAGGAGCAGGTTGCCGACGCCGGTATTCACCATGTCGACGCCGCCGGACAGAAGCGCATCGGTCTGCGCACCACCGCCGCTGAAGGTTACCCATTTGGTCTTGAGTTCCGGCAACCCGAGTTTTGCCGCATGCTTCTCGATCAGCTGCTGCTTTTCAATGATATGCGTCGGCAAATAGAGAATGCCGGGCTGACGGGTGATGGAGATTTCGGTCTTTTGCTGAGCCTGGGCGGTGCCTGCGAGAGCAAGCAATCCAACGGCAGCCGCAATACCGGCGCCAAGGCGCCTCATCTGCTTCTTCATGGTATTTCCTCAGGGTGGCCCCTCTTCATGGGGGCTTCGGGATGATCCGGCACTTCCGTTCCGGCAACTCATACACTAATGCATTAGTGCACGGCTCGCAAGTATGCTATAGAAACTCAACGGACAAGTCGGGTTGTTCAGAATGTCGCTGTCAAAATCAGCATTGAAACATCAAGTTCCTCTCCAAACCCCGGAGCGCCTGGAGCGTGGCCGTCAGGCGGCTCCTCAGGTTTTCGAGCGCTTGAGGGAGGCGATCCTGTCCTTGGAGCTGACGCCGGGCACCACCCTGTCCCGGACGACGCTTGCCGCGCAGTTCGGGGTCAGCTCCACGCCCATTCGCGACGCCCTGATGCGGCTCGAGGAGGAAGGCCTTGTGGACGTCTTTCCGCAACATGCGACAGTGGTCAGCCCCATCGACCTCACGCTCGCTCAGCAGGCCCACTTCCTGCGACGCTCCCTGGAGCTTGAGATCGTCCGCAGCTTGGCCTTGAACCCCGACACAAGGCTGGTCGCGCGGCTCAAGGGTATCGTCGCACAGCAGCAGGCCCTGATGGAGGCCAACGACCTGCAGGCTTTCGAGGCCGCGGATCAGGACTTTCACCGGCACCTTTATGAAGCCGCCCAGATGCATGATCTCTGGCTGCTCGTGCGCAGCCGCAGCGGGCACATCGACCGACTTCGGCGCCTCTACCTGCCGACGCCCGGCAAGATAGAAGGCATCGTGCGGCATCATAAGTTGATCGTGCAGGCCATCGCCGACGGCAAACCCGACGAGGCGCAGCAGCATCTGCGCGACCACCTCTCCGGCACCCTCTCCCATGTGGGCGAGATCAGCGCTCGGTATCCGGGTTACGTGAGGCAGTAGAGCAATTGCGCTCGTCGTGCCGGACTATCAGACCCGTTAAAGAAGATCCCGTCTGTTGCCCCTGAAGATCGCCCTTGGTTCAGACAGAGACCTGCGTTCCAACTTCCACCACGCGCCCTGTTGGAATCTGGAAGAAGTCGGTGGCGTCGCTCGCCGACTTGGCAAGGCTGATGAACAGTTTGTCCTGCCAGTAGGGCATGCCGCCATGGACCGAAGGCCGGATCGAGCGGCGCGAGACAAAGAACGATGTTGTCATAATGTCAAACTTGAACCCCTGTTTCCGAAGCAAGGCTAGGCCTCGCGGAATGTTTGGCGACTCCATGTAGCCAAAGGTCATGCTCGCGCGCCAGAACGAGCCGCCGAGGTGTGCGATTCGCACACGCTCCTCGTCGGAAATGCGTGGCGCATCTTCGGTCCTGACCGTCAGGATCACGTTCTGCTCATGCAGCACCTTGTTGTGCTTGAGATTGTGCAGAAGTGCAGCAGGCGCTGTTTCCGGATCGCTCGTCATGAACACAGCGGTTCCCTTGACCTGATAGGGTTGGCTTTTTTGCAGCATGCCGATGAGTTCAAGCAGAGGAACATCGGCTTTCCGGGTTTTCTCGGACAGAATGCGGGCGCCGCCACGCCACGTCATCATGAGCATGACGAGCAGCCCGCCCACGAACAGAGGCATCCAGCCGCCTTCTGGGATCTTGAGCGCATTGGCCGCCAAGAAGATCGTATCGACCAGCAGAAACGGCGCGGTGACGACGACGGCAAGCCAAAGCGGCCATTTCCAGAATCGCCGGACCACGAAGAAAGCCATGATGGCAGTCACCACCATCGTGCCCGTGACGGCAATGCCGTAAGCGTGCGCCAAGGCGCTGGAACTCTTGAAGGTGATTACCAGGAAGACCACTGCGAGCAGCAGCAGGTAGTTCACCTTGGCCACGTAGATCTGCCCCTTCTCGGTCTCGGATGTCCAGCGGATCTCCATGCGCGGCAAAAGTCCGAGCTGGATCGCCTGTTGCGTAATGGAGAAGGCACCCGTGATGACCGCCTGGCTCGCGATGATGGTGGCAATCGTTGCCATGCCGATCATCGGGAGCAGCGCCCATTCGGGATAAAGCAGGAAGAAGGGGTTCTCGATCTTGGTCGGATCATCGAGAAGCAGCGCGCCCTGGCCGACATAGTTCAAGGCGAGGCATGGCAGAACGAGCCCCATCCACGCCGTCTGGATCGGCCGCCGCCCGAAATGGCCCATATCGGCATAGAGCGCTTCAGCGCCGGTTACGGCGAGAAAGACCGCACCGAGAGCGAACAGGCCTGCCGTACCGTGGGTGGTCAGAAACGCTATGCCATGGGTCGGGCTGATCGCGGCGAGAATGCTCGGATCGTCTGTGATATGAATAAGCCCGCCCAGAGCCATGAGAATGAACCAGACCGCCGTGATCGGTCCGAACCAGGCCGCAACGCGGGCCGTGCCATGGCTCTGCACTGCGAACAGGCCGACCATGATCGCCAGGCTGAGCGGCAGGATGTAATGCTTGAAGGCTGGGCTCGCGACCGTGAGGCCTTCAACGGCGGAGAGCACGGAGATCGCCGGCGTGATGATGGCATCGCCGTAGAACAAGGCGGCGCCACCCATGCCCAGCAAGGTGATCAGGAGCACATTGTGCCCCATGGCCTTCTGAGCCAACGCCATGAGCGTGAGCGTACCGCCTTCGCCATTGTTGTCGGCGCGCAGGATGAACAGCACGTATTTGATTGTGACGATGAAGATCAGCGCCCATAAGATGAGAGACACGATGCCGAACACCATCTCGCGCGTGACGATTCCACCCGCAGCAGCAGCGGAGAGCGACTCCTTGAGCGCGTAGAGAGGGCTCGTGCCGATGTCGCCATAGACGACGCCGAGCGTCCCGAGGGTCAGCATCCAAAAGCTGGAACCATGAGGTCGGGTCTGAACTGCCGGTTCCGTGGAACGGGGCTCGCTGGAAGCCGCTACGGTCATCTATCTCTCTACCTTTTCAGAAGACTTATTCCGTCGCCTTCCATCCGTCTGAACGGGGTGACGTTGCTAGGAGCATGTCCCTGCATCTTTTGGATCTGGGCTTGGACGAGAGCGCCGAAAATCGCCAGAGCCGGATTGTCGTGCTGAAATTCAGCCATATCCTCGACCCAGTTAATCGCCAGACCGCGCACACAAATCGCGCAGTTCCAACGTCTGTCATCGCATGAAAGCCGATGGATCATCCAATCCGGCAGCTCCCATCCGATCAGCCAGAAGCCCAGGTCGACCCAGGCCTCCACTTCGATCAGACGCTGCACGAGGCTGTGAGGCTGAGGCGCACCCTTCAGTCGAGGGCAGGCACGATGAAGAATCTCGTCCACAATCCGGCTCGTCGGTTCGGACGCCGCCTCGATCCGCAGCAAGAGAGCGCGGAGATCCCGTACCTGATTTCGCTGAAGCCACATTCCGGCTGTCCCAAGTGGATCAGGATGGGTGCCGGTTCATCCGTTCCTGCGGACGCGACTGACCAGCCCTGACCCGTTGGGCAGAGACATGATCCGGCTCGCATAAAAATGCGATATGGAAGTGAGAGGCCCAGTATAAAGACGATATAAAGACGGCAGACCTGTCGCCACTCAGGTCATGTCGAGAAGGCGGTAGCCGATGCCGGGTTCCGTTAGGATAAAGCAGGGATCTGACGGGTTCGGCTCGATCTTCTGCCTGAGCTGGCCGACATAAACGCGCAGATATTGAGTGTCATGCTCATGGGCCGGTCCCCAGACGGCAGTCAGGATCTGACGGTGGGTCACGACCTTGCCCGCATGGCGCGCCAGGAACGCGAGAAGATCGAACTCTTTCGGGCTGAGGCTCACCTCGCTTCTCTGCCAGGTCACTCGCCGGCGCGGGACATCGATTTCCAGGCCCCCGACGCTCACGACCGGCGTCTCGCCCCGACGCTGCATACGATGGCGCAATGCGGTGCGCAGGCGGGCCATCAGCTCGCCGACGCCGAATGGCTTGTTGACGAAATCGTCCGCGCCGCAATCGAGAGCGGCAATCTTCTCAGCCTCCCGATCCCGTGCAGAGAGAACGATGATCGGCACGTCGGACCATTCACGCACCCGTGTGATGAGATCCTTGCCGTCCATGTCCGGGAGGCCAAGATCGAGAACGACGATGTCGGGTGCATCTGCCGCAATCTGCCGGAGAGCATCGCTGCCCTTCTCGGCTTTGAGCACTGCATAATCGTTGGCCAGCAAGGCTGGCGTGAGAAACCGGTGGATGGCCGGCTCATCGTCGATGACAAGGACGCGAGCTGGATGGGTCATGTGTCTTCCTTCGGAAGCGGTAGCCTGATTTCTATTCGGCTCCCATGGCCATCTGCAACAGGGCTGGAGGCCGCGACAGTGCCCTGATGAGCCTCGACGATTCCTTTGACGATCGCCAGGCCGAGCCCTGTTCCCTCTCCGGCATCGCCGCTTGACCGCGACGCCCGCGCGAACTTTTCAAAGATACGTGGCAAAACCTCTGATGCAATTCCAGGTCCGCTATCGGTTACGGAAAGGACGACCTCATGGTCTTCGCGCTTGGCCTCAAGGATGATCCGGTCGGCAGAGCCGGCATGCTGGATGGCATTGCCGACCACGTTGGCCAGAACCTGATCCAACAGAATGGGATCGGCAAAGACGAACGGAAGCCCCTTCTCGACGCGGACATCGAAGGCCTGTAAGGCGCCCCGCCGCTTGGCCACGACCACAGCTCTGTCGGACAGCTCCTGAAGATCCACCCAGTCCCGGTTGAGCTCGAGCGCCCCTGCTTCCACGCGAGTCATCGCGAGAAGATTGCGGACCATGCCATCGAGGTGCTCGGCCTCATCCTTCACCTGGACCAGCAAATCACGACGGGCCTGCTCCGGCAGTCGGGCGCCATATTCGATCAAGCTGGTTGCCGCCCCCAGGATGGACGCCAGAGGCGTACGGAAGTCGTGACTGATCGATGCCAGCAGAGTGTTGCGGACCCGCTCAGCCTCGGCGGCTGTCCGTGCCGCGGAGATCTCTTGGCCGAGACGAGCCCGCTCCAGAGCCGTTGCCGTCAGCTCGGCAACCGTTTCGAACAAAGTCCGCGTCTCGGGATCCAGGGAGGCGTTACCTGGTTGGGCGACGCCAATCACGCCGATAGCGCCCTCCGGTGCCCGGAGCGGCAGAAAGAGCCATGGCACGGTCTCACAATGCGCTGTCCCCGAACCAGTCGCCTCGCCCTTCGCAAGTGCGATTTGCGCGGCCGATCGCGCTTCCGGATCGAGGCTGTCTTCGGGCGGCCAAGCTGCCGCGATCTCGAGCGATCCTCTCTCGGAGAGCAGGATCACACAGGGATGATGCAGGTCGCCGTGAGCCTGGATGGCCGCATGATCGACAACGGATCGCGGATCGGCGAGCGCCGAGAGGCGCCGGGCGAACTTGTATAGGCGCTGGGAAGCCAAATCCCGCTCGGCTGCCCGTCTCGCCTGTTCCCTGGCCTGGCCGGCAATTGTCGAGGTCAGAACCGCGGCGACCAACAGCACCAGAAGGGCGAGCAGTTCGTGGGGCTCAGTGACGGAAAACGTATGAAGCGGCTCGATGAAGAAGAAGTTGTAGGCGAGAAACGACAATCCCGATGAGACGAGGGCAGGCCATATTCCGAAGCGGGCCGCCGAGAACAGGACCGCCAGGAGAAAGACCATCGAGACGTTGGGCAGGCGAACCAGAGACGTCAGCGCAAGCCCAATACCTGCCGCAAGGCCAACCGCCATGGCTGACCAGAGATAGGAACGGACCATGGCAAAGAGCTGCCTGCCGTTGCGAAGCAGCACCAGGGAACCACCGTGCCTGACCTTGATCGTGCGTGGTGTTGCGCGAGGGGACTGAGGACCAGAAGTGACCATCGGGGCTGTGATCTATACCTTTCCGCACTCAGCCGACTCTGGTTGTGGGAATGCCTCCAGGGCCGCGTCATGGAAAGGACCATGTGTACACCCGCGTGCACCATACTGGCAGCTCCGAAATTCTGGCTGACCTGGATCTCTTTTGCGGATCAGACCCAGAAGAATGGGACAATGCGCAGGAGAGGGTTGGGCCGACCCGATTAGAAGTTTAGACAAATCAACGGCTTAGCGCTTATCCGCGGAAGCGATTGTACCGCCACTCTGGACCAGTATCGAGCTGAGCAGGGGTGGTTAGCTTTTCTGGTTTGGCATATTGATCGCTAAAAATGCAAAACAGTTTGCATTTATTTGAACCATTATGCAATAAAAGGCCATGACCCATGAAACGGAACTGCGAGCGGCTGCAGCAACCATTGTCATCGACGGGCGGCAGCATTGTATCGTCGATCTTCCCGAGGCAGCTGGAGACAGCCTTCAGCGACTGCCGCATATCCTGCGGATCATGCTTGAGAATGTCCTGCGCACCGCGGGGGACGATGCCTCCAGGGCCAAGCATGCGATCCTGAATTGGCTGGAGAGCGGACGCAGCGAAGAGGAGATCCCCTTCCTGCCCGGCCGTGTTCTGATGCACGACACCACCTGCGGGCCGGCTCTGGTGGATATTGCCGGAATGCGCGCATCCCTCGCGGAAGCAGGGCACGATCCGAGCCTGCTCAATCCCGTCCTGCCCGTGGATGTCTCCACGGACCATTCCGTCGCCGTCGACGTGTTCGGCACCTCCGATGCGCTCCTGCGCAACATGGAGCGCGAATTCGGGCGCAATGCCGAACGCTACCGCTTCATGAAATGGGCCACACGTGCTCTCACGGGCGTTCGCGTCCATCCGCCCGGCACAGGCATCATGCACACGCTCAATCTTGAGCGGCTGGCAAGTGTCGTGACCACGTCCCGGCGCGATAGCGTGTCGGATGGCGTGTCATGGGCCATGCCAGATACGTTGATCGGCACGGACAGCCACACGCCGATGATCAACGGCATCGGCGTGCTCGGTTGGGGCGTCGGCGGGCTCGAGGCGGAAAGCGTTTTCTTCGGCATGCCTGTGATGATTCGCGTGCCGGACATCATCGGCGTCCGCCTGAACGGACGCCTGAAGCAGGGCGTGCTCGCGACCGATCTGGCATTGACGGTCACGGAGCGGCTCCGGCGCATCGATCTGGCAGATCGCTTCGTCGAGTTTTATGGCGAGGGCGTTTCGACACTCTCCGCAGGCGACCGCGCCGTCATCGCCAACATGACGCCGGAGTTCGGCGCCAATTCCGGCTTCTTCCCCATCGATGAGCAGACGCTGCGCTATTTACACGAGACAGGCCGCTCTGCAGAGCATGTCCGCTTCGTGGAAGAATATGCCAAGCGGCAGGGGCTCTGGTTCGATCCGAAGGCCTGCCCACGCTACACCGATACGATCGAGATCGATCTTGATGAGGTCGAGGTCAGCCTTGCAGGACCACGCCGTCCGCAGGATCGCATTTCAGCCGGAGCAACAATCGAAGCGCTCGCTCCCATGCTCGCCGGACGTCCGGTTTCCGACGAGGACCCCGGCCATGGTTCGGTTGCCATCGCTGCCATCACGAGCTGCACCAACACCTCCGATCCGAGGCTTCTCGTCGCCGCGGGGCTCGTCGCCCGCAAAGCGCGCCGTTTCGGCCTCACGCCGCCCGGATGGGTGAAGACATCATTGGCGCCCGGCTCGCCGACAGCCGAGCTTTATCTCCGCCGCGCCGGTTTGCTGGACGATCTCGAATCGGTGGGCTTTGGCATCGTCGGCTATGGCTGCACCACCTGCATCGGCAATTCGGGTCCGTTGCCTGCGATCATCGAGCAGGCCATGACGGAACGCGGCATTCTTCCCATCGCCGTTCTGTCCGGCAATCGCAACTTCCCGGGACGCGTTCATCCGCAGCTCGAGGCGGGCTTTCTGGCCTCACCTCCGCTCGTGGTTGCGTTTGCGTTGGCGGGCGACGTGAACCGCAACATCCTCGTCGATCCGATCGGGCGCTCGGCGGCGGGCGAAGAGATCAGGCTCGCCGATCTCTGGCCGAGCGGCGATGAGATCGATGCGGCCCTCGCTGCGGCGACGAATGCCGGCGATTACGATGTCTCCTATGAGAAAGCGGAGGCCAGCGAGACATGGCGGGTGCTCGATGCTCCTGCCACCGATCTCTTCCCTTGGGATCCGGGCTCGACCTATATCCGCCGCCCGCCCTTCGCGGGCTTCGGCAAGGGCACGCTCCTCGGCACTTACGCGGCGCATCCGCTGCTCGTGCTGGGCGACGACATCACCACCGATCACATCTCACCTGCGGGGCAGATTCCACAGGTCGGCGAAGCCGCCGAGTATCTCGTCGAGCGTGGTGAAAACCGTCGTGACCTCAACGTCTTTGCGTCTCGGCGCGGCAATTGGGAGGCGATGGTCCGAGGTCTGTTCACCAACAAGTCCGTCCGCAATCTGCTCGATCCGCAGATCGCACCGGGCTTCACGCTCCATGTGGGATCGGGCGAGCACCTGCCTCTTTGGCGTACCGCCGAACGCTACGCGCGTGAAGGAGCCTCCGTCGTCGTTGTGGCAGGCGAGCGCTACGGCATGGGCTCATCGCGGGATTGGGCCGCAAAAGGCGTGGCGCTTCTCGGGACACGCGCAGTGCTGGCCTCGAGCTTCGAGCGCATCCATCGCTCGAACCTGATCGGCATGGGCATTCTGCCCCTGCGCCTTCCCGCAGATCGGCATCCTGACAATCTGCACCTGCGCCCTGGCGATCAGATCTTCATCGAAGCCGATCCCAGTCGGATCATTCCGCGCGTCCCTGTGCCGGTCACGATCTGGCGCGCGTCGGGAGCGAATGAAACATTCATCGCCACCGCCGCCATCGAGACCGGTCTCGAGGTCGAGATTCTGGGCGGCGGCGGCATCATTCCCCTCATCCTGCAGCGCGTCATCAACGCGGAGGCCACAAGCCGCGAGACGTCGGCACCAGAGTTCACCGGCAACGGTGACAGTAATCGGCGAGAGGCCTCGCCGACCATCAGACGCTGAGCGGCAGCATCCACTTTGCGTTCAACATCTCACGCAACCTTAAAGGGAGGAAATCGTGAGCCACTTCACCAAGACAATCCGCGGCGTTGCCGTTGCAGCTCTGACGCTCGTTGCCTCATCGGCCTTCGCGCAGCAGGAACTCAAGATCATGGCCCCGGCTGGCCCGGGCGGCGGCTGGGACTCGGCGGCCCGCTCTATTCAGCAGGTGCTCACGCAGACGGGTCTCGCCAAGAGCGTTCAGGTGACCAATGTCACCGGCGCAGGCGGAATGGTCGGTCTGGCCCAGTTCGTCAACCAGGCGAAGGGCGACCCGAGCCAGCTCATGGTCAACGGCATCACCATGGTGGGCGCGATCCTCACCAACAAGTCGCCGGTCACTCTCGATCAGGTGACCCCGATCGCGCGTCTCACCGGCGACCCGCTCGTGATCGTCGTGCCCGCCAACTCGCCGATCAAATCAGTCAAGGAGCTGGCTGATGCCGTGAAGGCCGATCCGGCGAAGGTCACCTGGGCCGGTGGTTCCGCAGGCGGCGCTGACCACATCCTCGCGGCGCTCTTCGCCAAGGCGGCCGGCTCCGATCCGTCGAAGGTCAACTACATCGCCTTCTCGGGGGGTGGCGAAGCCCTTGCAGCGATGCTCGGCGGCCGCGTCACGGCCGGCGTCTCCGGTTACGGCGAGTTCGAGAGCCAGATCAAGGCCGGCAAGCTGCGAGCGCTTGCGATCTCGTCCGGCAAGCGCCTGGCAAACGCCGACGTTCCGACTCTCAAGGAGCAGGGCATGGATGTCGAGGTCGTGAACTGGCGTGCCATCATGGCGGGCCCGGACATCACGGCCGACCAGAAGAAGGCTCTGACCGACACCATGGACAAGCTGGTCAAGTCCAAGGAATGGGCCGAGATCCTGAAGCAGCGCGGCTGGGAGGACTTCTACCTTGCCGGCGAACCCTTCGGGGCCTTCCTCAAGGAAGAGCAGGTGCGTGTCGGCGATGTCCTGCGCTCGGTCGGACTCGTGAAATCCTGATGACAAGCGGCCGGGAGATGGATCGACCCATCTCCCGGCCACGCCCCTGCGAAATTCGAACTGCGATGCTATACCTGACAGGAATCGCATGAAAGAAGAGCGCCGTTTCCAAGGGCGAGGTCAGGTTTTTCGATGAGTGTCTCAGTCAGTGAACGCGCACCCGGCAACAAACGGGAAATGACCGAGGGGCTCGCCGCACAGATCCTGGAGCATATTCGCGGGTCAGGGCTGGCTATCGGAACGCACATCACGGCGCAGGAACTCGCCGAACGCTTCAGCGTCTCCCGTTTTCCTATCGGTCAGGCCCTGCAGTTGCTCGCCACGAAAGGCGTTCTCACCCATGAGCGCAACCGCGGCTACTTCGTGTCGGAAGCCAAAGACACCTCACCGGAAACACTCGGTCTCGTCGCAAGGGACGATACCTCCGACATCTATTTCAGGATCGCCGAGGATCATCTCCACGGTCGCCTGCCGGATCCCGCCTCCGAGGCTTATCTGAAGGAAACCTATGGAACCACGAAGGCGCAACTGAACACGGTCCTGGGTCGGATCGCCCAAGAAGGCTGGGCCGAGCGCCGCCCCGGCTATGGCTGGTCCTTCTCGCCCATGCTCACCACGCCTGAGAGCCTGGAGCAAACCTACCGCGTCCGTCTGGCTCTTGAACCTGCCGCCCTGCTGGAGCCCGGTTACCACCTTGATCCCGAGACGGCGGCGCGGTGCCGCGAGGCGGAGTTGCGACTTCTGTATGGCGCCATCGAAACGGACAGTGCGGATGCGTTGCATGAACGCGGCGTGCGGTTCCACGAAGCGATTATCGGGGCGTCCGGCAATCCGTTTTTCCTGGAGGCAGTCCGGCGCATCAACCGCGTCCGCCGTTTGCTGTCATACCGCTCGATGATCGACCGCAAGCGCTATCGCCAGCAATGCGAAGAGCACCTCCAGATCCTCGATCTGCTGGAGCGCGGGAAAAACGAGGAAGCCTCGCAGGCGCTGCGCCGCCACCTGGAGCACACCATCGAGAACCTTCAGGAGATCAGGCCTATCCTGGAGCGCTGAAGAGTACGGCTTGGACAGGAGAGAGGTCAGCCGTTGAAGGCAAAAAGCGATCGCACCACCCATTCATCTCGATCGGACAGCCTTAAAGCTTTCAGTCTCCAGGGAAATCGTGCATTTGTAATCATATCTGCAAAAGCGCTCCGCTTGGGGAACATCCCCGATCGGCATTGATTGGCACCAGGCGAAATCCTCATGCGGGGTACCGCCCCTCATGCAACGACAGCGAGAGCACCATGGCCGCAGACATGACGAGAGTCGTGATCATCGGGGCTGGTTTCGGTGGGTTGACGGTCGCACAATCCCTGGCGGGCTCGCCGGTCAACGTGACCGTCGTCGACCGTCATAACTTCCATTACTTCCAGCCCCTGCTCTACCAGGTCGCCACCGCTGCCCTGTCGCCTGCGGACATTGCTTGGCCGATCCGGGGCATTCTCAGGCGGCAGACGAACACCACTGTCCTGATGGCAGACATGACGGGCGTCGATGTCGACGCACGGCTCGTCCATGCCGGATCCGTGACCATTCCTTACGACTATCTTGTCCTCGCCACTGGCGCGACGCACTCCTATTTCGGCCATCCGGAATGGGCTTCTGTTGCGCCAGGCCTGAAGCAGATCGAGGATGCGACCGCCATCCGCCGCAGGATCCTGATGGCGTTCGAGAAGGCGGAATTGATCGAGGACGCGGCGGATCAGCAGCGTCTTCTCACCTTCGTGGTGGTGGGTGGCGGCCCTACAGGCGTCGAGATGGCCGGGGCCATTGCGGAAGTGGCGCATCATGCCCTGCCGGCCGAGTTCCGCCGGATTGATCCGCACGCCGCTCGGGTGATCCTCATTGAGGCCGGGCCCAGGCTCCTGCCCGCCTTTCCTGCCGACCTGTCAGACTATGCGCGGCAGGCGCTGGAACGGATGGGCGTAGAGGTCAGGACTTCGGCCCGGGTCGTCGAATGTGACGAGCGGGGAGTCGACCTGGAGGACACACGGATCACGGCCGGCACGATCGTATGGGCTGCGGGTGTCGTCGCGTCCCCGGCGGCCGAGTGGATCGGAGCCGAACGGGACCGGGCTGGGCGGGTCAAGGTCGGCCCCGATCTGACAGTGCCGGGCCGGCCGGAGATCTTCGCGATCGGGGACACTGCGGCGGTGGTGGATGCTGACGGCAAGGTGGTGCCCGGCATTGCGCCTGCCGCCAAGCAGATGGGGCGCTATGTGGCCGAGGTGATTGCGGCGCGATCTTCGCACAGGACGCCGCCCGGTGCGTTCCGCTATCGGCACCAGGGCGACCTCGCCACGATCGGGCGCAAGGCGGCGGTGGTGCGGCTCGATCATGTTCACCTCAAAGGCTTTCCCGGCTGGCTGTTTTGGGGCTTCGCGCATATTTATTTCCTGATCGGACTGCGCAACCGGGCCGTGGTCGCGTTCAGCTGGTTCTGGAACTACCTGACCTACCAGCGCGGGGCGCGCCTCATCGTCGACAGCCCCGAGGCACAGGAAGCCGCACAGGCGGAAAAGGTGCGGCCCCAGGCCTCTTCCGTCGAAGTGAGCCGCGAGCCCCGGCGTGGCCAGACGGCTCCGTCAGGCGCAGACTGGCACTAGAGCATTGAACGAGAAAAGTGGATCTGCACTTTTGGGTCCGATGCTCCATCGCTCTCATGAGCGCATCGTTTGGGGCGGAACCGGAGGTCCGCACGATGCGCTGGCCGACCCCCGCCCGGTCCGAGGGTAGCCTGCTCTCTTCATTCATGATCTGTGCGGTAATCCCTGCGATGGAGCGCATCGAAGCCTCGATCAGTCAGTTCGATCGTCCCGGCGTCGGGTGTGGTCACGTATCCAATGTGTTTCAACTCGGAAACAGCCACGGCGACAGCCGGATCCGTTCCGAAATGCGCGTCCAGGGTTGCCATGGTCATGCGGGCTCCGGGCTTCCGGTGCGTCTCACGAAGGAAGTCGAGAATCTCGCATGCGGTCTCGCTGAGCTCCATCCCTCACCTCCCTCGACCTATGCGTCATCCAATCAATTGGTGTCGGGTCTCTCCAAAACGAGGGGCAACGCCATGACGACCCGAGTCGACCGTCACCCGGACAAGAAATGGATGTTCACGGCAAGCACGTTGCGTCGCTGGAGCGCTGCATGGACCTGCATCAGGCAGGTCAGCGTGAGCGACATCACCGATATGCCGATGAGCGAGTTGAACAGGAAGAGCAGTCGTGTCGGTTTCGTATGCGGGGTGAAGTCGCCCGCGCCGACGATCGCCATGGTGCCGCCGCCACCATCCGTCGCGGTACCGGCCCCCGCTCGGCTCGGCATCGGCTTGAGGTCTAGAGCCAGTGCTTCTGGCGGAAGCGCCAATACAGCCCGCCACAAGCTGTCGCGATGACCATCAGCACAAGAGCATAGCCGTACTTCCATTGCAGCTCGGGCATGAACTCGAAGTTCATGCCGTAGATCCCGGCGACGGCTGTGGGGACGGCCAGGATGGCGGCCCACGCCGCCAGCTTGCGGGTGATCTCGGTCTGCTGCGCCTGTCCTATCATCAGACTGGTCTCGAACGCGAACGCCAGCACCTCGCGCAAGGACTCGATCTCCTCCTGCACTCGACGGATGTGGTCGGAGACATCGCGGAAGAGCGGATACATCGAAGAATCGATCCCGGGCAGACCAGGCTGTTCGAGCCGCCGGCAGACCTCCACCAGCGGGACGGCGGCATTGCGCAGACGCAGCAGATCCCGGCGGAGCTGGTAGAGTCGCTGGACGTGAAGCGGGGTCGAAGTCTCGGCCAGAATGCTGTCTTCGATCTGCTCCACCTCTGCCTGGATGGTCTCGACGACGGGCATGTAGTTGTCGACGATGAAGTCGAGAAGCGCATAGAGGATGAAGTCCTCCCCGCCCGAGAGATCTGCCGGCGATGCCTCGCAGCGCTCGCGGACCGGAGTGTAGGAGGTCGAGGCCCCGTGCCGGACGGAAACGACGTAGCCGCGCCCGACAAACAGATGGGTCTCGCCGAAGGCGATGCGCCCGTCCAGCATCTGGGCCGTGCGCGCGACGATGAAGAGAGCCTCGCCATATTGTTCGAGCTTGGGCCGCTGGTGCGCCTTGAGCGCGTCCTCGATGGCCAGATCGTGCAGGGCGAACTCCTTTTGAACCTGCCGCAGGAGGTCCAAGCCGGGCTCGTGCAGGCCGATCCAGACGACGTGTCCGGGCTTGCGCGACCACTCGCCCGCTTCCTCAATCGGAATCTCCGCGACGCGTCGGCCGCCCACATAAGCCGCTGAGGCGACGATGCCGGGAGTGGCCTTGGACTGAACCGAAACGAGCCTGAGAGAGTTTGCCATCGTCAGTCAACGCCCAGAGTCCCATAGGGTGCCACCGTGGAGAAGCCCGCGCCCGCACGGATACGTTAGGCCGCGGGGTCGCGAATACCCCGCGCGGAATACAAGAGGGAGTCAATTTATGGCCGCGACAGGAAGCAGCGGGGCGCAGCCGCCGGTTCACCAGATCGTGCCCTTTTTTCAGATATTTGCGGCCGTGCCGACCCTCGAAAGAATGATCCAGGGCTTGAGTGTGATAGCCGTTCAATTTCGGTTGACGGGCAACTCCGGGAGCGCGGCCAATGGTGCTCAGGAGAGCCTCGGCCGCCTGACGGTTTCGCCGGGTCATCAGACCACGCCTGGGGTGACTTCAGTGAAGGCCAAAAAGCATCATCAGCAAACGCGAGAGCGGCAACCTACTCGGCGGCCACATGAGCGTCTCGCGTTTCGAGGTCTTTCTAATGAACTTCTCGCCACCGAAGCGAGCCTGAAGCTCCTCGGGAATGCGCAGGCAGAACAAGAAGATGCCATTCTCCCGGCCGAGGTACCGAGCCTCCACCTTGAAAACCCTAAAACAAAAAGGCCCGACGCATGGATTACCCGTGTCTCACCACGAGCGCCATCACAACGGACCTGACTAGCTGATTTGAAACACTCATTCCTGAAAGGAATGGTGCCCAGGAGAGGATTGTACCTTCAACTCCGGTATATCAACAAAATCAACGGCTTAGCGCGCCCCTGAATTGCTCGTGTGTATCACCGCTGTGTACTCCTGTCGAGCCATAGTAGAACACAAATGCGGCCCCCTGTCCGGGAGTTGGTCTCCAGCGACCTGCTAAACTTGTAAGAAAAAGGCCCTGGATTTCTCCAGGGCCTCGCACCGCACGGTGCCTGAACTTAAAAGTCCATGCCGCCCATGCCACCACCGCCGGGCATGGCCGGAGCCGCGGCTTCCTTCTTCGGCAGCTCGGCGACCATGGCCTCGGTGGTGACGAGCAGGCCGGCCACGGAGGCTGCATCCTGCAGAGCCGTGCGCACCACCTTCGCCGGATCGACGATACCAGCCTGAACCAGATCGACGAACTCCTCGGCTTGGGCGTCAAAGCCGAAGGTCTCGGATTGCGTGTTGTCGGTAATCCTGCCGACCACGATCGAGCCTTCCACACCGGCGTTCTCGGCGATTTGGCGGATCGGCGCCTCGAGGGCACGCAGCACGATATTAATCCCGGCCTGGATATCCGGATTGTCGCTCTTCAGCTTCGTGACCGCAGCCTTGGCGCGCAGCAGCGCCGTGCCGCCACCGGGGACGATGCCCTCCTCGACCGCCGCCTTGGTGGCGTGCAAGGCATCGTCCACACGGTCCTTCTTCTCCTTCACCTCGATCTCGGTGCTACCGCCGGCGTGAATCACCGCGACGCCGCCTGCGAGCTTGGCGAGACGCTCCTGCAGCTTCTCGCGGTCGTAGTCCGAGGTGGTCTCTTCGATCTGTGCCTTGATCTGCTGGATCCGGGCCTCAATGTCCCGCCGGTCGCCAGCCCCACTGACAATGGTGGTGTTTTCCTTCTCCACCCGCACGGTCTTGGCGCGGCCGAGCATGTCGAGGGTGACGTTCTCGAGCTTGATGCCGAGATCCTCGGAGATGACCTGGCCCTTGGTAAGAACGGCAATGTCCTCGAGCATGGCCTTGCGGCGGTCGCCGAAGCCCGGCGCCTTGACGGCGGCGATCTTCAGCCCGCCCCGCAGCTTGTTGACGACGAGAGTGGCGAGCGCCTCGCCCTCGATATCTTCCGCAATGATCAAGAGCGGCTTGCCGGTCTGCACCACCGCTTCGAGGATCGGCAGCATGGCCTGCAGCGAGGACAGCTTCTTCTCATGGATGAGGATGTAGGGATCCTCGAGCTCGGCCACCATCTTCTCGGCATTGGTGATGAAATAGGGCGAGAGATAGCCGCGGTCGAACTGCATGCCCTCGACCACATCGAGTTCCGTCGCCGCCGTTTTCGCTTCCTCGACGGTGATCACGCCCTCGTTGCCGACCTTCTGCATGGCCTCGGCCAGCATACGACCGACCTCGGCATCACCATTGGCCGAGATCGTGCCGATCTGAGCGATCTCCTCGGACGAGGCCACCTTCTTGGCGCGGGCCTGAATGTCCTTGACGGCTTCAGTGACAGCAAGATCGATGCCGCGCTTGAGGTCCATCGGGTTCATGCCGGCGGCCACTGCCTTGGCGCCTTCCTTCACGATGGCCTGAGCCAGAACCGTCGCGGTCGTCGTGCCGTCGCCGGCCTCGGTGCTGGTCTTGCTCGCCACTTCGCGCACCATCTGCGCACCCATGTTCTCGAACTTGTCGGCGAGCTCGATCTCCTTGGCGACGGTGACGCCGTCCTTGGTGACACGCGGGGCCCCAAAGCTCTTTTCCAGCACCACGTTGCGGCCCTTCGGGCCGAGCGTCACCTTCACCGCATCGGCGAGGATGTCGACGCCGCGCAGCATCTTCTCGCGGGCATTGGCAGCAAACTTGACTTCTTTGGCAGCCATGGTTGTTCCTCCTGTTCTGATGGTTCTTGATTGGTGCCGCTCAAGCGGCCTTCTGGGACGCACCAACTCCCTCGATCACGCCCATGATGTCGGATTCCTTCATGATCAGGAGATCCTGACCGTCGATCCGCACCTCGGTGCCGGACCACTTGCCGAACAGCACGCGGTCGCCGGCCTTCACATCGAGAGCCACGACCTTGCCGGTCTCATCGCGGGCGCCGGGGCCGACGGCGACGACTTCGCCCTCCTGCGGCTTCTCCTTGGCGGTGTCCGGAATGATGATGCCGCCGGCCGTCTTCTCTTCGGCCTCGATGCGGCGGACGACGACGCGGTCGTGCAGCGGACGGAATGTCATTTTGTTTCCTCCTGGTATCAACGATAGCAGGCACTCATCTCGGCCGAGTAGCAGCGTTAGCACTCGCCACCCGAGAGTGCTAACGACAGATAATCATGCAGCCGGTAGGGCTGCAACCCCGTCCTTAAAGATAGGCGGGCTCGAGGAGAACTGGATCCTCGGGAGCGACGTTGAACCTTCATAGGCTGCTTTGCCGTTCAGAGACGAGGTTCAGCGTGTTGAGTTTCGATGCCGTTGAAGAGGTCTGTGAGAGTAGACAAACGACCCTTGTGATCCACCCAGCGATCCGCAGGGCCATCAAAGGATATGAGGAAAGCTTTTACGTCGGATTGCGCTGCTTTTTGGCAGGGGAAACCGATGGCCTCTACTTCCTCCCGCTCCGTAGTGGTGGGTACGTGCGCCTCATTTTCTCAAAGCGGGTTTCGTCCGGAGGGCACAATCTTCTCAGGATCGATCCGCTGACCAAAGAGGGACTGGCGCGGATCAAAGCGTCATTGGACTGACGAACCCAGCGCTCTGATATTACACTTCTTGCCTCGTGTGCATGGCACTGAGCTTCAACAGGAGCGCGACCGCCTGCAATTAAATGCGGAGCCTATTCCATCTCGCCATCAGGAAGACTCGGATTGGTCCCGCTTCGTCTGAAGGGGTGCGGCACTGACGAGCAGAATCACGCGGCGCGGGAGGCTTGAGCTGACCTCCTCCACCCGCGGCCTTACTTGTGGTTCAGCATAAGAACAGAGGTCAACCGTCTCGGAGATCACCATGACAGACCACAGCCACGACAACGTCCATGATCATCATGAGCACTGGAAGCACCACGGCGTCCAGGTGATCAAGGGTGACCGTCTCGATCCGAATACGGCACAAACCCCGGGCATGTTTCGCCAAGCCGCGATCAATCATGCCCGGGTGGGCGCACAGAAGATCTGGGCGGGCACGGTTTCGATCCAGCCGAATGCCAAGACCGGGGTGCACCACCACGGCGAACTAGAGAGCGTCATTTATGTCGTGCGAGGCAAGGCCCGCATGCGCTGGGGCGAGCGGCTGGAGTTCGTCGCAGAGGCTGGGCCTGGGGACTTCATCTATGTGCCGCCCTTCGTGCCCCATCAGGAGATCAACGCCAGTCCCGACGAGCCCCTCGAATGCGTCCTGGTGCGCAGCGACAACGAAGCCGTCGTGGTGAACATCACCGATGTGGATCCGGTCGAACAGCCGGAGGAGGTTTACTGGGTCGACCCGATCCACAAGCAGCCGGAGTAGGTGCACGACAGCGCCATAGGGAAAGGCGGCAGAAGCGGCCGAATGCTTTCATCCGAGCCGGTTGCGTGTTCGCTTTGCCCGCCCCGCAGCCCGAAATTAGCCTCAAGGACGGAACTCGCACCGACATGCATGCCTACCCCACGCTGGAAGAACGCTTCGCCCGCATCAGCTCGATCGAGGACGCGATCGGCATTCTGCAATGGGATGCCGAAACCATGATGCCGGAGGGCGCCGCCGACAGCCGCTCCGACCAGCTTGCGACGCTCAAGGGCCTTGCCCATGAGATGCTCACCGCACACGACACGGGCGACCTCCTGGACCAGGCGGATCAGGACAGCGGCCATCTCGACGACTGGCAGCGCGCCAACCTGCGTGAGATGCGCCGGATCTACCTCCATGCCGCCGCGGTTCCGGCCGACCTCGTCGAGGCCAGCTCGAGAGCCGTATCCCGGGCGGAGCTGGTGTGGCGCGAAGCCCGGCAGAACGGCGACTTCGCCCTGCTCCTGCCGCACCTCTCCCAGGTCCTTACGCTTCAGCGGCAGATCGGCCAGGCCAAGGGCGAGGCGTTGGGGCTGTCCTCTTATGACGCTCTCCTCGACAGCTACGATCCTGGCCTCCGCCAAGCTGCCATCGATCCTCTCTTCGCCGAACTCGGCGCCGAACTGCCGGCCCTGATCCAGGAGGCGCAGGAGCACCAGAAGGGCCGTCCTGCCATCCTGCCGCTCGACGGCCCCTTCCCTGTCGACGATCAACGACGCATCGGCGAGCACTTGATGAAGGCGGTCGGGTTCGATTTCAACCGGGGGCGACTCGATGTGAGCTTGCATCCGTTCTGCGGTGGATCCACGCGTGATGTCCGGATCACCACCCGCTACAGCGAGGCCAACTTCATGAGCGCACTCATGGGAGTGCTTCATGAAACCGGTCACGCGCTCTATGAGCAGGGCCGCCCGGAGGCGTGGCGCCGTCAGCCCGTCGGGCTGGCACGCGGCATGAGCCTGCATGAGAGTCAATCTCTGCTCATTGAGATGCAGGCCTGCCGGAGCCAGGAGTTCGTCACCTATCTCGCTCCCCTCGTACGGGAGACGTTCCAGGGAGAGGGCTCAGCCTGGAGCCCAGAGAATCTCCATCAGATCCTGACCACGGTGGAGCCGGGCTTCATCCGGGTGGATGCGGACGAGATCACCTATCCGGCTCACATCCTGGTCCGCTACAAGCTGGAGAAGGCGCTGATTGCCGGCGACCTCCAGATCCAGGATCTGCCGTCCGCCTTCAACGACAAAGTCAAAAGACTTCTTGGTCTTACGGTGCCCGACGACAGCCTGGGCTGCCTGCAGGACATCCATTGGCCGGGTGGCGCGTGGGGGTACTTCCCAACCTACACGCTTGGCGCCATGACGGCGGCCCAACTCTTCAGGGCCGCCAGCCAGGCTGACGCAGACATCCTTCCGGGCTTGGCAAAGGGTGATTTCGCGCCGCTTCGGACATGGCTGCGCGCCAACGTTCATTCAAAGGGGAGCCTGCTGACCACCGATCAGCTTTTGATTGCTGCAACCGGCCAACCTCTCACCGCGGAAGCCTTCCGCGCTCACCTGCGGGAACGGTATCTCGGACACTGAAAGGACCTACGCTGCCAATGAAACCTATCGGCCTCACTCTGGACAGCTTGCTCTCCTGGACAGCCATCATACTGTTCGCGATTCTCGTTTCCGTTGGCCTGCTGACCGGACGAGCAGCGGCTCAGCCCGATCGTAATCCGTGTCGGCCAGTCCAGTTTGCTGACAGCACCTTCGTGGTCTGCACGGCGGATCTACGACAATACGAGGTGAGGCTGTTCTGGCGCGGGCCAAGCGGGGATGTGCTGGGCTCGTTCGATCGCTTGAAAGAGACACCGGAGGGTGCACGCGTTGCTTTTGCGATGAACGCCGGCATGTACCATGAGGATCGCTCGCCTGTGGGACTTTATGTCGAAAACGGAAAGCAACTGAAGGCGGCCAACACCAAGAACGGACCCGGAAACTTCCACCTCAAGCCGAATGGCATTTTTTATGTCAAAGGTCGTCAGGCAGGCGTGCTTGAGACAGGAGCCTATCTGAAGCGGAAAATCAGGCCCGATTTCGCGACACAATCGGGCCCGATGCTCGTCATCCACGGGCAAATCCACCCTCGGTTTTCCGACCAAAGCACCTCGCGAAAGATCCGTAACGGCGTCGGGGTGAAAGACCAGCACACAGTCGTGTTTGTGATTTCAGAAGATCCGGTCACGTTCAGCACATTCGCTCATTTGTTCCGAGACGAGCTCGACTGTGCCGATGCATTGTTTCTGGATGGAAGTGTCTCCAGCCTCTATGCCCCTTCCTTGGAGCGGATCGACTCGCTCATGCCGATGGGACCCATTGTCGGAGCCTTGCGCCGACGCCCATCATAAGGGGCTTCAGTGGCAGCACAGGAGCTTCAGGTCGAAGCTGCAGGCGGAAAGGTGATGCCGTCAGAGTCCATGTACAAAGTGGTCATCCACAAAGCTGGTGCGTACGAGCGGTTGAAGCTCGAAACTCATCGAGTGCCGAAGCCTGGTGATCGACAGGTTCTGATCCGCACCCAGGCGGTGGGGGTAAACTATGCGGACGTCTGTGTTCGCTGGGGCGTGTACGCGTCCGCGCGCCGGTTTGTGGGCTGGCCGATTACGCCCGGCTTCGAGTACTCAGGCTGGGTGGAAGAAGTTGGCCGTGAGGTCAAACATGTGAAGCCCGGCGATCCGGTGTTTGGAGTCACCCTCTTCAACGGCTACTCCACTCACGTGTGCGCCCCGGCAGATCTGGTGTGGCCTAAGCCTCAGGCTCTGGACTTCGAAGGAGCCGCTGGTTTCTTGGCCGTCCACCTGACCGCGTATCATGGCTTGCTGCAGAACGTGGTGATCCGGCCCGGCATGAGGGTGCTCGTGCATTCGGCCGGCGGCGGAGTGGGCTCGGCGCTCATCCAACTGTGCAAGTTGCACAATCTGCACGTGACTGGTGTGGTGGGAAGAAGTCACAAGGTCGAGTATGTGCGCCAGCTTGGCGCAGACGCCGTGGTCGACAAATCCACTCAGTCGCTCTGGGACGAGGCCAAGCGCCTGTGTCCTGACGGCTACGATCTGGTCTTTGATGCAAACGGCCCTGAAACCCTGGCGCAGAGCTACGCGCATCTGAGGCCGACGGGCAAGCTGTTGATCTATGGCTTTCACACTTTGTTGCCCAAACAGAGTGGGCGCATCAACTACCTCAAGGCAGCCCTCGGAATGCTGAGGATGCCGCGCTTCAATCCGTTGTCGATGACGAGCGGGAACAAAGGTGTGGTGGCATTCAATCTGTCATTTCTCTTTGCCCGCACTGACCTGCTGCACGCCGCTGTAAGCGACCTCACCACCTGGGTAGAAGCAGGGATCATGCAGGCACCGAAAGTCCGATCCTTTGCGTTGGCGGATGTGGCTGAAGCTCATCGAGCCTTGGAGTCGGGCGAAACCACGGGCAAGTTGGTCTTGCGAACAGCGCCACCCTTCTTCAGTGCGTCAGTGTACGAGGCAACTGTTCGGCGAGCCTCTGCTCCCGATCGATGAGCGCCAGAGTTGCCTGGATGCGCTGTGGAAGAGGCTGCCTGATCACGTCCGCGTAAATCGAGCGGAGATCTTGCCCGATCCGGCGCAGGAGTTCGGTATCGGAGACTGCCAAAAGTCGCTCGCCCCCATCCGCTCCATCGCTCATCTCCACCTCCCAATCCGCAGCCA
This sequence comes from Microvirga vignae, assembly GCF_001017175.1. Lineage (GTDB taxonomy): Bacteria > Pseudomonadota > Alphaproteobacteria > Rhizobiales > Beijerinckiaceae > Microvirga > Microvirga vignae. Next base: position 151,394 of record NZ_LCYG01000016.1, on the reverse strand, counting down.
CCCCCCTGAGTATCGCTTCGCCAACTAATCGTTAACCATATTTCTTTCTGCCTGTGGAAACCGGGCAGAACTCTGTAAAAGCTCGGATTTGGCGCTTGCTTCGCTAGCACCACATTCAAACCCGCGAACTGCCCTTGAGAGAGCCCGTGTCAACCCGAATCGCCGCAAAAAAGCCTTGAAACAAACCAAGAACGTTTGGTGCTAATCTAGAGAGAGCATCCTCGTCAGCGGTGCCATCCAGCGATACAGTCGGAGAGGCCGGGAACGATTCCGGCAGGCACCATGAACCAGATGATTCGACCCTCACAAGTTGATCAGAGGCCAGTCCTCGAGACGCTCGCGGGCTCAGTCGAGCGCGTCACCTTCCACAACCCCGAAAGCGGATTTGCAGTCCTTAAAGTGCATGCGAGGGGCAAGCGCGATCTCGTGACGGTCGTGGGCCATACGCCCGCTGTTGCCGCAGGCGAATGGATCACCGCGAGTGGGCTCTGGATCAGCGACCGTACGCACGGGCTGCAGTTTAAGGCCGAGGTTCTGAAGACCACGCCGCCGACCGGGGTAGAGGGGATCGAGAAGTATCTTGCCTCCGGACAGATGCGCGGCATCGGGCCGGCCATGGCGAAGCGCATCGTGGCGGCCTTCGGCGTGGACACCTTTGAGATCATTGAGGCCGCCCCCGAGCGCCTGACCGAGGTGCCGGGGATCGGTCCCATGCGCGCCTCCCGCATCGTGGCGGGCTGGGCTGAGCAGAAGGCGGTACGGGAGATCATGATCTTCCTTCACGCGCACGGGGTCGGCACGGCGCGAGCAGTACGCATCTTCAAGACCTACGGCTATGAGGCCATCCAGGTCATGACGGAGGATCCGTATCGGCTGGCCAAGGACGTGCGCGGCATTGGCTTCCGGACGGCAGATGCCATCGCGGCGAAGCTCGGGATGGAGAAGACCGCGCCGCAGCGCATCCGAGCCGGCATCTCGTTCGCACTTCAGACAGCCACGGACGAGGGCCACTGCGCTCTGCCGGTCGAGGCGCTCACCCACTTGGCCGAGCAACTGCTTGAGGTGGAACAGGAGCTCATCCGCACGGCCGTGGTCGAGGAGCTGTCCAGGGGCGAGATCGTCTCGGATACGGTCGGTGACGAGACATGCCTTTTCCTCAAAGGCCTCTATCTGTCCGAGCAAGCCATTGCCTCTCGACTGATCGAACGGGCTTCCGGTCCGCCGCCCTGGCCTGAGATCGACCTCGACAAGGCCATTCCGTGGGTGGAGAGCCGCACGGGCAAGACCCTGGCGACCTCGCAACGCGAGGCTCTGAAATTGGTGCTCGGCTCGAAAGTGGCGGTGGTGACCGGAGGTCCGGGCGTCGGCAAGACGACCCTGCTCGACACGATCCTGCGGCTGCTCGTTGCCAAGGGAGTCAAGGTGGCGCTGGCCGCTCCTACCGGACGAGCAGCCAAGCGCATGACGGAGCAGACCGGACTGGAGGCCAAGACCATCCACCGCCTGCTGGAGATCGACCCCAAGCATGGTGGCTTCTCACGCAACGAGGAAAACCCGCTCGACTGCGATCTGCTGGTGGTGGACGAGACCTCCATGGTGGACGTGCCGCTGATGAACGCCCTCAGCAAGGCGGTGCCCCCTCATGCCGGTCTGCTGCTCGTCGGCGACGTGGACCAGTTGCCCTCAGTCGGCTCCGGGCAGGTGCTGGCCGACATCATCGCCTCCGAACGTATTGCTGTCGCTCGGCTGACCGAGGTGTTCCGGCAGGCCGCAGAGAGCCGGATCGTGGTGAACGCCCACCGTATCAACAAGGGTCAGATGCCCGAACCGCCAAAGGCTGGTGAGGAGAGCGACTTCTACTTCGTCGAAATCGCCGATCCCGAGGAAGGTGTGCCGAAGATCATCCAGATGATCCAGGAGCGCATGCCGCGCCGGTTCGGGCTCGATCCGATGAAGGACATCCAGGTGCTCTGCCCGATGAACCGGGGTGTGCTGGGAGCCCGCAATCTCAACATCCAGCTCCAAGAAGTGCTCAACCCCAATCCTCCCGCCAAGGTGGAGCGATTCGGCTGGCGCTTCTCGCCAGGAGATCGCGTGATGGAGACCCAGAATGACTACAACCGGGAAGTCTTCAACGGCGATCTCGGAACCGTGGCGCGGATCGACGATGAGGAAGGAGCGCTGATCGCCTCGTTTGACGGACGGGAGGTGTCGTACCCATTCGGCGAACTCGACACGCTAGTGCCCGCCTACGCCACAACGATCCACAAGTCACAAGGCTCGGAGTATCCCGCCGTGATCATCCCGGTCGTGACGCAGCACTTCACGATGCTGGCCCGCAACCTGCTCTACACCGGGGTCACTCGAGGCAAGCGTCTGGTCGTGCTGGTGGGGCAGAAGAAAGCCGTCGCCATGGCCGTCAGAGGCGGACAGATGAAGCGGCGCTGGACAAAGCTACGGGAGTGGCTGGCCGCCGCTTGACTGGAGATCCAACCTCCAGCCGTTAGGTCAGTATCGGCAGCAGCAGGAGGTCAATCGGGCGTCAAAGAGCGCGTTTCTGGTTCCATCTGGGACTGACACGCTTTTGGGGCTGAGATTATTTCACGAGCGGATATGACCACAGATGGCGAAGCCAGGACCCCTATGCTGTGAGCGCATGCGGAGCTTAGAGAGCCGGCGCCATACAAACTCCCCAAGGTAGTTAAGCCGGACCATGCCGCTGCTCGCCTACACCCACTTAGGAGAGCCTCTTATAGCTCCCTTGATGACCGATCCCGAATGGGAGTGCCTGAGGTCAGCGAGACATCGCGATGCCTGGATGCCGCATGGGAAAGGACGGGCCATCCCTAAGGTCTCGCGCCTTGGAACACGGTTCTTTGCTCATCCTCCTGGACAGGCTTCTGGCGGGGCAAAGGAAAGCAACCTTCATCTCTACCTCAAAGCACAAAGCCTGGTTGGAGCCCGAGCCGCAGGCTGGGACGCTCTCCCTGAGCAGTCCGGGACGACGCCCGATGGTCAGGACTGGCGGGCTGACGTCCTATGTCGCCGGCATGGAAAACCCTGGACGGTGGCTGTTGAGGCTCAGGTTCAGCTGCAGGGGGAGGAAGCCTACCGTCAGAGGCAGGAGCGCTATGCAGCCTCAGGCATTCGCGCCCTCTGGCTTGTCGCGCACGAGCCCGCCGCCCTGCATCGCTACTGGCTCAAGCCTGATCCTTATCTGCCGGCTTTCAAAACCACGATTGAGAAAGATCCGAAAGGTTGGCCAGAGGCGCAGGTGCATATTGATGGCTTGTCGCTGAGCATACCTGAATTTGTCACTGGTGCGCTCAGCGGTCAGCTGCACTGGTATGGCAATGGCCGACACGGGATCGTCACGCTCATGCTTCGTGAAGATCAGTGTTGGCATCGCACGTGCCGCAAGAGGGTTCTCCTCGCCTACAGGGCCGAAACACCCCAGAGGAAGCCGATCGACATTGAGACGATCCAAGCAATGCAGGGCTATGGCGATGCTTATGCCAAGGCTCAAGCGGCTCTTCCTGACCTCGCCGATAGCCCATGGCCGCTCAGGAAAGTTCTCGCGTCACGCTGTGCCCACTGCCGACGGGAGATCCGGTACCACAGCCATGACTGGGATGGGCAGGATGTCATTTATGTGCCGATCGGCATCGATATTGGTGAGCAGGGCCACCGTCTTGGTTTGACCCCGCATGCTCAATGGCATTGGGGGCCTGAAACCCGATGGCCCCATTGGGCTCCCCTCGGTGGCATCGGATTGATCTCTCATTGTTATCGCGAGGTGCGTCCGAGACGCCTCGGCCCCAAGACAAGCTGATGTGTCTCGAAGCCCTGGACTGAGCACCAGGCGCAGAGGCATCCCAGTCCAGATCGCCTGACCTGTCAAAGGCCGCCCCGAACCCTGTCACGCTTTTTCGCCTCAGGTCCCGCAAAACGTCCGATAGACGCGCTCGTGCGGCTCCGGCGGTTCGGCGTAGTGCGCAAACGACGGCTGATCCTCGTACGGTTTCGAGAGGACCATTAAGAGCTCCTCAAATGGAGCGAAATCGTCCCGCTCCACCGCAGCTTGGATCACCGCCTCCACGCGATGATTGCGAGGGATATAGGCTGGATTGACGGCTCGCATAGCAGCTTGGCGGCTGGCTTCGTCTTGCGGCTCCTGGCTCAACCGCTCGCGCCAGCGGGCCGCCCAGGCATCGTAAGCCAGCGGGTTGATGAAGAGGTTTCGGACGGCCTCGTCTGCTTCGTGTCCGGCGGGTCCGGCAACCGCATTGCTCAGCCGCCGGAAGGTCAGGGTGAAGTCGGCCTGGTTCTCGGCCATGGCCTTTAGCAGATCGCCGGCGAGGGTCAGGTCCTCCTCGCGTTCGGTCATCAGCCCGAGCTTGCGCCGGAGCCCTGCATAATAGGCTGCCTCGAATGTTCCTGAGAAGGCCTCGAGCGCTTCGTTCGCTTCCGCGACAGCCTTCTCTTGGTCCTCGGACAAGAGCGGCAGAAGCGCCTCGGCCAACCGCGTCAGGTTCCAGAGGCCGATGCGCGGCTGGTTGCCATAGGCATAGCGGCCGTGCTGGTCGATGGAGCTGAAGACCGTTGCAGGATCATAGGCGTCCATGAACGCGCACGGGCCATAGTCGATCGTCTCTCCGGCAATGGACATGTTGTCGGTGTTCATGACCCCGTGGATGAAGCCGATGTGCAGCCAGCGGGCAATGAGGTCTGCTTGGGCGGCGATCACCTGGTCCAGGAGCGCGCGATACGGTCTGTCGCTCCCGGCGACCTGTGGGTAGTGCCGGCCGATGACGTAGTCCGCTAGGAGGCGCAATCCCTCCACATCCTGCCGGACGGCGAAGAACTGGAAGGTGCCGACCCGGACATGACTCGAGGCCACCCGGGTGAGAACCGCCCCGGGCAGCATCGTCTCGCGAACCACCCTCTCGCCGGTCAACACGGCGGCAAGCGCACGCGTCGTCGGCAGGCCGAGCGCCGCCATCGCCTCGCTGACAAGATACTCGCGCAGGACAGGGCCTACCGCCGCCCGCCCGTCGCCGCGGCGCGAGAACGGCGTCGGACCGGATCCCTTGAGCTGAATGTCGCGGCGGATACCATCTTGGTCGACCACTTCGCCGAGGAGGATGGCGCGGCCGTCGCCGAGCTGCGGCACGAACTGCCCGAACTGGTGTCCGGCATAGGCCATGGCAATGGGCTCCGCCGCATCCGGAACGCGGTTGCCGGACAGAAGCGCAGCTCCTTCGTGACCGGCGAGGCGATCCGGGTCGAGGCGGAGCTGGAGGGCGAGGTCCCGGTTCAGCCGGATGAGCCTCGGAGCCGTCGCGGATGTGGGCTCTACGCGCGCGAAGAACCGATCAGGCAATCGTGCGTAGGTGTTGTCGAAGGGGAAATGAATGGTCATGGGGCCTGATTCACCGTCAAGACCAGCTGAAATCGTATCAGGCGCTCGTGAAAACAAGAGTCAGGAAGCGAATCGGGCTGACTCAGGTCTAAAACGTCTCCATCCTCGATTTCGGATACCGCCGCGACCGAACCTGTCCAAGAAACAACGATTACCGCTCGCGGTCGACGATGCGGTACTCAACGTCGACAATCTCCCCTGCTCGAGGCACTGGCGCCATCCTGCGGCGAAGGCGCCACCGCAGGATGGCGCCTGTAATGATGGCGGCAGGGATGATGATCAGTGCAAGTCCTGCGGCCAGGACAATCAGCAAGAGCCCCAGCGAGACGGCAGCCATCAGCGCCAGAGCAGCAGCCCAGCGAGGCATCCGGATCGCTTTGATTCCGGGATAGGGCGAGTAGCGCGGGTCCATTTCCCTCTTCGCAAAGCTCTACTTCAACCATCGTCTATATGCTGACGCCCGAGATGGGATACAAGGTTGAAGTGAGCCGGTCACTTGCGTCCTCATCGCACATCGCTCGGCTGCACTGGCAAGTCTGTGCTGGAGGCGAAAGCCTGCATCACGCAGCAGTCGGAGCTTTCGCGCGATAGGTTGAGAGTTGCTGTTTCTGTCGGTCACGACAGCCGCTGCAGCTGCAAACAGGTCATCGGCAGCCATCTCGATACCGGGATCTCGCTTGCCCCTGCCAGCCACATCAACAAGGAGAGCTTGCAGGTCTTGCAGGTCAACCTCGCTGCTGCCCTGCTCAATCCGGGACACGACGGACTGGATTGCCTCTCGTCTTTCCACGATCCTGTCAGCGAGTGCCAGTTCTATCATCAGTCATCATGTCCTGGAAAAGCTGACGAGCGAAAGCTCATGCCGTCAGCATGCCGACACTGCTCCTGTATGATTAACGAATGTTTAGCGGAGCCTAGAGGGATCAAATGCACTCGTTGAGTGGGCTCGATGAGGCCACGCCGCTTGCGCTCACGCCGCAGCGTTCTCGGATTCCCGCGATCCGTGTGCTTTCACCTCGGTCGCTCCAGCTTCGGATTGCTCATGGAGCATTGTCGCGAGCCTCTGAAGGAGCCGAATGGACTCCTGTGGATGTGCCTCGTGCTGCGCCGTCTTGATGATGTTGTGAAGGGTGGTGGAGATATCCTCCAGTCTTGCAATTCGCTTGGCCGCGAGAACATGAAAGAAGGTCGTGAACACGACCATGATGGCCTGATCATGCTCCTCAAGCTGCTTACAGCCTGTCTTGAGAGCCTTGATGTCTTTCTCCTGAGCTGAAACAACCTCGACCAAGGTGAGCATTTGCTCAACCAGAGCATCCAAGGAAGCATTCATATCGGCAGGAGATCCGAAGGCTTCATGTTGCGCCTTAGATGAAAGGCCCGTGGTGCCCACGTCATCTTCTGTCGCTTTCGACGGAGGTGGGATTAGTGCCACATAAGCGACCGGAATGGCATTGTGATGCGCGATCTTTGAAGATAGCTCCTCTTGGTCTTTTCGGATGTCCAGTGGAGCTTGCATATCTGAATCCGGAGCAGGTCTTGGTACCATCCGCCGTGCGAGGGCCCATGTCTTCTGGATGAATCCAACCTTGATCAAATTCCCGCTCTTAGCGTTGAGCCTTAGACCTACACAGCAACAGTATCGAAGATCAGCAACACCGCGATTGAATACGGTACAGTGCTCGAGGACGCACGTGTGCCACTCTGATCGCTATTGCTTTGAGTTGAGAGCCGCCCCGGAATGGAGCGGCTCACGATCAAGGGCAAGAGCAAACCTCCGCCCGTCCCAGTTACGCTGTCCTGAGATCAACCGCAGACTCTTTACCAGTGCGGCGGTCAGCCTGGACCTCATAGGAGATCTTCTGGCCCTCAGTGAGACCGCGCAGACCGGAGCGCTCGACCGCGCTGATGTGTACGAAAACGTCTTTTCCTCCGGTATCTGGCTGAATAAAGCCATAGCCCTTCTGCTCATTGAACCATTTTACAGTACCTGTCGCCACGTCACGCTTCCTCTATCTTAACTTCTCAGTGATGGCACAAAACCAATCACCCTCAGACTCGATCTTGATCAGAAGAAGGGCGCGCGCCCGGCAGCAGCAAGGGAGATGGCGTCTTCGTCCGGCCAGTTTCGATCTCACAAGCGTAGATTCGGGCTTCTGTGCTGGCAAGCACTCTGGTGCTGGGCTACCCGAGCCAAACGTGCATCCCTGTAACTAAGAATTTTCTGCTATTTTGTGCAAGGCGGTGTCGGTGGTTTAGCCTGACTTAGTAAGCTTTTGCATCATCGATCAAAGGCCGAACGGAGTTCTGTATGCCTCAAAGCACACCAGTCAACGCAGAGGCGATCGTTGCCGAGGTTCTCAGTTACTTGGCTGCGCACGAGCCTATGCTGACCAGGTTCTTCAATCTGACCGGGCTCACGCCTGAAACCATTCGGGAGGCTTCTACCGATCCAGGCTTCTACGCGTCCGTGCTGGATCATCTCTTGGCCGATGAGATCCTGCTGGCCCAGTTCACTCAGCCATGCGGCCTTCGCCCTGAGGACGTGCGGCTCGCGCGCCATCGTCTCGATGAGTCTGACGAGACAAAGCGTCAGGCCGAGAAAGCTGCGGAGCGGTCAGCCCTGACACGTAAACCCAGCTTCCGGTAGCGGCTGCTTGCACCCAGGTTCTAGCCCCTGGACGCATCCCTTGCGCGTTAACGATCTGGCGACCTGCATCTCGCTAGTCTGCTCTGCCAGGTTCACGCGTGAGCCTGTTACATTGACGGGCATAAGGTGCAGGAATGCGGGGCCAGGCAGATCTTTTCTTGGACTATGACGCACCGCTCCGTCCGATCGAGACCAGGCCCGTCGCTGAGATTGTCATCAAGGCCAAGCATCGCAGTGAGGTATTCAAGGCTCCGGATTATGAGACCGCCGCCCGGATGCTGGAGGCCACCGGTGACTACCGTGTTCTCCGCCGCTTGACGCCACGCCCCATCGTCGTGCCCTGCACGTCTCGCCGCGACGAGAAGATCGCCGTCATTGTTGACACCGAAACCACGGGCCTGAATCACACGAGAGACGAGGTCATCGAGCTCGGGATGGTCGCTTTCACCTATAATGAGGAAGGCCGGATCGGTGACGTCATCGGCACGTTCAATGCCCTGCGCGAGCCAAGTGTGCCGATCAGCCCGGAGATCACCCGCCTGACCGGTATCGCGCCCGATATGGTTGCGGGCCAAGTGCTCGATCTTGCGGCGGTCGAGCGGTTCATTGAGCCGGCAGACCTGGTCATCGCGCATAATGCCCGCTTCGACCGGCCCTTCTGTGAGTGCCTGTCCAAGAGCTTCCAGGTCAAGGCCTGGGCCTGCTCCCATTCCGAGATCGCCTGGAGCGGGTTCGGCTTTGAAGGATCCAAGCTCGGGTACCTTCTGACCCAGTGCGGCTGGTTCCACCAGGGCCACCGGGCCGTCGAGGATTGCCATGCCCTGCTTGAGGTGCTGGCAGCGCCCCTGCCCTCCGAGGCCGGGCTCCCCTTCGGGCATCTGCTGGCCTCGGCGCGGAAGGTGCTCCTGCGCATCTGGGCCGAGGGCAGCCCGTTCGACATGAAGGATATGCTCAAGGCGCGAGGGTATCGCTGGGATGACGGCACCGACGGCCGGCCGAAGGCGTGGTGGGTGGAGGTCGACGAGGAGGCCGGCGAGGCCGAACTCGCCTTTCTCCAGCGTGAGGTTTACCGGCGCGAGGTTGAGCCCTTCACCCAGCGGATCACCGCCTTCGAGAGGTTCCGGTCAGCACGCTAGCCGGTGGCAATCATCTTTCAGAGCTGCTGACCTCATCGGGGTTGATCCGAGCCTTGAAATCTTAACCGTGGGCCGCCATCTCATCGCCCGCCCAATCAACACCATTCATTGCACGCCATGACGACTGCTGACGCCCCTCCCGCCCCTGAGAGCCACACCTTCGAGGCCGATGTCGCCAAGCTGCTGCACCTGATGGTGCACTCGGTCTATTCCGACAAGGACGTCTTCCTGCGCGAGCTGATCTCCAATGCGGCCGATGCCTGCGAGAAGCTGCGCTACGAGGCGATCTCCCACCCCGCCCTGCTGGGCGATGATCCCAAGGCCCGGATCACATTGCTGATCGATGCCGACAACCGCCGCCTGACGGTCGAGGACAACGGCATCGGCATGAGCCGGGACGAGATGGTCGAGGCGCTCGGCACCATTGCGCGCTCGGGCACCAGGGCCTTCATGGACCGGATTCAGGCCGCCCAAGGTGGCGAAGGGGCCCAGCTCATCGGCCAGTTCGGCGTCGGCTTCTACTCCGCCTTCATGGTGGCCGACCGGGTCGATGTCGTCTCACGCCGCGCCGGCAGCGACGAAGCCACGATCTGGTCGTCCGATGGCAAGGGCTCGTATACGGTTGCGCCGATAGCGTTGGTTGAGGCGCCGGCCCGCGGCACCCGGGTGGTCCTCCACCTGATGGAGGACGCAAAGTCCTACACGGAGCGTTACCGGCTCGAGCGCATCGTCAAGTCGCAGTCGGGCCACGTCCCCGTGCCGATTTCCCTTATCGAGAAGCCCGGGGCGGAGCCGCAGGAGGTCGCCGACGGGGCGGCGCTTTGGGTGAAGCCGCGTTCCGAGATCACGCCGGAGGAATACACGGACTTCTACCGCGGCGTGGCGGGCCAGTTCGACGAACCGGCGCTGACGGTGCATTTCCGGGCCGAGGGCCGCCACGAATACACGGCATTGGCCTTCGTGCCGGGCTCCACGCCCTTCGACCTGTTCGATCCTGATCGCCACGGGCGGATGAAGCTGTATGTGAAGCGGGTCTTCATCACCGATGAGGCCGAGATCCTGCCGCGCTACCTGCGTTTCGTGCGCGGGCTCGTCGACTCGGCCGACCTGCCGCTCAACGTCTCGCGCGAGATGATCCAGGAGAGCCCGCTTCTGGCCGCGATCAAGAAGGGCGTGACCAACCGGGTGCTGAGCGAACTCGATAAGCTCGCGCAGAACGATGCGGAGGCCTACACCAAGGTCTGGGAAACCTTCGGTCCGGTGCTGAAGGAAGGCCTCTACGAGGACTTCGAACGGCGCCAGATCCTGCTGGGCTTGGCCCGGTTTAGAACCACCGCCTCCGCCGGCGGGTGGCGCTCGCTCAATGAGTACGTCAGTGCGCTGAAGGAGAACCAGACCGCGATCTACTATGTCACGGGAACTGAGCTCGCCCGGCTCGAGGCCTCGCCCCAGCTCGAAGGTTTCCGGGCCCGTGGCATCGAGGTGCTGCTGCTGCCCGATCCGGTCGACAGCTTCTGGGTCACGGCCGCCATCGATTACGAGGGCAAGCCATTCAAGTCGGTCACACAAGGCGCTGCGGATCTGGCACTGATCCCGCTGACTGAAGCCAAGCAGGAGATAGACACAAATGCTACGGAAGCGGTGGCGCGCTTCATCCAGTCTGTGAAGGAGACCCTCGGTGAGAGTGTCGCCGATGTCCGCGCCTCTGAGCGACTGACGGAAAGCGCCGTCTGCCTCGTAGCATCTGAGACCGGGATGGACCGCCAGCTGGAGCGACTCCTGGCCCGAGCTGGGCAGCTGGGATCGGCGGCAAAGCCTGTTCTCGAGATCAATCCTCGCCACGACCTCATCCTCGCTTTGGCGAACCTCCGAGATGCCGAGCAGCCCCTCCGCGAAGACGCAGCCCATCTCCTGCTGGACGAGGCTCGAATCTTGGACGGTGAACTCCCGGCCGATGCGAAGGCGTTTTCACAGCGGCTCGCCCGGGTGATGCGACGGTGCATGCCTTAAGAGGCGACTGCGAACGATCATTCGCGGGAGTGCGGTCAACAATGACTGCCTCCTGCTACGACTCGGACAACCGCTCACGCGGTCCTCCGTTTCAAATCGAGCGCCTTTCGCACTTCCGGCGCGACCTTCGTCCCCAGGATTTCGATGGCCCGCATCAGTTTGGCATGGTCCAGTACACCGATGGCCATCTGGATCAAGAAACGGTCGAAGCGGAAGATTTCGTGCGCGGCCAGGATCTTGTCCGTTACCTCTGCGGGGCTCCCGACAAAGAGCGCGCCGCGTGGACCACGGGCCGCGTCGAAGTGCGAACGGCTCGTCGGTGGCCAGCCTCGCTCTCGTCCGATCCGGTTCATCACCTCCGCTTGCGGGGCATAGAAGATATCGGCTGCTTCCTGAGTAGTGTCGGCAACGAAGCCATGCACGTTGATGGACGTCTTCAGGGTTGCTGGATCATGCCCTGCCCGCTGAGCCGCCTGCCGGTAGAGGTCGAATAAGGGAGCAAAGCGCGCCGGCTCGCCTCCGATGATCGCCAGAGCCAGTGGCAGGTTGAGCACCCCCGCCCGCGCGACAGATTGGGGCGTGCCGCCGACCGCAATCCAGATCGGCAGCTTCTCCTGATAAGGCCGTGGGTAGACGCCACGATCCGTAATGGCAGGAGTATGCTGGCCGCCCGGCCAGCTGACGCGCTCGCTCTCGTTGAGCTGCATCAGGAGTTGCAGCTTTTCCGTAAAGAGCGTGTTGTAATCGTCGAGTTCATAGCCGAAGAGGGGAAAGGACTCGATGAAAGAGCCGCGTCCGGCCATGATCTCAGCGCGTCCGTAGCTGAGATTGTCGAGGGTGGCGAACTGCTGGAACACGCGAATTGGATCGTCAGAGCTCAGCACCGTCACCGCGCTCGTCAGGCGAATGCGGTTCGTCTGAGTCGCAGCGGCTGCCAGTGCCACAGCGGGTGCTGAAACTGCATAGTCGGGCCGATGGTGCTCACCGAGGCCGAACACATCAAGCCCGACCTGGTCGGCGAGGACGATCTCCTCAACGAGGTTCCGGAGGCGCTCGGCTGGGCTGACCGAGCATCCTGTCACGGGATCGGCGCCCACGTCGCCGAATGTGAAGAGTCCGATCTCCATAAGAATGGTCCTTCAAGAATGGTCCTTCCGTAGGGCCTTTACCCAATCACAACTCCACTGTCATAGGCACCAGCTGCCCTTTAAATGGCAATGCCGCTAGTGCTCGCCCTATAACCCGTGGGCTAGACATCGGTTACTGTCGGCTGTCACCCGCTTCCCTGGGAGGGTGTCTGCATGCGCCGATGGCTTCCGAAGTGGGCCATAACACACCTCACTGCCCGGTCTAGCGACTTTGGACCTTCGAGCAAGCTTGTGCCTCCGCAAGGCAAGCAGCTCGGTCTGAAGGTCGATTTCGCCGCTCTTAATGAGGCGAATAATGGACCGGAAGTACCCACCAGGGTTTCGGATGCTGTGTTTGCCGCTTGAGGCATCGTTGTCATAGAGTTGCAAGACGTAGATCACGGCTGTCGCAGCACGAATGGCCCCGATGTCCTCGACAGCCTCATTCCAGGCGCTTGGGTGGGCCCCCAAGGAGGCTCGAAGGAAGCGCCCTGCCGAAACAACATCGACAGCATCTCGGATCGGGTGAGCACAATCGGAGATCACGGGACACGCTTCCACGATCAAGGCCGGTAGTGACAGCTGAGTGGATAAAGCGTCTTGAGCAGCGGGCTCAGCGTCATCCCGGCGGCCATTGTGACAAGTCTCACTCAAGGATTCATTCTCTGCCTCAATGTGTCGGCAATTGGTGCCGTCACAGCTTGCCTGATAGAAGGCTTCTTCCACGAGATGTCTTATCTCAACCCAGGCTTCGACGAGCCCGGCCGGGAGGGTGGCCCTGGAGCGTTTTGGGGTGCGGGCTTTCAGGGTACTGAGGCGGTTCTCAAGCTCAGTGCGATCAACAGCGGGGTGGTGCTGAGCCAGTGCACTCAAAGCCTCTTCGGTGGCACGACGGCAGACCGTGATCTCATCAAAGGAGCGCTTCAGGAGTTCCTTGAGCTGCCGTTGCGCGGCGGTGGTGGCAGCCCATTCGCTTCGACGCGCATAAAGTGGCGTCAGATCGAAGCCGAATGCGTCAATGACAGTCCCCTTCTCATCCCGGACGGCATAGCGCTTGCCGTTTGGGGAGTCCCTCGGGATGAGCACCTGAAGCTCGATCAGGGCCCGGATGGCATTGCGGATCGATCGTTCTGATAATCCGGTGGCCGCCATCATCCGCTGGTTGGACGGCCAGACGAGAAGTCGGTCCATTTGGTGTTCGCCCCAGCAGACGACGAGCTGGCCCAAGACAAGTCGTTGCGGTGCGCTCAGACGGAGTGCCCTTTCAGCATCACGAGCAGCAGCGGATAGCTCTTTTCGTGTGACGGTGCGCCCAGGTTCGAGCACAAATTTCCTCGCGGCCAGAGCGGCATGTCTCAGCCGCCGGCCTCCAGACGATGCAAGCTGCATCGCGTCCCTCCATGTTGAGGGCAAAGCGGGAGCGTTCACCGAAACCGATGTTCTTGACACATAGCTTGTCGGGATGGCATAAGGATTGTCGCCAAACTAATCCGGTCGCCGTCCCTCGGTGACTCCAAAGGCCCTCGAAGTTTCCAGCTTCGTGGGCCTTTTGCTTTGCCTAGCCTTAGTTCACGGTTGTCTTCTCCTGTCGAAGAGTATTGCGAGGTCGGGGATCGTCACAGCCCGATGAGACCGAATGCGCTCTCTTGTGCCGGCTTCGATCTCGTGACCGGCTTCTTCAAGCACCAACACGACGATCTCCCGGAAGCCCGTCTGGCGAGGGACCTCTCGGAAGCACTGATGATCTTGGTGGCTCAAGCTATCGGACGTTGTGAACTCCACTCTCTCGCAACACCTGAGAGATGAACCGATTCGGTGTTACGTGTGGAGTCGATCTATAAGAATCGATTAATCGTGATTGTGATTTCCACTGGGAATCCGAGTCGGAACGAGTCGATCACTCAGGCAGCGCAAGTCAAGCCCCAGTCGAGTCGCCATTTCCCCGACACGCAAGACTCAACCTAGATTCTGATATCGCCAAGGTCAGGCTCGAATAGACTCTGTACTTTCGGGCTCTGCTGCTGCGACATGCCTCAACAGCAACAGATTACCCTAAGATTTTGTTGCACACGTCGACAGCTCTATGGTCCAAGAGTCGTGCTCCGGGCACATGAGTTGAAGCACCCAGGTTGGGAGCCTTTTGACCCAGGATGCTGGGGACAATCCCGTATTCTAGCTCTTCTCCCACGCCTCTCGGAAGCGTCGTCCAGTCAGTTCGCAGGCTCTGCCTTCTTAGCCGAGCCGAACCAGCTCTTGATTTTGGCGAACATGGGGTGGTCCGCCACGGAGGTGGGGGTTGCTGCACTCTGCTGAACGACAGCCATGCGTGTCCTCACCTCCTCCGGCCCCAGCAGGTCAGCGTGCCGTCCGATCGTGAGGGCTCCCCTGAGGATCTCGAGTCGTCCCCGGAACGGAAGATGGTGCCTCAAGCGGGACGCGATGTAGACCTCCCGCTCCCGCTCAACCTCTGGCGTGTCAGCGCAGGCCAGGCGGGTCACAAAGGGCAGCAGGTGTTGGCGCTCCTCATCGGTCGCTTCATCGTTCAGCTGCATCGCGAGCGCGCAGATCGGGCGCGAGAAGCAATCCGGCATATCCTGCACGGAGCGGACGGGCCGGTACGGAAAGCCTGCCGCGACGACAGCCGCTTCGTTGATACAGGTTCCACCATCCTGACCGGGAAAGGTGTGCGAGCCCTGCTTCAGCGTCCAGTTCAGGATGTGGTCGAAAGTGTCCATGGCAGCCATCCTTGTGGCGCCCCCACCTTGGAATGGTGATCCTGTGCCACCCCAGCTGTCAATTGCCGGATACGACACGGCCTGCGGGTCTCATAGGTCGCGTCTGCTAACGCGCTGTGTAGCTCTGTCGGGCCACGTGTTCGGCGCTTCTGCCACGCCTCCGACCCATCAATGTCGTACAGGACGCGACCGCCAATCTTTATGGAATGCGGCCCATGATATCCACCCGGCCTCAACCAGCGGAGCCCACGGCCTTTCGCCCTCCGGAGAGGTGGCAGAGTGGTTGAATGCACCGCACTCGAAATGCGGCATACGGGCAACCGTATCGGGAGTTCGAATCTCCCCCTCTCCGCCATCTAACCCTTTGAAGTCTAAGGGTTATAGGCCAGAGCGCCTCATTCGCCGAAACAGCCCGAAAAATCGATCCGCCACACTCGTGCCACAGCGACAGACGGACGACATATGGCTGCCATTCGTAAACGCGGCTCGCGCTGGGAAGCGCAGGTACGCCGCAAAGGCTATCCCTCCCTTACGAAGTCATTCGACACTCACGCTGATGCAATTGCCTGGGCGCGTGACCAGGAGCGGGCTATTGATCGCGCTGAATTGCCCTCAAACCATCGGGAGCTAAAGAGCTACACAGTTTCAGACCTGCTTGAGCGTTACGAGAGGGAGATCACAGCATGCAAGCGCGGAGCTGACCGGGAAAGATCCAAGCTCCGGGTCATTCGGTCCCACCATATAAGCAAGGCGACGCTTGATAAGGTGTCTGGAGCGATGGTGGCTCAATATCGAGACACTCGCCTCAAAACAGTCACCAGCGGCACGGCTCGCCGGGAATTGGCAATCCTGCAGCATTGTTTCGAAGTGGCTCGAAAGGAATGGGGCTTAGCCATTCCAACAAATCCAGTGCGCCAGATTACCCTTCCCTCTCCTGGTAAAGCCCGTCAGCGCCGCCTCACTCCTGAAGACCTGAAAACATTCTGGCAGGCAGTTGATCGTGCCAGAGCGAATTGGGTGAAGCCAATGGTGATCCTCGCTATTGAGACCGGAATGCGGCGCGGTGAACTCCTGTCGATCAGGTGGGAGAATGTCGATCTCAACTCTCGCTTGATCCAGCTTACGCAAACCAAGAACGGGCATGAGCGGATTGTGCCGCTATCACCGGTTGCGATTCAAACGCTTTCATCGATATCCCGGCACGCTGATCACGTCTTTCCTGTGAAGCCTTATGCAGTGCGCCAGGGATGGGATCGACTTGTAAAGAGGGCTGGAGTGCAGGACCTCCGCTTTCACGATCTGAGGCACGAGGCCGTCAGCCGCTTATTTGAACTTGGCTTGAGCGTTCCGGAAGTAGCGATGGTTAGCGGTCACCGTGATCCGCGCATGCTGTTCCGGTACACTCATCCAAAGGCCGAGTTGATTGCTGCGAAGTTGCTCTCAGCCTATTCGAAGTAAGGACACCTGGAAACCACTCCACTGTTGCGGCGGCGGCTCAGACTAGCACCTCTCGCGATGAGCCACCGCGGTAACAGGCGAGATGCCTAGTTGCCAAACTGGCATTTAGACACGCACTCGCATTCTCGTAAGCGAGGCATGCAATGCACATCCGAATCGAGAAACATCGTTCGACAGCTACAAATATCGGCACTCCCAGTTTAGCATTCGCTGCAAACAGTTATACGCTCGTAGCTAAACGCAAG
Organism: Microvirga vignae; assembly: GCF_001017175.1. Classification (GTDB taxonomy): domain Bacteria; phylum Pseudomonadota; class Alphaproteobacteria; order Rhizobiales; family Beijerinckiaceae; genus Microvirga; species Microvirga vignae. The sequence continues at coordinate 134,611 of NZ_LCYG01000016.1, read as the reverse complement.
AAGTCGTAATAGAATTTTTCAATGCATTCTAATGTCTTACGCTATAAAAATTGAAAGTTTCTATTTACTCATAACAACGCCATTTTAGCTTCCTCTCCATTCCGAAGCATGGAGAGCAATTGATGACTTCTGAACACCTTTGGCTAGAACCACTTCCTGATGGCAACGTACTCATCCCGCGAAACCAAATGCCCCGGCACACCGGCTATGCGTCCCAGACTTGGGCGAAGTGGGCTTGTGAGGGTCGCGGCCTAAGACAGGTAAGGATTGGACGCAAAGTATACTATCGAGCGTCTGACGTCCGTGAGTGGCTAGAGAGCCAGAATTCACCCCAGACATAAAGAAACCGCCGCTAGGTGAGGCAGCGGTTAGGTAGTTGTTCCATGTATACTTATGCACATATTCTAATATACCGCAAGCCTCACCGTGACAAACAAGGACAAGTCACGATGAATACATTCTATAACACTGAAATCTCTGCTCCTCGTGGGCTATTTACAGAAGATATCGTTGCAACATACCTCGCGAAAATTTTGGCCAACCTCATCAGATCAGACCTAGAGAAGGGCTGGCATCACTGGACAGGCACGCACTGGCAGCTTGATGAAGCAGCGGTGACGGAACACGTTCGCTCAGCATGCCGCGAACTCGCAAAGGGCGGCTCTGAGGACACTCGCAAGCGTCTAGGCCGCATGTCTTTCATCAACAACGTGAAGCGTCTGCTCACAACTGACCCTCTGTTGCGAGCCAAGAGTTCACAGTGGGACAAAGACCCTTTGCTAATCGCATGCCCTGATGGAAGAACGATCGACCTTCGGTCGGGCCAGTGGCGCTTATCCAAGCCAGAGGACATGATCACAAAACTTGTGGCCGTAGCGCCGACCGAGGAGGAACATTGCCCCACATGGAAAAGGTTTGTCGGGCAGGTCAGCAAAGAGGATGCTGACTTTGCAGCATTCCTGAAGCGTTTGGCTGGCTACTGCCTGACTGGTCTTACAAATGAGCAGGCAATCACCTTCATCTATGGGCCAGGAGGGAACGGTAAGAGCGTCTTCATACGAACGCTACTTGGAATAATGGGTGACCACGCGAAAGCCGCCTCAATGAGTACATTCACTGCAAAGAAAAATGACGCTCATCCGGAGGACATTGCAAACCTTGTTGGCATTCGGCTTGTAACGGCATCGGAAACAGAGGAAGGGCAAGAGTGGGCGTCCGCACGCCTTAAGGAATTAAGCGGTGGAGACGCCATCAGCACACGCCACCTCTACGGGCACCGGTTCACCTACATCCCTATCTTCAAACTCGTATTTGCCGGAAATCACGCGCCGAACTTGAGGACGGTTGATCAGGCAATGCGGCGACGGCTCATTGTCTTGCCGTTCAACTATGTTCCACCCGCACTTGATCCCCACTTAGAGCAGACACTCCGCGATGAGTGGTCAGGCATTCTTCGTTGGATAATCAATGGGTGCCTTGAGTGGCAAAAGGAGCGACTTCAAGTGCCGACTTCTTTGAGAGCGGCGACTGATGACTATCTCTCCGTTCAGGATGCATTTGCCGAGTGGTTCGAAGAACGGTGTGAACTCGCCACGAATGATACCTACACCGGTTCAAGAGAGTTGTTCCGGAGTTGGCAGAGCTTCGCTGAGGGTAGGGGTGAGCGTGCAGGCACCTTCAGCAGTTTTGCTGAACGTATGCAGAGGCAGGTCGGGAAGGGGCCGGAGCAGATCAAGAGGCTTGGCAGGAAGGGCTACAGGGGGGTTCGCTTGAAATAGGAGTTCACTGTACGGGGAGGTTTCACCGGTTTCGGGAAACCTCCCTTCCTCTCTCACTAATAGCCTCTCTCTCATCAACAAGTCTGGTTTCGTGAAACCGCCGAAACCATCGTGCCCATGGAAGTTAAAGTTTCCCCAGACAAAGCCTGAGCGGACCTCAGGTGGCACATGCATTCCTGAAGGGATCTACCTCTGGCAGCTTCATCGAGTTCAGCATTTTCATAACTTCAGCCCGATAAATCTCGGCATGCTCCACCGGGAACCGTCCACCGACGTGAACTATCGAGCTTGGATCATCTCGACGGATCGAAACCAAATCGATGAAAGCTCTTTGATCAAAGCTCTGTCGCTGACCAACCCCACGTCCCTCAATCACATACGAGGTTCGGGCAGGACCAGTATTCACCGCTTGCGATCGCGTAACTTGATTACGCCGCGGCAGAAGCTGCTCATCAACATAGCGCTTTGCATCACCGCATCGCCGGTTGTTGCTAACCTGAACATAGATGACAACCTCTTCACGATGCTGAGTAGAACTCCACGCTGTGTCATAGCTCTGCAACCGCTCGTCATAAGTGTCATTCGCGTCGGGACGAATCGCGAGCAATTCACTTGAGTAGCTTAAGCTCCAACCAGCGCGACTGTGAGCCTCGACTCGCCCGTTAGCTGCGACTGTGGAAGTTGGAACTGGCTCGGTCGGGCTTGGTGGCAGAGTTTGAGGCTGCTCTGGGTTCGGCTGAACTCTCGGACCCGTAATCAGGCTCCACTTCTGCATATCGCTCCTTGTCAGATACCTCATATCGTCTGACGGGACCGCTGAAGCAGCATGAAACAATTCTACCGAGATGCCCATATCCGAAAGATAGCTAATCAACTCAGATGATTTCTGTTGTGCAATCTCGAGATCCTTGTCCGTAGCTTGATCTCCCCGAAACCTGTGAACTCCTACACGTGCGTCAGGCAATGCATCGCGGGAGACGCCACCAGCTAAGATAAGGACACATGCTGAGAGGCAACTCCCACTAGCCTTAACATCCTTAGCTTGGGCCCGAAGACGTCGCCCTGCTTTCATAGCCTCATCAAGTAACCCACCTATGCTATCGATTTCCAAAACATCAAAGTCGAACTGACTAATTGTCTGAGTGAAGTTCGCTTCTATTGGACCTCGAACCGTTAGAACGCGGTTAGACAAACTCGTTCGCAATGGAGGTTTAAAAGGGCTCTGAGTATTAGGCGCTGGCTCTAGTTCGCCGACAGAATATTCCTTATCAAGCCAAGCGCATTTCGATGCAAGCACAAGTGCCTCAGCAGCTGTCAGCCCTGCAGTCTCAAGAGTTTTTGGTGTCGCAGTAGGCGCGAGAGGCCGCTGATCAGGACCTGAACGCCTAGCTAGATCAACTTTAAGTGACACACCATCAACATCAGCTTGTGTATAGCACCAAGCCACTTCCCACGACTTATCATCCTCACTCTCAAAGTGGTGCCCAGCTGTGATCAACCAAGTTCGACCACCCAGCCTGAAGGACTGGTTGGAGAACTTTGTATAGTTCACCGTCTTCTGATCTGGAGGAAGCGTCGGCGATGGCAGCCCGTCCTCTGGTGCGCTCGGCGCAGTAGGAGGCTGCCCCTTCTCTGTTGTTTCAGTCTTCGGCTGAGGTCGCTGGAGGTCTGCCTTCGTTACTTGATTACTCGCCTCCGTGACTTGTTCGTGTCCGATTAGGCTAGGCTCTGCTGAAGGCAGGATTCCATCACGCTCCAGAGCGAGCTTGATGCCGAAACCTAAACCAACTGCGACGATCGCGACTGCGGCACCTGTAGCAATACGCCGTATGGCGACAGCCCTGTTCGTCCTTTCTAACGCATCAGCTTGAGCCTGCATCACGGGTATAGATGCGCGCTGAACAACATGCTCAACGGCCTGCTCAAGGAGTGAAGTATTATGCCGGATTTGCATTCGCCTCACCCTTGAACTTCACACGCACGAGGTCTGCAATCTCCGCAGGCAAGTCCTTTGACAGTGATTTTCGGACCGCGTCAGGGTCGTCGGTCAGCACAGGCACATACAGGATTTCTTTGATTACTTTCTCGACGGGCACTTCGATCCGCTTCTCAATCTCGCGATCAACGGGCACCTCGACGCGCAAAGGAACGCTTTTGGTTCGCCGGAAACGCCACTGAATCAGCCAGCGCCGCAGGTAACTTGAGAGACTGCGTGTGTGCCGCTGCTCGCGTATCTCCGCCGATCGTTGCAGGCCCAAGGCTACTATTGCAGTGAGCGGCCCAGCAAATGCAGCTAGCCCTGCTAGTGAGCCGAACCAAACAAGAGCAATGAACTCGGCTTCATCCACCTCTACCTGCTCAGGTTGCTTGCGATAGATCCTACCCGCAAAACGGCGGACTTGATCAACTCGGGCGACTGCAACTCGCTCTTTATCAATTTCTGCGAGTTCATTACGGAGCTTCGACGCCATCGAACGGAGTACTGCAGCCTCCTCAGCAGTTCGGCGTTGTTGGTTTTGCGCGTCTTCCAGTCTTGATAGCGTCAGATTCCGTCGCTCCTGCCATTGCTGTTCCAGAGCGATCCTTTCCTGTTCTACTGTGGCGCGGCGCTGTTCAAGAGACTGTCGGGCTTGCTTGTCGCTCTCACTTTCATTGGTTTCTAGCGCGAATTGCTGACTACGTAATGTACGCAATTCAGTCTCAAGGCGCTGCACGTCGGCTGAGTAACGCTCCGTAATTTCTGGAACAGGATTGCGCAGCCGGGCACGCTCCTCTTCATACCGTCGCACAGCGATCATATCCCCTGCGGCTCGGGCTTCTGCTATTCGGCGGTCATAGCTGTCCCTCTGGCGCTCAAATGCTCCGCCCCGCTGCTGCACCTCGTTGTCTCTTCGTTGGATAATTTGGTCCAACTCACCACCGCGAGTTCGAATTTGTCGCTCTAACGAAGCAAATTGAGGATTACGGAGGCGAATATCGTCGATCTGCGTCTGTATACGCTGAAGCTCTTCTTCTTTGCGTTTTAATTCAGATGCAGCGATTGCATTGAGTTGATCGAGCTCTTCTTGGACTTTCCCTACGTATTGAGTACCAGCATTATTGTTTATGGCTTGCTCAACATTCTGAAGCTCGACAGTCTTAGTTTCTTTTCGAACTCGAATGTCTTCGTACTTTATCTGTCTTTGTGCAGATGCCCTTTCGAGGCCGAAGAAGACCGTCTCGAATGTAATCAAGGCCATCAACGCCAGACAGATTGCTAGAACAGGTTTCCAAACCCACTTCACCGAGAATAGCAGCGTAGCGACTGGGATTTTGATTAGTTCTGCTAGAGCGACCATGAGAAATGGAGCGCTTGCAAGAGCAAGATCGAGTGTACTGATCGATACATCTGTACCGAGGCTAGCTGTGTAAGCTTGATAACCAAGCGCAAGGCCGGTTGCTAATCCAATGGATGCAGCTACTATCTCCAGAGCCCATGCGACTCTGTATGTCCATTGACCGTATACAGCGAGCTTCGAGTTGAATGCAGAAGCCATTGGATTTGAATAAGCCTACTTACGCGAGTCGATTGAAATTATGCCGCGATCGATAGCTCGAATGAACTGAAGGCAAATCTCGGCACAGAAAGCCTAACTTTATAGCGCGAGTTTGTCGCCTTCCTTGATTGCTTTAGGCCGAGTTTATTCGTCTTACCTCCTCTTATACTTAATGAACTATGCAACCAAATATCATTCGGACTGGCCTTCACGAATGCTTTGGTTTCACCGGTTTCGGAAATCTCCTTCCCGCCCTCCCGCGTAGAGGCCCCTGCTTCACCGACAAACTAAGCTTCTCGAAACCGGTGAAACAGGTGCGTGGCTCAGAGCAACGCAGCGGAGACGGGACCGTTAGCATTGCCCACCCGGCACATCGTCAACCGGTCGACAGCTGAAGCGCCTCGGAGGAGACAGCTATGGCACTAAGCCGGTGTGCTTTGGTCAGATCAGGTCAAAGGCAACACGTCTGCATGCGCCCTCGTGTTGAGCATTCAGGAGTAGTACTCATCTATCGAAGTTCTGATTTCAGAGCAGGTTTCGCCATGATGACATCGCGACGTTTCTGCGAGGCCTCCGGGGCACCAAACCTAGATCAGGAAGCAGAACTTCGTCACTTGAGCACCTGACCTGCGGAGCCTCAGGAGGTTTAAGATCCGTAGTTTGCAACAATTCTTTAGGGCAGTACGCTGCCAATCTCATCGTGGTGTAAAAGAAGGACACTAGCAGCTGATGCCAATTCTTTTGCGGCCACGGTGAATGGCGCATTTGATACTACCGCAGCTAAATCGGCGTATTCGTATTCCCGAGCTGCAATGATTTCTTGGACTGCAGCATTCCCAACGGAGCCGGAATAGAGCTTGCATTGCACGACTAAGCGCTTTTGATTTGCTTCGCAGATGATATCAGCGCCCTGGTCTCCTGACGTTTTTGTCAGGCGTGTAGCCCAGCCGATTGCAGTAAACCGTTCAGCACAAAATCGTTCATAATCTATGGGAGACATCCCTGGGTCGAACGGGACCTGTTCAGAGCTGGAATCTTCGTCAGAGACCCAAATTAGGACCAGACCAAAAACTATATCGACCGCAACGGAAGTAGGGATGTCGTGGAGACGCTTCTCTGCAAACCGCTTCAATTCATCTTTGAATCGGGTCGCTTCAAGTGTTTCATACTCATCAATATACGTGAGTTGCCTATATTTCCTAATTAGAACGTCACGGAATCGTTCTGCCTCTTCATAAATCCTTTTGAGTGTCTGATAGGCTTGAAACCTCTCTGAGATAAGCGCTTCAAAATATGCTGGGAACAACTCGTCCTCTATAAGTCTCCTCAAAACAGCAAGTGGATGAGGGTTTCTAATTTTGCCGTCGCGAAACACATGGGCATATGGTTCAGGCGCTTTTATAGAAAACGAAGTGTTGCCTCCACGGGTGTAGCAAATTAATTGGTCGTCTAGTTTTACGTCGTTAAGTTCCACATTAAATGATAATATACGCCCGTGTGGATGAGTGACTTCACCGTCTTTTTTAACAACGACATTATACGTTCTGATCGGGAATTCTAAAATCCCATCTTCAAGCAATTGAGCAGTTGCAGATTTTTCTAGATTACCAGAACACTCAATCTCGGACAGATTTCTTATACCTTCGGAAGTTAGATGAGGCCGCACAACGACGTCACCGGCGGCTAAGCGCTCCACACGTGCTTTGGCAATCTGCTTGAGACGCTCTTGGCGCTGCTCGGGCGTTTCCGTATATTCCTGCTCTGGAGCTTCCAAGGAGTTCATACGTTAGAGCCTTCAAAGAACTTGGACTGGTCGCCCAAGTTTATGCTCCTACTCCTGAAATCCCCTGCACCATTTAGATGTAGCAAGGGTTGCCGATGAGGTAGCCCCCGGAAGCCCCATAATGCTCAAGTTACAAAATCCCCATTGGACTGATAGGGCGGAGGATACGCACGATCAGCGATTGCACTAGCGCGCAGGGCATCCGCTGAAGCCGGAATTTTGCTAGAGGGGTATAACCGTTGGACCAAGTGGTTACAACTGCGGTTATGGTCCAATCCCATGCACAGCCTAACGTTCAATTTACCGGTAACTTAATAACCCGATTAAAGAAGAGAATGAAGAAAGCAGAAGAGAGGGAAAGAGAACATAGAAGATCCCCTCTGCGGTTACGGGCTACGCAGTTATCTATCTCGAACCTACTTGAGAATTGATGCCCCCCAACGTGCAGAAGCGTGTAGCGGACGCGATACGCTGTGGTTGCTAAGAACGCAAAAGCAAACCCTTAACTCTGCCGTTCTAATCGGCACGCCGCCGTGTACATAGGGCTACTCAACTGTCACGCAAAGAGAGCAGAAAGGCCGATGGCATCAGCGCACTATTCCAAATGAATCATACAGAAAGTCGAGTGTTGCTTGGTCGCGCAGCCGACAAACAATGTTCTGGTTAGCAAAGGCTCCTGGAAAGGTTTTAGCCTGCTCAAATGAGTAGGTTCGCTCCCATTTTATGGGGACTAAATATTCAGCAAGGTCAGGATCATCTGCATCGTGCTTAAGGTTGGGCTGCAGCAAGGGCAAGTCGAATAAAGGCTTTCCATCAACTGTATAGTCGCGTGCTCGGATGACTGAACCGGAAATGATTCCGTACCCTACATAGCCCTGCCTCTTTTGATAGACGAAGATCGCGTCTCCGACGTTCAGTAATTCCAGCTTAGACGAATACAATCTCCCATTGCCCGCAGCCAGAAAGCCATAGCGCCTCATATCTTCCCATGATCGGTGCGGTCCTTCGCCTACATTGCCGTACCATATGCCCGACCATGGGGCTTTCGTTCTGGTCTCAGTCCGCTCAATTACTGACTGTTGATCGAGGAGCCAATCAGCAGAGACATACACGCGATCTTGATCACTAAAAACATTGAAGAACGCAGTATTGATTGCCACCCCATGCACTTCGGACAGGTACTCAACAATGCGCTGGGATGACGGGTCAAGTGAGCTGGCTACTATGAGCAATCCGTGAGTGGTGTTCAACGGATCGGGCAGTGCAGTATCGAACGTCGATCGGAAGCGCTGCGCAAACGTCTCAGATATATTTTTACTGCGAAAATACTCTTCAGCGAGACGATGTACATCCGGTGTAGTGAGCTTTGTTACCCAGCTCGCGTAATCTAGGACCTGCGCAATCACTTCACGCGGAGTACGATCGCGCTTTAACTCAATCACGCGGAGAGAACCGTCGCTTGCAACTCCGAGAAGATCGATGCGACCGAACCCTGTCTCAACTTGGCGACCGATAATCATGAGGTCAGGATCGAGCATGGTTGGATCGCGTTCGATCCATTCTTCAAGCTGTCTCTCTGTGTCAAGCTTTGATTTAGTGACCGGAATTAAGCGGCCACTATCGACACGCCAAAGGGAAGTCATTTATTAGATCCGTAATTCGGCTGCAAAGAGGTATGACTTCTACACTCTCATCATCGCATTCTATGTAGATGGCGCGGCAGCTAAGTACATCGAACCGAGTTCTGCCTCTACCGCCTTTGCTAGATCTCTTGGCAAGTTCGCAGCCCCCACGAAATATGACGAAAGTGCCATTATGTACTGTACCGTTCGCGCGTTTCGCCGAACCGTTTCGCCAATCCTAGCGTCGAGTTGCGCTACCGGTCCGCTTGCTGACCTTATTGAGAGTTCGCGGCATACGTGCGCACATTGAAAAACGCTTTGTGGAGCTGCAATAACTAAGCCAGCAAAATCGACTAGCTTTGCCCAGTTCGCGAGCTCGAACGGTACCTTTGCTTTCTCATCTCTTGGCATAAGCTCAGACATTTGGCGCCGGAGCTCATACGCTTCCTGCCCTCCCCAAATGTAATGCCTGAATAGCGTCTCAAATTCGTTTCTGACCATAGTCGGCAGGTAGACGCGGCGAAGATCACGCGCCATGGTGGCCCAAAGCACAAACGCTGATCCTAAGAGATCATAGAACATGCAAAGATGATCAGGCTTATTTGGGTCGATATAGCCCCTGACCTCCTTGAGCTCCGCGATGAGACGTCTAAAAACGTTCCAGGGTTTGTCTGTCAGTGGGACTACGCTACGAACCTGACCGAATAATACCTCGCTCCATCTGTATTTGGCGTACGCCTCAAACGATTTGTTCCACCTGTCGATTGATGATTGGTAATGATTATCTTTGTTAAACTCTATATCGAATGACTCACCTAAAGCTATGAACGACTTTTCCTCATGCAGATCTACATTAATAGCTAAGGCAGACAGTCGGTGGTTGGTTACCGCCGCACTTCTGAGAATGGAAATGCAATAATCGCAGCCAGTATACGCCATCAGCCCCCTGGCCCAGAGGGCACGATTGACGGCGCTCTCCTTTCTGGTTTTGCAATCGAAAATGGTCCTGAATAACTGACCATCATTCTGATACTCGACACCTAGAACGTCGATATCTGTTAGTACCTCGACTGACTCGCTAATGTCTGAGACACTTGATACCACTACCTCTAGGAAGGGCAACGTTCCCTTCGCTAGGCAGTAACGTATGGCAAGCTCTTTCTGGTGGCGATCGTTGTCGAATTTGCCCACGTTATGCCTCTAGCTTTAGGAGCAGTTGCTCAAATTCGTGTACAGCTTGCTCACTCTTGAGAGCACGAGGCTTTTTCCTCATCTCAGAGGCCGAAATCAGCGACTGGACGTAACTCTCATCCTTCGTAAGGGCAATGCGCGCCTCTCGGTCGACCTCCAGATTTGCTATCTGTCCAGTGCGGAGAAGCTCAATTGCAAGTGTGATCGCAGCATTGTTCTCATCCGTCCTATGGAGATGAAGCTGCCAGCGCCCAGGCGAAATCTCACTTAGGTATGCAACTCTCATAATGACGAGGTTTTGGTACTGCTCCTTCGCCTCAGAGTTTGCGCCCAAGTAACCACGGCTTCGGAGCGCCTCGAGAATAGCGAGCGGAGACCGAATGCGATATGCGTCTGCGAGAAGCTGCCCCTTTCTGACTGCAGAGATCAGGGCCATTGCTCGTTCGTAGATCTCACGATTGGCTCCGTTCAAACGGACATTTCCAGGTTTCGGAGTGAAGACAAAAGCCTCAGATTTCGAACCGAACTGAATTTTTGGGGGCTTCATTACTCCCTCCTCTGAGAGCTTTTGGATGAGCTCAAGTTCAGCAGGAGGAACCTTCGTGCCTCCAATCTCTCCTGTCTTTTCGATAATCGAAAGGGGCCACCCCTGGTTGTTAGATATCTTTTTAAGGGCATTTTGAATTGCAGTCGCACCTGCAGACGCTGCAAGATCTGCCAAACTGTCAAGATTGTCCGCAAAGTAGAAAGGACTGATCAAAATTGGACGCCCACGTGCCAAGTGCGACGAGACGATTCCACTTTCGTTGCCCAGGACGACGCATCGATTAAAAAGTTCTTTGTCGACACCTAGGCTGTTCCGCAAGCTGTCCTGATTTGCAGGTGCTTTCGAAAGCGCATCAAGTATAAGAATAATCGCCTGCTCATGTTCATTAAATGAGCATTCTGAAGCTATATACTCGCCGATAGATGCGTATACATCGTCGAACGCTGGAATGTTCGGAATAACTGTTTCGATTCTCTTCCCGCTTGTAATCAATGTTACGAGCTCAAGATCTGCTAAGATCTCTAATACACTTTTCAAGGCGACAGATGGGATCGCCATAAAATATTCAGAAACCTTACGCAAAACTTCGTAGTCAATCGGCGGCATACCTTTAATGTGAACTGAAAGCACAGCGCACATCCCGATCGTCTGGATCTCGTCAAACTCGGGCACCTGAACCGCCGACAGACCTGTGTGCAGATCGAATGCAAACTCAGCTTTCTGACGCGACATTATCAGCCCTTAGCCTAGGAAAAGATCGAAGGCCGCACAGTATGGCGACGCTTTTCGATTCCGCAACTAGCCGTCGAGGCGGTTCCCAGAAGTCTTTGCCTATGCATGACCGTAAGGGCAATTGCATAAGGCACGTGTTATGGGAGGTGCAACCACAGGTATTAGATGTGTCAAAACGCAACCTATGATCCTGTTTTATTGATCCTGAGCACCCATCGATATGCCACATGTAACAATGAGCTCAGGGAAGCAAAGCGCTAATCATAAAAGACTGCCTCCTTGTGGATTCTGTCACACGCCACAGCTAGAGCATCCTCCATGGCTCACTGGCACTCCTAAAATTGGTTTCTGTTGCAACCATTGGGCCGTACTTCGACCACGTCGTTCAAGACCTCATCGACTTCGTCGGCGACGACACGATTGTCGCTCACAACTATGCCTACGAGTACAACACCCTAAAGCGGGAATTCGAGCGCGCGGCTCGACCGGCTTATCCCCGGGAGCGCTTCCGCTGCACGATGGCGATGGCCAAACGCTCGGGCCTGCCTGGCAAGCTCCGGCAGGCGTGCGCGCAAGCAGGGATCAGCATTGCCCACCTCCGCGCCGAGCACGATGCGTTGAACGACGCAATGTTGGCAGCACACCTGTTTCTCAAGCTCAATCCGACATGATTGTAGCGGCGGTTCCCAGCGAACCAGCCTCTCTGGGAGCGGGTTCAAGCCGCATCGTCCTCATAAGGCACGGGTGCGGAGCTGCCATTGGCTCACACGCCACCTCCGTAAAGCGCTTCAGAGCGACGAGCGAACGTCCAGTGGCAGCCTGTCGATCACCAAGCGGCCGAGCCGATCGACGACGGGTCTAAGTCAGGGGCTCGGCAAATCCGATGTAACCCAAGCACGATCATTACGGTCGCCGGTTCGGTCGGGGCAGGATTCGGGGCCCACCCCGCATCAGCCTAGGGCTAGCCCCCACCGGCGGGATGCAGCAGACCGAGGTGCCAGCGCCGTCGGACAAAGGCCGGTTCGTCGGGCCAATCTCGCCACTTCAGGACAAACAGGTCGTGCCCTTTGACGTCGGTCACGACCGATTCATACCAACCGTCCATCGGTGCGGTCGTGGCCAGGACCACACTGCCGACGCCGATGTCGGCCCAACTGCACGGAAGACCGCCCGTCGCGGGCGAAATCTCACTCGCGTGAGCAGCTGTGCTGGTCGGCGCTGCCTCGACAGGGTTCTTCTGTGTCGAGCCAAGATCCGATCGCCCCGATCCCGCCGGGGGCTTCTGTTCCGACACAGGCTGACTGAGATCTACGAGTCGTGCATACAGTTCTGCCCGCACCAGCGGCACGAATGCGCGCCCGCTAGCGAACACCCTCCCCGGAGGCAGTTGCGCCGCCACCGCGCGGTGTTCGTCGGTCGAGACGGGTAAGATTTGCATCTCCATCAGCGTGGCTGCTTTCTCAGCGAGGCTGGCCTCACCGCAGCCGAAGAACGATGCATGCGGTTTGCCGGTACGATCGCGGCCGAACACGATGATGGCCGGATCGGTGTCCACCGGAGCGATGTCGGGTTTTGCCATGACTGCCTCCAGATATGGCGAAGGGGCCTATTGGCCCCCTTTCGGCGCGATTACTGTCGCCCCCTATCATATCCGATGTATTTATCTTTTAAGTCCATGTATATGCATGCAGCTACCTCACACATACAGTCGAAAAATAGCTTACATCAGGGCACATTCAACCAAACCCCGCGACTGACTATTTATGAATACTACCACAAGACTTAAAAAAGTCAAGCGTTTTCATCGCGTTAGCTGATTTCCAGCGAACTTGGCCGTTCAGGCTTGGCCGTTTTTCAGGGGGGCTCGGTCGCACGTGCGGAAGGCCGGACAATACCAATTCCCGCAGCGGAACCGGTCGTCGATGCGGTTCCCGTTGCAGATGTCGAGTTCGCCTTGGGCGCAAAACCGCCAGACGGCGTGTTGGACGAACCACGGGAAGACACCGGAAAGTTCGGCGCAGCCGCCGGGGCCGTAGCACGAGGCGCCATAGTCGTGCTCGGCGCCGAACCGGTGCAGGATCCCGGTGCGGCGGAGAAAGTTGTGAACCAGCGTGTCCACGGCGACCATGCTCGCGCCAGCGGCGATCCAGCGGTCCCGCCCGGGATCGCCGGCGAGGAGAAGGTCGGCGAGTTCCACTGACCACCCTTCGCTGCAACGCTGCATATATATCCCACCCAAGCACTCGGCATCCGGTCATGCAGCAGTGGGTCGCCATGCTCCACATCAGAGTTCAGTCGCGGCAAGCCAGCATCCTTCAGGGCAAAAGAGTTAGATGCACAAAAAGGGCGGTAGGCTTTTTGAATTAGTTCCATCATCGGCAACAACTCTTTTGCGTCCTGCCCTAATAAGGACTTGCCGCAGCAACAGTCGCGATTGATCCTCGCGATATACGCTGGTGGGGGTGGTCGATGCTCAATGCATTGCGCTGCAAAACAAGTCCGCTGCTGCTCTGTGCATTTCTGTTGGCCGCCTGCAATACTGTCGATCGGAGAAACGGCCTTGGCCCGGTTCTGGACGCTGCCGCCGTCGAGCGCGCAAGCGACAACAGAACCCGCCTCCTCTCGGCATTGGCACAGGATGCATACGTAAGCTTGGACGGATCTCCCGACTGGCACCTCGTGGCCGAGGCGGGCTTCAACTTCATTGACGATGAGTGCAGAGCTTACTTCAGCGAGCTTTTCCTGCTCGAGCGCCGTAAAGAGCGGGCGAAGGCGGTTCTTGGGTCTTTCGGTCAAACTACAGCTGCCATCGCCGCAATCACGGGGGCTTCAGCCGTCAGTCTGGGCGTGATTGCTCAAGCGTTCGGGTTTGGCGTCACTGCCACAGAGCTCGCGGCAGGGAGCTATCTCTATCGACTTCCCCCAGCGACTACCGAGGAATACGTAAACAAGCTCCAGCAGGCCTTTCGCGACGGTGCGGCTGCCACACGGGCCAGGACGCCTACTGCGGCCTACCACCTGATACAGCAGTATCTTGACCTATGCCGGCCGCCGAGGATCGAGGCGGAAATCGCCAAGCAGATCAGTTCTACGACGGCCCTTCCCGTAAGACGCGGGCCGGGATCATTTTCGGTCGAGACGGTGAACCTTGGAAGACTTCCCATTACACGTCGGGACCTCCCTGATGTTCTCATCAGTGACCCAGTCAAGCCCCTGCCCCGAGCCCGAACCGCGCCGCCACCTCCCCCGGAGGACACTCGCCTCACCCAGACTGAGCAGCAAATGCTGTCGTCCGAAATAGAAGCGATTCAGGTGGCGCTCTGCGTGGCGCCGGCTACTGGGCGCTTGGGTCCAGTTGGGTCGCCGACTCGAGTCGCAATTCGCAACTTTTTTGCTGGGACCGGCGCGCTGAGTCCTCCGCAAACAGTCGATCGTGAGGTGAGGGTCGCACTGAACAAAGCCACGAACGAGGTTCCGAGCTGCTCTGGCACAGGGTTTAAAAACTCTTACGAGGTCGGCGCCTATGGGGTTCCGGCGGCGAGCAGAGCCGACCGGATCAAAGAGTTTCAGCGGGGTCTGAACGATAAACTCCGACGAGAGGGCATGCCTGTCGTAGCGGAAACTGGAAAGTTCGACCGAGAGACCCGCGCGGCGATCGCGAACCTTCGTCAGAAAATTCGCAGTTCGACCCACCTGGGAGATCAGGTCGACGCCAGCTTCGAGGAGGTCATTCGGCCGTAGGTGACGCTCTCCTCGATGCACCCGGAGTATACCTGTCGATCCAAGGAGACGTAGTATGCATGTTATCAAGGTAACGAGGACGCTGCGGAACGAACCCGATGGCGCGCCCACCGGCGTACCGGCACGCTTGGGGAACAGGGCCGAACTGCTTGAGACGAGAGAAGGCTGGGCTAAGGTGAGGCTCATTGATGTGTTAGGCGAGCCCGAGGGCTGGGTGAGTAAGGACGCCGTAGGCGAGCTCGAGGCTGCTGCGGGTCCTATCGACAAAGCGGCGTTCGCCAGGACCTGCTGGCGCGAGGCCCTGTCCTTCGGGGTGAACCCGCACTACCTCGCTGCGGTAGCCGAACTGCGGTCGCGAATAACGGATGGCCGGCAGGGCAATGAGTACGGCCCGTTCCGTTTCGCCCAGGTGGAGTGGGACGCGAACCGCACCAATGCGGAACACGACATCGATTTCACCGCCGCCGACATCTTGGACTGGGGCTCGCAATGTGTGGTGTTCGCCGTGATGACGCAGCGCGCTCAGGAAGCCTTTGTAAAGACGATGGCAAGGGATCCTAATGCGGTTGAGCTGTATCTGACACAGATGGTTGGAACGGCGGCGGGAGCCAGCTCACTACAGAAGCCCGACGAGGCGATCGATATCGTTCTGGCCGCCGTCTCGGACAAGGATCTTCCGATCGGGCTAACCCGCGATGAAGTCCTTCAACGCTACAGCGGACATCTGATGAGCCCAAATGGAGCGCCATTGAAGGTCTCGCTGGTACTCGAGCAGTTGGCATCAGCTCTAAAGACCGCGTTGGACGCCATGCGTCCTCTGATCATCGAAGCTGGCAACGACGTTCTGGACGATCCGGCCATTCGGACGGATGTGCTGGAAGATGCTGGGAGACCGACCTCCCCTGCCTCTCCGTCCTCTACGGACGGCCTGTTCAGATCCAAGGCACCGAGGATTATGGCATTGCTCATGAAGGATTTCGGCTTCGAGGACTTTCAGGCGGCCGGAATCTTAGGGAATCTCGGTCACGAAACCGCAGGCTTTCGTCTGTTGCAGGAGGTCCGGCCGAGGAGTGGACGGGGTGGGTACGGATGGGCCCAATGGACCGGATCTCGTCGCGTCGCTTTTGAGGAGTTCTGCCTCCGCCAGGGGCTGCAGCCCTCCTCGGACGAAGCGAATTACGGATTTCTCCGACACGAGTTGACCAATACGTCGGAGCGGAAGGCAGTGCCGGCCGTGCGGGCGACGAGGTCGCTGAAAGAGGCCGTTCGGGTCTTCCAGGAGGAGTACGAAAGAGCAGGCGTGATCAACTACAAGAGCCGAGAGGCATGGGCCGGCCGCGCCCTGGAAGCGTTCCTGAAGCAAGGAGCCGGGCACTGAACTCCATGCTTGGAGGCTCGCCTCACGCTTCTTCCTCCCAGCGCCGCTGGAATCGGCTTGGGTGCCGGCGCTCTCAGGGACGCCGGCCTCCCGCCGGCAGCATACATGTGGCCTTAAAGCAACCAGGCCCGCAGTTAAGCGTTACAGCGTCAGATGGATATTGATGAACCGATATAGATGTTCAAATTCCCTATCTGCCGGTTGGCCGGCTGCCTCGTAGGAGCCGCGCTGTCGATGCTCACGGGACCGACGCGAGGCGATGAATTTAAGGGCAAATGCCGCCTGGAAGTCGATGGACGGATCTACATGGATTCGAGATGCAGCATCACCCGTGGGGCTCAGGACGGAAGTTTCTCGATCGGGACGGGTGAAACCGCACGGGAAAAGTATTTCGCTTTCGTACAAGTCGATCCGGAGACTGGCATGGGCAGCGGGTATTGGAATGGTGTCGAAGCGGAGAGCCACGCTCATGAGGACCTGGGGACATTGGTTCGGAAAGGGGCATGCTGGGTAAATGATCGCGCCAGGGTATGTGCTTGGAGATGACTTGACCTCCGGGTACATCGCGCACAAGACCAGAAGCCTGGCACAGGAGGTGGGCTTGGAGCGCTAACCACACTGGTGCATTGCACGTGCGCTCTCTTCAACACCACAGCCTGGCGACTCGGGCGCCTGGTTGTATTCGAGGATCGGAAGCAACCAAGTCGAACTTTGCGGCATCCTTTTGGCGGGGACGGATTCAATGGCTACGCCTTCACCGCTGGCGCTCTCAGTGCCTTGGCCGCAGGACACGGGCTGCACTTCGAGAAATTCTGACGGCCGGCGAAACATCCGCCTCATATCCGTCCACTAAAAAATCCGAGTTCCGGCAAGAGCCAGCGATGAACCCTCTGGCCCTGCAAATGATGAAATCTGAACCGCGTGTCAAAATTTCGCCGCCTGGGTGCTGCTGAGACTCTAAACGCGAAGGGATGAAACCTCAGGGGCATCAGGTGGCTACACATGGATCCGGCCGCTCCACATCCAGACAGTGTGCTGAATATCGGGAGTGCCGCGGACGAAAAATCTATGCCACTGGCATTTCTGCCAAGCTGCATTGAACCGGCAAGTTTGCCGCCCGCACCGTCGATGCAAAGCGCTCCAACAGCTTAACTTCAAGAAACAGAAGTCGCCGTACACCGAACTGCTCTACGAGCACACGGAGATTTTTAGAAAGCATCAGATTTGTGCTCTCGCAGAACTTCAGGTCGTACTCCGCGTCCCGATCCTTCTTGAAATTGCAGTGTCCGTACACCCGATCCGGCTGGCCTAGTGTCCATAGCAAAATGGAGCATTCGTCAGAACGGTTTGCACCTAAAATCCGTTCTCCCAGTTCCTTGTCCCCGTTGAG
Organism: Microvirga vignae; assembly: GCF_001017175.1. Classification (GTDB taxonomy): domain Bacteria; phylum Pseudomonadota; class Alphaproteobacteria; order Rhizobiales; family Beijerinckiaceae; genus Microvirga; species Microvirga vignae. The sequence goes on along the minus strand of NZ_LCYG01000016.1, from coordinate 116,913 downwards.
CCCTTCGATCGAGTATTTCTGGCAATACATAGGAAAAGGATAGGCCGCCCGTTGAACTCGGCTCAGCACGATGAGCCTTGGATCGTAGTCGACGTCGCCTGTCCAACCCAGCGGCCAGGCATGCCGCTTCGTGTGATCCCTGGCCGCAACGATGTCGCCGCGGCCCGGGAGAGCACGTACTAAAGCATCAAGATAGGGAACGGTGTAATATCGGAGCTGCTCAAGCTGCTTATCCTCGACAAGCCTTCTCAGCATCTCCTGAGCCGATGCCGGGTCGTCGATAGCAAGATAGCACAGGGCGCGGTTTGACCTGCAAATGCTCAGGTATTCACCCTGTCCTTGCTCGTCGGGGATCAAAGCGAGCGCTGCAGCGGCCGCATCCCGCAAGGCTTTCCGGTCACCCTGGAGGCCTCTGGAAAGACCCTCAAGGTAAGTGAGAAACGGCTCTTCCGGATCCTGTTCACGGAGGCTGGCGATTTGGCGGTCAGCATCCGAGAATGCCCCCGCCTGCAGCATCGCTTCAGCTCTCTCTGAAACGTATGGTGTGGACTTGCCGCATTGTTCGATCAACTTGCTGTATTCCGATATAGCTTCAGCGAAACACCCTATGGCACGCAAGGCCTTCGCCATGTTGTGACGAGCCGCAATATAGAATGGATCGGCGCGCAGCAGCCCTTCGGATGGTGGCAGCGCACGAAAATCGGCGACGGCGTCACCAATCTGGCCGAGGTGAAAGGATAAACTGCCTCGAAGGATCAGCGCCAGCTCGCGGGAACTGTCGTCCCTTACAGCCGCGTCGAGCCACCCCCGAGCCTCGTCGAATAGCCCGGCGATCCTAAGGATCTCAGCTGCGTATAGGTGAAACCACTTCGGTGCAATGTACTCTCTCGTCTGCAGCACATCCTGTACAGCCGCAGGGATATCGTCATACGCCCACCGAATGAACGCACGTTGGCATCGTGCAAAGGTATTGCTCGGCTCAAGTTCAAGGGCTTCATTATACGCGGTCAATGCCTCCTCTGTTCTGCCAAGCAGCTGCATGCAGTGCCCATAGATAACCAGAGCCCATGCCGTTTTTGGCTGCAAAGCGAACAACTCCACAAATACCTGTAGGGCCTCCTCGTACCTGTCCAACTGATAGTTGAGGAACCCACGGCGCCGCAGAATACCCGGCCGGTGGGAGTTCCCGGCTGCATCGAAGAAGCCAAGCAGCAGTGAAGCAGTGTCAAAGTCCAGCGCCGATCCATATAGGACTTCCGCCGACCTGCGCCTAAGCGCGTACGGCACTTGTTCTGAGTGGACCACTTCTTTGAGCTCGCTGTACGCTCGAAGTGCTTTCAGTCCACGGAATGCGAGCAGGCGCATTTCAGGAGTGGACGCGCTGTTTAGCATTATGCCAAGTAGAGCGCCGCGATCCATCCTCTGCACGAGAACATTGATGCAGGCCCGCATCGCAGAAGGCTGGCCGGCGAACGATGGCAGTAGCCTGAGCGCCTGCTCAGGGTCTCTAATGCTGCGAAGCGTCACGGATAATTGTTGACTGGGAGATAGACGAGGGTCTGCTGCAAGCGCAGCCAGTACCGCAGGCCTTTCGTCCTCAGCAACAGCGTCGAGCAGCTTGTCCCAGTGGTCACCGACGATGAGTCCTTCTGTGGCGAGCGCGGCGAACAGATCCGGATCGGGCGCTTTGGCAAGAGCACTGATCAATTCCTTCCAACGGCCCGGCTCACGAGATGCCCAGTTTGCAAGGTCAAAGTATGCCGCATGTCCTTGGGCAAGCAATCCGGACGAACAGAGGCTTCGGGCGGCATCAGCTCGAACGGGTAGCGGGGCCTCTCGCTCGGCAGCGAGCCGGCTCAATCCGTCGTACGCTCCAAGCTCACGAAGATCCTCAATCGCATTTGCGCCGTGCTGGCCGAATTCGATAGCTGTGCCGATTAGATCAGCTGTTAGCTTGTCAATGTGCGGCCGCATCTCATCGTGGTGCATGAACGGCTTAAGTGCAGGCCGTAGCCGGTCGATTTTTGTAGAGTCCGCAGTCAAGAGGCGATTACAGATCCAGCCCTTCGAAAGGTCTCGGATAGAGTCGCAAAGATCCCGCACTACCTCTTCAACGAACGTCGGGTCGTCGATGTTCGCACCCTCCGAGACCGCAACTCCTACGAGCGCCAAGTCGTAGGGAGAGTTCGTGGACTTGAGCCGGCGAAGCAACGGCTCGACCGAGGCCTTCTCGCTGAGTATTGCTATCAAGAACAACACAATTTGGCGCCAAGCCACCTCGTGGCGCTTAGCCAAGATGCCGTCGATCTCGCGTTCATCCGCATCCTCGGAGAAGGCTTCGGCAGTGAGAAACTCGCGGAAGGTCGGATGCAGCCACTCGCATTGATACGGTGAGGTTCTGAGAACACCGCTACGGGTTCCTAAAAAGGTCAGAAGTCTTGAAGCGCGAAGCGTGGCAATCGATTTGGGAATGTTCAATTCTTTTTCCAGAACTCGGGCTACCAGAGCAGTTAGTTTGTTGAGATCGCTGCCGAAGTCGAGAGCCGAGCCTTCACCGCGGCCTTCGGTCATAGTGCGGGCGATCAGCCGAAGGGAGATGGGGATCAACAGAGGTGCGGCTTCGAAAAGCTCCGGGCCGAGATCCTCGTTTGCTCCCCGACTGAGGGCCTCCTGCCAAGTGTCGTTGACGAAGATCCGGTACAGTTCACTTTTCCGAACTGGTAAGCTACCCGAGCGCAGATACACGAGGGCCGCAATCGTGAGCAGTAAAGGCGTGCCGCCGAGTTCACCATTCGCGAAACGTGCGAACGCCTCCTCAAAGTCGCGTGAACGCTCGCCCAGCCAGTTCTTGGCTAGAAGCGATTGCTGCTCGCGCGAGAATGGCTGCACTTCAAATTGCTCCAGCAGCCTCTGGAACTGGCGCTCCAATAAAAATTCTGCTGGACGGCTGGTGATGAGAAGCGCAACATTTTGGCTCACTAGCGCTTTCAGCCAGACGAAGATCTCTTCCCGTCGCTCCGGGGGAACCTCGTCGAAGCCGTCGAGAAGAAAAAGCCAGGGTACGCCGAGCTGTTGCGGCCAAGCGTCCATGAACCCTGCTGGTGGACGAGGGCCGTCAATCTCAAGCTCGCGCGCGCGATCGATGGCACGCCAGATTCGATCTTCGCGGCTTGCGCCCTCAACCTCTGCGTAGCTTCGCAAGCGAATGGGAAGTGCAATATAGCGCTGATCCAAGCCGACCGAATGCGGATCATCCCAGGCGTGCCGTGCGATCTGGCGGAGAAGTGTTGATTTTCCGGAACCGGGCGGGCCCTGTACAAGGATTTGCTTCTTGCCGCGTCTAAAGACAGACCGAATCGCGTCTGAGATCATCAGTATTTCGGACGTGGCGTCTAGGGTCTTTCCCCTGAGAGGGATGTAGACATCATCAAGCGTGGTGGTCTCAGGGAAGCGCGACCTTAGAACCTGGTACGGTGATGCGCAGTAGCCTCTCAACGCAGAGAAATAGCTGCGTGCTGCGCGCGCGAACCCGCTGTCCGTGACGGCCTCTAGAAGGTTCTCCAGCAAATCACGCGTTTTCTGCTCATCAAGGCCTGCAGTGACTATAATATCTCGGCCCGCGCGGGCTCCGTCTGCGGAGGCGTATTGCCCTGTCGCTGCCTCATCTCTGGTCATCGTAGCCACTTGAGACGTCTACGTCACGCCCAGCCGTGGACCGGTTCGCTGAGGCTTCACCTCCTGGACCTGTTCTGGCCTTTATATCGCGCCCCGCCTTTGCACCTTCAGCCGTCGCGCGCGGCTTGTGTTGGCCAGCTTTGAGACCCGTGTTTCCAAACAACGTCAGATTGATGAAACCGAGATTTCCGGCAAGCACCAGAACAACAATGATCGCAACAACGGCGACCGCTGTAATGAGCCAAGCAGTATCTGTCATCGCAAAGCCCTCCCCTTAAAAATACTGCGAAGGCTCGGCTTGCGTCAATGCAGTCGGATTAACCTGAAGAGGTAGTATCCGCGGATGCTGATCCGCCAAGCTTACGTGGACGGCCGCTGGATCAGATTATGTCAGATTATGATGGGCGAGCGCCGCTCAGGAACGCACGCACTTCGCTGCAATCCGGAGCCATGGATCGCCAGACGCCGCGTCAGGTTTTCCCTCAGCACCGCGGGCCCGCCGCCATGCGCATTACCATCCATGCGGCTAGAGAGGATGCATGTTGCTCCGTCCAGCGGTTGACCAGACCAAGCGACCTTTATTGAAGGATGCCGCAGTTGCATGGTGAGGCTGTCGTTGCTGCTAAACGGCCGAGCTTTGGTGCGGCGGCACCAGTTTGCTTCTACAAGCGTCATGAACCGCCCGCAGACTAGCAAGAGACCCTTCAGGTGAGGACTGATCTCCGTCATTCCGCAGGGAGCCTCGCTCCGGCCGAGAGTAGAGCCGGCCAAACCCGTCTTTCGGCCCTAGGCCCGAGTTGTCGTCGCCGAGCACAGGAGATGGGGCCAGGCGATTTTGCAGTCCCGAGGGCCGTGTGCGCGCCAGGGTCCTGTAACCGGTCAAGCTGTCGTCGCACGCTGGGCCTATGACCAAGCACTCGTACTCGCATCCGCCGGCGACCGAATTGATCTATAAGCAAAACATTGATCTACAGCAAAACGCGTCCAGTCGGAGCCGGCGCGGCTTCGCTACCTCCCAATCCGAGAACCGCTTCCAGCAGCAAGTCGACGTCAAGATCTGGGCACGCTGCTGTAGTGGCGGGCACGCAGTGATCACCGGCCTCAAACCGGGCAAGGCTGGACATTTTCAGGCACTGACTGCTTAATGTTCCATCGTCACCGCAAGATTTCGTGCGGGATACGACTTCCAGTGTCTGGAGGACGATGTGCCCACAAAGCAGCGAACATTCAGGCATATTCGGCTCCAGGCGCAACCGTGCGGCGGAGACGCACTGTTCCGGCACGGAGGTGCGGCGCGCGGTCTTACGGTCTGCCTTATTAGAGCGATGAGACGCCTGTTGGCCCTGCTCACCGTTGCCGTGCTGCTCAGTGCTTGGCCGCTTGACCAGACGACGGCGCGACGCGGATCGCCTGAGCGCCCGCCCGAACCGCCTCAGGTCCAGCATGGCCCATCGTACTTGAAGTCCGAGACCAAGGCTGCTCTGAGGGATGTACTAGCCACCGATCCGGCGCTGGCCGGCTTCGACACAAGCCAGTGGTCGTTTACGGAGCGCAGCTATCGAAGCCGAGACATTGTTCAAAGGTTCGCCGCGCTGATGCGCCACGACCTTCCCGGTAAACAGCCGCGGCTCACCTTCTTCCTTGACCGCGCGGTTTTCAGTGCGCCGATCGGCCGGATGGAAGAGGCTTGGAAGGGTAGCGGTGAAATCGCAGAGTTCCCCGATACTCCCGCTGCGATGGATAGCTTCTTCTCCATAAGGCGCGGCCAGACCATCATCGTGGTCAGTCATGTCGAAGACGGCGATTTTTCGCTCAATTACGGCACCGGATCAAGGATCTCAATCGCAGCGGCGCGCGACGCGGCGGCACGGCACGGCGTCTTCCTGGTGCCTGTGGGGTGCAACACTCTGACCTCAGGCGCTCCCTTCGGCTTCACGCGCAACATCTCGACGGAGCAGGTGGAGATATTCCTGCGCCACGCGGCCAGCGCCTCCACTTTTGCCGCATTGTTCAACGCGCTCGCGCAGGTGGGCTCGCTCCAGATCGATATCGCGCCCGTGGTCGGCCTGCTTACTGCGCTTGTCAGGGACACATCCACACTCAGCGACGCGATCAGCGTCGAAATTCCTCGGGAGGTCCTTAGCAATGTGTCGGGTTGGGACCAGCCGCCGGTCAATCCCGATAAGGACGGGAAGGTCCGCCTCTTTGTCCCTCAGCTGATCCACCCGATCAACCTGCCCTTCCCTATCACGGCTTTTGTCTGGCTGTGGGAGTGGGCACTTGTGTTGCTGGCACGCAGCAACTGGATGCAGAGAATCCGGGAGCGCAGTCGGTGGCTGCCCGCGGTCTTAGGGGCTTGCCGTGTCCTGCGGATCGCTCGGTGGGTCGGGATCTACATCTGCATGCTAGTAGCCCTCGTATGGAGCTGGCTGATGGGCCCTTGGCCACTCGTTATAATGTTGGTCATGCTGGGTTTCGCCCATGAAGCAGTTAAGAACGTCGACAGATGGACAAATGGCACAGTGAGGTAAGCCGTGACGCGCGAACGCTTTAGGGGCGGCTATCAGAGCTTGGTAACCGTCCTTGAGCGATGGGCTCCCACGGAAATTGCCGAACTTCGTCGGCGCCATGTCGCAGCCGCTTCACTGCTCAGCAGCAGCCGTGAGTTGGGAGAAGCCCAGGATGCTGGATCAGCCGCGCCCGTATCCGGCGATGGTACTGTGCTTCTGGACTTGGCCAGGGCCAGCCTTGCCCCCCTGCGGGCGCGGGTGGATCGCTTACTTGAGCACGTTCTGCGGCGCATGACTCTCGCCTCACGGATTAGGCTATTCGGCGCCGTTGCCGCAGCCGCCTCGGGACTGGTTGCCGCTCTGCTGGTCTACACTGGGTCGGAGAAGGGCACGCAACTCGCCACGGCCTGCTTCAGCTTCGTTGGCGGCTTAGTCACGGTCCTGGCCGACCGAGTCATTCAGGCGCCGAGCGGCCTCCCGATTGCCTCCAGCGACGTGTATACGAAAATCTTGGCGATGCGGCTTGACATCGAGCGCATGGCGCTGCGTCTCGCACGCGCCGTTCCGACCCCGCTTTCCGAGAGTGACCTTGCGGACATCCTGAATAGGCTCGATGAGATCGCACTGGACCTGATCCGCTACGAGCGCTCTTGACAGCGCCACGGCGCGACGAAGCAAGGTCTTTTTGAATTCCGCTCGCCTCCGGCTTTTCAGTCGGTCTGCGTTGAGATATCATTCCTTCTGAGACATGAAGAGGCTTCTCTCGACAGCAGTGCTTCGCATCATACCAATTGCGCCAGATCAGCACCTCAGGCTCCGACGTTCGCGCTTGAGGATACACGAACTCAGCCGGCTGAACTGCAGGAATAGAATGGCGCGCAGACCACTTCTCACTCCACTAAATGGCCCTTCTCCCTATTCGGTACTCAACAAGGCTTTAAGCTCGGCAGCATCAAACCTGTCGATGGTCGGGAGACGCTCGACATAAGTTCGGGTTATGCCCGCCAGCTTTTTTGCCGGAAAGTAGGCGTCGACGATGGCGTTGCGTTCGCGCGAAAAGATAAATTGGTAGACATATACCTGCTGTTCGTCAGAGACCAATTTTTCCATTTGGGCGAGCTGAGTCACTGCGCCTTTCTTGTCGCCGAGCAAGCTATCGTTGAGCGCGCGATAGAATAAGCCATCCTCCAGCCACTCGGATTTGACGAACGCCCCGGCGCGAGATTTGTTGATGAATTCGTCGAACACACCGTTCGATTCGACCACGAGTGCCCGTCCGTTTGGATGGCCAAGGCGATACGCCCTGGTGAGATACTGTCCAAGGTAGAAGTTTGCGTTTTCGGCGTACCGGCTCCTTCCGAAGTCCGAGTAGACACGCCTGAAGCAATCTTTTGTCCGTGGTAGATCGGAGATGACGTCATTGTTATAGTCTTGGATGCAGTCCCAATACATGCCTTCTGCATTGTTCAGGGCGTCATCCAGGGACCTCTTCAGCGTCTCGTCCTCGGCACGATTGTACAGGCTGTAAAGCTTTTGGAGAGCGCCCTCGTGGTCTGTAGCTCTCCAGCGAACCTTGGTTTTGCCCAACGCCACAGCAATTCCCAATTGGACTCGGTAATCTTTGTCATCAAGCGCACGGACCAGGGCATCTACAGCCGGGGCGAGCTGGTCACGCGGGATCCGGTCGAGTGAAATCGCCAGATCGTCTCTTGCGTTGCGTCTCTCGGCCGTGATTCCGGACTGCAGTTTTCGGGTCAGGTTTGGCAGGTCGGGGAACACCTGGCCACCCACTGGCGAAGTAGATGCGATCGAAACGAAGCAGAGCATGAAAGTGGTGAAGGGTGGCCGCCACATTCAACTACCCTCCTAACTCTGGACCCGCTGGAGAAAGAGCCTCAACTGCTGCTGTTCTCGTAAGTAAATGAGGCGATCGATCTCGTATCGGGCGGCTTCGGTCTCCACACGCTCTGGAGGAGCTGTCCGATCGAGCTCCAGCCGGATGGGTCCGCCATTCGCCAGTTGTTTGATGGGAATGATGTGACGATGCCCTTCCTTGCGGGCCGTCTTCTCGTCAGGATCTGATTCGTACTTGACCAACACGTCGCGTATTGGCCGGTCATTCAGATTTACTGTGACGATCAAGAGCTCCTTTTCATTAAGCTGCTGCAGGCCGGCCAAAACCCTGTTCAATTCCTGCTGCAGCCTGTCCCGTTCGCTTTGAAGCTTTTCTCGATCGTTCTGGGTCAGATCGAACTGTCTGAACTGGTCCGATGTGATCCACCAGAGTGCCGCGAACACGACGATGCTTCCACCGAGAACGATAGTGGGCTTTTGAATCGCACCCACCGCACGCAGGACGCCTACAAGCACCAGCGTTAGAAACAACAAAATGAACAGATACTGCCAAAATCTAGCTTGATCGTAGTAGATTATAAGCACGAAGAACGACCCGAGTGCGGCCGCCATGATTAAGATGATGACGGCATACTCGATAGATGAAAACTGTTCATGTCTCGGAAGTTCCAGCGGCTTCCCGCCGCCACCTCCTACAGCAGTACCAGGATCCGCAGTTGAACCTGGCGCATGGCTGCCTGGTGGAAGTCTAGGCGGCTCCTGGCCATTGCCTTGCGCACCGATACTCGGCTTGTCGGTCGCAGTTGGATCCTGCTTGCCGGGCGAACGTTCCGATTGATCCATTTTCCGCCTCGCGAGATCTTCTAGGGAATCCTATGCTATTCGTTGTCCCCGAGCCATTGCGACGGGTCTGTCAGACGCGGGAAATGTTGGGGAGTTGCTCCTAACTCTTTCGGCTATCTTCCTTGAGCGACAACCATACGGCTCAAGAGAATCGGAGCGCCGCACTGGAAGTGGGGCTCTGCGGGTTTCTCCGACATTGACGTGCGGACCGCAAACTTTGCGGCGGCCGGGCACGACTGCCGTACCGCCACTCGGCACATTGGTGTCAGTGGTTCGTCATCAAGCCGACACAGCATCGGAACTGGTCAGGCTCACCCGCCCCGACGGACCCACGGCTATGACAAAGTGGGGCATGACCTTTAGCAGAACGCATTTCCAGCGGCCTTGTGTCCACATGCGTCCATCCGAGGCTCTAGTCGTGAGGCTTTAGGCAGATCCGTTCACAGCCGTCGAACCAAGGGCAGTACCGGTTCTGGCACCGCATCGCGTCGTTGATCCGGGTTCCGTTGCAGATGTTGAGCCCACTTTCGGCGCAGAAGTGCCACAACGCGAATTGGATAAAGCGTGGAAAGCAGGCTGGAAAGTCAGAGTTGAACTCACGAGCGTCGATGTGGCGAGCCAACCCCCTGATAATGGCAGAACATCCTCTGGGCGCATAACACCCCTCGCCATAGGCATGGTCCGCATTCAGTCGCCTAAGCACCCCGGTGCGATGCATGAAGTTGTGAACCAGCGTATCAACCGCAATCATATGGGATCCCGTGGTGACCCATCGGCCGCGGGCCGGATCAGCCCCAAGCAGGAGGTCCGCCAGCGCCATCGACCATAGCTTCTCGCCGATGCCATAGACATTGGCGAGCGGATCGAGCAGCGCCCGTCCCATGCGCACCGCGCGGTCAGGAGCCCCCGGTCGATCGGCAGCGGCGAGGCGATGGTCGATCCACCGCACCAGATCGCCGCCGCAGACATCGCGGATGAACAGGAAAAGGCCGTAGGCGGCCTGGTTGAGGCGCCCGTTGCGGAGCGGATGGGCCGCCAGCGGACAACGGTGCACGAGGTGAGGCTCCGAGCAGGTCTGCGCCGTCTTCACGTACCGACATTCGTGAAAGTGCCAGTAACTCGTGAGGCGGCGGCATTCCGGCCCTCGGGCCAGCGCCGCGTCGACGTCGGCCCAACGGACCGTTCCGTGTTTCGCTGCATAGGCGAGCGCGACCCGGTCCGAGACGCCCTGAAGCTGAACCAGGCTCATCAGCCAGTCGAACACCGGCCCCGGTTCGTGCCGCGCTACTGCATCCTGGACCCCCGCTGCTGCGAGGGACGCACCGACGTCGTCGAGAAACGAGGCAGGCGCGAGCACAAGGGCGGGCCGGGCGGCCGCCCGAAAGAAGTCCCAGCGGTTCGCTTCATCGAGGTTCATGCCATGCCGCCACCTAAAGGGCCTCATGTCGTACACGGCCCGCAATAGGCGCTGTCAAGCAGGCATGCCGGCCGCTTACGACAGCGCTTGCCACAAGGCCCCTCGACCACGGGTCCGGCAGCCGAATCCCGTCCCGGCAGTCCACGCCTCCCTGCCCGGCGGCTCTGTCAGGATCTGTGTTGCTGCGGTGAAGCGCTCTGCCCGTCAGGTATCCGGCCCGGTGGCGCGTACTAGGTCACCACCCAACGCACCGGGCTGTCGTGGACCATGCCGCCGAGGCGACGAGGCAGCGTCTTGGCCCCGACGACCTGATTTGGCCTTGCCGGCGGGTAAGCTTATCCATAAATGCCTGGGGGAAATATCTTCAGGCTGCGGTGCAGTGGGGCGGCCGTCCGACTGATAGCCCTGCCATTGGGAGGATTGTGTCTTCTTCTTCTTTTTCTTCCCTCCGGGAATCTACACCAGCGGCGAATTCCCGAACGGACGGTTCATCGCACGGCTGACGCGGATAGACTCGCTCAGCTCCGCCCATCACGCGCGAATTTCGTTCGAGTTCGATGCAATCGACGCCGAGGGCATCGACGCGGCCGCCCGCGACATCAAGCAAGGAGCTGTGTCGCCGGAGTTCGGGCTCGTTCGGGTCGTTACGACGCTGAACAGGTTCACCGATGTTGCGGGGCGGCCTCCTCGGGTCGGGGACTGGTTCGCCCTCGACTTGGTGCAGGACAGCCCTGCGGTGCGCCTCCCTACCTGGTACGCCGGTCTGACGGAATTGGGCTACACGACCCTTGCGCGTGGCCATACCACATCGATCACTTTCCTGGCCGACGACGAAGCCGACGGTCCTCGCCCAAGCAGCTTGGGAGCAGCCGTCGCCCCGGCGCTTCAGCTTCCTCCGGATCTTGGACACGCTTGCAGCCTAAGCCCGTTTGTCCATCCGTCATCAGATGCTGCGATCAGCTCGCTCTTATCCAATCTGCCCGTTCCTGTGGAGGTCGTGGTCCACGATGTGGGCCAAGCGAATTTCACTGAAAGCAGGAACGCATCCGGAAGGGCCGTCTTCTTCTATGATGTCGGCCTTCCCATCTCGTTCAACGGCCATACGGCCCCGAAATCCTTGGCCTTCGATGCTAAGGGCACCGCACCCGTGATTCTGTCTCATTGGGATTGGGATCACCTTCACGCGGCCCTCAGTTCGCCTGCGCTGCTCGAGCGCCCCTGGATCGTGCCGCGGCAAAAGCTTGGTCCGGGAGCGGCACGGGTCGCGCATATCCTGGCGGCGAAGAACAACCTCCACGTCTGGACGGGCAGACACCTCCCGACGCCGTTCGGCTCTTTGGTCTCGGGTGGGGGCCCGTACGGTGACCACAACAACTCCGGCCTCGCCGTGCACGTGTCGCTGCAGGGCGGAAAGACGGCCCTGCTGGTCGGGGATGCGGACTACAACACTGTGCAACTTCCGGGAGGAATGCCGACGCTGGACTACTTGGTGGCAACTCACCACGGAGCAGTGTTTTCAGGTGGAAGCACATCAGTGCCCGCACCGACCGTACCCGGGAGGCCATACATCCTTTCGTACGGGACGAAGAACGTGTATCGCCATCCGCGCCAGCAGGCATTGATGGATCATGCGCGGGCGGGCTGGCGGCACGCGATCCCGACTGCGGGGCGGCGGGGGCAGCCTCGCGGCAACAGAGTGCTGGGACCCTAATGCAGAGCGTTCCTACCGGGCGTGTGGCAGGCCGCCCAAGAGAGCGGCCTCCAATCTAGGTGCGGCACTAGCAGGTATTAGCGGTATGGGACACTCAGATCGAAGAGATCGTCGGCGAGCATCTCCTGCACCATCGGCAACTGAACGCGGATCTGAACCTCAAGGTCCGCGACACCCCTTGGTGTCGTCTCGACCCAATATCGTCCTTCGAACGGTCCGCAGGACAGATAAGCTCCGCTGAATTCGGCCGGAATGATACTGATCATCATTTCGATTGCGCGAGCCCGCGGTATCCGAGCACCCCCTTTCCTTTGTATGGCCTCCCCAAGATGCCCCATGAACTCTAGCAAGGGCTCTCCACAACGAGAAGCCTCGGGATCTCCCTGTCTGGCCCACTCGACCCACCCAAAGATCTCGCACCAGTAGATTGGAGGAGTGGCTATGAATGCACGGTCTCGCAGATGTTCGAGCATCTCTTGCTTTGCCGTCAGTAGGTTCGGGTGTACGGCAATGCGAGGCTCCAGCGTGTCAAGCTGGCGAAACAGCCGAACCAAAAGCTCTCGACGGGTTGTGATTGGTGTTGGCTCGCTGGAGTTCCGTGGTGTACGATTGGATCTGGCACGGTGTCCGTCGATCAGTTGCTTAGCTATGACGCGTCTTGTGTTCATCATGGATGTCCTTTAGTGCAGCTCAATTAGTTCGGATCGCATAGCGGACCGCGATCTCGTCATTTGACGGTGCGGGCATGAAACGCAGGATCAGAGTCTTCGCCGCAGATGGTTTCAGTCGAGGTCAACCGGGTCTAGTGTGTCGGCCCGTGGCCGCTCCAACATGGAGCAGTCCTGCTCAATCTTGATCTTGACGTGAAGCTGCGTGCAGCCCGCCCTGGTCGTCTCCAGCCAGTATGTTTTACCGCGCCGGCTCTCAGTCACGACACCCCCCGCGACGAGCCCGAGGATTTCGATTGCCTCGCGGTTGGCGACATCGAGGGGAATGCCAGCCCGAAGCAACGGCGCCACCCGCGCGACGAATGCAACCAGGGTGCTGCTGTACGGCAGCTGCTCGGCGCTTCCCGCCAGGTTCGCGAACACGTGCCCGAGCAGCGTCGAGTCGGTCCGGTCGCAGCAGGGGCATCGCTCATCACCGTACAGGCTTTCGAGGATATGCTCCTCGACCAGAAATTCAGGAATCAGCCGAACGATGCATTCGGCCAAGTCGATTACCGCCTTCGGGTAGGGGCGCGTCTCCCCAGTCTGCCGCATGTATTCAACGAGCCGGTCGTAGAGCTGCGCTTCTGTCGTGATGACTTCCATAACCTGTGTCCTTCCTTCGTGATGGTGAGTGTCGAGGGTGCTTATGTCTTTACGCGGCACCGAGCGGGCATCGGCGGGCTGGCCTCGATCGGGAGTGCCGATGTGGTTCGACGGGTTGACGTTAAGAGGAGAGCTGGAGTCCGGTTCGCCGCCGCGGCACACGCCGTGTTCGGGCGCGGGCAGGAGGAGCGGACTGTTGCCGAGCCCGCTCGTACTTCTGGTAGGGCTCGAGAGCTTCAGCCTTGATAGCGTCATAGGTCGCCTTTCCTTCTTTTCCGGCGAACATGAGCTGATCCAGACAATACTTCGCGAGCACCACCGTCATCTTGGCGAGCCCCACCCTACGGTATGGCCGTTTCTTGTGCTTCCACCGCTCCGTCTTGACCTTGGTGACTTCCCCGGTCTCGGGATCGACGACCTCCTCGGCCTTCGGGTACACAAAGTGCTCCTTCATCGGAGCTTTCGTCATGTAGAGGGTCTGATCCTTGACTTCTTTGCGAGTCAGTAGCTTGTAGTGAGCAGGCCGCTTGTACGGGATTAGCGGCTCTTCCCGAGCATTCGTTGCGTCGACGATAGCTTTCAGCTCAAACTCTCGGATTCCCCATACGAGCAAGTGCGCGTGCCACGATACCGTTTTATCGGTTCGCCCTTGAACGAGTCCGAGGTTTGGATAGTGCGCAGCTTCAACCATTCCGATGAAGCTGCGGCCTTCGAGTTTCTGTCTCGCCCAAGCCTTCAGCCTTTCAACGTTGAAGTCTGCGGCTTCGTGAAAGGGCACGGCATACTTCCTTGGTGCCAGTGTCACGAAGAAAAAGGGCGTATCTTTTTGAACGCTCTTCACCAGCCTCCGAACATGCTCTCTTGCGATTTTAGCAAAGGCAATTCTCGAGTGGTTGTTGGTTGCGGGCAGGAACATGGCAGCGCGTCGTTTAAGCTGATCTTGAACATCAAGCGGGATCTCCATTGACCCCTTGCGCGGTTTCTCGACGTGCCTTTGGATTTCGTCGCCCCGTAGCTTGTGGGCAGTTTCGAAGCACCTCCATGTGGTAAGGCGCTCGCGTGCAGCCAGCTCGAAGGGGGTGGGGGGTCGTTTCGGCTTTTTGCGCTTTGAGGGTGTTGTCGGGGCAATTGGCGGCTTCAAATTGGGTTTTGACGGCTTAGTCATGAGTTTTTGATTGGGTTTGTGTATTTCAGGGTGAGTATATGCAGGGCGATCCGACGCACGGCAGCAGAGCTGAAGTGCATCGGGTTCAAATTGCGAGATCTTCGTCGTCGGGACGCTTTGGTCTGATGTGCAAAGGTCGCCGTTAGGATGCGCATCGACGCACCTAGCGAAGTCGTTGGCTGGCTCATGATCTGACTTTTGATGTGTTGGATGATGTGTTGGAGACTTCCCGCCACCTGGGCGTCAGGCATCTGCGGGAATGCGTCGGCAGGTTATGCTGCCGAAGGCTCAATCGAGGTCGGGACGTGCAGAGCCGCTGATCACGATGGGGATCGTTGCATCAGCGGTTCAGTTCCGATGAGGTTCGTCTGTTGGGGCGCTACAGTCGGCATACCCTGGCCGTGGTTCTTCCATTTGTTGGGCTGACGCCAACTACTGGTCATTGTATTTTTTGTAGAGCGCCAGAAGCACCTCGAGGAAGTCCGCCGCCGCTCTGAGCTGAACGATCAGTTTCGTCAGCCTCCGATTTGTATAAGCCAATGGCCTCAAATCGACCTCGTGCAGTTCCGCGAGTGTCGGAAAGTGCATTGTCAGACGAGGAAAATGGACATGCTTCGTCTGCTCTTTGTGTGATGGCCCGCGCTGCCGTCGCAGGGTCGGCTTAGAGAGATTCTTGTGCTCACCGGCCCTTTCCTGATCAAGCTGCTGGTGAAAGTGTACGCTAAAGTCTGTTTCCGTCATCACCCTGCTCCTTTCGATTTGGTGGGTGTGACGATCCTTTACGGAATACCGGAAGCATCGCTTCCACAGGGGAAGACGTTCCTTCGTGAGTTACGGCTCCCTGGCCGCTCGTTGTGTCATGGGCGTCGGCAAGTCAGAAATGTGAGTAGACTATTAATGGAAAGCCGCACGTGCAAAGGCTGAGGCAAGTGCGGTAAGCTTGCGGGAGGTGAAACCTACCAATAGTCGTTTCGAGGCCAGAGCGTAGTCTCGGTCCATTGGGGTGTGCTACTCCCGCGATGGAACATGGATTCGGTGCGCCACGGCTATGATCCTCGTCCACCCGTCAGGCCCTTTGCGCCTTTTCACGGTGATCCTCGCCCGGTCTTCTTTGCTCATGTTGAGCACCTCGGCCAACCCGTCGTCATCCATCTCAACTTCAAGGATTGCGGGCGGCGGCTCATCGGGGATGCTCAGGGCCCGTTCACACAGTTCGGTGAGTATCCGGCACTTATGGCGGGCGATCTGAACACGCTCCTTGGCGTCCTGATTCATTCCGGAGGCGGCTTGACCCGCATCGCTGACATGCTGACTCACGTGTTTCAGCAGGTCTATGGCACGCTCTACGATTTCGGCCATCGTGTCCGTGCCAGCGAGTGTACAGGCGATATTGAGCGGACCACTGGCTCGGAGCCTGACCTGCGCGGGGCTGGCTTCGCAGTCCTGTTGCGATGCTTCGTCAATAGCTGCACTCTCTGATCGTGCTTCCGCATCGGCTCGCTTCCTTGACCATGCATCGGGTCCTTCGCCCTTCTGGCGCGCGAGCTCTTCCACCTGGTCGGGCGGAATCTTCGCGGCCATTAGATAGCGAATGGCGTGAGCGTCGCGGTTGTAGAGGCGCCGATATCGACTGCGGTTTTCAGGTGTGTCGTCGCCGTACGTGAACATCAGCTCGACCAGCAGGTCGGCGAAGTGAGTTTGTTTTGTGACCTTTTTTCTTCTCGCAGCAAGGAGCCCGACAAGCGCCTTGCGGTATCCGTCATCCTGTGCCGCTTTGGCGTACATGGTATAGGTCAGAGCGAGGTGCTTCACGTGCTGGTCCCGTGACATCTTCTGAAGGTTTTGCACCTCCCGCCGGAGCCACGTCGCGGGATCCTCCCTCATCAGTTCGAGATCACGCGCGTCTTGAGGGTAGCGTTCCAGAAAAGCGTCGGCACCCTCGGCGACCTTTTCCGTCACACGGGGAAGGGTGCCGACCAGGTCGGCAATCCCTGCTTTCGGAGCGCTGCGACGGGTTCGCGAACCTGTTGGTCGTGGAGGCTTTGGCATCTGATACTCGCAATCAATGTCTGTTGCACAGACATTACTGTAGCCGAACTGCGATCCTGCGGCAACAGCGAGGTGGCTGGACTGGCTTGTAGCGAAGGTGGTTCGGGCTACGTCTCGTTCAGATCGTACGACGAGAGCTGGCTGATCGCCGCCGCTATGGTCTTCAGGGTCACGTCCCCGTAGCTGTCCGCGACCGACCGAGGAGCCTGGCCCTGGATGGCGTCGAGAATGCGCGGTGGAATACCTGCTTCCATGCCGACCGTCTTGAACCGGTGCCGCCATCCGTGGTTCGGCGCGACGTTCGGGTCGGGGACCACGGCCCGCGCGAATTCGGCCAGCCGGTTCTTCAGGCCCTGCAGCGGCCCCAACACCTCGCCTCCCTTCCCCGGAGTCAGGAACAGCGGTCCGTGCGAGGATTGCTCGACAAAGGCGGGAAACCCAAGGTCGATCAGCTGCGGGTGCAGCGCCACCTCGCGAGCCTCGTTCGTTTTCACGGTGCCGGCCTCGGGCGTGATGCGAATGACCCAGTGGCCATCCCGCTGCGTGACGTCCACCTTCCGCAGCTGCGCCACCTCGCCGACCCGAGCTCCCGTGAAGGCGCACAGCCAGGGCACCCAGCGCTTCGCGGCAGCCGTCTTCGGATTTTCCTGCCCCGACCGATGGTCGAGCGCCGCCTTGAGGATCGCCTTGGCCTCCGCATCGGTGAATCCTTTGGAGCGCATCCTCGGTGGCTTGCTGACCCGGATCGTGATGCCTGCGGCTGGATTGCTGGTCAGCTTGAGGTTCACGACGGCCCAGCTGAACACGGCCTTCAGGGCTGACAGGTCGCTGTCCTTCACAGTCTTGGCTGAAGGGATCCTCCCCGTTCGACGCGAGGGGGTCGTCAGCCTGTGATCCTTGAACCGGACCACATCGTTTCTCGTCACCCGTGTCGCATCGTCGTGGCCGAGAAAGGCGATGAGAGAAGAGAACGTGTGGCGGTAGCTCTCGTAGGTGCTCGGCTTCAGGCCGGCGGCCTGAGCCTCTTGCCACCAGCCCTGGACCAGACCGGACAAGGATGCGTCTTCATTGGCGGGCTTTCCTCGCCGCTCCGCAGGCTCGACCGGCAGAGGACTATTCCGCAGCGGGTCCGGCGTTTGAACACGTTGAACGGCGAGGCTCGCGGATCGCTCGACCGAGCCTGCCGGAGCTTCCCCTGACGCGAAGATGCCCTGTGCCTCGCGCTGAAGGACGAGGCTGGCGCGCTGCAGGGCAGCCGCAATGGCTTTCGCCAGCGTAACCCGGTTGTCCTCGTCAAGGCCGAGGCCGTGCAGCGCCAGTCCGATCTCGGCCTGCTCGAAGCAGTACTTCCGCATCGACCGGAGCAAGATGTTCTCGAGCGGCACCTCACCGGGGCTGCCTGGCCCCGGATCACGCTCGGGAAGAGGCGAAGCCGTCCAGAGCTTGGGGTACAGCTCGGGATGCCACAGGACCTGATTGCTCGGGTGATCGCGATGGGCTTCGAGCCAGTTCTCGAACACCGTCTCGGCCAATCCATGGGCCTCGCGTTCGGTGAGGGGGCGCGGACCGGCCCGCAGGTTCGTCCATTGCGCCTCGATTTCGGCGAGCGCCTGCATGTGGCGTCGTTTCGCCTCCGCCGGATCGCGGGTGTCCAGGCTGCGGGTGACCTCCCTGCGGCCGAGCACCGGGACAAGGTCAGCGGGAACGCGCTTCCTGAGCCAGAAGATGCCGGTCCGGGGGTGCTTGAAAGGTCGGGTCATGGGAAGGGTCATGTGGATCACCCGTGTGTAGCACTCGGGCGACGCTAAGACCATGATCCTGCTGATTTTCTTGCTGCATCAACCCCTTAGAGAAGGGTTGGTGCCCAGGAGAGGACTCGAACCTCCACGGCTTGCACCACTGGTACCTGAAACCAGCGCGTCTACCAATTCCGCCACCTGGGCATGCCTGTTCGGCGAGGGTTCGTTTAAGGTGCTTGGAGCTTCGCGTCAATCACTGAAAATGCGGTTCGTGCGCTTTCTTGGTGCGACGCCCCTTCACAGGGGGGCGGCGTTTGACTAGAGACATTCCAAATTCACCCCCAAGCTCCCCTTGCAAGTCCTTTGCAAGTCTTGGCGGACAGGAGGCTTTTCATGATCGGTGCGCTTCGCACGCCTGAGCAGCAAATTGTCACGGTCTTCGGCGGATCGGGCTTTCTCGGCCGCTATGTGGTGAGCCTTCTGGCCAAGCGCGGCTACCGCGTGCTCGTGGCCACCCGCCAGCCGAACCGGGCGAGCTTCTTCCCCATGGGCAAAGTGGGGCAGGTCCACGCGATCCAGGCCAATGTGCGCTATCCCGACTCGATCGCCCATGCGGTGGCGCGAGCCGACCATGTCATCAATCTCGTCGGCATCCTGCAGGAAGGCGGCCGCCAGCGCTTCGACACGCTTCAGGCGCAAGCCCCTGCCCTGATCGCGGAGGCCGCCAGGAGGGCCGTATCCTTCATCCATGTCTCGGCCATCGGCGCCGATGCCAATTCCGAATCGGCCTATGCCCGCTCCAAGGCCGCCGGGGAGGAGAACCTTCTGAAGGTCCGGCCGGATGCGGTGATCCTGCGTCCCTCCGTCATGTTCGGGCCGGGCGACAATTCCTTCAACCGTTTCGCGTCGCTCGCCCGCATGCTGCCGGTGCTGCCGCTGCCGGGCTGCGACACCCGCTTCCAACCGGTCTATGTGGGCGACGTCGCCGAGGCCATCGCGCGTGCGGTCGACGGCGCGGTGAGGCCGGGCACCTATGAGCTCGGCGGCCCCGAGATCCGCACCATGCGCCAGATGATGGAGTTCGTCTGCGAGGTCATCGAGCGCAAGCGCGTGATCGTGCCCGTGCCGAACGCGGTGACCCGCTTCCAGGGCACGGTCATGGGCGGGCTCGACAAGCTCACTCTCGGCCTGCTGCCGCGCGAGATCGTCACGACCCGCGACCAGGCGATCCTGCTCGAGAAGGACAACGTGGTGTCGGAAGCCGCCATCGCTGAAGGCCGCACCCTCCAGGGCCTGGGCATCACGCCCACCACCATCGAGGCCATCGTGCCGTCCTATCTCATCCGCTTCCGCAAGACCGGCCAGTTCGACCTCAAGCGCAACGCTGCGCCCACGACGCCGGACCTTTTGGCTGCGAAGTCAGGAGGCGCGACGTCCGACTTCCACCCGGAGCGGGCTTCCGGCCCGGCCGTCGGCCAGCCGTCGAGCCATTAAGCCCTTGTGCAGGTGAACCATCATCGCCGCTCCAAAGATCGGGGTGACGAGGTTCAGGATCGGCACGAGAACGAGACCCGCCAGAACCGCGCCCGCCGCGAGCACCGTCCCCCGATGCTCGTAGCGCAGGAGCTTGACCTCTTCAGGACTCCAGAAACGGCCTGCCGCCAGCTCGAAATATTCGCGGCTGAGCAGATAGGCGTTGGCGATGAAGAACACGCCGATATTGATGCCCGGCACGAAGAGCAGGAGCAGGGCGACGAGGTTCACCGCCAGCGACAGAGCACCGAAGCGCAGGCCATAGAGAATGGCCTTTCCGAAGGGCAGAGCCTGGCCCGGCAGATCGGCGGGATAGTGTTTGCGCTCGACGATTTCGGCCACATCGTCGAGGAAGTAACCCGCCACGATCGCCGAGACGGCGGGGAGCAGATAGAACAGCCCGAGGAAAAGGCCGAAGCCTGCGAGAAAGAATGCGAAGCTGTCGAGGATCGGATAGCTCGCACTTAGGTCGTGAGTCGAAAGAAAGGTGTCGAGCAGGCGCGTCAGGACAACCCATACCAGCGCCAGCAGCGCGATGGTCAGGCCGATGGACTTCCATAAGATGCGCCGAAGCGCCGGCGAGAAAACATCGCGGGCTGCGGCAATGACCGTCTGGATCAGCATGTCTCGTCTTTCATTGAGGCAGTTCTTTCTTAGAGGCTGTGGCGCCTCGTCAGCGGCAGGCGTGGCCTTTACTTATGAACGAACCTCTCGAATCGCGAGGGGATGAGGGAATCCGTGCCGCTCGACAGCTCTTCTGCCATCATCCTTTCTCAGGAACCCGACGTTGTGATCGTCGGCGCGGGCAGCGCCGGCATCGGCGCAGCGCGGCGGCTTCTCGCCTCCGGCCTTACTGTTACCGTGCTGGAAGCGCGCAACCGCATCGGCGGGCGCACCGTCACACGATCCTTCAAAGGGCACCCGGTGGATCTTGGTGCCCATTGGCTTCATGCCGGTCCCATCAATCCCCTGGTGAAGCTCGGGTTCGAGCGGGGCGAGCCCTTACGCCGCGCACCGACGGAGGGGCACTTTTATGTGCGCGGCAAGCCGGGAAGCCGCGCGCAATCGGTCGCTCTCGACCGGGCCTTTGCCATGGCCGACCGGGCGATGACGCAAGCCGCAAAGGCGAGGGAGGACCAGCCCGCCGCCAAGTCCCTGCCGCCGGGCATGGGGCCACTGGGGCATCGAGTGTCCGACATTCACGGCCTTGTCTCAGGCCGGCCGCTCGATGAGGTGAGCCTGCACGACTTTCCAAGCATGGAATACGCGGACAACCTGTTTATCGCGGGCGGGCTCGGGGATTACGTGGGGCGGCTCGGGAAGGACCTGCCGATCCGCCTCAATGCCGCTGTTCACGCCATCGACTGGTCGGGACAGGGCGTGCAGGTCGATAGCTCCGTCGGCACGCTTCGGGCGAAGGCTGCCATCGTCACCACACCAATGACCGTGCTTCAAGCGGATGCGATCCGCTTCGCGCCCGCCTTGCCGGACGAGGTGCGAGAGGCGATTCACGGCTTTACCCGAGGTGTGTATGAGCACGTGATTCTGCATTGGCCGGATGCTCCTTTCAAAGGCCCCGACCGGCTCGCGACGCTCATTGGCACGCACCGTTCGCCGCCCGGCCTTCTCACGCGCATCGACAACACGCCCTTCCATTTCTTCGAGCTCGACCAGCCCCATGCGATGCACTTCGACCGGCGCGACGTCCACGCGCCGGCGCGGTTCGCACGGGAGATTCTGACCGAGCATTTCGGGCATCGGGCTCTGCGAAACTTAAGCGTCATGCATGCCACGACGTGGCGCAACGATCCCTGGTCGCGGGCCTCCTGGGCCGTGATCCCGCCGGGGCTTGCCCCCATTCGCGATAGCCTCAAGGCCCCTGTGGCTGGGCGGATCTGGTTTGCGGGCGAGGCGCTCTCGCGCACCCAATGGGGCACGGCCGGGGGAGCCTGGGAAGAAGGCGAACGGGCAGCTGGTGAAATCGCCGAGCGCCTCAAAGCCTCACGATGAGGCCAGTCCCGATTTCAGCCGCTCGCGCACCCAGGCGATGGCTTCTTCCAGGGTCGGAAAGACCGATGGCTGGTGGGTCATGAGAATGCCGCAGGGGCCAAAGCCCGCTTCCAGGAACCAGCCGCCCCTTCCGCTTCGTCCGCCGGCATTCTCTTCCGCCGAGATCTTGGCGAAGACCGCCACGAGATCGCTGCCGGAAAAGACGAGACGTCCCTCGTGGCTGCCGCCATCGCTCATGACGGAGACGGGCTGAAGGCTGATGTTTGGCGTCGACTGCCCCGGCATCTATCGGTGCTCGTGCTGGAGATTGAGATAAGTCGGGGTGAACTCGCCCACTTTTTCCAAGCGCTCCCAATCGAGGATCGTCAGGGCATCGCCCTGCCACCGGATCAGACCTTCTTTCCGCAGTTCCTGCAGCACGCGATTCACATGCACTGTCGAAAGCCCGAGGGTATCGCCGAGTTCGGCTTGCGTGAGCGGCAAATGGATCGTGGCGCCATCGGTCCGGCCGACCGTTTCCAGGCGCAGGAAAAGCTCGCAGATGAAATGCGCCATATGGGCGGTGGCCGAGAGGCGCCCCATGGCGGTGAGCCATTCGCGATGGATCGCACCATCGATGAGCGTGTTGAGCCACAGCAGACGCGTGAGATGCGGATGATCGGCAGTGATCTTCTCGAGCGCCGCATGCGGCACCACGGCAACGCGGCAGGGCGTGAGCGCCAGCACGCCGTGATCCATGGTCTTCAAGAGAAAGCTATGAAGATCGACGAAGTCGCCGGCGACATGGATCGCCGTGATCTGCCGGCGACCATTGGAAAAGATCTTGTAGCGTGCAGCAAATCCGTCGAGGAGCAGGCTGCTTTCGGAAGGCGTTTCGCCCTCGTGCACGATATCCTCATCGGCCTCGACCACCCGAACGCGCGAGATCGCGCTTTCGAGAACCCGCTTCTCGTCATCCGAGAGCCGGTCGCGCTGTTCGAGCTTGAGAACGAGGGGGTTGGGCATGAAGGCTTTTCATCGAGGAATGAAAAACCCTTCTGGCCGCTCCACGCCCAAGCCCGCACTCACATATGTTATATGACAGAGGGTTCTCCCCTTCGCGCATCACACCATGCTCGGCAGCACACGATCCGGCGGCCTGTGGCCGTCGATGAAGGCCTTGATGTTGACGATCACCTTCTCGCCCATGGCGATGCGGCCCTCGTGCGTGGCCGAGCCCATATGCGGCAGGAGCACCACCTTGCCTTGCTTGGCGAGTTTCACGAGGCGCGGATTGACCGCGGGCTCCTCCTCGAACACGTCGAGGCCCGCACCCGCGATGGCGCCGGATTCGATGAGCTTGGTGAGCGCCGCTTCGTCGATGATCTCGCCGCGCGCCGTGTTCACGAGGATCGCGTCGGGCTTCATGAGCTTCAGGCGCCGCGCCGAGAGCAGGTGATAGGTGGCGGGCGTGTGCGGACAGTTCACGGACACGATGTCCATGCGCGCCAGCATCTGATCGAGGGATTCCCAATAGGTCGCCTCAAGCTCCGCCTCGACCTTCGGCGGAACATGGCGGCGATTGTGATAGTGGATCGACAGGCCGAAAGCCCTGGCGCGGCGGGCGAGCGCCTGGCCGATGCGGCCCATGCCGACGATGCCGAGCCGCTTGCCGGTAATGCGGCGCCCCAGCATCCAGGTGGGCGACCAGCCGACCCAATCTCCCTCCGGGATCACCTTGGCACCTTCCGTGATGCGGCGGGCGACGGCGAGGATCAGCGCCATGGTCATGTCCGCCGTGTCCTCGGTCAGCACGCCCGGCGTGTTGGTGACCGTGATGCCCTTCGCGACGGCCGCCGCCACGTCGATATTGTCGACGCCGTTGCCGAAATTCGCGATGAGCCTGAGATTCGGGCCTGCCTGTTCGAGCAGCGCGGCATCGATCTCATCCGTGATGGTGGGCACGAGAACATCCGCCGTGCGAACCGCCTCCGTCAGCTCCTCGCGGGAGAGAGGCTTGTCCTCGAGGTTGAGACGGGTATCGAACAATTCGCGCAGGCGCGTTTCGATCACGTCGGGCAGACGGCGGGTAACGACGACGACAGGTCTCTTTTTCATCGGCTTTAAGCGATCCCCCGCATGAAAACGGCTGGGTCGAGGTGAGGTTTTCACGCTCCCTTAACCCTGTCTCGGCAACTAATGGCGACGAGCCGCCGCGTGGCGGCGGTGGCCAAGCTTCTCTATCAGAGGCTTGAGCAGACACAAAGTCGCCGAGAGGGGTTCCATGCGCAAGATCGTCGTCGCCATTGCCGCCTTTATGGTCAGCGCAGTGCCGGCTCTGGCGCAGCAGCAGCCCCCCGGAGGGCGCCTCGGCACCGGCCTGCCGGTTCCCCGCTACGTGAGCCTCAAGACCGACCGCGTGAACCTGCGCGAAGGCCCCTCCAAGGACCACAGGACCGCCTGGGTGTTCCAGCGTGCGGGCCTGCCTGTCGAGATCATTGCCGAATACGAAACCTGGCGGCGCATTCGCGATTCGGAAGGCACGGAAGGCTGGGTGCTGCACTCCCTCCTGTCAGGCCGGCGCACGGCCCTCGTGATGCCCTGGGCCAAGAAGGGTGAGCCGCCGATCAGCCTGCTCGACCGGGCGGATGAAAAAGCGGGCGTCATCGCCCAGATGCAGCCGGGCGTGATCACCAACGTGAAGGCCTGCGACGGCAAATGGTGCCGTGTCATGATCGCGATCGACGGTGCGCGCGATCTCGACGGCTATGTGCAACAGGAAAAGCTCTGGGGCGTCTATCCCAACGAACAGATCGAATAAGGACCCGGGATCACCGCGGGATTTGAAGCTTTCCGATTTATCAAGGAATGGCCACGTAGGTAACGAGGTATCATCCGTTGTTTTCCGGGTTCGATTCCATGTCCATCAATCTGAGCTTCAAGCTCCTTCCGATCCTCGCCCTGATCCTGGGCATCGCCTCCATCGTAGCACCGCGCTTCCTCAGCATCTTCGTTGCGGTCTTCCTGATCGCTTACGCGCTGGTGGGTTTCGGCGTGCTGCGCTGATCTTCAAGCGGCTCTCCTGCGGTTCAGGAGCCGGACCCCGAACACATTCAGCGCCAAGCCTGCCACGATCACGGCACCGCCGAGGGCCTCGATGGGCCGCATGGCCTCGCCCAGGACGAGGGATGAGCCGAGGATGCCCGCGACCGGCACGAGAAGGGCGTAGGGCGTCACGGTCGCCGCCGGATGGCGGGAGAGCAGGTAGGCCCAGATCCCGAAGGCGAAGATTGTGGTGGGATAGGCGAGATAGGCGACCGCGCCCCAAGTGCCGGCATCCATGCTCATCAGCGCCGAGACGACCCTGTCCGGACCATCGAGCAGAAGGGAAAGGCCCAGCAGCGGCAGGGGCGCGACGAGGCTCGTCCAGACGATGTAGCCCAGCATGTCGACCCGGCCAGCGCGCTTGGAGACGATGTTGGCCACGCCCCAGGAGGCGGCGGCGGCCACGGTCATGAGGAACGGCACCGCGCCACTCCCGGAAAGCCGCGGGACGGCGATGATCACGAGGCCCGTGAAACCGATGAGGCCGCCCACAATCTGGTGAGGACCGGGCCGCTCGGCCATGAAAAGGGCAGCAAACAGGATCGTGAAGAATACCTGGGCCTGCATGACGAGGGAGGCGAGGCTCGCCGGCATGCCGAAGGCGATGGCGGCAAAAAGCAGGCCGAACTGGGCGACGCCGAGGAAGAATCCGTAGGCCACCACATTCCCGAAGGATGCCCTGGGTCGCGGAACGAAGAAGACGGCCGGAAGGGCGGCGAAGAAGAAGCGCAGGGCGCAAAGCAGTAGGGGTGGCATGGAGCCGACCCCGAGCTTGATGACGACGAAGCTCAAGCCCCAGATGATGGTGACCAGAACGGCGACGAGAGAGTGTGTGAGCGGCATGAGAAAAAATCCAGGCTGCCGCTTTTAGCGCATCGTGCGGAAAAGTGGACCCGATTTTTCGCTCAAACGATGCACTCATCAAAGCAGGAAGCATCGGATCCAAAAGTGCAAGTCCCCTTTTGGATCCGATGCTTTAGAACTCTGCTCGGATGATTTGTTAAGCGGACTTGCGGCGCAGGCGCACGATCACCTCGACGCCGGCGACTTCCATGCCCTCGGGCGGTTCGGGCAGGTCGGCCACGCTCACGGCGGCGGTGTCGGGCATGTCCACGAGTTCGCCCGCATCCTCCAGGAAGAAATGGTGGTGCTCGGTGGGGTTGGTGTCGAAATAGGCCTTGGAGCCGTCGACGGCGAGCTGACGGAGGAGGCCGGCTTCCGTGAACTGGTGCAGGGTATTGTAGACGGTGGCGAGAGACACCGGAACGCGGGCGCGGCTCGCCTCGTCGAAGAGCATCTCGGCCGTGATATGGCGGTCACCCTTGCCGAACAGGAGCCAGCCCAGCGAGACGCGCTGACGGGTGGGGCGCAGGCCGACGCGGCGGAGCTTGTCGCGCAGCTCGGACAGGGGGCACCCCCTCCGGTGGGCCGGAGCCGTGGTGGACTCGATATAGGCGGACAAAGGATCGGTCATCGTCGGAACTGTTTGCGGGAACGAGCGCTTCTATCATCACAATCATAGGAAAGCGAGGGGGTCGCCGCAAGGTGATCCGCGGTCGCGCTTAAGGAGTGTTCCTTAGGAGGCGGCAAAAGAATTGCTGCTCTCGTGCCCGGGTCCCTTTGATGGATGGCCAAGCCTGTGCTACCAGAGCCCGCATTGAAGGCCCCGGGCATCCTGGGGCCGCTTTTGAGACGACGATGAAAGGATCGGCACCCGGCATGGCCCGCCAGTCCAGCTTTAATTACGAAGAGCTCCTTGCCTGCGGGCGCGGAGAATTGTTCGGCCCCGGCAACGCCCAGCTGCCGCTGCCTCCCATGCTGATGTTCGACCGCATCACCTCCATCTCGGAAGAGGGCGGCGAATACGGTAAAGGCCATGTGCGCGCCGAACTCGATATCCGCCCGGACCTCTGGTTCTTCCCCTGCCACTTCGCAGGCGATCCGGTGATGCCGGGCTGCCTTGGCCTGGACGCTCTCTGGCAGCTGACCGGCTTCTTCCTGGGCTGGGGCGGCTCGCCCGGACGTGGCCGCGCGCTCGGCGTCGGCGAGGTGAAATTCTCCGATCAGGTTCTGCCCACCGTGAAGAAGGTGGTCTACGGCGTGGAACTCAAGCGCGTCTTCCGCTCGAAGCTGGTGCTCGGGATCGCCGATGGCTGGCTCGAAGCCGACGGACGCCGGATCTACGAGGCCAAGGACATGCGTGTCGGCCTGTTCCAGGCGGAGACCCCGGTCGGCGGCTAGCGCATCGTGCGGAAAAGTGGATCCGGTTTTCCGCACCAAACGATGCGCTGCTTGAGGAAGGGAGCATCGGATTGAATCCCAAAAGTGCATTCCACTTTTCTCGTCCGATGCCCTAAGGATCGGCCAAACATATCCATCATGTTGACAAAACATGATCTTTTCGAAAAACCGGCCCTGCCGCGTGCGGCGGGGTCATCGAGTTTGATGGATCGTTTCCCGATCCGCCCGCAGGCTCGCGGTTGAGATTGAGCCGATCCAGCCTTACCTGTTTGCACATGAAGGCTGGCATCCAAAATCCGATGAAGAGGTAGGCTATGAGACGCGTCGTCGTCACCGGAATGGGCATCGTTTCGTCCATCGGCAACAACACGCAGGAGGTGCTGGCCTCTTTGCGCGAAGCGAAGTCCGGCATTGCGAAGGCCGAGGATTACGAGAAATACGGCTTCCGCTGCCAAGTCCACGGCGCCCCGCAGATCGACGTGGACTCGCTCGTCGACCGCCGCGCCATGCGCTTCCACGGCCGCGGCTCGGCCTGGAATCACGTGGCCATGGACCAGGCGATTCGCGATTCAGGGCTCGAGGAGAGCGACATCTCCAACGAGCGCACCGGCATCATCATGGGCTCGGGCGGACCCTCCACCCGCACCATCATCGAGGCCGCCGACATCACCCGCGACAAGGGCCCCAAGCGCATCGGCCCGTTCGCCGTGCCCAAGGCCATGTCCTCGACCGCATCGGCGACTCTCGCGACTTGGTTCAAGATCAAGGGAGTGAACTATTCCATCTCCTCGGCCTGCGCGACCTCCAACCACTGCGTCGGCAACGCCTACGAGATGATCCAGTACGGCAAGCAGGACGTGATGTTCGCCGGCGGCTGCGAGGATCTGGACTGGTCCCTGTCCAACCTCTTCGATGCCATGGGCGCCATGTCCACCAAGTACAACGACACCCCGTCCCGCGCCTCGCGCGCCTATGACACCAACCGCGACGGCTTCGTGATCGCCGGCGGCGCGGGCGTTCTGGTGCTGGAGGAGTTGGAGCACGCCAAGGCCCGCGGTGCCAAGATCTACGGCGAGATCGTCGGCTACGGCATGACTTCCGACGGCTACGACATGGTGGCTCCGTCGGGCGAGGGCGCGGTGCGCTGCATGCGCATGGCGCTAAAGGACGTGCACAACCCGGTCGACTACATCAACCCGCACGCCACCTCGACCCCGGTCGGCGACCAGAAGGAGATCGAGGCGATTCGCGAGGTGTTCGGCTCGGGCGACAAGTGCCCGCCGATTTCGGCCACGAAGTCGCTCACCGGTCACTCGCTCGGCGCGACCGGCGTGCAGGAGGCGATCTACTCGCTCCTGATGATGCAGAACGGCTTCATCTGCGAAAGCGCCCATATCGACGAGATCGATCCGGCCTTCGCGGACATGAATATCGTCCGCAAGCGCATCGACAATGCCAAGCTCGACACGGTCCTCTCGAACTCGTTCGGCTTCGGCGGCACCAATGCCACACTCGTCTTCGGCCGCTACAACGGGTAAGACGTCATAAACCTGAGACAACGCCGTGCGATGTCCCGAATTTCCAACGGGGACCTCGCATGGACACGCTCATTGATATCAAGACCAAGGCTCACGATGCACGGTTTGCTAACGATCGGCATCGCAACATAGAGCCGACTTATAGGGGGACCCTCATGACCGGTCTGATGCAAGGAAAGCGCGGCCTCATCATGGGCGTCGCGAACGATCATTCCATCGCCTGGGGCATCGCCAAGGTTTTGGCGGAGCACGGCGCTGAACTCGCCTTCACCTATCAGGGCGAGGCGCTCGGCAAGCGCGTGACGCCGCTGGCGCAGTCGCTGGGCTCGGACCTCGTGATCCCCTGCGACGTGGAGGATCTGCCCTCCGTGGACGCCGCCTTCGATGCCATCGACAAGCGTTGGGAATCCATCGACTTCGTGGTCCACGCCATCGGCTTCTCCGACAAGTCGCAGCTGAAGGGCTCCTACACGGAAGTCACCACCCGCGAGAACTTCTCGCGCACCATGGTGATCTCCTGCTTCTCCTTCACGGAAGTGGCTCAGCGCGCCGCCAAGCGCATGAAGAACGGCGGTTCGCTGCTCACCCTCACCTATGGCGGCTCCACCCGCGTGATGCCGAACTACAACGTGATGGGTGTGGCGAAGGCGGCGCTCGAAGCGTCCATGCGCTACATCGCGTCCGATCTCGGACCCAAAGGAATCCGCTGCAACGCGATCTCGGCAGGCCCGGTCCGCACGCTGGCGGGCGCCGGCATCGGCGATGCGCGCCTCATGTTCACCTACCAGAAGGCGCATGCTCCCTTACGCCGCACGGTGACCATCGAGGAGATCGGCGGTTCGGCCCTCTATCTCCTCTCCGACCTTTCCAGCGGCGTGACCGGCGAGATCCACTTCGTGGATTCCGGCTACAACATCATCTCGATGCCGCGTCCGGAAGTGCTCAAGGCCCAGGACGCCGCCGGCGTGACGGGCGAAGAGGGTTAGCGCATCGTGCGGACCCGAAGGGCCGCGTCAGCGGAAAGTGGCCCCGGTTTTCCGCATCAACGATGCGCTCCTCTCAAGAATGAGCATCGGATCGATCCCAAAAGTGCAAATCCACTTATGGGTCCGATGCTCGAGCCTTCACAACTGCATGAGGGAGCAAAGCCTGGCCTTGCTCCCGACATGATCAAACGGCACCAGAGGCTCTCCTTCAAGAGAGCCTTGTTCCATGATCCTGTCCCGCCGCACCCTTCTGGCCGGCCTCGCCGCCTCCAGCGCCAGCGTTCCTGCCTTCACCCGATCCGCTTCAGCCCAACCCGCGCCGGAAGGGCAGTTGGTTCCGATCGAACTCGTCGAGGACACGATGGCCTTGAATGCTGCCGTGAAGCTCGGGCACCAGCATGGCGACGTGATCATGATCGAATATTTCGACTACAACTGCCCTTGGTGCAGGAAGTCGGCGGCGGACCTCCCCGCACTTCTGAAGGCGGAGCCGGATCTGACCTACGTGCTGGTGAATTTCGCCGTACTCGGCATCCCGTCCGTCACGGCCACCAAGGCAGCGCTGGCTTACTTCCAGCTCTACGGTCCTGAAGCCTACTTGGCCCTGCATCTTGCCCTGTTCAGGCTTAAAGGGGCGGTCGACGGCGAGCGGGCCCTGAAGGAAATCGAGCGTCTCGGCGGCGATCTCAAGCGCCTGGAGGAAGCGGCGAATTCCGAGCGCACCACGCAGTGGATGAAGGACGCCTTCAAGCTCGGCGACTCGCTCGGCTTTTCCGCCACACCCTCCTTCCTCGTCGGCACGGAATCCTATGTCGGCGGCATGACGCTCGCCCAGAAGCGCGAGGCGATTGCGCGGGCGAGAGGCT
This sequence comes from Microvirga vignae, assembly GCF_001017175.1. Lineage (GTDB taxonomy): Bacteria > Pseudomonadota > Alphaproteobacteria > Rhizobiales > Beijerinckiaceae > Microvirga > Microvirga vignae. The sequence continues at coordinate 86,379 of NZ_LCYG01000016.1, read as the reverse complement.
AAAGCGCTCTCTTCCTTCCTCATGGATCTCGGGCCTGTCCGAGATGGGTGGGGAGGGGAAAGAATGGCGTTGGCTCTCTGACATCACCATTTCTTAGACAATCTCGGCGGAAAGGTTTAAGCGCGACATGATCCATGTCGCTCATCCGCTCCTCCCTTCTGGTCGGCCTCGGCTCCATCGCCTCGCGCATTCTGGGCTTTGCCCGGGACATGCTGTTCGCGCAGGCCTTGGGCGCGGGCCCTGCGGCGGATGCATTTCTCACGGCCTTTCGCCTGCCGAACCTCGTCCGGCGCATCGTGGGCGAGGGCGGGCTCAATCCGGCCCTCGTGCCGCATCTGAGCCGGCTGAAGCCGGACGAGGCCGCCTCCGTGGCCGGCGACGTGATCAGCATTTTCGCGCTGGCGCTTCTCGGGCTCACCGCCACGGTGGAGATGGCTGCGGGCCCTGTCGCGCTTCTCCTCGCGCCGGGCCTGCACGACGACGGACAGACGCTGACGTTAGTCGCGCTTTACACGCGCCTGTCCTTTCCCATTGTCGTTGCGGTGACGCTCTCCTCGGTTGCCGCAGCCATCCTTAACATGCGCGGACGCTATGGGGCGACGGCCTTCGCGCCGCTTGCGGTGAATGTCGGATTGATCCTGGCGCTCGTGGCGCTCGAAACCGTCTTCGCGCTTCCTCTCGATGAGAAGGCCGCATGGCTTTCGGGCATTTCGAGTCTGGCAGGCTTCATCCAGCTTTTCATCGTGCTGGCGGCGCTGAGGCAGAGTGGGGAAAAACTCGTGCGTTTTCGCAAGCCGCGCTGGTCCTCAGGGCTCAAGAGGCTGCTGCTGGCGGGCTTTCCCGCGCTTGCCGCGAGCGGCGCGGTTCAGCTTTTCATTCTGGTGGGAACGCAGGTAGCCTCATTCTGGCCCTCCGGCATCTCCTGGCTCTACTACGCCGAGAGGGTGATGCAGCTGCCGCTGGGCCTGATGGCGGCGGTCGGATCGAGCGTGCTGCTTCCACGGCTCGCCAGGCACCACCATGCGGGGGAAACGACAGCCATCACCGCCGCCCAGCACCGCGCATTGGAAGTGGCGCTGCTGCTCGCTCTGCCGGCCAGCGCGGCTTTGCTGATTCTCTCCTTTCCCATCACTCATGTTCTCTTCGAGCGTGGAGCCTTTCTCTCGTCCGATACTCGGGGAACGGCAGGGGTGCTCGCGAGCTTGAGCCTCGGCCTGCCTTTCGCCACCGCCGGAAAGGTGCTGAGCCAGACTCTTTTCGCACGCGGCGCCCTGCGCATGACGATGGCCGGAACGCTTCTCGGCATCCTTGTCACGCTCGTTGGTGGCGTTCTGCTCGCGCTGCGCTGGGGACCTGTCGGGATCGCTCTCGGCATCAGCCTGGGCTGTTTCGTTCATGCCGCCGCCATGGCCTGGCAGCTTCAGCGAATCGGCTTGTGGCATCCGGATGGACGCTTCATGGGCCGCCTGACCCGCATCGCCCTTTGCACGGCTCTCATGAGCCTGGGGCTCTGGGGAGCTCAGCAGATGCTTGCACCCACGCACAGCCTGTCGCTCGCCGCCTTCTGCCTGGGCGGGCTCGCCCTTTATGCCCTCGCGGCATGGTTGATGGGCGCCGTGACCCGTGACGATCTGGCCGCGCTCCGCTAGCGCATTGTGCGGAACCGAACGATGTGTCGCTTGAAGAAAGGGAGCCTCGGACGGGAAAAGTGCAACTCCACTTTTCCCGTCCTAGGCTCTAAAGGCTTGCATCGTAGCGTGGCCCTGTCATAACCGCGCCGCAATGAAACATTGAAAACATCCGCGGGCCGGGGTCCAACCCGGTCCGGCGTGGGAGTGCAAGACGATGGCGCAGTTCAAGGAGCTGGTTTTCTCAGGCATGCAGCCGACGGGCAACCTGCATCTCGGAAACTATCTTGGCGCAATGATCCGCTGGATCGAACTCCAGAAGACGATGGAATGCATCTATTGCGTCGTCGACATGCACGCCATCACGGTCTGGCAGGACCCCGCCGACCTGAAGCGCCAGATCCGCGAGGTGACGGCCGCCTATCTTGCCGCCGGTCTCGATCCGAAGAAGAGTATCATCTTCAACCAGAGCCAGGTGCAGCAGCATGCGGAACTCGCCTGGGTGTTCAACTGCGTCGCCCGCATCGGCTGGATGAACCGCATGACGCAGTTCAAGGAGAAGGCCGGCAAGGACCGCGAGAACGCTTCGCTCGGCCTCTACGCCTATCCGAGCCTGATGGCCGCCGACATCCTGGCCTACCGCGCCACGCACGTGCCGGTCGGGGAGGACCAGAAGCAGCATGTCGAGCTGACCCGCGACATCGCCCAGAAATTCAACAACGACTACGCCGCCTCGATCGCGGCCAACGGCTATGGCGACGCCTTCTTCCCGCTCACCGAGCCCATGATTCAAGGTCCGGCGACCCGCGTCATGTCGCTGCGCGACGGCTCGAAGAAGATGTCGAAGTCGGACCCGTCCGATTATTCACGCATCAACCTGACGGACGATGCGGACACCATCGCCCAGAAGGTGCGCAAGGCGAAGACGGACCCCGAGCCCCTGCCCTCCGAGGTCGACGGCCTGAAGGGCCGCCCCGAGGCGGAGAACCTGGTTTCGATCTATGCCGCGCTCACCGGCACCACGGCGGAAGACGTGCTGCGCGAGCATGGCGGATCGCAGTTCTCCGGCTTCAAGGCCGCCCTCGTGGACGTGGCGGTGACGAAGCTCGCGCCCATCGCGGGCGAGATGCGCCGCCTCATGGCCGATCCCGGCCATATCGACGCAATCCTCGTCGACGGCTCGGATCGTGCGCGTGTGATCGCAGCGCAGACCATGGACGCGGTCAGGGACATCGTCGGCTTCGTCCGCTCGCGCTAAAGCATCGTGCTTAAAAAGTGGTTCCGGTTTTCCGGATTTCATTTCACGATGCGCTAAAAGCAAAATGCTGAATCTGCCCTATCTCCAAGGGCAGGGCAGCACCAGGCTGATGCAGGAGAGCGTTCAGTGAGCGGCCAGCGCCGATCCTACGAGACAGGCCACCGGCCCAAGTTCATGGTGGTGGTCGACAAGACGCCGGAATGCGCGAGGGCGGTCCATTTCGCCTCGCGCCGCACCGCCCGCACCGGGGCGAGCATGCTCATGCTTGCCGTGGTGGACCCGCCGGACGATTTCGAGTGGCTCGGCGTCGGCGAAGCGATGATCGAGGAAGCCAGTGAAGAGGCGGCAAAGCTCTTGGAAGCCGCCGCCCGCGAGGCGCGCAGCGCCGCAGGCGTGGAGCCGGAGCAGGTGATCCGCGTCGGCAAACGAGCCGAGGAGATCATCAAGCTGATCAACGAGGACGAGGACGTGTCCTTCCTCGTGCTCGCCGCCGGCAGCAGCAAGGAAGGTCCGGGCCCCCTGGTCACGAACCTAGCAGGCAAGGCGGCCTCCACCTTCCCGGTTCCCATCGTCATCGTGCCCGGCGGCCTGACCGACGAGGAAATCGATGCGCTGGCGGGCTGAACAAACGTCATTCCAGCACAGACCGGGCTTCCATCGCCATGACGATGCTCAAGCGTCATCCCCGTTCCCGGACTTGATCCGGGGATCCACGCCTTTGGAGCGTCACGGTTATAGACGTGGATGGCCAGGACAAGCCCGGCCATGACGGAGAGCGAGGCTGTTAACGATCCCAGGTTCTGCTCCGCAGCCCCGGGATGACGGGTTGTTCATTCTCCCCTTGGAATCCTCGCTCCCCCATTCCACATCTTGCCTGAAACCTGTTAGAACGATTCTAAGCCCACCACTCGGCCGGCCTTGAACCGGCGCCAGAGGACAAAAAGCGATGTTCATCCAGACTGAAGCCACCCCCAATCCCGCCACCTTGAAGTTCCTGCCCGGCCGCGTCGTGATGCCGGAAGGCACCTTCGAGGCGAAGACGCCCGAGCAGGGCGAGTTCTCGCCCCTGGCCCAGCGCCTCTTTGCCGTGCCGGGCGTGACAGGCGTCTTCTTTGGCTACGACTTCATCACCGTCACGAAGGCGGATGGTGAGTGGCAGCACCTGAAGCCTGCGATCCTCGGCGCGATCATGGAGCATTTCATGACCGGCGCGCCGCTCTTCTCGAACGGCTATGGCGCCGTCGAGGAGGATGGCGAGGAGTTCTTCGATCCGGCCGATGCCTCCACGGTCGAGACGATCAAGGAGCTGCTCGAAACCCGCATCCGCCCGGCGGTTGCGGGCGACGGCGGCGACATCACCTTCCGCGGCTTCAAGGACGGCGTGGTCTATCTCGTCATGAAGGGCGCCTGCTCCGGCTGCCCCTCCTCGACCGCCACGCTGCGCCACGGCATCCAGAACCTGCTGCGCCACTTCCTGCCGGATGTGCGCGAGGTCCAAGCCGTTTGATCAGTTTTTAAGAACTCTTAAATATTCAACAGCGCGGCTTTCATGCCGCGCTTTTTGTTTGGAGCCTTGCCTTGCCGCCTCTGTCCGATGCCGCCCTCGACCAGCTCTTCCGCAATGCCCGCACCCATCGCTGGTGGGAGGATCGAAAGATCCCCGAAGACATCCTGCGTGCCATCGCCGATCTCGCCAAGCTGGGCCCGACCAGCGCCAATTCCTCGCCGGGACGCTTCGTCTTCGTGGTGTCGCCGGAAGCGAAGGAAAAGCTCAAGCCCCATCTCGACGAGGGCAATGTGCGCCAGACCATGAGCGCGCCAGCCACCGTGATCGTGGCGCAGGACATGGAGTTCTACGAGAAGCTCGGCTTCCTAGCCCCGCACAGCAAGGATGCGCGCAGCTGGTTCGCGGGCAAGCCCGACGCCATCGAGCGCACCGCCTTCCAGGGTTCCTCCCTGCAGGGCGCCTACCTCATCGTGGCGGCGCGATCGTTCGGCCTCGATTGCGGTCCCATGGGCGGCTTCGACCGCGAGGGCGTGGACAGAACCTTCTTCCCGGACGGGAAAACCAAGTCCAACTTCCTCATCAATCTCGGCTACGGCCTGCCTGAAAAGCTCCATCCCCGCCAGCCGCGCTTTGGGTTCGAGGAATTCTGCCGGATCGAGTGAAGGCCACGGGTGTCATCCGGGTGCAGGCCGGGATGACGGTCGAGGCTCTGGCGCTTCGTCTCACACTCCACCTCGTCATCCCGGGCCTTGTGCCGCGGATCCACGTCTTGAACCCGCAGTGGTTCCCAAGGCGTGGATGGCCGTAAACCAAGTGCGGCCATGACGAAGAAAGTATTCGTCTCACGATCCCGGTTCGGCTCACGCCGTCCGGGATGACGGGACTGCACGAAACCGGGTTTCTCCCATCCGCTTCATGCTCTAAAGAAGCCTGACGATCAGACGGAGGCGAATGTTGCGCGTTCTTGCCATCGATACGGCGCTTGGCGCCTGCTCGGCCTGTATCTGGCAGGCGGGCGATGCCGAGCCGCTGGCGGCCGAGACCCTTTTCATGGAGCGCGGCCATGCGGAGGCCCTGCTGCCGCTCATCGAGCGCGTCGCCTCCAGAGTGGAAGGCGGCTTCGAGACTCTCGACCGGGTGGCGGTGACGGTGGGGCCTGGCAGCTATACGGGTCTGCGCGTCGGCATTTCGGCCGCCCGTGGCATCGGGCTTGCCGCCGGCATCCCGGTGGTGGGGGTTGCAACCCTCTCGGCCTTCCTCGCTCCGCTCATGGTGAAGGAACGGCGCGGGCTCTTCACCGCCGCCCTCGATGCCAAGCACGGCCACATCTACATCCAGGCGATCGCCCCGGGCGGACGCACGATCATCCAGCCGAGCCTCATGAGCTATCGCGATGCGATCCGGGTGCTGGGCTCGGGTCCTCTGGTGATCAGCGGCTCGGCTGCGGCGCTGCTGGCTGCGGAAGCGCGCGTGCAGGGCGTCGAGGCCCATGTGACCGACGTGCAGCAGGCTCCCGACATCGCCTGGGTTGCCCGTCTCGGTGCCCTCGCCGATCCGAATCAGGCTCTGCCCAAACCCCTCTATCTTCGCGATCCCGACGCCAAGCCGCAGGATGGCGCGCGTATCGCCCGCCAATGAGCTTCTTCGATCTCTTCAAGAAGCCCGGCGGCTTTCGCATCGATCCCTTGGGCAGCGATGCGGCTTCGCGCATGGCGGCGATCCATGGTGCCTCCTTCGCGCGGCCCTGGAGCACGCTGGAATTCGAGCGGCTGCTCGCCGAGCGCGGCGTGGTGGGAGACGGGCTGTTTCTCAGATCGGCCCCGAAGCCCATCGGCTTCGTGCTGTCGCGCCTCGTCCTCGACGAGGCCGAGATCCTCACCGTTGCCATCGCCCCGGAGGCGCGCGGCAAGGGCTTGTCCATTCCCCTGCTCGAGCGGCATCTGGACGAGCTCTCCCGCCGAGGCGTGCGGATGGTCCATCTGGAGGTCGAGGAGGGCAACGATCCGGCCATCGCCCTCTACCGGCGCTTCGACTTCAAGGAGACCGGGCGGCGCGAAGGCTATTACCAAAAGGCGGATGGCAGCAGGGTGGCGGCGCTCACCATGGCGCTGGGCCTATAGCCCCTCCCGGACAACTCTCGTATAAGCATCTGCAGGAAACAGGTTTCAGCCTTGTCAGCACGGACCAGCAGTACCGGAAAACTTCGTCGCCCAGGGGTCATCGAGCGCTCCTGCCGCGACAAGGGCCTGCGCATGACGGGTCAGCGGAAGATCATCGCGCAGATCCTCGACAATGCCGCCGATCATCCCGACGTGGTGGAACTGCACCGGCGCGCTGCGGAGGTGGATGATCGCATCTCGCTCTCCACCGTCTATCGCACGGTGAAGCTCTTCGAGACGGAAGGCATTCTGGACCGCCTCGATTTCCGCGACGGCCGCTCCCGCTACGAGCAGGCGGCACGCGAGCATCACGACCATCTCATCAATTTAGAGACCGGCGACGTGATCGAGTTCCAGTCGGACGAGATCGAGGCGCTGCAGACCGAGATCGCCAAGCGCCTCGGCTACAAGGTCGTCTATCACCGTCTTGAGCTCTACGCAGTGCCGCTCGACAAGGACGAGGCGTGACCAAGATCGTCGTCGGCTTGAAGCTCCTGGTGCTGGTGCTCTGCAGCCTCGTGCTCGTGCCGCTGCAATTGCTCGGCATCCGTTTCGGCTGGAATCTGGTGCACCATCTGCCGGTGCTGTTTCACCGCCTCCTGCTCAAACTCTTCCATGTGCGGGTGATCGAGAAGGGCACGCCGCCCGGTGACGCGCCGACGCTCGTTGTCGCGAACCATGTCTCCTGGCTCGACATCCCCGTCATCGGCTCGGTGCATCCTCTCTCCTTCATCGCGAAATCAGAGATCGAGGGCTGGCCTGTCGTCGGTCTGCTCGCAAAGCTCCAGCGCTCCGTATTCATCGACCGGCAGCGCCGCAAGGCGACGGCTGAGGTGAACGACGCGCTCGCTCATCGGCTCGTGAAGGGCGAGGTGATCGTGCTGTTTGCGGAAGGAACGACGAGTGACGGCAACCGGCTCCTTCCCTTCCGTTCCTCTCTCGTCGGCGCGGCTCAGGCCGCGCTCATGCATGACAGCGTCGAGCAGGTTTTTCTGCAGCCGCTCGCGATTTCCTATGCCCGCCGGAACGGGTTGCCGATCACGCGGCGCGACCGGCCGTTCATCGCCTGGTATGGCGACATGGATCTCGCGCCTCATCTCGCGCTCTTTGTCGAGGGTCATCCCATCGATGTGGTGGTGACGTGGGGCGAGCCGATCCCCTTCAACGGCAATCGCAAGGAAGCGACGCTTGCGGCGGAGCGCGCCGTAAGAAGAGCGCTGAAGGCGGCTTGAACTCTATTGCCTCGCGGCCTCGGCCTCGGCCTGAGCCTTTGCTTCTTCAAGAAGCCATGTGCGGAAGGCGGCGAGGGCCGGTTTGTCCGCATTCGCTTCCGGACAGACGATGTAATACTGATAGGCCCCCTTGACCTGATGCGGGAAGGGCCGGACGAGACGGCCTGCATCCAGATAGTCGCCGATCAGAACATTCGTGGCGAGAGCAACGCCCTGGCCCGAAGCCGCCGCCTGCAGGCAGAGATAGGTGTGGGTGAAGCGCGGGCCGCGCGATGTGTCGATTCCCTCGACGCCCACGGCCTCGAGCCAGCGATCCCAGGTGGTGTAGTCGGGCACGTCTTCGACAGCCTCGTGCACCAGCGTGTGATATTTGAGATCGGCCGGATCGCGCAACGGCCGCTCGGGATTCTTGAGCAGGGCCGCGCTGCACACGGCGAAGAAATATTCCTCCATCAGCAGCTCCGTGCGCAGGCCCGGATAATGGCCGCGCCCGAAACGGATGGCGATGTCCACATCCTCACGGGCGAAATCGGTGAGGCGCATCGAGACCGAAACCCGCACGTCGATCTCGGGATGCCGCTCCCGGAAGGCGCCCAGTCGCGGAATGAGCCAGTTCGAGGCCAGGCTCGGCATGGCGCTGACGGTGATCACATTGGATGTTTTCGGCCGCAGGACCTGCGCCGTCGCCTCGTCGAGCTTGTCGAGGACCTCCGACAGGGAGGCCGCATAGCGCTCGCCGAGAGGCGTCAGGGCCACGCCTCGCGCGGGCTGGCGCACGAAGAGAGGGCGGCCGAGCCAGGCTTCCAGCGCCTTCACCTGCTGGCCGACCGCGCTTGCGGTGACGGCGATTTCGTCGCCGGCCTTTTCGAAGTTCAGATGGCGGGCCGCAGCCTCGAAGGCGCGCACGGCGTTCAGGGGCGGCAGACGACGACGGGACATGGGCTGATCCAGCGGGTTCCAACCCAAGTTTTGCTTGGGAAACAGTGAAGGACTTCTCGTTTGCTTCGAAGCTAGCACAGGAGCAGAGTTTTCTCCAGCAAAACACCTTTGCAAGACACCTTTGCAAAGGCCCTTGATGGAGGCCGTCATGGCAACCGGATATACCGCAGTAAATCTTGGGTTCAGCACCGTCACTCGCGAGCGGCAGAGCACCCTGCTCAAGCTGCTTCTGCGCTACGAGGCCTGGCTCGACCGGCGCAGGAGCGCCCGCATCCTGTACAACATGGATGACAGGTCGCTCGCCGATATCGGATTGTCACGGGCCGATGTGGAAGGCTTGAATACCGCCTCCTGGCAGGATCACCTGCCGCCGGCGCTCGGACGATGAAAGGCCCCATTATGAAGCTCTATTCCGGCCCTTTGAGCCTCTTCTCCCGCAAGGTCGAGATCGCCCTTCACGAGAAGGGGCTGCCGTTCGAGCGCATCCAGGTCGCCTTCAGCCAGACCAGGGGCTACAGCCCCAAGCACCCCGACGTGCTGGCCGCCAATCCGAAAGGTCAGGTCCCCGTCCTCATCGACGGGGACCTGACCCTCTACGATTCCACCCTGATCCTCGAGTACCTGGAGGATGCCTACCCCGATCCCGCGCTTTATCCGAAGGCCGCAAAGGAGCGGGCGCGATGCAGGCTTCTCGACCTCTTCGCCGACGAGGTCATGCTGGTGCCGCTGCGCGCGCTGATGCACCGGACCGAACCCAAGCCCGACGATCCGCAGCGCTGGACCGAGAAGGAAGCCAAGGCGCGGGAGGCCGAGGCGGTTTTAAGCCGACATTATGCGGATCTCGACCGCAGGCTTGGGACCCAGGACTTCTTCTGTGGAGCCTTCTCCGCGGCGGATCTTTCAGTCTTTATGACGGTGTTCTGGACCCGCCGTCTGGGTGGTCCGTCCCTGAAGGAGCACGGGTCGCTGGCCTCTTGGTATGCGAGGCTCGGCGAGCGCCCGTCCTTCGCAAGAATCATCGCCGAAATCCGCGCCGCAGACCGCGACCTGTCCGCTCCCGTCGAGGACGCCTACCGGGATTAAAGCAATGTCGATTTAGGCTCGAACTCTCTGGAGCGGACTGTGCATTGGTGGGCCTGCGGCACAGGAGGCCAGCATGCTCCGGCCCTATTTCGCGGACAGCAGGCGCAGTCCCGCAAACCCGAAGAAGACGGCCAGCGTCCCTTCGATCCAACGCCTGGTTTTCTGATAGGCGTAAACCATGGGGCCTGTCGAAAAGATCAGGGCATATCCCCCAAAGACGATGATACCCAGCACAAGACACCCGCCCAGGATCGCCGCGAGAGCATAGGGAGCCGCGTCAGGCTTTAGCCCTAAACTCATGATGGCGATCCATGCCAGAATAGCCTTCGGATTGGTCAGATGCAGCAAGACCCCTCGACGATAGAGGGCGACATGATCAGCCCGCGAGCCATCAGCACGGGATAAGGTTTGCGGCACCGTCGCCGACAAAGCCGACCGTGCGGACCGATAGGCCAGGTACAGCAGATACAACCCGCCTGCGATCTTGAGCGCCACCAGAGCGCCCGCATAAGCCGATAGGACAGTGGAAATACCGGTAGCCGCCAGAATGGCCCAGAAGAGCGATCCGGTAACAATCCCAGCGGCGAGAACCAAAGCGGGCGCGCGGCCATGGCTCATGGCGACACCCATGATCGCCATGTTGCTTGGTCCGGGGCTCGCGGTCGCAATGACATAGGCTGCATAGACGAGGAGCAACTGGTCGAGGTACTGCACGGCAATCATGACAGATCCTTTTCCTATCGATGAGACGTTCTCGTCTTTTTGGGTGTCTCTGCCAAGTCTTTTTTGGGTGTCTCTGCCAAGATGAATTCACCTGCTGGACGGCGGAGCCCCGGATGCCGCCCCCGTATCGACAGGTCGGCAAATGTCGGTTTGGTGTCCTTTCCGCCTGAGGCCGCCGGGATGGCAAGGGCGCAGCGGCGAAAACCTTCTCGCTTGAGCCAAACGGCCGCTATTCTCATTGATGCCCAAAGGGCTTAAAAGGGCGCTCGATCTTTGACCGCCCGCATTGCAAGCAGACAGGCCGATCTCGTGAAAAAAGTTTTCGTCAAATCCTATGGCTGCCAGATGAACGTCTATGACGCCGAGCGCATGGCGGACATGCTGACCACCGAAGGCTATGCTGAGACCAAGGCCATGGAGGAGGCGGACCTCGTCATCCTCAACACCTGCCATATCCGCGAGAAGGCCGCCGAGAAGGTCTATTCGGAGCTGGGCCGCGTGCGCGAACTGAAGAAGGAGCGCCAGACCCACGGCCAGGAAACGAAGATTGTGGTCGCGGGCTGCGTCGCTCAGGCCGAGGGCAAGGAGATCCTGCGCCGTGCGCCAGCCGTCGACGTGGTGGTGGGCCCGCAGAACTACCACAATCTGCCGGAGCTTCTCAGAAAAGCGCGCTCGGAGCGCGTGGTCGACACCGAGTTCCCCATCGAGGACAAGTTCGATCATCTGCCCAAGCCCTCGAAGGCCATGATCCGGAACCGGGGCGTGTCGTCCTTCCTGACGATCCAGGAAGGCTGCGACAAGTTCTGCACCTTCTGCGTGGTGCCCTATACCCGCGGCGCGGAAGTCTCCCGTTCCGTTTCCAAGATCGTCGACGAGGCCCTGCGCCTCGCGGATGCGGGCGTGCGCGAGCTCACGCTCATCGGCCAGAACGTGAACGCCTATCACGGCGAAGGTCCCGACGGCTCCATCTGGTCCTTAGGGAAACTGCTGCATCGCCTCGCCGAAATCCCCGGCATTGCAAGGCTTCGCTATACCACGAGCCATCCGCGCGACATGGATGACGAGCTGATCGCCGCCCATCGCGACCTGCCGGCGCTCATGCCTTACCTGCACCTGCCCGTGCAATCCGGCTCCAACCGCATTCTCGACGAGATGAACCGCAAGCATACGGGCGACGAGTACCGCCGCCTGATCGAGCGTATCCGCAAGGCGCAAGCCAACCTCGCGCTCTCCTCCGACTTCATCGTGGGTTTTCCGGGCGAGACCGATGCGGAGTTCGAGGACACGATGCGGCTCGTGGCCGATGTGGGCTTTGCCAGCTCCTTCTCCTTCAAATACAGCCCCCGCCCCGGAACGCCTGCGGCCGAGATGGGTCTCCAAGTTCCCGAAGCCGTGAAGGCCGAGCGTCTGGCGCGTCTCCAAAACCTGTTGGAAACGCAAAGACAGGCTTTCAATCGCGGAACCGTTGGTCAGACTCTGGACGTTCTCTTGGAGAAGCCGGGTCGTCACCCGGGCCAGATGGCCGGCAAGTCGCCCTATCTGCAGGCTGTGCAGATCGAGACCGACTGTCATCACATCGGTGATATCGTGACGGTACGGATCACGCAGGCAGGCTCGAACAGCCTGTTCGGGGAAGTGGTGAAGCCCGGCAACCAGGCCGCGGCCTGACACCTTCTCCACTCACAAGAGTTTCTTTCGCGGCAATTCTGCCGCGGAAAAGAGAGGAGAGGCATTTGAGGCCAGCGGACAACGCGACCGCACGAGCGCAGAAGGGACAACCCTCCAGCACTTCCCATCCTGGCGTCGAGGAAGAGGCCGAAATCATCCTCACCTTCGACGACAACCGCCTCGCCAGCCTAGTTTTCGGGCAGTACGACCAGAACCTCGCACATCTGGAACGCCGCCTGAACGTGGCCGCCATCGCCAATGGCAATCGGGTGACGGTGAAAGGCACGCCGGAATCCTCGGAACTCGCCCGGCGCGTTCTCGAGACGCTCTATGACCGCGCCCGCCAGGGCGCGTCCCCCGGCCCCGGCGATGTGGACGGCACGATCGAGGAATCGTCCCTGCAGGGCACTCTCTTCCCGGATGCGGAAACCGCAGTGCCCGGTCTCTCCGCCTTCGACCATATCGCCACTCGCCGGCGCGGCGTGGTACGCGCCCGCAACGCGGCGCAGAACGCCTATATCAAGGCTCTCAAGCAGGACGAGCTCGTCTTTGCCGAAGGCCCTGCCGGCACCGGGAAGACGTGGCTTGCCGTGGGCTATGCCGTCTCGCTGCTCGAGGCGGGGCAGGTGGATCGCCTCATCATCTCGCGCCCGGCCGTGGAAGCGGGCGAGCGCCTCGGCTTCCTGCCCGGCGACATGCGCGAGAAGGTCGATCCCTATCTTCGCCCGATCTACGACGCGCTCTACGACTTCATGGAGGCCCGCCACGTGGATCGTGGCCTGCAGACCGGCATGATCGAGATCGCGCCGCTCGCCTTCATGCGCGGGCGAACCCTCACCAACTCCCTGGTGTTGCTGGACGAGGCGCAGAACACCACGTCCATGCAGATGAAGATGTTTCTGACGCGCCTCGGCGAAGGGTCGCGCATGATCATCACCGGCGACCCGACGCAGATCGACCTGCCGCCGGGCCAGAAATCGGGCCTCGTCGAGGCCGTGCGCATCCTCCACGGCGTCGAGGGCATCTCCCGCGTGACCTTCAAGGAGGCGGACGTGGTGCGCCACGATCTCGTGCGCCGCATCGTGGCCGCCTACGACAAGGCCGCGAAGCAAGAGCCGCCGCAGGAACAATCGTATCGCGAACGGAACGTGAGACCGTGATCGAGCTCGACATCATGATCGAGGAGGGCGACTGGGAGAAAATCCCGGATGTGGAGGCCCTCGCCCAGAAGGCCGCTTCGGCCGCTTTGGCCGTAACCTACGAGGCCGATGGGGACTTCGAGGCGAGCGTGATGCTGACCGACGATGCCCAGATCCAGGAACTGAACCGCACCTGGCGGGGCAAGGACAAGCCCACCAACGTGCTGTCCTTCCCGGCCCCCGAGCAGCCGGGGGCAACAGGGCCTCGCCATTTGGGTGATATTGCTCTAGCTTATGAAACGCTGGTGCGCGAATCCGAGGAGGAATCCAAGGAGCTCGCGCATCATTTTGCCCATTTGATCGTCCATGGAGTTCTGCACCTTCTCGGTTACGACCACGAAACCGAGGCGGAGGCGGAAATCATGGAAGCTCTCGAGGTGAAGGCGCTCGCCACCCTTGGCATCGCCGATCCCTATCGCGATATGGCAGCGTAAACGCAAAAACGTTTGAGCTGATACTCAACTGATATGAACGAAGATCGAAGTCGTAGCGACCGACCTGTCCGAACCCTCGCTGAACACGACGATTCACGCGACCATTGGTATGACCGGGTTCTCATTCGCCTAGGGCTGAAGCCCCGCGAATCCATCCGCCATGATCTCGAGGACGCCCTTGAGGAATCCGTCGAGGACACGGACTTCTCGCCCCAGGAAAGGGCGATGCTCAAGAACGTGCTCTCCTTCCACCGCATCCGGGTGGAAGACGTGATGGTGCCCCGCGCCGATATCGTGGCGGTGGCATCCGACACCAATCTCGGCGAGTTGCTCAGCCTCTTCCGCACGGCAGGCCATTCCCGTCTGCCGGTCTATGGCGAGACTCTCGACGACCCAAAGGGCATGGTCCACATCCGGGACTTTCTTGATTTCATCGCCATGCGTGCCGACGGCGGCGCCTCGGAAGGCGGAGCGAGCGACGATACGCCCCCGCCGAGCCTCGGGCAGGTCGATCTGTCCATGGTACTGGCTCAAGCCAATATCCTGCGCCCGGTGCTCTTCGTGCCGCGCTCCATGCCCGCCATCGACCTCCTGGTGCGCATGCAGGCAACCCGCACCCACATGGCCCTCGTGATCGACGAGTATGGCGGCACGGACGGCCTCGTTTCCATCGAAGACCTCGTGGAAATGGTGGTGGGCGATATCGAGGACGAGCACGACGAGGATGAGGAGGTCACCATCGCGAAGGCGGCCGACGGCACCTACATCGCCGATGCCCGCGCCAGCCTCGACGAGGTGACGGAGACGCTCGGCGTCGATCTCTCCGACGAAGAAGGCGCCGAGGACATCGACACCATCGGCGGCTTCATCGTGACGCTCGCTGGCCGCGTGCCTTCCCGCAGCGAGGTGATCGAGGGTCCGAAGGGCCTCGAATTCGAGGTGCTGGACGCCGATCCCCGCCGGGTGAAGCGCCTGCGCATCCTCCAGCATGTCGCATCCACCGAGGTCGAGGTGGAATCATCTCCGCGCCCTGAAAGCGCTGCGGCGGAATGATCCTTGTCGCCGATCGCGCCATCCTCGCCCGGGGATGGCGCCGCTGGATCTTTAGCTTTGCAGCGGGCGTTGCGGGTGCGCTCGCCATGCCGCCCTTCGGCTTCCTGCCGGCGCTTGCCCTGTCGCTCACGCCCGCCGTGTGGCTCATCGACGGGGCCGGCAAGGCGGGTCCTTCCCGTTGGGCTCCCCTCAAATCGGCGGCTCTCATCGGCTGGTTCTGGGGCTTCGGATATTTCGTAGCCGGGCTCTGGTGGCTGGGCGCGGCCTTCCTCGTGGAAGCAGACCAATTCGCCTGGGCCCTGCCCTTCGGCGTCCTGGGGCTTCCGGCTCTGCTCGCCTTCTTCACCGCCTTCGGCTTTGCGCTTGCCCGCCTTCTGTGGCTGCCCGATGCCTCGCGCGTCTTCGCCCTTGCTTTCGGACTTTCGATCAGCGAGTGGCTGCGCGGTCATGTCTTCACGGGCTTTCCCTGGAACAATCCCGGTATGGCGCTCGGCCAGAATCTGTGGCTGATGCAGAGCGCCTCGCTCGTCGGCCTCTACGGACTGAGCTTCCTCGCCATCGCGATCTGTGCTTCTCCCGCACTGGCAATCACAGGCCGCACGGCGCGTGAGCGCTGGACCGTGCCGGGCCTTGCTGTGGCATTGCTTCTCGCGATGGCGGCCTTCGGCTTCTGGCGCGTTCCATCCGAGCCGACAGCCACCGTCGAGAATGTGCGCCTTCGCATCATGCAGCCCAATCTGCCTCAGGATGCCAAATTCAATCCGCGCAATCGCGACGCCATCATGCGGCGCTATCTCACCCTGAGCGCGAGCACCGGCCGCGACGGCCAGACCGCTGCGGATGCTACCCATATCATCTGGCCGGAATCGGCTTTCCCGTTCCTTCTCCACCGCGATCCGGCTTCCCTCGCGCAAATTGGCGGTCTTCTTGAACCGGGCTCCGTGCTGATCACGGGCGCCGCGCGCATGGACGAGCCGCTGCCCGGCGAGGCGGTCGGCAAGTTCTACAACGCGATCCAGGTGATCGACGATCGCGGCACCATTCTTGGGCATTACGACAAGGTACATCTGGTGCCCTTCGGCGAATACGTGCCGAAGGTCCTCGATACCCTGATCCGAGCCGTGGGCCTGCGCCAATTCGTGCATATCCCGGGAGGCTTCGAGCCCAGCCAGGAGCGTCGACTGCTCTCCATTCCAGGATTGCCGCCGGTGGCCGCCACGATCTGCTATGAGGCGATCTTTCCCGGTGATATCCTCCCTGAGGGCCCCCGCCCCGACCTGATCCTCAACGTCACCAATGACGGCTGGTTCGGACAGACCACGGGACCTTACCAGCACTTCGCACAGGCACGCCTGCGTTCTGTAGAGGAAGGTCTACCGATGGTAAGGGCCGCCAACACAGGAATCTCAGCGGTTGTCGACCCTTACGGCCGGATTGTGGACAGTATTCCACTTGGAGTTGAAGGTATCCTAGACGCAAAGTTACCGGTTGCAGCGAAAGCAAATCTTTCTTCAAAAACAAGTAGGTTTTCTTTGACGGCCATGCTTGTGATCTGCTTAATGACCTTGATTGTACGCCGAAAACAAAGAGTGTCCTCCATCTAAGATGACAAGGACATGGCGTTACGTCAGCTTTGACAAGAAAGCCTGGGGCCATGAAGAAGTCGACCAGCTCGATTGATAAGGAAATCGGAACACGGGTGCGTATGCGTCGTATTTCGATTGGCATGAGCCAAGAAAAGCTTGGTGAAATGCTTGGCCTTACCTTTCAGCAGGTCCAGAAATACGAAAAAGGCATGAACCGGATCAGCGTGGGTCGCCTCGTCGACATTGCCAAGATCCTGGGCGTCGACATCCATTTCTTTTTCAATGGCATCAAGAGCGGCAAGACAGAACCTGGCTTTGCGGAACAGGAATCACCGCCTTACCTCGCGGACGTCATGTCGACCCCGGAAGGCCTGCAGCTCATCCGCACCTTTACCAGCATCAAGAGCGCCAAGGTCCGCAAGAGCATCGTCCAGCTGGTGACATCGCTCGCGGCCCAGGACGAGCAGGAACGTTCGTCATAAAGAACGCGTTCGCTTGACCTTTCCGCCGGCCTGAGGCATGACCTGAGTGCAGGCTTACGGCCCGTGTGAGCCGTGCTTTTCGTGTTTGCCTCAAAGGAATTCTATCGTGCGGCGGTCAAGCTATCTTTTCACCAGCGAGTCGGTGTCCGAAGGCCATCCGGACAAGGTTTGCGACCGGATCTCCGATGCCGTCGTCGACGCTTATCTCGCAGCCGAGCCGGAAGCGCGTGTCGCCTGCGAGACCCTGGCCACCACCAACCGTGTCGTTATCGCCGGTGAGGTGCGCGGCCCTGAGTCGATCACCAAGGACAAGGTGATCCAGCTCGCCCGCGACGCCATCAAGGACATCGGCTACGAGCAGGAAGGCTTCCACTGGAAGAACGCCGAGATCGACGTCTACCTGCACGCCCAGTCGGCCCACATCGCTCAGGGCGTGGACGCCGGTGGCGACAAGGACGAAGGTGCGGGCGACCAGGGCATCATGTTCGGCTATGCCTGCAACGAGACGCCGGAGCTGATGCCGGCGCCGATCTACTACGCCCACAAGATCCTCGAGAACCTGACCGCCGCCCGCAAGGGCAAGGTCGGCGATGCCGCCAAGCTCGGTCCCGACGCCAAGAGCCAGGTCACGGTCCGCTACGAGAACGGCAAGCCCGTCACCGCCACGCAGATCGTTCTCTCCACGCAGCACCTGGACGAGAACCTCTCCTCCAATGACGTGCGCGCGATCGTCGAGCCCTATATACGTCAGACTCTGCCCGAGGGCTGGATCTCGGCCGATACCATCTGGCACGTCAACCCCACCGGCAAGTTCGTGATCGGCGGACCCGACGGCGATTGCGGTCTCACCGGCCGCAAGATCATCGTCGACACCTATGGCGGCGCGGCTCCGCATGGCGGCGGCGCCTTCTCCGGCAAGGACCCGACCAAGGTGGACCGCTCGGCGGCTTATGCCGCCCGCTACCTCGCCAAGAACGTGGTGGCCGCGGGCCTCGCCGAGCGCTGCACCCTGCAGCTCTCCTACGCCATCGGCGTGGCCAAGCCCCTGTCGATCTACGTGGACCTGCACGAGACCGGCAAGGTGAGCGAGGACAAGCTCGAGGCCGTTCTCATGGAGATCATGGACCTCTCCCCGCGTGGCATCCGCACGCATCTCGGCCTCAACAAGCCGATCTATGCGCGCACCTCCGCTTATGGCCATTTCGGTCGCACGCCGGAAGCGGACGGCGGCTTCTCCTGGGAGCGCACCGACCTCGCCAGCGCCCTCAAGTCGGCCTTCTGATCTCCTATGAGCGAAGCATCTCAAAAGACCGGCGCTTTCTTCGGGCGCCGGAAAGGCAAGAAGCTTCGCTCCGGTCAGGATGACCTGATCCAAAACCTGCTGCCCGCGATCCGCGTGATCCCGGGCAGCGCTCCCTCCAGCCAGTTTCCCAATGCGGACGCACGCGAAACCTGGCTCGAGATCGGCTTCGGCGGCGGCGAGCATCTTGCCCACCAGGCCCGTACCCATCGCGACATCAACTTCATCGGCTGCGAGCCCTTCGTGAACGGCATGGCGAAACTGCTTGCCGCCATCGACCACGAAAAGCTCGGCAACATCCGCGTGTGGGACGACGACGTCACCAAGCTCCTGCCGACCCTGCCCGACGCATCGTTCGACCGGGTCTACATCCTCTATCCTGATCCGTGGCCGAAGCGCCGCCAGCGCAAGCGCCGCCTCGTCTCCGACGAGATGCTCACGACGCTGGCGCGCATCATGAAGCCCGGCGGGGAGCTGCGCTTTGCCAGCGACATCGACGACTACATCGGCTGGGTCCTGACCCGGGTGCTCCGCTCCAAGCACTTCCGCTGGACCGCGAAGCGCGCCGATGACTGGCGCAAGCCCTATGAGGGCTGGCCGGGCACACGCTACGAGGCCAAGGCCATCCGCGAGGGCCGCGTGCCGAGCTATCTGACCTTCGTGCGCGTCTGACGCTGCCGCTTACACAACCGCTTGGGCAACGCGCTCGTCGCTCACCACCTTGCCGTCGACGAGATGGATGCGACGGTCGACACGGGCGGCGATATCCATGTCATGGGTAACGGCGATCACCGTCTTGCCGCGCTTCCTCACGAGATCCTGCAGGATGGTGAAGACCTGCTCGGAACTCTTGCTGTCGAGGCTTCCCGTCGGCTCGTCGGCGAGCACAACGTGCGGATCGTTGGCGAGCGCGCGAGCCACCGCCACGCGCTGACGCTGGCCGCCCGAGAGCTGATCGGGCCGCTTGTCGAGATGGCCTGCAAGGCCGAGATCCTCCAGCAGGCTCGTGGCACGGTCGCTCATTTCAGATGCGGAGAGGTACCCTGCCTTTCGCATCGGCAGCTCCACGTTTTTCAGCACGCTGAATTCAGGCAGCAGGAAGTGGAACTGGAACACGAAGCCGAGGCTCTCGAGGCGCAGGCGCGCGAGCTCGTCATCATCGAGTTGCGATGTGTCCTGCCCCGCGATTTTCAGCGTGCCGCTGGTCGGGCGATCGAGCAGGCCAAGCAGGTAGAGAAGCGACGACTTGCCGGAGCCGGATGGGCCGGTGACCGCCACGAATTCCTTTTCACCAACAGTGAGAGACACGTCCCGCACCAACGTCACCGGTACGATCGCCGGCAGAATCCGGGTGAGATGCTCGGCTTCGATCAGCGCGCTCATGTGGCTCCCCGGATGATGTCGACCGGATTGAGTCGTGCTGCCTGGCGCGCGGGGAGATAGCCCGCCACGCCCGCGGACCCGAGCGCGAAAGCAGACGCGATCACGTAATGCCAGGGCGTCCAGAAGAGCGGCAGACGCGTGATCTCGCGCCCGACAGCTGCACCGGAGAGCTTGAACTCCAACTGCGAAAGCGCGAAGCAGAGAAGAAAACCGATCAGCCATCCGGCAACGGAACCGGCGAAACCCAGCGTCAATCCCTCGATGAGAAACAGGCGGCGCATGTTGCGTTGGGTGAAACCGAGCGATTTCAGGATGGCGATGTCGCGCGCCTTCTCGTGCGTGATGGTGGAGATGATGTTGAAGATGCCGAAACCCGCCACGAGCAGGATTGCGCCGACCACCGTGTACATCACCACGTTGCGCACCACGAGCGCTTCGAGCAGCGACTCGTTCGCCTCCTGCCAGGGCACGGCCTTGTAGCCGAGTTCCGCTTCCGCCTGACGGGCTACGCGGGGCGCAGCCTCCGGATCGTCCAGGCGAAGGCGGATTTCGTTGATGGCATTCGGCCGCTCGGAGAGAATCTGCGCGTTCTTCAAGAGCACATAGGTCTCACCTTCGTCGCGGGCATTGCTGCCGGTGTGGAACTGTCCGACGATCTTGAAGCCGCGCGACTGCCCCGTAGGAGACACGAGCTGGATCGTCGTGCCCATCGACGCGCCAAGGCGCTGCGCCAGTGTGTCTCCGACGACGATGTTGTTGCCGCCCGCCTGCAGGGCATCGAAACTTCCTTCAACGAAGTCGCCCGCAACGGAGGAAACCGTTGCTTCGATCTCCGGCTCGATGCCGATGATGGAAACGCCGACGTCGCGCCCTGCATATCGAACCACGCCCTGCGTGCGCAGACTCTGCGCCATGCGGCCCGGCACCCAGGAGCGCAGGGATGCGAAAGCGGCGGCGGGATTGAGGATGCCGCGGCGATCCTCTTTCGGTCGCAGGCCCTCGAACTGCACGGCGGAAAACAGATCCTCGGCCGGCTGCCGGCGGGGCGTGCGACGCTCGTCACTGATCTGCACATGGGGCATGGTGTCGACGAGCTGCGCGATGAAATCCTTCTCCGTGCCCTGCATCAGCGCCGCCATGGCGATGGAAAAACCGACGCCCAGCGCGACACCGAGAATGGCCACGATGGTCTGGCGGCCGCGTCCGGCGATATGGGTCAGGGCCAGCTCCAGGATGAGGCGCATGCTCAGCCTCTCTTTTCTCTCACCTTCGCCCCATCAGCGAGATCCTCCGGGAACGGCACGATCACGCACTCGGTCTCATCGAGACCCGACAACACTTGCGTGTTGCTGGCGCCGCGAATCCCGACTTTCACATCATGACGCCTGGCGACGCCATTCTCCACGGTGAAGAGAGCGCCGCCGCGAAGGGCATTGGTGGGCACGAGAAGCGCGTTGGCGGAGACCTGGACGATCACATTCACTTCCACCGTCATGCCGATGCGCAGCGGCGTCGTCTCAGGGAGTGCGAGACGCACCCGGTAGGTCTTGGCGACCGGGTCGCCCTTCGGCGTGATGGAATCGAGGGTCGCTTCCAGAACCCGGTCCGGAAACGCGTCGGCCTTGAGAACCGCGCGCTGGCCCACCGCGACACGCGGGATGTCCTCCTCGTTCACCTCGGCTTCCACCAGCAGCGGCTTCGGCTCGCCGACCCAGAACAGAACCGTACCGGGCTCGGCCACCTCCCCCACCTCGCCGTCCTGGCGCAGGACGACGCCGCTCATGGGCGCCCGCAGAACGTAGGTCTCGAGCCTTGTCTCCTGGCCGGCGATCAGCGCCTCGATCTGACTCAGCTCGCTTCGGGCGCGGTCGAGAGCCTGCTCGCTGGCGACCCGGCGCTCGACAAGGGTGGAGACCCGCTCGTAATCGGCTCTCAGGAATCTCTGGCGCGCGCGAAGCTCGGAGAGGCTCGCCTGGGCCTGCCGGTCATCGAGATGGGCGAGTTCGGCGCCCTTCTCCACGGCCTCGCCCTCGCAATTGCACAGCTCGACGATCCGCTCCCGCAAGAGCGGCGTCACCTTCGCCCAGATGCGCGGCTCCACCACGCCGGTAGCGTAGACGATCTCCGCCGCATCGCCGCGAGTGGGCATGACGATGGCGACGTCCCGAGGCCTGCCGAGGCGCCAATAGGCGGCTGCGGCCACAAGAAGCAGTGCGAGAACAAGAAGGACGCGGGAGATCTTCAAGGCAGGCTCCCCAGGGAACGTCTTCCTCTAGCGCATCGTGCGGAAAAGTGGATCCGGTTTTCCGCAACAAACGATGCGCTCATCAAGAAGGAGAGCATCGGACCCAAAAGTGGATTCCACCTTTGGGATCGATCCGATGCTTTAACATAGCCTCATTGAAGCCGTGATAACGTGGTGCTCCTGAATCAGGACAGCGGGCTTGCGAAAGAGGCCCCTTTTGCAGGACCCTTGCTTTTTCGGGCTTGAATCAGTATATCTGCGGTTGTCAGCTCTGGTTGCAGCGTCAAGCTGCTGGTCGAGAGTGGGCCCCGCCGGGTCCGCTCTTTTTTATTGCTCGAACGCCGGAGCTTCGGGGAGCCATGACGAACGAACGCGACAAGCGGCTGATTACGGAAAACGGCGTTGCCGCCCGGGTGGCTGCCATCGTCGAGCCCGTGATCGAGGATCTGGGCTTCAATCTCGTGCGGGTGAAGGTGACCGGCACGAATGGCTGCACCGTGCAGATCATGGCCGAGAGGCCGGACGGCACCATGTCGGTGGACGATTGCGAAACGTTAAGCCGCGCGATTTCGCCGGTCCTGGATCTCGAAGATCCGATCTCGACGGCCTATTATCTTGAGGTCTCCTCGCCGGGGATCGACCGCCCGCTCGTGCGCGCCAGCGATTTCGAGCGCTGGACCGGCCACGAGGCGAAGATCGAGATGGCCGTGCCGGTGGATGGCCGCAAGCGCTTTCGAGGCTTCCTCCGGGGCGTGGAGGACGGCAAGCTCGTGGTCGAGCTTCCGGACGTCAAAGAGGGCCTGGAGCCCATCGCGCGCCTGCCTCTGACCGATCTGGGCGAGGCGCATCTCGTCCTGACAGACGACCTGATCCGTGAATCGCTGCGCCGGGGAACCGCGCCGACCACGGACGATCTCGATGAAGACACGGACGTGGTGGAAGCGCCGGAACCGCGCAGCCCGTCCAAGACAAAACCGAATTAAGGAGTGACCTCAATGGCTGTTAGCGCCAACAGGCTTGAGCTCTTGCAGATCGCCGATGCGGTCGCGCGTGAGAAGGTGATCGACAAGCAGATCGTGCTGGACGCCATGGCGGACGCCATCGCGAAGGCTGCGCGCTCCCGCTACGGCGCCGAGACCGACATCCACGCCGAGATCAACCCGAAGACCGGCGAGCTGCGCCTCTCCCGCCACCTCCTCGTGGTCGAGGACGGCGCGCTGGAGAACGATTCCCGCGAGATCACCCTCTCAGAAGCCCGGGCCCGCCACAATCCGGCAGCGCAGGTGGGGGACGTGATCGCCGACACCCTGCCCCCGTTCGATTTCGGACGCATCGCGGCCCAGTCGGCCAAGCAGGTGATCGTGCAGAAGGTGCGCGATGCCGAGCGTGACCGTCAGTACCAGGAATACAAGGACCGCATCGGCGAGATCGTGAACGGCGCGGTCAAGCGCGTCGAATACGGCAACGTGATCGTCGATCTCGGCCGTGGCGAGGCGATCATCCGCCGCGACGAGCTGATTCCGCGCGAGACCTTCCGTCCGGGCGACCGTATCCGCGCCTACCTCTTCGACGTGCGCCGCGAGACCCGTGGCCCGCAGATCTTCCTGTCCCGCACGCATCCGCAGTTCATGGCGAAGCTCTTCGCCTCCGAAGTGCCGGAGATCTATGACGGCATCGTCACCGTGCAGGCCGTGGCCCGCGATCCGGGCTCCCGCGCCAAGATCGCCGTAACCTCGCGCGATTCCTCGATCGATCCCGTGGGCGCCTGCGTCGGCATGCGCGGCTCCCGCGTCCAGGCGGTCGTGGGCGAGCTTCAGGGCGAGAAGATCGACATCATTCCGTGGTCCCCCGATCAGGCGACCTTCATCGTCAATGCGCTGCAGCCTGCCGAGGTGGTGAAGGTGGTGCTCGACGAGGAGGCCGACCGCATCGAGGTGGTGGTGCCCGACGACCAGCTCTCGCTCGCCATCGGCCGCCGCGGCCAGAACGTGCGTCTGGCCTCCCAGCTCACCGGCTGGGACATCGACATCCTCACCGAGGCTGAAGAGTCCGAGCGCCGTCAGAAGGAATTCGCCGAGCGCACCGAGCTGTTCATGAACGCTCTCGACGTGGACGAGGTGGTGGGCCAGCTGCTCGCCTCCGAAGGCTTCCGCTCGGTCGAGGAAATCGCCTATGTGGATTCCGCCGAAGTCGCGTCCATCGAGGGCTTCGACGAGGACACCGCCGGCGAAATCCAGAGCCGCGCCCAGGAGTATCTGGCCCGCATCGAGGCCGAGAACGAGGCCCGCCGCAAGGAGCTCGGTGTCTCCGACGATCTGAAGGAGATCGACGGCGTCACCACCGCCATGCTGGTGGCCTTCGGCGAAAACGACATCAAGAATGTCGAGGACCTGGCCGGCTGCGCCACCGACGATCTCGTCGGCTGGACGGAAGGCAAGGGCGCCGATGCGACCCGCTACAAGGGCGCTCTCGACGGCTTCGACGTGTCCCGTGCAGAGGCTGAATCCATGATCATGGCCGCCCGCGTGAAAGCCGGCTGGATCGAGGAGCCTGAAGAAACCGTAGAGACCGAGGGATCGGCCGAAGAGGCCGAGACCGAGGCTCAGCCGTCTTAAACCACGGCCATGGCAAAGCGAGGTCAGCACCCGTGCCGCGGCATGAACCGGAGCGCACCTGCATCGTCACCCGCGAGGCGAACAGCCCCGCGGGACTGATCCGCTTTGTCCTGGGGCCCGACCGTCAGGTCGTGCCCGATCTCAAGCACAAGCTTCCCGGCCGGGGCGTCTGGGTGACGGCCCGGTCCACCATGGTGGACGAGGCGGTGAAACGCCGCCTCTTCTCCCGCGCCTTCAAGATGGAGGCCAAGGCCTCCGAAACTCTGTCACAGGACATCGAGCGGATGCTCCGGGAAGACCTGCGGCAGGGCTTGGCGCTCGCCAACAAGGCGGGCTGCGTCATCACTGGCTTCCAGAAAGTCGAGTCGGCTGTCACGGATAAGCCCATCGTTGCCCTTATTCACGCCGCAGAGGCGGCTGAAGATGGGCGAAGAAAATTGGCGAACCCGTTGCGAAAACGCCTCGGCGAGGCAATATCTAGCTTTCCGGTCATCCAAGTATTGTCAATCGACGAATTGGATTTGGCATTAGGCCGGTCACATGTGATACATGCTGCCCTCGTCGCGGGCGCTGGGAGCGACGGCTTTCTGAACCGCTGGCATCGTTACCGCACCTATTGCGGCTTCGAAGCCAATCCATCTGGCCTCGGAAACGAGACCGGCGAACCCACGATTTTGAAACCCGCAGGAACTGAGGCGGAATGACTGATACGAAAAACCAGGGCGACAAGACTCTCCACGTGTCGTCCAAGACGCTGTCTCTGAAGCGCCCTGTCGAGCAAGGCACGGTGCGCCAAAGCTTCTCCCATGGCCGATCGAAGTCGGTCGTGGTCGAGACGGTGAAGCGTCGCCCTGCCGTCGGCCCCGGTGGGGCCAAGGATGACAGGCCGGCGCCCCAACAGGCTGCAGCCCCCGCTGCCGCCCCGAAACCGGCTGCCCCGGTTGCCAGGCCTGCGGCTCCGGCTCAGGGTGGACGCCCACAGCGCTCCGGCCCTTCCTCCAACGCGCCCCGATCCGGCGTGGTGTTGCAGACGCTCTCCGATCAGGAGCGCGATGCTCGTCTGAACGCCCTGGCCGATGCCCGCCGTCGCGACGAAGAGGAGCGCAAGCGCCAGGCCGAAGAGGCTACCCGCCGCGCCGAGCGCGAGGCTGCCGAGGCCAAGGAACGTGAAGCGGCCGAAGCCCGCAAGCGTGAGGAAGAAGAGCGCCGTCGTCAGGACGAGGAGCGCAAGCGCCGCGCCGAGGACGAGGCCCGCCGTCGTCTGGGCGAAGAGGCTGCACCGCGTCCTGCCCCCGCTGCACCGGCTCCTGCACAAGCTCGCGACCGTGGCCCGGCTCCGCGCCACGAAGGTGGTCCGCGCGGTGAAGGCCGTCCCGGCGGCTTCCGCTCGGAAGGCGGTCCGCGCGGCGAAGGCCGTCCCGGCGGTCCGCGCCCTGATGGCCAGCGCTCCGGCGGTTTCCGCTCGGAAGGCGGTCCGCGCGGCGAGGGTCGCCCCGGCGGCTTCCGCTCCGAGGGCGGTCCGCGCGGCGAAGGTCGTCCGGGTGGTTTCCGCTCCGAGGGACCCCGTTCGGAGGGTGGTCCGCGCGGCGAAGGCCGCCCTGGTGGTTTCGGTGGTGGCCCGCGCGTTACGGGCGGCACCTCCGGGGGCCGTCCGCCGAGCCTGAACCATATGGCCCGTCCCCCGGCTCCGGCCATTCCGGATCCGGCGACGGCAAAGCCCAATGCCCGCACCGCTCCGCCGGTTGCGACCCGTGGCCCTGCCGTCGAGATCGATGATGATGAGGCACCGCGTACAGCCCGTCGCCCCGGTGGCGCGGCAAAGCCCGTGGCTGCTCCGAAGACCCCGAAGGCCGCTCCCGGCGAGGAGCGCCGCCGCGGCCGCCTGACCCTTGCCAATGCGACCTCGGATGACGACGAGCGTACACGTTCGCTCGCGGCTTTCCGTCGCCGCAACCAGCGTCTGATGGGCCACCGTCAGGTGGAGCAGAAGGAAAAGATTTCCCGCGAGGTGACGGTTCCGGAAACGATCACCATCCAGGAGCTCGCCAACCGAATGTCGGAGCGTGCCGTGGACGTGATCAAGTTCCTGATGAAGCAGGGACAGATGCACAAGATCACCGACGTGATCGATGCCGATACCGCGCAGCTCGTCGCGGAGGAGCTCGGCCACACGGTGAAGCGCGTCGCGGAATCGGACGTCGAGGAAGGCCTGTTCGACACGCCGGACACGGACGAGAATCTCTCGGCCCGGCCCCCGGTGGTCACCATCATGGGCCACGTCGACCACGGCAAGACCTCGCTGCTCGACGCGATCCGCAAGACCAACGTGGTCTCCGGCGAAGCCGGCGGCATCACGCAGCATATCGGCGCCTATCAGGTGACCTCACCGCTCGGCGGAAAGATCACCTTCATCGACACCCCCGGCCACGCGGCCTTCACCGCCATGCGCGCCCGCGGCGCCAAGGTGACCGATATCGTCGTGCTCGTGGTGGCGGCCGATGACGGCGTCATGCCCCAGACCGTCGAGGCGATCACTCACGCGCAGGCGGCCGGCGTGCCGCTGATCGTGGCGATCAACAAGGTGGACAAGCCCGATGCCAACCCGCAGCGGGTGCGCACCGAGCTGCTCCAGCACTCGATCGTCGTGGAATCCATGGGCGGCGAAACCCTCGAATTCGAGGTGTCCGCCAAGACCGGCCAGGGCCTCGACGACCTGCTCGAAGGTCTCCAGCTCCAGGCTGAAATTCTCGACCTGAAGGCCAATCCCGAGCGCTCGGCCGAAGGCACCGTCATCGAAGCCAAGCTCGATCGCGGTCGCGGCCCGGTGGCCACGGTTCTCGTCCAGCGCGGCACGCTGCGCACGGGCGACATCGTGGTAGCCGGGGCCGAATGGGGCCGCGTGCGCGCGCTGATCAACGATCTGGGCGCCAACGTGAAGGAAGCCGGTCCCTCGGTTCCGGTTGAGGTGCTGGGCTTCAACGGCACGCCGGAAGCAGGCGACCGCGTCGCGGTGGTCGAGTCCGAAGCCCGCGCCCGCGAGATCACCGAGTATCGTGCGCGCCAGAAGCGCGAACGCGCCACCGCCCGCATGGGCTCGGCCGGTCGTACGCTGGTCGACATGATGCGCGACCTGAAGGCCGGAGCGGGCCGCAAGGAGTTCCCGCTCGTGATCCGTGCGGACGTGCAGGGCTCGGCGGAAGCGATCGCCGGTGCTCTGGAGAAGGTCGGCAACGAGGAAGTGGGCGCCCGCATCATCCAGGCCGGCGTCGGCGCGATCTCGGAATCCGACATCACGCTGGCGGAAGCCTCCGGGGCGATCATCCTCGGCTTCAACGTGCGCGCCCACAAGGAAGCGCGTGAGGCCGCCGAGCGTGCCGGCATCGAGATCCGCTACTACAACATCATCTACGACCTCGTGGATGACGTGAAAGCGGCAATGTCTGGCCTGCTGGCTCCGACGCTGCGCGAAGAGCGGCTCGGCGAGGCGCAGATCCTCGAGGTGTTCAACGTGTCCAAGGTCGGCAAGGTCGCGGGCTGCCGCGTCCTCGACGGCGTGGTGCAACGCGGCGCTCATGTCCGCCTCATCCGCGACAACGTGGTCATCCACGAAGGCAAGCTGTCTCAGCTCAAGCGCTTCAAGGATGATGCCCGCGAGGTCACCTCGGGTCAGGAATGCGGCATGGCCTTCGAGAACTATCAGGACATGCGCGCTGGCGACATCATCGAGTGCTACCGCGTGGAAGAGGTGAAGCGGTCGCTGTAAGCCGCTTCACGCCCCTCTCAAGAACAATGCGTCATCACCGGGCTTGTCCCGGTGATCTCGCTTTGATGGGCTCCATTTCTATTCAATCGAGATGGCCGGGACAGACCCGGCCATGACATCCCGAACGATCCGGTCCAATCCCGGAGGATGACAATGGCAAAACGTTTCGAACAAACCGCCGGCCCGTCCCAGCGCCAGCAGCGCGTGGCCGAGCTCGTGCGTCACGCACTCGCGGAAGTGCTCTCCCGTGGCGATCTTCAGGATGACGTGCTGACGAAAAACGTCATTACGATTCCGGAAGTGCGCATGTCGCCTGACCTGAAGCTCGCGACCGCCTATGTGATGCCGCTCGGCGGCAAGGACGAGGATGCGGTGATCAAGGCGCTGGAGAAGAACAAGAAGGTTCTGCGCCAGGAAGTCGCCCGCCGCGTGAACCTGAAATTCGCACCCGACCTTCGCTTCCGCCGCGACGAGAGTTTCGATGAGGCCGCACGCATCGATGCGCTGCTGCGCTCGGAACGCGTGGCGCGCGATACCGGCAAGACCGGTGTCGATGTGAACGACGACAACGACGAGTGAGAGCGATGACTGAAGACCGCCCCGAAGAGCGCCCCCAAGAGCGCCCTCACCGTCGCCCTCACGGCGACCGTCCGAAGAAGCGCGACGTCAATGGCTGGATCATCCTCGACAAAGGTGTCGGGATGACCTCGACCCATGCGGTTGCGGTGGTCAAGCGCGGCTTTTCCGCCAAGAAGGCAGGCCATGCAGGCACCCTCGACCCGCTCGCTTCCGGAATCCTGCCGATTGCCCTGGGCGAGGCCACGAAGACCGTGCCCTTCATCATGGACGGGCGCAAATCCTACGTCTTCACCGTCGCCTGGGGCGCGGAGACCAACACGGATGACACCGAGGGCGATGTGGTCGAGCGCACGGACAAGATGCCGCAAGCCTCCGACATCGAAGCCCTGCTGCCGCGCTTCATCGGCCAAGTCCAGCAGGTGCCGCCGCGTTTCTCGGCCATCAAGATCCAAGGCGAGCGCGCCTATGACCTTGCCCGCGACGGCGAGGTGGTGGAGCTGCAGCCGCGCACCGTGGAGATCGACCGCCTCGCGCTTGTACACCATGACGGCAACCGCTCGGTTATCGAGGCGGATTGCGGCAAGGGTACCTATGTGCGCGCTATCGCCCGCGATCTCGGCCGCGCATTGGGCTGCCTCGGCCACATCGCGGCACTCCGGCGCACGCGTGTGGGACCGTTCACGGAGCACGACGCGGTGACGGTGGATGATCTCGCCACCGACCCGGCGGCCTTGCGCCCGGTCGAGACCGCGCTCAGCGAGATTCCGTCGGTTGCGGTGAGCCGCGACATGGCGGGCCGCCTGATGCGCGGCCAGTCCATCATCCTGCGCGGCCGCGATGCACCGCTCTCAGGCAAGGCTTACGCGACGTGCAATGGTGTGCTTGTCGCAGTCGGCGACATCGAGCGCGGCGAATTGGTGCCACACCGGGTGTTCAATCTCGGCGCTTGAGAAACGCACTACGTCATCCCCGGCCTTTTGCCGGTAATCCCGATGAAAAAGCGCCGTGCTCCTCAGAATCGAGATGGCCGTGACTGATCCCCGGATCAAGTCCGGGGATGGCCATGACGCGGCGACTTTGAGCCGTCCTATCGATCCGCCTTCAGTCCCTGAGCCTCACGCATCAGGTACTTGCGGGTGATCGGCTCGATCATGTCGCGAATGGCTTGAGCCGTCTTTTCCTCCTCACGGAGAGTGTCCTGCAGCGCCGGGATGAAGCGCTGGTGGCCGGCAGCCTCAGCCATCGTGATCAACGACTTGTAGGACGCAATCTCGAAATTCTCGAAGGCATGGTTGGCGAAGGTGTTCTTCAGAACCTCGTCGGCCATCGGCATGTGACCGACGGCAGCCATGTTGGCCATCACTTGAGTGGCCATGTCCTTCAGGAGCGAGCGGTCCTCGCCGAAGGTGTGCAGCATCTCGTCGAGGCGGCGCACTTGGCCTTCCGTCTCGGCGATATGGGTGCGCAGCAGGTCCGACATTTCCGGATAATGCTCGAAGCGTTCCACCTGGCGCTGCATCAGCTGCAGAGCTTCTTTTTCCAGAGCATGCGCGTTCTGAAGGCCGGTGATGAAGATGTTCTTCACCGTTTCGTTGGAGGTAAGATCCATCATGCCTGCGGTGCTGGCGGTCATGGTGTCGGGTTCCTATATTGAGGGGGCATCTGATTCACCAACATTGGCCGTGAAAACTTGTTCCGGCAGCTGCGGCGACAGATGTGGCGGAACCGGCCATCTCCTTGGCCTAACTTGGCAAAAACGATTCCGCTGGCACTTATTCGCAATTCGTGTATGGTGCGCCCGCCTCTGAAGGATTGACCCTCCAGGAGACCGTCTTGGGTTACAGACCGCGCTGGACGACATCCCGGCCCGGCCTTTCCCGGACGAACCTGATCTTGGGCCTGAAGCCTGAGATCCTCATCGAAAAGCAAACCTGAAAGGATATGCGATGTCGATCACTGCTGAGCGCAAGAACGCGCTTGTGAAGGAATTCGCGCAGAAGGCTGGCGACACGGGCTCCCCCGAGGTGCAGATCGCCATTCTGACCGAGCGGATCAGCAACCTGACCGGTCACTTCAAGACCCACACGAAGGACAACCACTCCCGTCGTGGCCTCCTGAAGCTCGTCTCGTCGCGTCGTTCGCTTCTCGACTATCTGAAGAAGAAGGACGAGAACCGCTACAAGACCCTGATCGAGAAGCTCGGCATCCGCCGCTAAGCTTTTAAACAACTTCCGTCCGGAGCACGGCTCCGGACGGTTTTTCCGGATCTGATCGAGAAAAGATCATCTCCGGTATTCACGAACGGATCGGATGAAAGCTTCCGACCCTTCGGTCCGGCGCTGGTGAGACAAAAAGAGATCCCGGCGTCCCTTTGAGAAGACGGATGACGCGATGACCATGGCAGGATCGCAAGGGGCTTGGGACAGCGGATGTTTTCGCTGCGTGAGTCTCTTGCCGTCTTGCTCATGGCATCGAGCCCCCGCTTCTGCTGTCATGAAAGACAAAACATGTTCGATATTCAACGCGAAGAACTGATCTGGGGTGGGCGCAAGCTCACGCTCGAAACCGGCCACATGGCCCGCCAGGCCGATGGCGCCGTGGTCGCCACCTACGGTGAGACCACCGTGCTCGCCACCGTCGTTTCGGCCAAGGAGCCGAAGGCTGGCATCGACTTCTTCCCGCTCACGGTGAACTACCAGGAGCGTGCCTATGCGGCCGGTCGTATCCCGGGCGGCTATTTCAAGCGCGAAGGCCGCCCGTCCGAGAAGGAGACCCTTGTCTCCCGCCTCATCGACCGTCCGATCCGTCCCCTCTTCGTCGACGGCTACAAGAACGACACCCAGGTCGTGGTGACCGTGCTCTCGCACGATCTCGAGAACGATCCTGACGTGGTGGCCATGGTCGCCGCGTCTGCTGCGCTGACTCTCTCCGGCGTTCCCTTCATGGGTCCGGTGGGGGCCGCCCGCGTCGGCTACATCAGCGGCCAGTACAAGCTGAACCCGATGCTCCAGGAGATGGAGCAGACCTCGCTCGACCTCGTGGTCGCCGGCACCACCGACGCCGTGCTCATGGTCGAGTCCGAGGCGAAGGAACTGCCCGAGGACGTGATGCTCGGCGCCGTGATGTTCGGCCACAAGCACTTCCAGCCGGTGATCGAGGCCATCATCCGCCTCGCCGAGAAGGCTGCCAAGGAACCCCGCGACTTCCAGCCGGCCGATGTCTCCGACGTGGAGAAGGCTGTTCTCGACATCGCCGAGAAGGACCTGCGCGAAGCCTACAAAATCACCAAGAAGCAGGACCGCTACGCCGCCGTCGACGCCGTGAAGGCGAAGGTGATGGATGCGCTCTGCCCGGTTGAAGGTGAAGCCAAGTTCGATGCCGAAAAGGTGAAGGCCGTCTTCAAGGAAGCCCAGGCCAAGGTCGTGCGCTGGAACATCCTCGACACCAGCCACCGCATCGACGGCCGCGATCTTCGCACCGTCCGTCCGATTCTCTCGGAAGTGGGCGTTCTGCCGCGCACCCACGGTTCGGCGATCTTCACCCGCGGCGAGACACAGGCTCTCGTGGTGGCGACGCTGGGCACCGGCGAGGACGAGCAGTTCATCGACGAGCTCGAAGGCACCCGCAAGGAAACCTTCCTGCTGCACTACAACTTCCCGCCCTACTCCGTCGGCGAGACGGGCCGCATGGGCTCGCCGGGCCGCCGCGAAATCGGCCATGGCAAGCTCGCCTGGCGCGCCATTCATCCGATGCTGCCGGCTTCCCACGAGTTCCCCTACACGATTCGCGTCGTGTCGGAGATCACGGAATCGAACGGCTCGTCCTCCATGGCCACCGTCTGCGGCTCTTCGCTGGCGCTGATGGACGCGGGCGTTCCGCTGCGCCGCCCGGTGGCGGGCATCGCCATGGGCCTCATCCTCGAGGGTGAGCGCTATGCGGTTCTGTCCGACATCCTCGGCGACGAGGACCACCTCGGCGACATGGACTTCAAGGTGGCGGGTACCGACCAGGGCATCACCTCGCTCCAGATGGACATCAAGATCGCCGGCATCACCGAGGAGATCATGCGCGTCGCGCTCGATCAGGCCAAGGAAGGTCGCGCTCACATCCTGGGCGAGATGAACAAGGCCCTCACCGCTCCGCGCGCCGAGCTCGGCGAGCACGCGCCGCGCATCGAGACCATGCAGATTCCGGTCGACAAGATCCGTGAAGTCATCGGTTCGGGCGGCAAGGTCATCCGCGAGATCGTGGAGAAGACCGGCGCGAAGATCGACATCAACGACGACGGCCTCATCAAGATCGCGTCCGCCGACGGCAAGTCGATCAAGGCCGCCTACAACTGGATCCGCTCCATCGTGGCGGAGCCGGAAGTCGGCGTGATCTACGACGGCACGGTCGTGAAGGTGATGGAGTTCGGCGCCTTCGTGAACTTCTTCGGCTCCCGCGATGGCCTCGTGCACATCTCGGAGCTCGCCAAGAACCGCGTCGCCAAGGTGACGGACGTCGTCAAGGAAGGTGACAAGGTGAAGGTGAAGTTCCTCGGCATGGACGAGCGCGGCAAGGTCCGCCTCTCCATGAAGGTGGTCAACCAGGAGACCGGCGAGGACATCACCGAGCAGCTCAAGGCCGAGCGCGAAGCCGAAAAGGCCCAGCGCGATCAGCAGAAGGCTGCGGGCGAGTAAGCCTCTCGGTTTTCGAGAACGATCGGGAAAGCGCGGCGAAAGCCGCGCTTTTTTGTTGCACTCTTCACGAGGATCGAGCTTGGCATGATTGACGCTCTGATCGAGGGACGATATTTAGAATTATTCTAAACAAATGTGCCGCCATGCTCTCGCGCGTCTTCGGCTTCGATCGCCGTCCCTTCGACTCTCTCAGCGAACAGGAAATCCTGGCGCTCGCGATTTCCTCAGAGGAAGACGATGCGCGGATCTACCTTTCCTATGCGGACGGGTTACGGGCCGATTTTCCACAATCGGCCAAGGTCTTCGAGGAGATGGCGGCCGAGGAGGACGCGCACCGGGCGGCGCTGATCGAGCTGCACCGCAGACGTTTCGGCGAGATCATTCCGTTGATCCGCCGCGAGCATGTGCGCGGCTATTACGAGCGCAAGCCCGATTGGCTCGTGCGTCCGCTCGGCATCGGGAAGGTGCGCGCTGCCGCCGAGACCATGGAGGCGCAGGCCCACCGCTTCTACGTGGAGGCCGCCAAGCGCACCAGCGATGCCTCGACACGAAAGCTCCTCGGCGACCTCGCGGCGGCGGAGGTGGCGCACGAGTCGCTCGCCCGCCGTCTCGACCTCGCCTACACGCCGGAATCGGTGAAGGAGGAAGAGGCCCAGACCGAGCGGCGGCAATTCATCCTCACCTATGTCCAGCCGGGCCTGGCGGGCCTCATGGACGGATCGGTTTCGACGCTCGCCCCGATTTTCGCGGCCGCCTTCGCCACGCAGGATACCTGGCAGACCTTCCTCGTCGGCCTCTCGGCCTCGGTGGGTGCCGGCATCTCCATGGGCTTCACGGAAGCCGCCCACGACGACGGCAAGCTCTCCGGGCGCGGCTCGCCCGTCAAGCGAGGCATGGCCTCCGGGATCATGACCGCCATCGGCGGCCTCGGCCACGCCCTGCCCTATCTCATCCCGCACTTCTGGACCGCGACGATCATCGCCGCCGCCGTGGTGTTCGTGGAGCTCTGGGCCATCGCCTTCATCCAGAACCGCTATATGGAAACGCCTTTCCTGCGCGCTGCCTTCCAGGTGGTGCTCGGCGGCGCGCTGGTCTTCGGAGCGGGCGTCCTGATTGGGAATGCATAGGACGGGTTGCTGGATCGCGAGATCAGTTTTCATTGCCTCGCGAAGAAGATCAGCGAGCCAGTTCGCTCACCTCGGGAATGATCCAGCTGTCGATGGGCGCGGCACGACCTCGAATGGGGATCGTGCGCCGTTCGCGAGTTGAGAGATCGAGCCCGGCACGAACCGCGATGTCCTGTGAGATCACGAGCTCCACATCGAGATCCTTGGCAAGACCCTCCAGACGACTTGCAGCATTGATGGTGTCGCCCACGGCGGTCAGGCTCGTTGCCTGGCCGTACCCCATTTCGCCGACGATGGCAGAGCCTGCGTGAAGGCTCATGGCGATCTGCAGCGGCTTCTCGAACTCGCTCGCGTATTGCCGGTTGAGAGCGGTGAGCCCCGCGCGAATTCTCAAAGCCGCATCGACCGCCTGTCTGGCCGCTTCCTGCGGCGACGTCTTCAAGCCGAAGAGAGCAAGCACCCCGTCACCGATGAATTTGTCGATATAGCCTCCGGCATTCTCCACGCATTCGCCCACCATCTCGAAATAGCGGTTGAGGATGAAGACCGTATCGAAGGGCAGATGCCGTTCCGCCAAGCTCGTGAATCCACGCAGGTCGCAGAAGAGGATCGCGATCTCGCGTTCCTGCCCCTGCGCCTTGCCGCCCCGCACCAGAGATGTCAGGCCGTTACGGCTCGTCGACAGGATCGGCACCACCGCAACATCGTGAACCGGCCTGAATTGGCAGGCGAGCCTCACATCGGGCCCGGCCTTGATCCGCGCCAGAGTTCCGCGCTCCTGGCCATTGGGAGGCGGCTGCCCTTCTTCACCATCGACGACGCGGACCCGGCATGTGGAGCAACGCCCTCGCCCGCCGCAGACGGAAATATGCGGGATGCCCGCGATCCGGCTCGCTTCCAACACGCTGAAGCCAAGAGGCACGCTGACGATCTGGTTATTCGGATAGATGATCCGAACTCTCTGCGATTGCAAAAGAGTCCTGCGGACGACGCGCGCGACGAGCGTGCCCACGATGAGCACCGCAAAGAACGCCGAAAGACCCATATTGATGCGGGCGAGAGTCTCGGCGGCCGATGATGCAACCCGCATGGCGGACCCGTACTGGTCCGGAGCCCTGGCAATCTCCTTGCCCGCCGACACGAAGCCGAGCAAAGCGAGCACCGGCACGAGAATGGCGCCCGTGTAGAGCAGCAGGGCATAACGTGAGAACCAGGTTTTCGCACGCAGCCAGAAGAAGATCCCTAAGCATCCGTGAAGCCACGCGACGATGAGGGCAATGGTTTGCCGAAGACCGATCTCGGGCGCGCGGATCCAGAGATTGCGGACCACTTCAGGATAGCCCGAGGCCCAGCCGGTCAGGCTCCACTCGATCCGGGTCCCCACCACATGCGAAATCACCAGAAATGGGAGCGAAAGCCCCAAAAGCAACTGCGCCGCCTCTCTCCAGGGCATCCGCAAGGTTCGCCGCCTGTAGAGCGCCTGGAGCGCCATCAGAAAATGAATCAGGAGCGATCCGTAGAGCAGGACCGTGCCGAGCGGGTTTCGCCAGAGAAGATTGAACCACCCCCGCCCCTTTTCCATCGCTTCGACGGAAATGAGACCCAGAGCGTGATTGCCGAAATGGGTGAGCAGAAAAAAGCCGAGGACAAGACCCGTTATCAAACGCACTTCCCGCCAGCGAAATGGGATCGCCGTGGGAGTGCTCTCAAGAGCCGGTCTCGCTGGATCGTGCTGCATGCGCCTTCTGAGGATCTTCCTGTCTCCCGCTCCTTTCAAGGGAGCGCAGGTCCGGAACTGCTGACATGCAGACGCCGCACCTCAAGGATTGTCAAATCACTATCGCTGGACCGCGAGCGCGCCTGTCCTTTGTAAGAATCAGCCCTTCCGCTCCGACAGGGTGAACCAGCCGATTCCGAGGATGACGAGGACGGCTCCGAGCCAATCCGTGCCGCTCACCGCGTCCCCCAGCACCGCCATGGCGAGCACGATGGTGACCACGGGGCTGAGCATGCCGATGGTGGCGTTGGCCTGAGCGGAAATCTGTTTCAGCGCCGCGCTCAGGAAAAACGACGGCAGCACCGTTGCGCCGAAAGCGAGCGCGAGCCCCAAGCCCCAGAGAGAGGGCGAGACCAGGATCGCCTCGAAAGGATGCGTTGCCAGAAACTGCAGGATGACGGCGATGCCCGCCGCACCCATGGCAATGCAGGTGAAGAGCTGTGGGCCGACCTTCATGATGAGAGGCTTCGCGAGAAGCTGGTAGAACGCGAAGGTAACGGCGGCGGCGAGCACGTAGAGAGCACCTGTCATCGTGCTCGCACCGAAGGTGGAAAAGTTCTGTGTGAAGAGAAGGGCCAAGCCCCCATAGCTCACGGCGAAGGCGAGCAACGCCTTCGGCTTGATCGGCTGACGGAAGAACGCTGCGCCGAACAAAACCACGAAGAGCGGATAGGTGAAGAGGATCAGCCGCTCGAAATGGGCCGAGATGTATTCAAGGCCTTTGAAATCGAGATAGCTCGAAATCCAGTAGCCGATGAGACCGACGCCGAAAGCCCGCATGAGCAGACCATTCTCCGGCAGCTGTTG
This sequence comes from Microvirga vignae, assembly GCF_001017175.1. Classification (GTDB taxonomy): domain Bacteria; phylum Pseudomonadota; class Alphaproteobacteria; order Rhizobiales; family Beijerinckiaceae; genus Microvirga; species Microvirga vignae. The sequence continues at coordinate 49,150 of NZ_LCYG01000016.1, read as the reverse complement.
CCCTTTCGCCCTCTGGCTCATGACCGCATGAGCGCCGATGACGAGATAGAACGGCAGGGCCAAGATCATGCGCAGGGCCAGCGTCGTCTCCGCATCGATTCCCCTCGCATAGGCGAGCTTGATCAGAATGCCCTTGGTGGCGAACAGCGTCGCGCCCGCAGCCGCCATGGCATATCCCATGTAGGGCGGGCGCTTGGCATCATTGGCGGCGGTGTCGATGGCAGAGCTCATGACGGGTTCCTTGAGGAAGCCACCTCTTCCACACCCCTTCCCAAGGCACAAGGTTTCACCATGCATCCCTCCGTTGCGGCCAATGCGAGGGAAGGCTATGCCTTGACCGCATCCAGTATAGGGAGAGGCTCCGCATGCCGGCCATGATCTCCAGCATCGCCGAACTCGAGGTGCTCTATGGCGAGCCTTCCGAAGCCTCGCTCCTGAAAGAGGTCGACCGCATGATCCCCGAATACCGCGCCTTCATCGAGGCTGCACCCTTCGTGGCGTTGGCGACACATGGGCCCGAAGGGCTCGATTGCTCTCCGCGTGGCGACGGCCCCGGTTTCGTGCGCGTGCAGGATGAAAAGACTCTGCTGATGCCGGACCGACGAGGCAACAATCGCCTCGATTCGCTTCGCAACATCGTGCGGAACCCGCAGGTCGGACTGCTCTTCCTGATCCCGGGCATCGGCGAGACGCTGCGCGTGAACGGGCTTGCGGTGATTTCCGTCGAATCTGCGCTTCTCCAGAGCTTCGCCGTCGACGGCAAGGCGCCGAAATCCGTGATCGCGATCACGATCGAGACGGTCTATTTCCAATGCGCCCGCGCGATCCTGCGCTCGCAGCTGTGGAATTCGCAAAAGCATGTGGCGGGTGAGCGCCTGCCAAGCGCTGGCCAGATTCTTGCGGCTGTGAGCCAGAACCGCTTCGACGGCGAATCCTACGACAAGGCGCTGCCCGAGCGGCAGAAGACGACGCTCTACTGATCTTGATCTAGAGCATCGTTGGGTACGGAAAACCGAGTCCACTTTTCCGCACGATGCGCTAAAGGCGCTTTACCGCCCTTTCCTTTCACAATTAGTGATTTTGCCGGTATATTATTAATATTGACGTCCGCCGGGGCCATGCCGCAAAGTGCCTGAAAACCGAGAGCGGATATGGCGGGCAGATCCCTCAGCGAGACGATCGCTTTCATCCAAAAGCTCGACCAGGCGCGAAACCCTGAAGAGGTTTGCGAGCTCCTGTTGAACATCACGCGCCGCTTTGGTGTCGAGCGCATCCTTGCCGGGTTGATCCCAGCCCCAGGAGCCGACCGGCGAACGCAGCTCTCTCATGTCGTCATGAATGCTTGGCCCGAAGAATGGGCCCGCCGCTACTTCTCGCATGGTTATCTCTTTCGCGATCCCACGATCGAACAGGTTCAGCTCGCGACGACATCGTTCCTGTGGAGCGAACTGGAGCCGAAATACCGGTCCGATTCGGCCGCGCGACGCATTATGGCGGAAGCCGGCGAGTTCAGGCTCAAGGAGGGGTATACGATCCCGCTCGTGACCCTCGAGGGAGAGATCGCCGGATTTTCGCTCGCCGGCGAACGCCTGGAGATCGCGCCGGAAGAGAAACCTATGCTTTCCCTTGTCGCGACCTACGCTCTGGGCCGTGCTCTGCCGTTGCGCCAATCCCCAAGGCGAGCGGTGACCAGCCTGTCACCACGCGAGCGACAAGCCCTACAATGGGCAGCGGAGGGTCTGTCCGATGGCGATATCAGTGCCAAGATGGGCATTTCCGAGCACGGTGTCGACAAGCACATGCGCTCGGCGCGCTCGAAACTCGGAGTGACCAGTCGAACTCACGCAGTCGCTGAGGCGCTGCGCCAGAGCCTCATCGTCTAAAGGGTACGGAAAAGCGTACTTTTTGTGGTTTCGGCGTATCGGCACAATGCCCCCATCGCAAACGAAGGGGGCGATAGTGATCCACATCGTAACACCACAGAATATCCATCTCTATCAGGATGAAATGGAACAGGCCTATCGGCTGCGCCACCGCATTTTTGTCGATGAAATGAAATGGACTGATTTGGCCAAGCCGGACGGGCGCGAGATTGATCAGTTCGACAATGAACATGCCGTCCATATGCTCTGCGTCGCCGATGGAAAGGTGCTGGGCTATCAGCGTATGTTGCCTTCGACTCGGCCGCACCTGCTTTCCGATATCTTACCGCAATTATGCGAGGACGAGCGTCCTGTTGGTGCGCATATTTGGGAATGGACGCGTTACTGCGTTGACCCAGCACATCGCGAACGAGGCAGAGCGCTCAGTCCGGTCGCCAATGCACTGCTTTCGGGTATTGTGGAGTGGGGCCTGGAGAGCGGGATCAACACCATCATTATCGAAATGAATCCACTATGGCTCTTGCGGCTTGTGCAGCTTCATTTTCGAACCATTCCGCTCGGGCTGCCGCAATCAGTGGGCGGTCAGGATGTCGTCGCCGTGACAGCGTCTTTTGATCGGCGCACTTTGCTGCGCCTTCAGGAGATGCGAGGTGACAGCCGCCGTGTCCTGATTCAACCGCAACAGACCAGGCCAATGCGTCTCGCAGGGTGAACGATGACGCGCCAATCCATCAAAATCAGCCCTGAGAAGGAGATCATCATTCTCCAGTTTTGGGCTCAAGCTATCGACATCATCCGGAGCTTTTCACCGGAGGAAATCAAGTCCGTGAAAGGCCTCGCCCAAGCTTTGGACGCCGCACGAAAATTACCCGATGCGATTGGTTGGGGCGAAGAGCATACAGTTCGGAGCCGAGTGTCAAAGAATACGAGGTCCAAAAGCCAGAAAGGTCGTGCCACTCGATCATGAGAGTCTGGGAAGCTCAGTGCAGAGCTCTCATCGCCTGCCTTTACGGTAAGGATTCAATCGCTGCCGATGAAGGCGTCATACGGGCAATGGCCTCAGCCATACTGACGAAGCTCTGGCGGATGGTTGGATCTGTGATCCGGGCAAAGGCTCGCGCCAAGGCAAGACCCTCGCGCGTCGTCATTATCTGCGAAAGATCGCCTCCGACATTGTCGCCGGAGGCGACATTCGTATATCCTTCAAAGAAATACGTTATTGGGACGTTCAAAGCCTCTGCGACATTGATGAGCCGGCCGGTGCCTATGCGATTGGTCCCCTTCTCGTATTTCTGAACTTGTTAGAAAGTAACCCCAAGAAGCTCTCCCAGACGTTCCTGGCTCATGCCCAAAAGCGTGCGCCGCATCCGAATGCGCATGCCGACATGTCTGTCGCCGGCATCGGGACTCTTCTTCGCCATTCTCGACCTCGCCACTATATATCCTATCGGTAAAGGTCGAGTTCGATTTTTGCAACCTGAAGATGATAATCGGCGTGTCTGGTGTCGCCTCCTCCAACAGCAATGTTCCCGAGAGGCCTCTTGACCACGATGCTCACACATCGGACAAGCGGGCATATGTTTTGAGAAGGGGCATATCATGACGATTCAACGCATCAAGCCCGGTCCCCGCATGAGCGGCGCCGTCGTTCACGGCAGCACGGTCTATCTCGCAGGCCAGGTCGCCGACCAGGCCGCGGGCAAGAGCGTCACCGAGCAGACGACGGAAATTCTCGCGATCATCGAAAGCCTGCTGGCGGAGGCCGGAACCGACAAATCGAAGATCCTGATGGCCAATATCTGGCTGACCGACATGAACACGTTCCAGGAGATGAACGCCGTGTGGGATGCCTGGGTCTCTCCTGGCAATACGCCCGCCCGCGCCACCGTCGAGGCGAAACTGGCAGCTCCGCCCTTCAAGGTCGAGATCGCGGTTGTTGCGGCGAAATAATTAGGGACGGCAAATTCAGGGGCAGGACACAGGCTTTTTTTCAGCTAAGATTTATGTAATGTTATTATCTTATAGATCTGCAGGAGAGCCTGATGTCAACCGTCCAACTGAGTGGAAATCAGTCCATTGATGGCCTCTTGAGCACCGTCAAATGGGATCTAACGACTCTAGATTTCAGCTTTCCTCAGTTCGCTTCTTTGTATGGGGCGGATTACGGCATAGGAGAACCTGATAACAATTTCCAGCCGGTAAACGAAACGCAGCAATCGGCTCTCCGTTATGCTCTGTTTTATATCAGCAGCTATACCAACTTACAGTTCAACGAAATTGAGGAAACAGCGGACAATCATGGAAGCATTCGGTTCTCCATGACCTCAGCTTCGCCGACGGCCCACGGTTATTTCCCTATGGGCTTGCCTATGGATGGCGACATCTGGATGAATCCCAATGGTGGGCCGAATTATACGACCCCCAAGATCGGTAATTGGGGTTTGGCGACGATCATGCATGAGCTTGGTCATACGCTGGGCTTGAAGCATGGACATGACCCGAACGGGGTTAATCAGACAACTCCCGGTGCGCTTCCCACGAATGAGGATACGTGGAGTTATTCCCTCATGACGTACCGGAGTTATGTCGGTGCATCTGTCGATAATGGTGTACAGGGACCAACGGATAACGGGAATCCAACCACGTACATGCAGAATGATATTGCCGCCCTGCAGTATATGTACGGGGCCAATTTCAACACCAATGCAGGCAATACGACCTATCGGTGGAACCCGACGAGCGGCGAGTTCACGGTCGACGGCGTAAGCTGGGGAATTCCCGAAAGCGCTAAAATCTTCATGACCGTCTGGGACGGCAACGGCATCGACACTTATGACTTGTCTGCCTATAGCACCAATCTCATCATCAATCTGCAACCAGGCGCTTTTTCCACCTTCAGCCTAGCGCAGGTGACCGATCTCGACGCCGGTCCGAATGTCCGGTTGGCGCCCGGCAACGTCGCCAATGCACGCTTATTCCTAGGTGATGTCCGTTCTTTGATCGAGAATGCTGTTGGGGGCAGCGGCAACGATCGCATTGCGGGGAATACGGCCGCCAATACGCTCAGCGGCGGTAGCGGCAACGACACGCTGAACGGTAGCAGCGGCGCCGACCGGATGACGGGAGGAGCGGGCAACGACATCTGCTATGTCGACAACACGGGCGACCGGGTGATCGAGACCTCCTCGGGCGGCACGGCTGACAGGGTCTACACCAGCATCAGCCTCACGCTGGCCGCTTCCGTGGAGCAGCTCTATGCCTATGGCTCCGCCGCGATCAACCTCACCGGCAACACACTGGCCAATGTGATCAAAGGTAATGCCGCAAGCAACAAGATCTATGGCGGAGCCGGCAATGACGTGCTCTATGGCGGCACGGGCACCGGACGCGACATCTTCGTGTTCAACACGGCCCTGAACAGCAGTTCCAACAAGGATCGGATCATGGACTGGAGTGCGACCTATGACACGATCCAGCTGGAGAACAGGTACTTCACGAAGCTGACGAAGACCGGCACGCTCAGCTCGAGCTTCTTCAAGATCAGCAGCAAGGCGCTCGATGCCAACGACTATATCGGCTACGACAAGGCGACCGGTAACCTGTGGTACGATTCCAACGGCAATGCCGCGGGTGGTCAGGTGGTGTTCGCCAATGTCGGCGCGAACAAGGCCATCGCCTATAACGACTTCGTCGTTGTCTGAGCAGATCCTTGACATGTGGCGAACAGAGTGAACGTTTGGTGAGAGCGTAGGTGCTGCTTGCCCGGTTCACCAACAAGGCCCTTACGTACTCGGGCTTCACCATCATCTGATCCCACGGGCCCTGATTGGGTAAGAGGTCAAAAGGAAGGGAGCCCTCCAGGAAGGCTCCCTTGCACATTGGACTTTATCGAAGATCAGGGGCAGGGATGACGCAAGCCGTCATAGCCCAGATAGGTGCCTGAGGCCGGATCGTAGGAGCGGTAGCGCTGCGCGCAATAGGCCTGAACGTTGCTGCCGTAGGCCGGAGCGGCCTGAGCCTGCGACTGAGCGATTGCGCCGCCGATGATGGCACCCGTGGCGAGGCCCAGAGCGCCGGCGGCCAGCGCATCGCCGCGGTCACGACGGTAGTAGCCATAGCGCCGGCCATAATAAGGACGGTCGTAGTAGCGGCGTTCCACATAGCGGTTGCTCGGATAGTACCGGCGTTCCACGTAGCGACGACGATACTGCACGTAGTCGGAATTCACATCGCCTTTCTGAATCGCGGCGACGAGCTCGTTCACGGGAGCGGTCTGCGTCTCGGCAGCCGATGCAGGTGCTGTGAGACCGAAGGTGCCGAGCGCGGCAGTAGCGGCGAAAGCCATGAGCATCTTACGCATGAGGTAACTCCTCCAAGAGGTTCCGTCTGGGTTGTGAGGCGAACGCATCACACAGGATGTCGTTCCGAAGCGCGGCATTTTTGGCTAACGGCCCTCGCGAAAACGTGAGACCTTTCCTATCGGGGCATCCCTCCCTCTCGCGAGATGGGAGAAGCTGTACGGCCCTCCGGCATCCGGGCCTGTCCGGTGGGACAGAGATCGAGAATGGCGCAGCGTCCGCAGGCGGGATTGTTGAAGAAGCAGCAGCGCTGCCCATGCAACATCATCACTTCATGATTGTCGTAGACGGTTTGCGCGTCCCAATCGGACGGGAGCAGGGCGAAGAGAACCGCATGCGAAGGTCCGACCGCCACGTTGCGGGCAATCAACCCGGTGCGGACCGCGACCCGGTGATGGTGACTGTCGACCGGCAGCGCGGCCTTCCGCAAGGTGGAGAAAGACAGGACGGCAGCGCTCGTCTTCGGTCCGACGCCAGGAATGCCCTCGAGCCAGGTACGCGCTTCCTCTATCGGCATGTCTTGCAAGAAGTCGAGGGAGAGGATGCCATGCCGCTCCTCGATGGCGCGCAGCACCGCCTGCAGCCGCGGTGCCTTCTGCTCGGGCCAGGTCACGCCTTGGACCGCTTCTTCCACCTCCTCCGTTGGCGCATTCATCAATGCGTTCCAATCCGCATAGCGCGCCCGCAGCGCCTTGAAGGCGCGACCGGAATCCGCATTGCGAGTGCGATGGGAGAGAAGCGAGGAGATCAGCTCGCTCAGCGGATCGAAAGAGTGGAAGTAGGGGATTGGACAGCCATAAACCGCACAAAGGCGCTCGTGAATGGCGAGCGACTTCGCTTTCAGATCCTGCAGCTCCGAATTCATGGGCTTTCAAGCCGGGGAGGGAGCTTGCGGTTCCCTCACGCCCTGCTCACCTCTCCGTCATCACCGGCCTTGTGCCGGTGATCTCGCTCGAATGAGGTGAGACGCATTTCTGATCGCGATGGCCGGGACAGATCCCCGGATCAAGTCCGGGGACGGCCATGACCACGGCGAGTGTTAGAGAATGAACCGGCTCAGATCCGTGTTCTTGGCGAGAGACTCCACCTCACCGCGCACGTACTCCGCCGTGATCGTCACCGTTTCGCCCGAACGATCCGGCGCGGTGAAGGACACGTCGTCCAGCACGCGCTCCAGCACCGTCTGCAGGCGACGCGCGCCGATGTTTTCGACGGTGTTGTTCACTTCGACCGCGACCTGCGCGAGCGCATCGATGGCATCTTCCGTGAACACCAGACCCACGCCTTCCGTCTTCATCAGCGCCACGGATTGCTTGATGAGGCTCGCTTCCGTCTCGGTGAGGATTCGTTTGAAATCCTCCACGGTGAGCGGCGAAAGCTCCACGCGGATCGGCAGACGACCCTGCAATTCGGGCAGCAGATCCGAGGGCTTCGAGACGTGGAACGCGCCCGACGCGATGAAGAGAATGTGGTCCGTCTTCACCGGTCCATACTTGGTGGAAACGGTGGTGCCTTCGATCAGCGGCAGCAGATCGCGCTGCACGCCTTCGCGTGACACGTCGGCACCGGACCGGCCTTCGCGGGCGCAGATCTTGTCGATCTCGTCGAGGAAGACGATGCCGTTGTTCTCCACCTGACGCAGGGCTTCCTGGACGATGGCATCCTGGTCGAGCATCTTGTCGGCCTCTTCCGTGACCAGCGGCTCATAGGCTTCCTGCACGGTGGTGCGGCGCGTCTTGCGCTGGCCGCCGAAAGCCTTGCCGAACATGTCGGAGAGATTGATTGCGCCCACCGATGCGCCCGGCATACCGGGAATCTCGAAGAAGGGCATGCCGCCCCCGCCCGACTGCTGCAGCTCGATCTCGATTTCCTTGTCGTCGAGCTCGTTGTTGCGCAACTTCCGGCGGAACGCATCGCGCGTCGCGACACTGGCGGTGGCGCCGACGAGCGCGTCGAGCACGCGCTCTTCCGCTGCTACATGCGCCTTGGCCTGCACCTGACGGCGACGCTCGTCCTTCACGAGGCCGATGCCGATCTCGACCAGATCACGCACGATCTGCTCCACGTCCCGGCCCACATAGCCCACTTCCGTGAACTTCGTCGCCTCGACCTTGATGAAGGGCGCGCCTGCGAGCTTGGCGAGGCGGCGGGAGATCTCCGTCTTGCCGCAGCCGGTGGGACCGATCATCAGAATGTTCTTCGGCGCCACCTCTTCACGCAGCGAGCCTTCGAGCTGCTGACGCCGCCAGCGGTTGCGCAAAGCGATCGCGACAGCGCGCTTCGCGTCATTCTGGCCGACGATGTAACGGTCGAGTTCGGAAACGATTTCGCGGGGAGAGAATGTGGTCATGATATGCTTTGGCCCAGGGTGTTGTCGTCATCCCCGGACTTGTTCCGGGGATCCACGTCTCCTTCGACGTGGAGTTTCCAAGACGTGGATAGCCGGGACGAGCCTCGGATCAAGTCCGAGGACGGCCATGACGGGCAATCAGGTTTCATTCAATGTCTCGATGACGATGTTTGAATTCGTGTAGACGCAGATCTCGGCCGCGATCGCGAGGGAACGGCGGACGATCGTCTCCGCGTCCAGGTCGCCGTCGGCGAGTGCCCGCGCGGCGGCGAGCGCGTAATTGCCGCCTGATCCGATGGCGGCGATGCCGTTTTCCGGTTCCAGCACGTCGCCGGCACCCGAGAGCAGAAGGCCCACCTCCCTGTCGGCAACGAGCATCATCGCTTCCAGGCGGCGCAGATAACGGTCCGTCCGCCAGTCCTTCGTCAGCTCCACGCAGGCGCGGGTGAGCTGGCCGGGATATTGCTCGAGCTTGGCCTCCAGCCGCTCGAAGAGGGTGAAGGCATCGGCCGTCGAGCCTGCAAAGCCGCCGATGACTCCGCCCTTGGACAGGCGGCGCACCTTTCGCGCATTGCCCTTCACGATGGTCTGACCCAAGCTGACCTGGCCGTCGCCGCCGATGACGACGCGATTGCCTTTGCGGACCATGAGGATCGTGGTGGCATGCATGCTGCGGGGGGTGGCGTCTTCGGACACGAGGCGAACTCCAGCGGACGGGGAGGGGGTTAAAAACCGTTCGAACCCTGACTTAATCACTCAACGGGCAAAAGCAACGCGGGTAGCGTTTCTCGCGCGGTCTTGGTAGAAGGCGTGCGTCTCACTCTCCGCAAAGGACACTCATGATGCGCTCCGCGAGCGTCAGCCGTCGCACCGCCGAGACCGATGTTGCCGTGTCGATTGCCCTCGATGGCACCGGCAAGGCCGAGATCTCCACGGGGGTCGGCTTCCTCGACCATATGCTGGAACTCTTTGCCCGCCACGGTCTCTTCGACCTGACCGTGAAGGTGACGGGCGACCTGCATGTGGACCAGCATCATACGACGGAGGACACGGGCATCGCGTTGGGCCAGGCCATCCTGAAGGCGCTTGGCGATAAAAAGGGCATCACCCGCTATGCGGACATCCATCTGCCGATGGACGAGACGCTGACGCGGATCGCGCTCGATATTTCCGGCCGCCCCTTCCTGGTCTTCCGCACCTCCTTCCCCACGGAGAAGATCGGCGTATTCGACACCGAGCTGGTGCGCGAGTTCTTCCAGGCCTTCGCCGTGCAGGCGGGGCTGACCCTCCACGTGGAGACGCTCTACGGGGAGAACAGCCACCACATCGCCGAGAGCTGCTTCAAGGGTTTGGCACGTGCCTTGCGTCAGGCCGTCACCGTGGACCCAAGGGAAGAGGGGCGCGTTCCCTCCACCAAGGGCACGCTCTAAGTTTAATCAAGAGACCCTTGTCCGGCCGGATTAGTCCCGCCTTGCTGGACGAGGTTTGAGGAAACGACGCCATGACCACCTATACCCTGCACCTTCCGCGCGATGTGCGGCCAGGTGATCCGGCTGCTTTGGAAGAGGCGGAACTCGTGAAGGATGCGTTCTCCTGGGGCGCTTTCTTCTTCACCTTCCTGTGGTTCTTCTTCCACCGCCTTTGGCTCGCTGGCTTAGGCGTGCTCGTGCTCGTCTTCGCCTTCGGCGCGCTGATGCAGGTGCTGAACGTCCATGACGCTGCAGGCACCCTGGCGATGCTGCTTCTGCAGGCGCTGATCGGCCTTGAGGCAAACAGCCTCAGGCGCTGGACGCTGGCCCGCCGTGGACTCAGGCTGGCCGATGTGGTCACTGCCGCCGACAAGGATGAAGCCGAGGCCAAGGCTTATGCCCGCTGGCTGGCGCAGCGTCCTGGCCCCGTTCCCACCCGCAATCCGGCCTCCGCGCCGGTTCCATCCACCCCCAGGAGGCCTGACCCGGTCATCGGCCTCTTCCCCGATGCGGAGCGTCCCCGGTGAGCGTCGTCATCATCGATTACGGGTCCGGCAACCTGCACTCCGCCGCCAAGGCCTTTGAGCGCGCGGCCCGCGAGGCAGGCCTCGACCAGACCATTACCGTCTCTTCCGACCCGACCCTCGTCGGACAAGCCGACCGGATCGTGCTGCCGGGCGTCGGCGCCTTCGCTGATTGCCGCCGCGGCCTCGATTCCGTGCCCGGCATGGTGGAGGTGCTTCAGCGCGTTGTGCGCGAGGAGGGACGTCCCTTCCTTGGCATCTGCGTGGGCATGCAGCTCATGGCGACACGCGGTCTCGAGCACACCACGAGCTATGGCCTTGACTGGATCCGTGGCGACGTGAAGGCGATCGAGCCGAAGGATCCCTCACTCAAGATCCCGCATATGGGCTGGAACACGCTGACCCTGGCAAAGCCCCATCCGCTGATGGACGGCATCCCCACTGGGCCTGACGGTCTGCACGCCTATTTCGTGCATTCCTATGCGCTGACGCCGGGCGATCCGAACGACGTGGTCGCCACCACCGATTACGGCGGACCCGTGACGGCCATCGTCGGACGCGACAACATCGTCGGCACGCAATTTCATCCCGAAAAGAGCCAGGCGCTCGGCCTCAAGCTCATCGCCAATTTCCTGAGGTGGCGCCCGTGATCCTTTATCCCGCAATCGATTTGAAGGAAGGCCGCTGCGTTCGCCTGATCCAGGGCGACATGGACCAGGCGACGATCTTCAACGACGATCCCGCTGACCAGGCCGCGACCTTCGAAGCTCAGGGTTTCGAGTGGCTGCACGTGGTCGACCTCGACGGGGCGTTTGCCGGCAAGCCGATGAATGCATCCGCCGTCGAGGACATCCTCAAGCGCGTGACGATCCCCGTGCAACTCGGCGGCGGCATTCGCGACATGAAGACCGTCGAAGGCTGGCTCGCGAAGGGTGTCTCCCGCGTGATCATCGGCACGGCTGCCGTGCGCGACCCAGCCTTCGTGCGGGAAGCGGCGCGCCTCCATCCGGGCAAGATCGCGGTCGGCATCGACGCGAAGGACGGCCTTGTGGCCGTGGAAGGCTGGGCGCAGACTTCGACCCTCTCGGCCGAAGAACTCGGACGCCGCTTCGAGGATGCGGGCGTCGCCGCGATCATCTACACGGACATCGCCCGCGACGGCATCTTGAAAGGCCTCAACTTCCCGATGACGCTGGGCTTGGCTCGCGCCGTTTCGATCCCGGTCATCGCGTCGGGCGGTCTTGCTTCCATGGCCGATATCGAGCGTTTGACCCAACCCGATTGCGCCGTGCTCAACGGCGCCATTTCGGGCCGCGCACTCTATGACGGGCGCATCGATCCGGTTGAAGCGCTGGCGCTGCTGCGCGCCGTACGCAAGGAAAATGCCTGATGCTGAAAGTGCGTCTCATTCCCTGCCTGGATGTGAAAGACGGGCGCGTCGTGAAAGGCGTGCAGTTCGTCGATCTCGTCGATGCGGGCGATCCGGTGGAAGCCGCAAAAGCCTATGATGCGGCCGGCGCCGACGAACTCTGCTTCCTCGACATCACGGCAAGCCACGAGGCTCGCGGTATCCTGCTCGATGTAGTGCAGCGCACGGCCGAAGCCTGCTTCATGCCGCTCACGGTGGGCGGCGGCGTGCGCAATGTGGAGGACATCCGCAAGCTCCTGTTGGCCGGCGCCGACAAGGTGTCGATCAACACCGCAGCGGTGAAGAACCCGGATTTCGTGCGCGAGGCCGCGGAGAAGTTCGGTGCACAATGCATCGTCGTCGCCATTGATGCGAAGAAGGTCTCGGGCGAGGGTGAGCCCCCGCGCTGGGAAATTTTTACGCATGGCGGGCGCACATCCACCGGCATCGATGCCATCGCTTTTGCCAAGCAGGTGGCGGAACTCGGCGCCGGTGAACTCCTCGTCACCTCCATGGACCGCGACGGCACGAAGGGTGGCTACGATCTCGCGCTGGTCCGCGCCATCGCCGATGCGGTCTCGGTACCCGTCATCGCCTCCGGCGGCGTCGGCAATCTCGACCACCTTGTCGATGGCGTGAAGGACGGTCATGCGAGCGCCGTGCTCGCGGCTTCCATCTTCCATTTCGGCACGCACACGATCGGCGAGGCGAAGAACCATATGGCGAATGCGGGCCTGAAGATGCGGCTGGACGAGCCGGCGAAGAACGCTGCCTGATCGGGGACCAAGCGATGACCTCCTTCACCCTCGACGACCTCGCCCGCATCGTAGCCCAGCGCGCCGCGGCACCCGCGACCGAGTCCTATACGGCCAAGCTCCTGAGCGAGGGGCCTGCGAAGGCTGCCAAGAAGCTGGGCGAGGAGGCCGTGGAGGCGGCTTTGGCCGCCGTTCAGGGCGACCGGCAGAACCTGACCGCCGAGGCGGCGGACGTGCTGTATCATCTTTTGGTCGTGTTGCAGGGCGCCAATATTCCTCTAAGTGACGTCATGGCCGAATTGGAGCGCCGCACCGCGCAATCGGGGCTCGCCGAGAAGGCCGCGCGCAAGTCGTGACCTTCAAGTCGTGACCTTAAAGCCGTGACCTCGAACAAGGGGGCTCGCATGGACCAGCCCAACGTCGTTTCCAACGAGGCGGATGACGACCTCTCGCCCTACCGCACCTTTTCGCGGGATGAATGGGCAAAACTTCGCGCCGATGCGCCCATGACGCTCACTGCCGACGAGGTGATGCGGCTGCAATCCCTCAACGATCCCATTTCGCTCGATGAGGTGGCGGCAATCTACCTGCCGCTCTCGCGATTGCTCTCGCTCTACGTCGCGGCGACCCAAGGGCTGTTCAAGGCGACCCAGCGGTTCCTGCTCGCCGAGCAGGAGGCGAAGGTGCCCTATATCATCGGCGTTGCGGGCTCGGTGGCGGTCGGCAAATCCACCACGGCCCGCGTGCTCAAGGCTCTTCTCGCCCGCTGGCCCAACACGCCGAAAGTGGATCTCGTCACCACGGACGGCTTCCTTCTGCCCAATGCCGAGCTGACGCGGCTTGGCCTGATGGAGCGCAAGGGCTTTCCGGAGAGCTACGACACCGGCAAGCTCCTGCACTTCCTGGCCGACATCAAGGCGGGCAAGCGCAACGTGAAGGCGCCGCTTTACTCGCACTTGGTCTATGATGTGGTGCCCGGCGAGGAAACGACAGTCGACCGGCCCGACATTCTCATCGTCGAGGGCCTCAACGTTCTCCAGCCCGCGCGTCTACCGAAAGACGGCACGGCCATCCCCTTCGTGTCCGACTTCTTCGATTTCTCCGTCTATATCGACGCGGAGGAGGAGGATCTGCACCGCTGGTACGTGAGCCGGTTCCTGCGGCTTCGCCACACGGCCTTCCGCGATCCGCTCTCCTATTTCCGCCGCTATGCCGAGATCCCGGAAGAGGAAGCCATCGCCATCGCCGACGGCCTGTGGAACCGGATCAACCTGTTGAACCTGCGCGAAAACATCGTGCCCACCCGACAGCGTGCGAGCCTGATTCTGACAAAGGGAGCGAGCCACCGGATCGAAACCGTGGCTTTGCGGCGTCTGTAAGAACTGACCTTTTTCGCAATCTTGAGCGTTGTGCCCCTGTTAAGAGGAACAACGCATGGCCACGCCACCGGTCGAGGAAAAGCTCAAGCGCAGCGCCGAGCACGCGAAGGAAGCTGCGGCGCAGACCCAGGAAGCGGCTGAAAACACACAGGAAGCCGCCGAGCAGACGCAAGTCGCGGCCAAAACGACGGCCGTTGCCAGCGTACAGATGAAAGACAGCGCCGATCGGCGCACGGAACTGGCGGCCAACCGCACCGTCTTTGCCGCCGAGCGCACCTATGCCGCCTGGGTGCGAACGGGTCTGGCGTCGCTCGCCTCGGGCATCGGGGCGAAGAAGCTCCTGGAAGGCGTGGTGCCGGAATGGTTGATCCTTTCCACCGGCTCCGTGCTGGTGTTCTTTAGCGCCTTCTGCTTCGCAGCCGCCGTATGGCGTCAGGTGTTCACCGGCGCGCAGCCCCCACAGCCGGACGTGCAGCGCCTTCCGCCCTACCTGCTCGTGATGTTCAACGGCTTTCTGATGCTTGTCGCGCTAGCGGCCCTGTTCGGGCTGTGGTTCGGGCGGACGGGTGGTGATTGACGGCTTGCCGGTGACGCGTTTGGACGAGGTTCGCGGCTTCAGCTACTCTTTGCCGGTGGCAATCTGAGCAAGAGGTGATCCCATGGGAGCCCGGCAGATGGCGCTCACGCCCGACCTGGTCGCGCTCGTTCATCGCAGTCTTGAGGATACCGGACCGGAACCGGGGCTCGTCTATCACACGTCCGAAGACTACGATGCCATCGTGGCCAGGATGCTCGCATTGCATCCGCCGGGGCAGGATGCCTGGCTCTTCGCCTATGGATCGCTGATCTGGAAACCGGCGGTCGAGCATGTTGACGCCCGCCGGGGCACGGCGCATGGATGGCACCGCTCCTTCTGCTTTCGGATCACGCGCTGGCGCGCCACGCGGGAGCAGCCGGGACTCATGATGGCGATGGATCGGGGCGGGCAGTGCCGGGGAATGCTCTATCGGCTTCCCGGGCACTCCCTTCAGGAGCAATTAGGCAAGCTGTTCCGCCGCGAGTTCACCGTAAAGCCGGCCAACAGCATGCCGCGCTGGATCCGGGTCGCGACCGAGGAGGGGCCGGTGACAGCCATCGCCTTCGTCATGAACCGGCAGGCGCCCGCTTATGTGGGACGGCTTGCACCCGAGGATGTGGCCGACGTGCTGGCGAAGGCTTGCGGACACTGGGGATCAGGCGCCGAATATCTCCACAACACGGTCATGCATCTGGCAGAGAACGGCATTCATGACCGCAATCTCTGGCGGCTCCAGAAGCTGGTCGCCGCCAGGATCGTCGAATTGAAGACAAGCTGAACCTGACGTTCAGGCGAGCAATCCTTCCTGCTGCGCGAGTTCGCGCAGATTCACCTGCGGGCGAGCGCCGAGATGGCTGATGATTTCTGCAGCCGCCAGGCCGCCGAGGCGGGCGCAATCGGCAAGCTCCAGGTTCTGCACGAGACCGGCGAGAAAGCCCGAGGCGAAGAGGTCGCCCGCGCCGGTGGTATCGACCACGCGCTCCACGGGGAAAGCCGGAATGCTGAGCGTCTCGTCACGGCTCACCACCAGCGCGCCTTCCGCCGAACGGGTGATCACGCCGAGCAGGTTCTCCTCGCGAAGAGCGGCCAGCGCGCTCTCCGCCGAGGATGTGACGTAAAGGCTCTGCAACTCGTGGATATTGGCGAAGAGAATATCGAGGCTGCCGTCACGCATGAGGCCGAGGAACTCGTCGCGATAGCGGTCGACGCAGAAGGCGTCGGACAGGGTGAGCGCGACCCTGTTACCCGCTTCGTGAGCGATCTTCACGGCCTTGCGGAACGCTTCCTTCGCGGCCGGCGGATCCCAGAGATAACCTTCGAGGTAGACGATGCTCGCGGCGCGCACCGTCTCAGGCTTCACGTCGTCGGGCGTGAGGTTCTGGCAGGCGCCGAGATAGGTATTCATGGTGCGCTCACCATCCGGCGTCACCAGAATGAAGCTGCGCGCAGTGGCGGGACCGTCCTCGGCAAAAGCCACATCGTAATGCACGTCGATGGCCTTCAGATCATGCGCAAAGAGCTTGCCGGTCTCGTCGTTCTTCACCTTGCCGATGAAGCCCGCCTTCACGCCCAGGGCTGCCACGCCTGCTGCCGTATTGGCGCCCGAGCCGCCCGACACGATCACCGCAGGGCCCATGTCCCGGTAGAGCTCCTCGGCACGTGCCTCGTCGATGAGCTGCATGGAGCCCTTGTGCACCTTCTTCTGGAGCAGGAAAGCCTCGTCGGTATGGGCGAGCACGTCAACGATGGCGTTGCCGAGCGTGAGCACGTCGATGCGGGTCTGGGACATGAAAAACCACGATGTTGGAAGGGATGAAGCGCGCTTTGGCATCCTCGGCCCGAGCGGTCAAGACCAGAGCATCGGACGAGAAAAGTGGATTTGCACTTTTGGGATCGATCCGATGCTCTCTTCCTCAGTCAGCGCATCGTTCTTGCGGAAAACCGGATCCACTTTTCACTGACGTGGCCCCTCGGGTCCGCACGATGCGCTAAGCTTTTTTCAGACAGCATCCCGAACGGCCTGGATCGGCAGCGGAGCGCGGCGCTCGCGGCCCAGAGCGTGGTCCAGAATGGCGAGCATATCCTCGAGCTCGCCCTCGGACAGATTTCGGATCTCGCGGGCGAGGCGATTGGCGAGAAGCGTCGCTTTCGGATCGGCGCCGGCGGTGTCGATCTTCACGCGTGGGTCGGAGAGATCGGCGAGCCGCGTCAACTCGTCGGCCTCGTCCCAGATGATGTGGAAATATTGCAGCACGCCCTGGATGAGCGCCCAAGTGGGCTTGCCGCGCTCGCCGCGCTCAAGGGCCGAAAGGTAGGCACTCGACACGCCCAGATGGGCGGCCATGTCCTTCAACATCAATCCGCGTTCGCGGCGCAGCTGCCGCACCCGTTCGCCAAAGGGAGTCATAGGTGGTTATCCCGCGCCCCGCCCCCGGCGGAGCCTGACATAGAGTGCACCGGAACCGCCATGTTGGGGAGAGGCCTCCTCGAAGCCGATCACAAGAGATCTAAGATCGGGCAGGCGCAGCCAATGCGGCACCATGCGGCGCAAGACGCCGCGCTCGTCGAAGAGACCGTTGTTGACAGCCGAACCGCCCTTGCCGGTGATGACGAGGACGAGACTGTGCCCGGTATTCTGCGCCCGGTGCAGGAAGCCGATCAGCGCGAAATGTGCCTCTTCCTGGCGCATGCCGTGAAGGTCGATGACGCTGTCCACGTCCTTCCGGCCCCGGCGCAGGGCCTGGAGAGTCTTGCGCTCCACGGGAGCGAGCGGCGGAAGCGAAGGCTTTTTGGGGGGTGGGGGCAGGGGTGCCGGAGCGGTGGCAAGAACCTGTGGAGCAGGGGCCGTCGCGGTCCCGGTCTCAGGCTCGTGCTCCGGCTCCGGCGGCAGCACCTTGCCCTTCATGGGTCGCACGTTGCGGGCCACGTGCGACCAGAGCCGCCGCTCCTCGGGACTGAGCTGCCGTGTCCGGCGACGCTTGGTCATGGCTGAGCTTTGGGCCTGAGCACCACAAAGCGCGTGGTATGACGCAACAGACCGGCGCGCGTGCCTGCTTCCTCGCCGCTGCCGAAGAAGAAATCGCCTCGCGCGGGACCAACGATGGCCGAGCCCGTATCCTGAGCGATCATGAGGCGACGCAGAGGCTCGGATCTCTCGAGAGTGAAGGGTAACTCGCCCTCGAGCCAGAAGGGCAGGCCATAGGCCCAGAGGGAGCGGTCGACGGCGAGACTCCGGCCCGGAACCAGCGGAAAGCCCGCGCCGCCGATGGGTCCGTCCTCTGGCGCAAGCTCATCGGCCTCGCGGAAGAAGATGTAGGATTGGTTCTGCCGCATCAGCTCCTTGGCCGGACCGGGGTTGCTCATCAACCAGCCCATGAGCTTTTCCAGAGTCATGGTTTCGAGGTCCATCTCGCCCCGCTGCACCAGCACACGTCCGATGGAGGTGTAGGGGCGTCCGTTGCGGCCCGCATAGGCGACGCGCATCACCCAGCCGTCGGTAAGGCGGATGCGGGACGAACCCTGCACATGGATGATGAAGGCCTCGGCAGGCTCGCGAAGATACACGACGGGTTTCGCGAGCGATCCGAGCGCGCCATCCTCGATGGCGGCGCGATCGGGATAGGGCTCGTAGCCCTTTGCGGTGCGCCGGGCAGCCTGCAGCCCCTTGTCGATGCCGGGCAGAGTCTCGCCCGGCGCGATGGTGACGAGATCGTCGGGTCGTACGAGCAATGGCACCTTGAAGCGGGAATCGGGCGTGCGCGAACCTTGAAACTCGGGTTCGTAATAGCCGGTCAGAAAGCCGTTGCCGGAATGGGGGATGACAGCGAAGGGCTGGAAATGCGTCTCGAAGAACCGGCGCGCCTCCGGGCGGGAGAGATTTTCGTTCTTCAAGGCTTCGCGGCATACGGCGACGAGATGACGCTCGGGCGCCTGGGCCGGCCGCAATTCGGCAGCGCTCGCATCAAGAGCCCGGCAGGAACGCAGGAAGGCCTTGAAGGCGGCGGCGTGGTCGTCATTCGCCCAAGCATCGAGATCCTTGAAGGACAAAGCCTCAAGGCGCGCCTGAGCCGCCAGACGTGATGCTGCCTCCGTCTCCGGCATGGTCACAATCCAGGCGAAGAGACATGCGAGGAGGGCTCGCCCGGCATGCCTCATTGCCCCGCTTCGGTCGCGACGAGCTGCCAGTTGGGATCGCGGCTGCCGAGTGTGCGGGCGAAGGTCCACACATCGGTGACCTCGGCCACCTGATCCGGACTGCCGTCGACCACCACGCCCGCTGCATCGCGGGTCACGGTGATCAGCTGCGAGACGAAGCGCACCACGATCTGCGCGGTCTTGTTGTGCACCTCGGCACCAGCCATCTCGGCTTTGTCGATGGAGACGAAGGTGGTCTCGACCCGCTCGCCGCGCTGTTCACGCTCCGTGATGGCGCGCTCGAAGCCCTCGTAGACTTCGCGGGAGAGAAGGTCCTTCAGGATCTTACGGTCGCCCACCGCAAAGGCCGTGACGATCATCTCATAAGCCGCCTTGGCCCCTTCCAGGAAGCCGGCAGCGTCGAAACTCGATTCGGCGCGGGCGATGCTGTCGAGAGCCCCGGCCATGGGTGTGCCGGGCTCTGCAAAACCCTTCCAGCGTTCGGCGGTCTGAAGCTCGGCCGCAGGACGGGTGCCGTTGGCACCGGGAAGACGCACCACATTGTGATCGGGCTCAGGATTCGAATTGCCAGGACGCAAGGGCGCATCGCGGCGCGAGAGCGGATCGAAGGGCGGCTGTTCGCTGCCGGTCTTCTGCCCCAGCACCGAGCGAAGGCGCCAGATCACGAAGATAGCGAGAACGATGAAAATGAGGGTCGTGATGTCGAAGGAATCCTGCATCGTCGATCCGTTGTCAGCCTGCCCAAACCCGGCTTGGCGCCGGACGTTGCCCCAAAGGGAGAAGGTGTGATCCTTTGCATATGGGGTGTTCCGGTCGTAACATCCACCTTTCCCCGCGACAAGCGAAGGAGGCTCGCAAATCTTGCCTCTTGAGCCGGAAACATGATAGCGCGGAGATCCATGGCCCGTTGCCGATCAGGTGCCTTCAGGTACGAAGCGCCACGTCCGGGTCGACCGATTTACCTCTCTTCGGAGCATGAAACCCATGGCCGACAACCCGGCAAACAACGGAGCGCCCGGCGGCATGCCCGCGCTGAACGCCCTTGCGCAATACTGCAAGGATTTCTCGTTCGAGAATCCCAATGCCCCCCGTTCCCTGCAGCAGCAGTCGGAAGGCCCGCAGATCAACCTGCAGGTCAACGTGAACGCCAAGCAGCTGGCGGAGGCCGATTTCGAGGTGGATCTCACCCTCGAAGGCAATGCCAAAGCTGGCAATGACGTGTTGTTCGCCTTCGAGCTCACCTATTCCGGCGTGTTCCGCGTGCAGAACATCCCCCAGGAGCAGCTGCATCCGGTGGTGATGATCGAGTGCCCGCGCCTGCTCTTCCCCTTCGCCCGCCAGATCGTGGCCGATGCGGTGCGCAACGGCGGCTTCCCGCCCCTCTATATCGACCCGATCGATTTCGTCGCTCTCTACCGCCAGCGCGCGGCCGAGATGCAGGCGCAGCAGGGCGGCCAGACCCTGTCGTAACACGGTCGGCTTTCTTAAGCTTTTATTTCAGGCGGAGCAGGCAACTGCTCCGCTTTTCTTTTTCGGACGGATCAGTCTCTGCCCACATCCTGAGGAGCAGCCGGTCAGACTACGTCTCGAAGGAGGTTCCAGAGTGCACGGCTTGTAAGCCGATGTATTTCAGGAGGATGCTTCCGGTGAAGCTTCGCCGATATATCCGCGCCACAGGGAGTTCGGGCCGAGTTGATCGACGAAGGCAGCGTGCGCAGCACGTTCCGCATCCGTCAGACGCGAGATCATCGGCCGCGGTTTCGCCTCGCGCGGCGTGGCGGAATCCGTGCGCAGGACAGGGCCGTTGCCCTTCACCGGCTTCGCGGAGAGGTCGAATCCGACCTGCCGTCCGCCGATCAGCTCGATATAGACCTCAGCCAGGATCTCGGCATCGAGCAACGCGCCGTGCTTGGTGCGCTTGGAATTGTCGATGCCATAGCGCGAGCAGAGCGCATCGAGATTGTTCGCCGCCCCCGGATGCTTGCGGCGCGCCATGATGAGCGTGTCGACCACATCCGACAGGTTGATGGCAGGATGGCCCGTGCGCGCGAATTCCGCGTTGATGAAGCCAATGTCGAAGGCCGCGTTGTGAATGACGAGCCGCGCATCGCGGATGAATTCATGAAACTCGTCCACGACAGCCGCAAAGACCGGCTTGTCGGCGAGAAATTCGTCGCTCAATCCGTGCACCGCGAGCGCGCCGGCGGATACCGGGCGTTCCGGATTGATATAGACGTGATAGCTCTTGCCTGTTGGGATATGGTTGAGAAGCTCGACGCAGCCGATTTCGATGATGCGATCACCCTTGGCGTGATCGGTGCCGGTGGTTTCGGTATCGAGAACGATCTCTCGCAGCATCGTCAAACACTCTTCTTCAAGAATTCACGGCGGCCAGGCCGTCCCGCAAGGCAAGCAAGGATAGACCGCACCTGCGCCTCGGCGGAAGCAAAGGTGCGGCTCGTATCGACAATAAAATGTGCGTGGGCACGCTTTTGCGCATCCGGCATCTGTTTACTGAGGATTGCTTGAAATGTCTCTTCCGTCATGCCGTGCCGCGCCATCACGCGTGCACGCTGCACGTCCGCGGGAGCAGAGACGACCAGAACCGCATCGCAGCGCTTGTCGCCGCCGGTTTCGAGAAGAAGGGGGATATCGAGCACGGCGAGCGATGCGGTTGCCGAAACATGTGTGAGGAAATTTTCTTCCTCTTCGCGCACCAACGGATGCACGATGCTCTCGAGCAGTTTCAGTTTTTCGGCGCTGTTGAGCACGGCTTGCCCGAGCTTGCGGCGATCCACCACACCCTCGACGACGGTTCCGGGAAACGCTTTTTCGATCAGTGGCGTGGCGCGCCCGCGATAGAGCGCGTGGACGGCGGCATCCGCATCATGCACTGGAACACCGAGTTTTCGGAAAAGATTGGCGGTGGCCGATTTTCCCATGCCGATGGAGCCGGTGAGCCCGAGGACGAAGGTCATGCCGCGCCCTCGATGTCGGCGACGATCAGCGCGCGTAGGTCAGGTGTCACTTCGGGCCTCACGCCGAACCAGCGCTCGAATCCGGGCACGGCCTGGTGCAGCAGCATTCCCAGACCATCGACGGTTCGCAGACCCTGCGCCGCGGCAGCCGCGAGCAGCGGCGTTTTCAACGGGACATAGACGATGTCCGAGACGATTGCGTTGTCGGGCGCTTTGTCGAGATCGATGAGCAGCGGCGGCTGCCCCGCCATGCCGAGCGAGGTGGTGTTGACGATGAGCTGCGACCCTGCAAGCGCGCCGTTGAGTTCGTCCCACGCAAGGGCCGCGAGTTTCACGGCGCTGTAGCGTTCGAAATCGCGAACGAGTTCCTCAGCTTTCGACACGGTGCGATTGGCGACGACGATGCGCTTCAACGGCCGGTCCTGCAGACCCGCAACGATGCCGCGCGCCGCACCGCCCGCGCCGAGAACGAGCGCTGTGTCCACAGCTTGCTCCCAGCCGATCCCCAGACTCTGATCGAGATTGGCCATGAAGCCGAGCACATCCGTGTTGTCGCCCCACAGCACGCCGTTCTCGATCCAGAGCGTGTTGACGGCCTTCAGACGCTCGGCGCGTTCCGTCCTGCGCGCGACGCCGGCGAAAGCCGCTTCCTTGTGCGGGATCGTGACATTGCCGCCGGCAAAACCCTGCTCGTGAAACTTCCGCAGGAAGTGACCGAAGTTCACAGGCTCGACATCGATTCGCTCGTAAGAGCCCGCGATGCCGTGCTCCTTCAGCCAATGGCCGTGAATGAGCGGCGAGCGGGAATGCTTGATCGGATGGCCGACGACGAAGGCCTTGGTCATGACGTGCAAGTCCTAGAGAGAAAGGCAGCCGAGACGGCGCAGGGCCGACAGAAGCGGAAGCAGCGGCAGCCCGAGAACGGTGGAATGATCGCCCTCGACGGAATCGAACAGGTGAACGCCGAGACCCTCATATTGATAGACGCCGACGCTATGGAGCACGCTGGGGCCAGCGAGTTCGAGATAAAGATCGATGGCCTCGTCCGTCAGGGGACGCATCGCGAGAATGGCGGTGGTCACGAAGCTCTCCACCACCTTCCCGCCGATGGCGATGGCGCCGGCGGAATGGAGCGCATGGCTTTTTCCCGAGAGCGCCTGCAGCTGGCGGCGCGCGGCTTCGCGATCATCCACTTTGTGAAACACGCTCGAGCCGCAGGCGAGAACTTGGTCGGCGCCCAGCACGATGCGTCCCGGATGACGGCTGCTCACGGCCAGCGCTTTTTCGGCGGCAAGACGTGCGGCCAGAGCGGGTGGATCGAGCCCTTCGCTTTGCGCCGCTTGTTCGATGGCGCGTTCATCGACGTTCGAGCTTTGTGTCTCGACCGACAATCCTGCGCCGACAAGCAGCCCGAGCCGCGTTGCGCTGGTCGATGCGAGCAGCAGTTTTTCCGAGGCAGTCCAGAGCGCGGGCATTGTTCTACTCCGCGAGGGATTTCAGGCGATGGTCGCGATAGAGATCGATGATCGCCGCCGCCGTCTCCTCGATGGAACGGCGCGTCACGTCGATCACCGGCCAGCCATGGCGTGCGAAGAGCCGACGCGAGGCCGCGATTTCCTCCGCCACTGCCTCGCGATCCACATAGGATGTATCGTCATCGGCGTTGAGACTGAGCAGACGGTTCTGCCGGATCTGCACGATGCGCTCGGGCGTCGCGACGAGGCCGACGATGAGAGCCTTCTTTGCCGCTTCCAGATTGGGTGGCAGCGGCATGCCCGGGACGAGCGGGAAATTGGCCGTCTTCAACCCACGATTGGCGAGATAGACGGCCGTTGGCGTTTTCGAGGTGCGGCTCACGCCCATGAGGATCACATCGGCCTCGTCCAGATCGTCAGGCAGATGCCCGTCATCGTGCATGAGGGTGAAGTTCATGGCGTCGATGCGCTTGAAATATTCCGCGTTCAGCATGTGCTGCGCGCCGGGCCGCGCGGTGGAATGGGTGCCGAGATAGGAGGAGATCAGCGAGTGCACCGGGGCGAGCACGGAGAGGCATGGCGAGCTTGTGGCGCGGCAGACATCTTCCAGGCGCGTCATGAGGTCTGGATCCACCAGGGTGTAGAGCACGATACCAGGGGCGGCTTCGATCTCGGCGAGCACGCGCTCGAGCTGCGTGGTGGAGCGCACCAGCGGATAGACATGCTCGATGGCAGCCACCCCTTCATATTGCGCCACCACCGCGCGGGCGACGGTGATCAGGGTCTCGCCGGTCGAGTCGGAGACGAGATGGAGATGGAAGTAGCTGCGTCCCACCACGGCGGTTCTCCTGGTGCATCGGACCTAAAAGTGGAAACCACTTTTAGGACCCATCCGATGCTTTCTGGTCAATTGGCGCATCGTGCGGAAAACCGGGTCCATTTTTCCGCACGATGCGCAAAGGAGTCGATAAATGTGGATAGAACGGCTTAATTCAGAGGTCCAGGGCAGGGGGCTGTGATCTGTCGGGCCAGCCATCAACAGAGCAGCTTCATGTGTGAGTCTGAATTCTCAACCATGGGGGAATCCGGCACGAATCACCCTCCAGCTTGGCGTTAACGTCCCGTTCAAATTCGTTAACGAGCTGTTAAGGTTTAAGAATTCGGAAATAATTGAGGCAAGGCCGCCCCACCCGTTAATGAACAGTTAACGGGTTGGCCGATGTGGAGAGATTGTGGACGGGCTTGCGGCTTTGTGATTCACGGCCCAAGAGAAACATCAGATTCTTAGATTCAAAGATTATTCTTATTAGAGAGGGCTTGTGAGCGAGCGTCCCACCAAAGCGATCCTCCGCGTGCTGAACGGCGAGCCGGTCTGGCCTCTGCCGATCTGGATCATGCGTCAGGCCGGCCGCTATCTGCCGGAATACCGCGAGACCCGGAAGCAGGCGGGTTCCTTTCTCGACCTCTGCTACAGCCCAAGGCTCGCCGAGGAGGTGACCCTCCAGCCGATCCGTCGTTTCGGCTTCGATGCCTCGATCCTGTTCTCCGACATCCTGGTCATTCCCCATGCGTTGGGCCAGGACGTGCGCTTCGTCGAGAACGAGGGACCCAGGCTCGATCCCGTCACCTCAGAAAGGGATTTTTCCAGGCTTGCCGATGAGCTGCCGCTGGAGCGGCTCGACCCGGTCTTCGAGACCCTCGACCGCCTCAAGCAGTCTCTCCCGAAGGAGACCACCCTTCTGGGCTTCTGTGGCGCACCCTGGACGGTGGCGAGCTACATGATCGCCGGCAAGGGCACCCCGGACCAGGCGCCGGCCCGGCTCACCGCCTATCGCGACCCTGCCTTCATGGATGCGCTCATCGACCGTCTGGTGCGGGCCTCCACGGCCTATCTCATCCGCCAAGTCGATGCGGGCGCGGAAGCGGTCCAGATCTTCGAGAGCTTCGGCTCGGCCTTGCCGCCAGCTCTCTTCGACCGGCTCTCCCTCGATCCGATCCGCCGCATGGTGGAAGGCTTGAAGGCTGCCCGGCCCCAGGCCAAGGCCATCGTCTTCGCGCGCGGCGGCGGCGCCAATCTTCACCGCTTCGCGTCAGCCGGGATTGGCGATGCACTCGCCCTCGACTGGACGCTTGATCCGGCTGCTGTGCTGCCGACCCTGCCGGGCACGGTTGCGACCCAGGGCAATCTTGATCCACTCGCGTTGATTGCCGGGGCTGAGCCGATGGAGCAGGGGATCGACCATATCCTGAATGCCGTGCGCGGCCGCCCGCATATCTTCAATCTCGGCCACGGCATCCTGCCGGAGACGCCGATCGCGCATGTCGAGCAGATGATCGCTCGCGTGCGGGAGGCTTGAAAACAATGCTGTATCTCTGGATCAAGGCGTTTCACGTCATCGCCGTCATCGCCTGGATGGCGGGCATGCTCTACCTGCCGCGTCTCTTCGTCTATCATTCCGACGCGCCGAAAGGCTCCATCCAGTCCGAGACCTTCAAGATTATGGAGCGGCGCCTGCTCAAGGCTATCATCAACCCGGCGATGATCGTCGTCTGGGTGCTCGGCCTTTACATGATCTGGGACGGCGGCTGGTACACCTCCGGCTGGCTCCACGCGAAGGTTCTTCTCGTGCTGATCCTCTCCGGCATGCATGGCGTCTATGTTCGCAGGTTCAAGGAATTCGCCGCGGACAAGAACACGCGGCCCGCGAAATACTATCGCATCCTCAACGAGGTCCCGACGGTGCTCATGATCGGCATCGTGATCCTCGTGATCGTGAAGCCGTTCTGATTATCAAGCCGTCATCCCGGATCGGCGGAGTCGATCCGGGATGACGCCTTCCAAAAGGACTATCCAAACAGGACTTGAGAAACGGCCCAAATACGGGTAAAAGAGAGTCCTCTTCCATAAAAGACAGGTTGCGCTGCACGGGCCCTCAGGGCTCTCTCAAGTCACCTCCGTGAACTGGGCGGCCCTGTCGAACATTTCCCCGATCTCCCCGCGCACAGTGAACCTGCCCGCGCATTTTACCCCGAGAGTGTTCCCCGATGAGGGAAATCAAACTTCAAGACCTGAAATCCAAATCCCCCACCGAACTCATTGCCTTTGCCGAGGAGCTCGAGGTCGAGAACGCGAGCACGATGCGCAAGCAGGAGCTCATGTTCGCCATCCTCAAGCAGCTCGCGGCGCGCGAGGTTGAGATCATCGGCGCGGGCGTGGTCGAGGTGCTGCAGGACGGCTTCGGCTTCCTCCGCTCCGCCGATTCGAACTACCTGCCGGGCCCTGACGATATTTACGTCTCACCCTCGCAGATCCGCCGCTTCGGCCTTCGCACCGGCGACACGGTGGACGGCCCGATCCGGGGCCCGAAGGAGGGCGAACGCTACTTCGCGTTGCTGAAGGTCAACACCATCAATTTCGAGGATCCCGAGAAGATCCGGCACAAGGTCCATTTCGACAACCTGACGCCGCTATTCCCGCACGAGCGCTTCAAGCTCGAGATCGACGATCCGACACGCAAGGATTTCTCGCCGCGCATCATCGACATCGTCTCGCCCATCGGTAAGGGCCAGCGCGCGCTCATCGTCGCGCCGCCGCGTACCGGTAAGACGGTGCTGATGCAGAACGTGGCGCAGTCGATCACCACCAATCACCCCGAGTGCTACCTCATCGTGCTGCTGATCGACGAGCGCCCGGAAGAGGTGACCGACATGCAGCGCTCCGTGAAGGGTGAGGTCGTGGCCTCCACCTTCGACGAGCCGGCGACCCGCCACGTGCAGGTGGCCGAGATGGTGATCGAAAAGGCCAAGCGCCTCGTGGAGCATGGCCGCGACGTGGTCATCCTGCTCGACTCGATCACGCGTCTGGGCCGCGCCTACAACACGGTGGTTCCGTCTTCGGGCAAGGTCCTCACCGGCGGTGTGGACGCGAACGCCCTGCAGCGTCCGAAGCGCTTCTTCGGTGCCGCGCGCAACATCGAGGAGGGCGGTTCGCTCACCATCATCGCGACCGCGCTCATCGACACCGGCTCGCGCATGGACGAAGTGATCTTCGAAGAGTTCAAGGGCACCGGTAACTCGGAAATCATCCTTGACCGCAAGGTCGCCGACAAGCGGACCTTCCCGGCCATCGATATCACCCGCTCCGGCACCCGCAAGGAGGAACTGCTGGTGCCTAGCGACACGCTCAAGAAGATGTACGTGCTGCGCCGCATCCTCAACCCGATGGGCACGGTGGACGCGATCGAGTTCCTGCTCGACAAGCTGCGTCAGACCAAGTCGAACCAGGAATTCTTCGACTCGATGAACACCTGATCTTTCCGCGTCATATGTCAGACGATCAGCCCCATCCTCTCGTTGAGAGGGTGGGGTTTTTGTTTGGCATGCTGAATGCTGTTGGCGAAAAGACGTGGATGGCCGCAACGGGTGTGGCCATAACGAAGTGAAGATGGCGCCCCATCATGGCCGGGCTTGTCCCGGCGATCCACGTCTTCTTTCCACTCGGATCCTCAAAGCACCCCCATCAGGAACAGGATGAGCAGGGTGAGACCGACGGAGATGAGAAGCGAGCCTGCGCAGCCGATCCGATTCGAGAAGAAAAAGAACATCGTCACTCCCGCATGGATGTGAGATGAAAAGCTCCGCGATGCGTCACTGTTCCTGCGACGCCAGCATCTCCTTCACCTGAGTCGTCAGAGCCTCAGGCGTGGTGACCGGAAGCGAACAGCGCATGCCAGCGCAGACGAGCGCCTGTGCTTTGTCGTCCGATGATGCGAGGACCTTCGCAGGATGGTTCTCGTCGAGAGCTTCACCAGGTTGGAGCAGACGCACGCTCCGGTCGAGATAAGGCACGCGCAGCGCCGCCTCGTGAAGCGGCTTCGCATTGTTCCCCGTGACGAGAATACTCACACCTCGCAGATGCAGATCGAGAGCATTGAGGATCGAGGTGTGCCCGAGAGGGGAAGAGCGGGCGACGCCGACGAGCCCTGTCAGGACCTCCGTCGCGCGCTGATGGTCGGATTGGGTCTCCGTGATTTGCGCGAGCCGCACGAGCGCTTCCGCGAACATGCCGTTGGCATTGGGCACTGCTTCGTCATGAGTCGGCTGCGGACGCACCACAAGCGGATCGGCGCTGCGTGCTGTCATCGCGAGACAACCCGTCTCCTCGATCATGAACTCTGTGAGCAGCACATCCCGCCAGGTTTCCGCATCACGCAGGTAGGATGCATCGCTCGTCGCCTCATAGAGGGCGAGAGCCGCCCGCATCATGGCGGCGTGATCAAGAGCGAAGCCGGGAAAGATGAGCGATTCTGCGCGCCATGAGTGGCCGAGCCTGCCTTGACGGTTCATCGACTGGTGAATGAAACGATAGGCGTGCTGAGCCAGGGTGATCCATTCCGGATGGTCGAGGAGGGGGGCCGCACGAACGAGGGCGGCGATCATCTGCCCGTTCCAATCGGCGAGCACCTTGTCGTCGAGCCCGGGCCGGACGCGGGTGGACCGCCGCTCCATCAGTTTCGCCCGCATCGCGGCGAGACGCTCTTCAACCGGGGCAGGGGCCTCGCCGGTGATCAGCCGGTTCGGGATGTTGTGGCCCTCGAAATTTCCTTCCTCGGTGATGTCGTAGACCTTCGCGAAATAGGCGGCATCCTCCTCGCCAAGAGCCTCTCGAATCTCAGCGAGGCTCCACACATAGAAGCGGCCTTCCTCGCCTTCGGAATCGGCGTCCAGGCTGGAGGCGAAGGCGCCCTCCGGCGTGATCATCTCCCGCCGGAGCCAAGTCACAATTCCCTCCGCAGCATCCTTGAACAAGGCGCGCCCGGTCTCGGCATGGGCTAGAGCGTAGAGTTCCAAGAGCTGCGCATTGTCGTAGAGCATCTTTTCGAAATGCGGCACGAGCCAGCGCTCATCCACCGAGTAGCGGGCAAAGCCTCCACCGAGATGATCGCGGATACCGCCGAGCGCCATCTGCTCCATGGTCAGAAGAAACCGCTTGCGAGCCTCTTCGTCGCCGGCGCGCCGGGCATAGCGGAGAAGATAGTCGAGGATCGTCGGATTCGGGAATTTCGGCGCGCCCTGAAGGCCGCCATGCTCCGTGTCGATCAACTCGGCAAGGCGCAGGCCCATGCGGTCGAGATCGGCGAGACCCAATGTGCCGCCGTCGGATTCCGCACCTCTCGCCAAATGCTGCTTCAGGGCATCCCGGTTCTTGAGGATGCGCTCCGGCTCCGCGTGATAGAGGCGGCTGATCTCCCTGAGCACTTGGACGAAGCCGGGACGACCGAAACGCGGCTCCTTGGGGAAATAGGTGCCGCCCCAGAATGGCTCTCCATCAGGCGTCAGGAACATGGTGAGCGGCCAGCCGCCGTGTTCGCCGAGAAGGTGGAGGGCGCTCATATAGACATGGTCGACATCGGGCCGCTCCTCCCGGTCGACCTTGATGTTCACGTAGAGCTCGTTCATCACCGCCGCGACGTCCGGGTCCTCGAAGCTCTCGTGGGCCATCACGTGACACCAATGGCAGGCGGCATAGCCGATGGAGATGAGGATGGGCCTGTTGAGCCGCTTCGCCTCGGCGAGGGCCTCCGGTTCCCATTCCCACCAATGGACAGGATTGCTCTTGTGCTGCAGGAGATAGGGTGAACTGGCATTCCCGAGGCGGTTCATGGATCCTGCTCCTGCCTGTTGGTTCGCTCACGTGAAACGGACCAATCGATTCGGATCAGAACCGATCCTTGATCCGTCTCGCGTTAACGCGTCACCAACGATAATCGCCCGATCGGGTGAGAGGTCCATAGAGGTTCTTTGCCCATGCGCTCGGATGATACCATCTTCGCCACCGCCTCCGGCCATGGTCGCGCCGCCGTGTGCATCATCCGGATCAGCGGGCCGCAGAGCCTGACCATTCTGGAAACCCTCGGCGGCCGCGTGCCCGAGCCGCGTCATGCTGCCGTGCGGATCTTGAGGGAGCCCGCCTCGGGAGAGTCGCTTGATCAGGCGCTCGTGCTCTGGATGCCGGGACCACGGAGCTTCACAGGGGAGGACCAGGCCGAGCTTCACATCCATGGCGGCCTCGCCACGAGGGCGGCGGTGCTCAAAGCCCTCGGCGCGATCGCTGGCTGCCGTCCGGCCGAAGCGGGAGAGTTCACGCGCCGTGCCTTCCTCAATGGGCGCATGGACCTCTCCCAGGTCGAAGGCCTCGCCGACGTGATCGATGCGGAGACGGAGGCGCAGCGCCGTCAGGCCATGCTCCAGCTCGAGGGCCGTCTCGGCAATGCGGCCGAGCGGTGGCGCGAGGGCATCCTCCAGGCTCTCGCTCTGCTGGAAGCGAGCCTCGACTTTTCGGACGAAGGGGATGTGCCCGAGGATCTGGAGGTCGACATCCTGAGCCGGCTCGATCATCTCCATGCCGAGATCGAGCAGGCGCTCTCGAACCGCGGCGGCGAGCGCCTGCGCGAGGGTTTTACGGTCGTGCTCGCCGGACCCCCCAACGCCGGCAAGTCGACGCTTCTCAATGCGCTCGCCCGGAGGGATGTGGCCATCGTCTCGCCGATTGCGGGAACCACCCGTGACGTCATCGAGGTGCATTGCGATCTGGGAGGCTTGCCCGTGGTGATCGTTGATACCGCGGGCCTGCGGGAGAGCAGAGATGTGATCGAGCAGGAGGGCGTCTCCCGTGCCCGCACCCGCGCGCAGAATGCCGACCTCGTGCTCTGGCTCATCCCGCCGGGAGGTGCGGAGACCGGTGCGCCGCCGGCCCGCCGGCTTCTGAAGGTCGGCACCAAGGCGGATTTGGATCGGAGCCGTCACGATTGCGACCTCTTTATCTCGGCCTCGACCGGGGAGGGGTTGCCTGAGTTGATCGCCGCGCTGGAACACGAGGCCGAGACGGCCTTGGGCGAGGGCGATGCCATTCTCACCCGGGAGCGCCATCGCAAGGCTCTCGAACGGGCACACCGCTCTCTGACCGCCGGACGGGAGCTGTTGGCAGCGCGGGGTCCTCTGGAACTTGCCGCGGAGGAAGTCCGTCTGGCGGCTCGTGCGGTAGGCGAGATTACGGGTCGGGTCGATGTCGAGGATGTGCTGGATCGCCTGTTTTCCAGCTTCTGTATCGGCAAGTAGCCGGGTGCGTCGTGCGCAAAAGCGGGCACGGTTTCGGGTCGGGGGCTATCACGGTAACGATGAAGCGAATCTGTGCGACTCTGCGCGACGCCTGTTCACGAATCGGTTGAATGGTGCTGAATGCCCTCTGCACAGCCGGTGTGGATCCTGTGCAGAACCGGTGGGCGGGGCGAATGTTTCACGTGGAACATTTTGCCCTTTTGACCTCTTCGCCGCCAGGTCCTAGACCCCAGGCATGGAGAATCCTGTGAGTCAGCTCTCAACACGTGACATGTTCGATGTGGTCGTGGTCGGTGGTGGCCATGCGGGTGCCGAGGCGGCCGCTGCCTCTGCGCGCATGGGCGCGCGCACGGCTCTTGTGACGCACAAACTCGCGACCGTTGGCGCCATGTCCTGCAATCCGGCCATTGGTGGTCTCGGCAAAGGCCATCTCGTGCGCGAGATCGACGCCCTCGACGGTGTCATGGGACGCATGGCCGACAAGGCCGGCATCCAGTTTCGCCTCCTGAACCGCCGCAAGGGACCTGCCGTTCGCGGTCCCCGCACCCAAGCCGACCGGAAGCTCTATGCCCGGGCGATCCAGACCGAACTGCTCCAGACCGAAAACCTCATCATTGTGGAAGGGGAGGCGGACGACCTCCTCGTGCAGGACGGGCGCGTGACCGGCCTGCTTCTGACAGATAGTCGGACGCTCACGGCGGGCGCCATTGTCATCACCACCGGCACTTTCCTGTCTGGCCTCATCCATATCGGCGAGAAGAAGATCCCGGCAGGCCGCATGGGCGAGCGCCCTTCGCTTGGTCTCCCGAAGACCTTTGCGCGACTCGGCTTCACCCTCGGCCGCCTCAAGACCGGCACGCCGCCGCGTCTCGACGGCCGCACGATCGATTGGGCCGGAATCGACAAGCAGGCGGCGGATGACGACCCGGTGCCGTTCTCGCTCCTGACGGACCGGATCACAACGCCCCAGATCGAGTGTGGGATCACTCGCACCACGGCCAAGGTCCATGAGCTGATCCGAGGCAATCTTCACCGTTCGGCCATGTATTCCGGCGATATCCAGGGCACCGGCCCGCGCTACTGCCCCTCCATCGAGGATAAGGTGGTGCGCTTCGGCGACCGCGACGGGCACCAGATCTTCCTCGAACCGGAGGGCCTGGACGACATCAAAGTCTATCCCAATGGGATCTCGACCTCTCTGCCCGAGGACGTGCAGCTGGAATTCCTGAAGCATATCCCGGGCCTCGAGAAGGTGCGGATGCTTCAGCCGGCTTATGCCATCGAATACGATTATGTGGACCCCCGAAACCTGACGGCCGGGCTCGAGACCAAGGCGGTGAGGGGCCTCTTCCTCGCGGGTCAGATCAACGGCACGACAGGCTATGAGGAGGCGGGTGCTCAGGGGCTTGTGGCTGGCATCAACGCCGCCCGCCGCGCGGCCGGACAGGAGAGCGTGATCTTCGACCGGGCCGAGTCGTACATCGGCGTACTGATCGATGACCTGATCACACGCGGGGTCAGTGAGCCCTACCGGATGTTCACCTCCCGCTCGGAATACCGCCTGAGCCTGCGCATCGACAATGTGGACGAGCGCCTGACGGGGAAGGGGCTGGAGATCGGCTGTGTCGGGTCCGAACGTGAAGTCCACTTCCGCCGCTCTCAAGGTGAAATGCGCTCCATCCGTGAGAAGCTGCAATCCTTGAGCCTCACACCCCAGGAAGCGGCGCGCCAGGGCATCGGGCTGAATCAGGACGGCATTCGCCGCAGCGCCTATCAACTGCTCTCCTATCCAACGATAAGCTGGGACGACCTCGTCAAGGCTTGGCCGGAGCTCTCTTCCGTGAGCCCGCAGGTTCAGGAGCGGCTGGAGACGGATGCCACCTACGCCGTCTATCTCGACCGGCAGCAGGCGGATATCGCCGCCTATCGTCGAGACGAGGGGATCGTGCTGGAGGAGACGCTCGACTTCCAGGGACTCCCGGGTCTGTCGAACGAGATCAAGGCCAAGCTCGTTCTGGTCCGTCCCAGGACTCTGGGGCAGGCGGCTCGCATCGAGGGCATCACCCCTGCTGCGCTCACGCTTCTGGCTGCTCACGCAAAGAAAGCCATCGTAAAGGGATCGCGTTCAGTTGAGCCGGTGGCATCATGAAAGCGACCGCATCCTCCTCCACCGATCTGAATGTTTCACGTGAAACACACGAGAAGCTGGAGCTTCTGGAGCGTGAGCTCCGCCGGTGGCAGGCGATCAAGAACCTTGTTGGCCCGGCGACGCTCGACCATATCTGGGACCGGCATATCGTCGACTCCCTCCAGCTTCTGGAACTGGTCCCCGAGGCCAAGACCTGGATCGATCTCGGTTCTGGCGCCGGATTTCCCGGTCTTGTGCTCGCCATTGCCGGGCAGGAGAGGGGGCTGAAGGTTCACCTCGTCGAGAGCAATTCCCGCAAGTGTGCCTTCTTGCGCCAGATCGCCCGCCTCACCGGGGCCTCGGCTACGGTCCACGAGGCGCGACTTGAGACAGTCCTTCCCGGCTTCGTGGGCAGGGCCGATGTGGTGTCGGCCCGGGCGCTCGCCTCCCTGACCCAGTTGCTGGAATGGACTGAGCCCATGTTGAAAACGGGGACAATCGGCCTCTTTCCCAAAGGACGTGAGGTCGAGTCCGAATTGACCGAGGCCCGGAAAAGGTGGACATTCAAGGCAGATATCCTGCCAAGCCGTACCGATTCTGAAGCCAGGATTCTCCGCATAACCTCCATCGAGAGCCATTCATGATGACCGACCGCAGCGAATCCGAAGCTGGAGCGCGTGGTGTGAAACCACGCATTCTTGTGCTCGCCAACCAGAAGGGCGGCGTCGGCAAGACGACGACGGCCATCAATCTCGGTACGGCTTTGGCCGCCATCGGCGAGAAGGTGCTGATCATCGATCTCGACCCGCAAGGCAATGCCTCGACCGGCCTCGGAATCGACCGCAAGAGCCGTCAGGTCTCGACCTATCACGTGTTGGCCGGTGAAGCCTCGCTCCCAGAGAGCATCACCGAGACGGTGGTGCCCGGTCTCTGGCTGGCACCCTCGACTCTCGACCTGCTCGGCGTCGAACTGGAGATCGCAAACGAGCGTGATCGTGCGCATCGCCTCCGCGCGGCAATTCAGGGCTTGGCGGCCGATCAGGTAAAAGAACCTTTTACCTATGTCCTTATCGACTGCCCGCCTTCTTTGAATCTCCTGACCATCAACGCCTTGACCGCTGCTGACGCGGTTCTGGTCCCCCTCCAATGCGAATTTTTTGCTCTGGAAGGTCTCAGCCAGCTGCTCACAACGGTCGAACAGGTCCGGTCGGCCCTAAACCCGGATCTCACGATCCATGGCGTGGTGCTCACCATGTTCGACCCCCGCAACAACCTCTCAGGGCAGGTGGTTGCGGACGTGCGCGAGTTCATGGGCGACAAGGTCTATGAGACCATGATCCCGCGAAACGTCCGCGTCTCGGAGGCGCCGTCTCATGGCAAGCCGGTGCTGCTCTACGACATCAAGTGCACGGGCTCGCAAGCATACTTACGATTGGCATCCGAAGTCATTCAGCGTGAACGCGCCCTGCGCGCCGCGTAACAAGAGTTGAGACAAACAATGGCAAGAGAAGCGAAATCACTCGGCCGGGGCTTGGCCGCATTGATCGGCGAGGTCGGTGCCGAAATCGGCACTATGCAGAGCAGCAACAAGGGCGGCCAGAAGAAGGTGCCCGTTGAGTTCCTCATCCCGAACCCGCGCAATCCGCGCAAAGTGTTCGAGGATGCCGAGCTTCAGGAGCTGACGCAGTCCATCAAGGACCGCGGTATCATCCAGCCCATCGTGGTCCGGCCCGTGCCGAACAGGAACGATTCGTACGAAATCGTTGCCGGGGAGCGCCGCTGGCGCGCATCGCAGAAAGCGGGCCTGCACGAAGTGCCGGTGGTCGTCGTGAATATCGACGACAAGACCTCGCTCGAATACGCCATTCTCGAAAACGTCCAGCGCGCCGACCTCAACCCGATTGAAGAGGCGGAGGGCTATGCGCGCCTGATGGCCGAGTTCTCCTACACACAGGAGAATCTCTCGAAGATCATCGGCAAGAGCCGTAGCCATATCGCCAACATGATGCGCCTCACCGATCTGCCCGATCCGGTGAGGAAGCTCTTGGTTGACCGCAAGCTCTCCGCCGGCCACGGCCGGGCTTTGCTCGCCGTGAAGGACCCGGTGGCGGTCGCCAAACAGGTGCTCGACGCTGGTCTGAGCGTGCGCCAAGTCGAGGCGATCGCACAAACCGAGAGCACAGAACCTTCCAAGCTCGAGACGAAATCGGCCAAGCCCAAGGTGGAGAAGGATCCCGATACCCGTGCGTTGGAGCGCGTTCTCCAGGACGTCCTGGGGCTTACCGTCTCCATCGACCACAAGGGCAATGGCGGCGAATTGCGCATCCGCTACAAGACTTTGGAGCAACTCGACGGCCTGTGCCGACGGCTGAATCCGTAAAAAATACTTCAATTCAGTGCGCTAATGCTCTTCGTCATCCCCGGCCCTGTGCCGGGGATCCACATCTTCAAGCCACTGCGTTTCCTAGGCGTGGATGGCCACAACGAGTGCGGGCGTGACGGTGGAGGATGCGGCTCGAAAGCAGCAAGTCCATTGCCCCTTCACCCATCACCACTCTCCTCCCGCCGTCATGGCAGGCTCCGGACTTGCTCCGGGGATTGTGCTGGGGATCGGCTCCGGCCATCCCCGTTTGTTCGCATCACCGATGAACCCTCCTCGTCATGGCCGTCCCCGGACTTGATCAGGGGATCAGTCCCGGGGATCCCCGTCTTCACACCGCTGTGGCTCCCAAGACGTGGATGGCCGCAACGAGTGCGCGCGTGACGCGGGACTGCTTGTGGAGCCGGGGCACGGTCCTGCCGGAGGGCTGAACGCACCGCCGCCGGGCAGGAGGTCAGTCGCCCCGTGAGGGATGGACCGCCTCAAGAAGCCGTGCGCGAGGAGCCGTCGGGTTCCACGCTGACATCTCAGACCTCGAGCCGGAGCGCTCCTCGCGCCCCCCTCGACCGCTCACCCTCGGACGGCTCGCAAGCCCCGAGGACGATTCCGCCCGGCTCCATGATATCGTCCTCCGACATTGCCTGCTCCGTGTCATTCCCAGGCCAAGCCGTAGGAATCGGGAAGGCGATCTACGATCAGGCGCTGCGCTCTGGATTCGTTTCTCTCCAATGGCAGCACCATTCCGGCGGAGATGGGGCTGGCAGCTTAGTCTCAACGGAACGATGAATTACCGCCGCGCCATGCGTGCGATGTCGAGAAGGGTCTTGGCCGCAATCGTATCGTCGAGATCCGACAGGCGACGGGTGTCGAGGAGGCTTGCCTGGATGAGGGCGATGGCTGTTTTAAGGCTCTCGCTCGTCCAGCGCTGAAGATGACGCTCGACCAGTGGCTTGCGGCGGAAATGCAGGCTGCGCATGGTTTCCATTACCGCCGGGATTGGCCGTCCTTCCTCCACAGTCAGGCGGGCGGTGAGCAGCATAAGAGCATGGCGAAGCGCCGCGCCCAGTAGCACAGCGGCATTCACGCCTTCTGCCGCCAGGCGCCGTGAGCCGATTTCAAGATTAGTGCCATCGCCACCAAAAGCGGCATCCACCACGGCGTCCATGGCAAGGCTCGATACGTCGCTCATGATCGCATCGACGTCCTCAAGAGTGATCTCGCGTTTTCCATGCGCGTAGAGCATGAGCTTGGAGATTTCGCCACGGGTCGCCAGCCGATCCCCGCCGAGGCTGGCGATAAGGGCCGTGCGAGCATCGCGGGTGATGGAAAAACCGTTGTTTTTCAGGGTCTCGTCGACCACCGTGCCGAGATCCTTGCCCGTATCCGCATAGCAGGGCAGGGCGAGAGCCTTCTGCGAACGCTCGCAGAGGGTGCGCAGGGGCGAGGACTTTTGCAGATCGCCGCCTTCGATAACGATGACTGTATCCGTCAGCTCGCCTTTCAGCACGGCATCCACCGCAGGGGCGATGTTGCGGGAGGTGGATTTCACCCAGATCGCGCGCTTAGCCCCGAACAGGCCGATGGTTCCGGCCTCGTCCGCGAGACGGGCGGGATCCGAGGCGATGTCGTCGCCATCGATGCGAATGAGCTGGAAGGGATCGGCGGGGTTGTCCACCGAGCGCTCCGCGACGGCGCGGGCGCGCTCGTTGATGAGGCCCATGTCCGGGCCGTAGAAGAGGTACACGCCGATGCGCGGATCGGGACGCCGCAGCGCCCCATCCACATCGCCGGCCTTGACAGCAACCATATTAGAGCGTTCCCCGTGGATGAAGGTTCATGGAGAAATCTCTAAGTTATTGAAAAGACGCATTTCCTTTCGCAAAACCGGATCCATTTTTGCGGAAAATGTCTCAGCTGCCGGCGGAGAGCGTCGCCGCCAGACGGGTTTTCACCTGCTCAGCCAAGACCTTAGCGAGCCTGATCTCGGCATCGCGCTGAGCACGCACACTGGCGAAGCGCTGCTGATAGCGGTCATAGCTGGTCGTGGAGGTGGCCGTTCCCTTGGTATAGACCATGTTTCCATCGAGGCTCGTCAGGGTGTAGTTGAGCGTGCCCCCGACGATGGCGGAGCTCGCCCGGCCCGTCTCCGTATCGACGATCGGCGTCGAAAGAGAACGCACGAGGGCCAGCTTCAACACGTAGCGTTTCGGCGTGTCCGAGCCTGAGCCGTTCAAGGCATAGACCAGCTCGCTGCGCAGGTAATGACCCATCACCGCCTGGCTATCCGGCCAGTCGATCTCGGGAACGTCGATGGACGCCAGGACCGTCTGAAGCGACTGGCCCGAGGCCGTGGGACCGTAGAGCGGCTTGAAGCAGGCGGTCAGGCCAAGGGAGAGGCCCGCCACGACAGTCAGCCGGGCCAAGCTCTTGAGATTAAGCGACGACATTCACGATCCTCTGGGGAACGACGATGATCTTGCGGGCGGGCTTCCCTTCCATAGCCTTTTGCACGGCTTCAAGCGAGAGCACAGCCGCTTCAATCGTGGCCTGATCCGCGTCGCGCGCCACAGTGACGTCCGCGCGCTTCTTGCCGTTGACCTGGACGGGCAGGGTGACCGTGTCCTCGACGAGCAGCGATCGGTCGAGGACCGGCCAAGCCGTGTCGGTCACAAGGCCGGGCTGGCCGAGCGATTCCCAGCATTCCTCCGCCAGATGCGGCATCATCGGAGCAAGAAGCTGCACGAAGATGCGGCCGGCTTCGCCGAAGGCGGCGGAGAGGCCGGGCTCGTTGGCGGCCTTGGCTTGGTTCGCCAGATCCTGCAGGCTGTTGGCGAGCTCATAGAGATGCGCCACGCAGCGGTTGAAGCGCAGGCGCTCCACATCCTCTTCCACCGCAGCCAAGGCCTTGTGCGCGGCCTTCCGGACGGCAAGGCCGATCGGACCCTCAGCGGCAGCGCCGTTACCGCCGTTTATGCGGTCGGCGAGATCGCCGATGAGACGCCATACGCGCTGCACGAAGCGGCCGGCGCCCTGCACGCCTTCCTCGGTCCAGATCACGTCGCGCTCGGGCGGCGAGTCGGAGAGCATGAACCAGCGGGCCGTGTCGGCGCCGTAGGAGGCGATGATCTCGTCCGGATCGACCGTGTTCTTCTTCGACTTCGACATCTTCTCGATGGAGCCGATCTCGATGGGCTCAGCCGTTTCCACATGGAAGGCCTTGCGCGCGTTGCCTTGGGTGTCGAAGCGCACGTCGCTCGGCAGCACCCAGGCGCCGCTCTGGTCCTTGTAGGTCTCGTGAACCACCATGCCTTGCGTGAACAGGCCGGCAAACGGCTCGTCCAGGCCTGCATGGCCGGTCTTCTTCATCGCGCGGGTGAAGAAGCGGGAATAGAGCAGGTGCAGGATCGCGTGCTCGATGCCGCCGATATACTGATCGACCGGAAGCCAGGCATCGACCGTGGCGCGGTCGGTGGGCTTGTCCTCGAGGGTCGGATCAGTAAAGCGGGCGAAGTACCAGGACGAATCCACGAAGGTGTCCATGGTGTCCGTCTCGCGGCGGGCCGTCTTGCCGCAGGTCGGGCAGTTCACGTGCTTCCAGGTGGGGTGACGGTCGAGTGGGTTGCCCGGCACATCGAAGGACACGTCCTCCGGCAGCACCACGGGCAGCTGATCCTTCGGTACAGGCACGACGCCGCAATCATCGCAATGGATGATCGGGATCGGACAGCCCCAGTAGCGCTGGCGCGAGATACCCCAGTCGCGCAGGCGGAAATTCACCTTGCGCTCGGCCACCGGACGGTTGTTGCGCGTCTCCTTTTCGAGGCGCTTCGCCACCTCTTCCTTCGCCTCGGCGATGGTCATGCCATCGAGGAAGCTGGAATTGATCATCCGGCCCTCACCGTCATAGGCGGTGTCGGTGATGACGAACGTGTCCGGGTCGACGTCTGGCGGGCACACGACGGGAGTAACGCCGAGGCCGTACTTGTTGACGAAGTCCAGATCGCGCTGGTCATGCCCCGGGCAGCCGAAGATGGCACCGGTGCCGTATTCCATCAGGATGAAGTTCGCGACGTAGACGGGCAGCGCCCAGTTCGGGTCGAACGGATGCACGGCGCGCACGCCCGTATCGAAGCCGAGTTTCTCCGCCTTCTCGATGGCTTCCTGCGCGGTGCCGATGCGTTTGGCTTCCTCGATGAAGGCGGCAAGCTCCGGGTTCTTCGCGGCAGCGGCCTTCGCCAGAGGATGATCGGGAGCGACCGCCATGAACTTCGCGCCGAAGAGCGTGTCCGGGCGCGTGGTGTAGATCTCAAGCTCGGTCTCGCCGTTCGGAGCCGTTTCGGGCTTGAGCGCAAAACGCACCAGCAGGCCTTCCGAGCGGCCGATCCAGTTGCGCTGCATCAGGCGCACCTTCTCCGGCCAACGGTCGAGGGCGTCGAGCCTGTCGTCGAGATCCTGCGCAAAATCGGTGATCTTCAGGAACCACTGGGTCAGCTCGCGCTGCTCCACGAGCGCGCCGGAGCGCCAGCCGCGGCCGTCAATCACCTGCTCGTTGGCGAGCACGGTGTGATCAACCGGATCCCAGTTCACCTTGGCGGTCTTGCGGTCGACGAGGCCAGCCTCGAGGAAATCGAGGAACATGCGCTGCTGGTGCTTGTAGTAGCTCGGATCGCAGGTTGCGATCTCGCGGCTCCAGTCGAGCGAGAGGCCCATGCTCTGCAGCTGGGCGCGCATGGTGGCGATATTGGCGTAGGTCCATTCCTTCGGGTGGACCTTGTTCTGCATGGCGGCGTTCTCCGCCGGCATGCCGAAGGCGTCCCAGCCCATCGGATGGAGCACGTTGAAGCCCTTGGCCCGCTTGTAGCGCGCCACCACGTCGCCCATGGTGTAGTTGCGCACGTGACCCATATGGATGCGCCCCGACGGATACGGGAACATCTCAAGCACGTAATATTTCGGACGCGGGTCGTCGTTGTGGGTCTTGAACAGGTTGCGGTCGTTCCAGACCTTCCGCCATTTCAGCTCGGCTTCCTTGGCGTTGTAGCGCTCGGGCCTCATTTTTCGTCAATCATCCGTCGGTTCGAGATTCAAGCGGCTTGCGCCGCCACGTTGCGGCGGACTAGGACACAGCTCTCCCGCGCGGTCAACGGTTTCGCGCGCGAGAAGACGGCTTTGAGAGGGTCCCATGAGCGAGAACGATGCAGTCGAGGCCTTAAGAGAAGTGCGGGAGGCAATCCGCCGCGCCGCGTCGGACTACGACCGCGACCCCTCGAGCATCACGCTGGTGGCCGTCTCCAAAACCTTCTCAGGCAACGCCATCGAGCCCGTTCTGGCCGCCGGCCAGCGGGTTTTCGGCGAGAACTACGTCCAGGAAGCTAAGGCCAAGTGGCCTGGGCTGCGAAGCCGCTACCCGGATGTGGAGCTTCACATGATCGGGCCGCTCCAGTCCAACAAGGCCAAGGAGGCCGTGGAGCTTTTTGACGTGATCCACACCCTCGACCGGCCCTCGCTCGCCGAAGCTCTCGCCAAGGAGATCGCCAAGCAGGGGAAGAAGCCGCGCCTGCTGGTCCAGGTGAACACCGGCGAGGAGCCGCAGAAGGGCGGTATCGCCCCGGGCGAGGTCGACGCCTTCCTGGAGGCCTGTCGCACGAAATACGGTCTCGAGGTCGAAGGCCTCATGTGCATTCCCCCGGCGGAGGACCCGCCATCGCCCCATTTCGCGCTCCTCAACACCCTCGCCGATCGCCATGGGCTTCAAATTCTCTCCATGGGCATGAGCGCCGATTTCGACGAGGCGATCCAGCTCGGTGCGACGCATGTGCGGGTGGGCAGCGCGATCTTCGGGGCGCGCTCGAAGCCTGCAGCATAAATGATGTGGAGCCGGGAGGGCGGGGGCCGTTCCGCGCTACCGGTGCTCTTGGCACTCTCGTAAGATTTGTTCGGATCCGAAGTAGTTCTCAGTGACGCAAGCAACAGCCAAACGCCGTCGCATCGCTCCAACCGAGGAAGTTGGAGAACGCGCGCTGCCGCTCGATGAGGTGCTTGCCGGCGATTCGATCGAGCTCATCAAGTCTCTCCCTGAGGAGAGCGTGCATCTGATCCTCAGCGACATCCCCTATGGCATCGGCGCCGCGGATTGGGATGTGCTGCACACCAACACCAATTCCGCCTATCTCGGTGCCAGCCCTGCGCAGGCAAAGGCAGGTGCGGTGTTTAAAAAACGCGGCAAGCCCATCAATGGCTGGTCGGAAGCGGATCGTGCGATCCCACGCGAATATTACGAATGGTGCCTCACATGGGCACCGGAATGGCTGCGCGTGTTGAAGCCCGGCGGTTCGGCGTTCGTCTTCGCAGGCCGTCGGCTTGCGCATCGCTGCATTTCCGCGATGGAGGATTCCGGTTTCTCCTACAAGGATATGCTCGCCTGGATGCGTTCGCGTGCGCCGCATCGCGCACAGCGTTTGAGCGCGGTCTATGAAAGGCGCGGTGATGCAGATGCCGCGAAGATATGGGACGGTTGGCGCGTCGGCAATCTGCGCCCAACTTTCGAGCCGATCCTGTGGTTCACGAAACCCTACAAAATCGGAACGACGCTTGCCGACAACGCACTCATCCATGGTGTCGGCGCATATAACCAGGACGCGCTGCTGACATACATCTCAGGCCCTGAGAACGTGCTCGATCTCGGCTTCATGCCGAAGGAAGGCGGGCTTCATCCCACACAAAAGCCCGTGCGCCTGATGCAGGCGCTCGTCGAGCTCACGACGCAGGAAGGCCAGATCGTGCTCGATCCCTTCTGCGGCAGCGGCACGACACTGGTCGCCGCAAAAAATCTCAACCGCTCCTTCATCGGCTTCGAGGCCGAAAGTGCTTATGTCGATATCGCACGTAAGCGATTGAGAGACGCAGGCTGAGCCGCCTCTATCCCACGATCTCGATCCGCGTCTGCGGCCCGATCCGCTCCAAAAGCCGCCGGATCATGCGGGGCTCCACCGCCACGCAGCCTTCGGTCGGCAGAAAGCCGGGGCGGGCGAGGTGGAGAAAGATGGCGCTGCCGCGGCCTCGTCTGATGGGGCCCCGGTTCCAGGCGATGTCGATCACCACATCGTAGAGATGGTCGTCCCGCCACATCTTTTCGTGGCTCGTGGGGCAGGGGAGCGGCACGAGCCTGTTGTAGCGTCGGTCGCGGGCATCGTCCGACCAGCCATCCGTTGGGCGGATAGGCCGCAGCTTCAGGCCCGTGCGGGGGCGGGGGCCCTGGTCGGCCCGGTAGAAGGCCTGCAGCAGGCGAAAGCAACCCGCCGGAGAGGCCCCGTCGCCTTCGCGCTTTGCATGGCTCGTGCCGGAGCGCCCGATGGCGCAGGGCAGAGTGAGATTGCCGGCCTTAAGCCGCCCCCGCCTGTGATCGAGCGGGGAGCGGTGGACACGGATGACATTGACGCGAGTACGCTTCATAGGCAGTGGAAGGGCAGGGCCTGCCCCTTGTTGTCAAGCTGGGAATGACTACTCTAATGCAACGAGCGTGATCTGAAAGCAGAATGCTTGCGCCGGCAGGGCCTTCAAAGAGCCCGGCTGTCCGAGCGGATCATGCCTGAAAGACAGGAGCAGGCGTTGCCTTAGCTCCTTGAAGCCGCCCCAGCGCTAATGCTGTTCATCGTGTGAAGGGTTTGAGATGTCGAATGCCAGCCGCCTCCTCGTCGTGGACGACGATCAGGACCTGCGCGACACCCTGTCCGAGCAGTTGGGCCTCCACGAGGAATTCCAGGTCACCACCGTCGATACGGGGTCGGCCGCCATCGAGGCGGTGAAAGGCGACCGGATCGACCTCGCCATCATGGATGTGGGCCTGCCCGACATGGACGGCCGCGAGGCGGTGAAGGTCATGCGCCAGAACGGTTTCCGCAGCCCGATCATCATGCTCACCGGCCAGGGCTCGGACAACGATACCGTCATGGGCCTTGAGGCGGGCGCCAACGATTACGTGGTCAAACCCTTCAAGTTCGCCGTATTGTTGGCCCGCATCCGTGCGCAACTGCGCCAATACGAGGCGAGCGAGGATGCGGTGTTCCAGATCGGACCCTATACCTTCCGCCCAGGCTCCAAGCTTTTGACCAACGAGAAGGGCTCGAAGCTCAAGCTGACGGAGAAGGAAACCGCGATCCTGCGCTATCTCTACCGCGCCGGCCAGGCGGTGGTAGGGCGCGATACGCTGCTCACCGAGGTCTGGGGCTACAATTCCAACGTGACCACCCACACGCTGGAAACGCATATTTATCGGTTGCGCCAGAAGATCGAGGCCGATCCTTCCAATGCCCGCATCCTGGTGACCGAGCCTGGCGGCTACAAGCTGATTCCATAGAACCATGGCTCTCGACGACGACATCGCGATCCTGTCCCAGGCTCCCCTGTTCAACTTGTTGGAGCGCGATGCCCTGCGTCTCGTGGCCT
This sequence comes from Microvirga vignae, assembly GCF_001017175.1. Classification (GTDB taxonomy): domain Bacteria; phylum Pseudomonadota; class Alphaproteobacteria; order Rhizobiales; family Beijerinckiaceae; genus Microvirga; species Microvirga vignae. The sequence continues at coordinate 4,768 of NZ_LCYG01000016.1, read as the reverse complement.
TTGCGTCGGAAACCCGGAGCCTTCGGGAGAGTGACGTTCTGTTTCGCAAGGGCGACCGCTCGGATGGCGGTTATGTGGTGAGCCGGGGCGCTATCGCGCTCGACGCGAACGAGGACGGCTCGCCCGCGGCCTTCGTCGCGGGTCCTGGTTCCCTGATCGGTCAGGCGGCCCTGTTCACCCGCATCTCCCGGCCCGCCACGGCGAAGGCCCAAGAAGCCTCCACCGTGATCCGCGTCACGCCGAGCCTCATGCGTCGCGTGCTGGAAGAATTCCCCGATGCGGCGGCTGCCATGCAGGACGCCATGGCCGCAGAGCTTGACCGCTTGAGCCAGGGGCTGGAGCGCGTGCGCCAGAAGCTCATCGCCATCGACGGCGAGGAGATCCCGGCGAAACCCTCGGATGACGAGTGAGGGCTCCGAGCGCATCGTTCCACACGATGCGCTCACGTGAGCAATGACGCATCGGATGGATCCCAAAAGTGGATTCCACTTTTGGCTCCGATGCTCTCGCCCTCACGCTGCTTTCACGCCTGACAGGAACGAGCTGACCTCGCGGCTGAGCGTCTCGGAATGGCGCGCCAGGTCCTGCGCGGAGGTCAGCACCTGTGCTGCCGCCATGCCGGTTTCGCCTGCGCCCTGACGCACCTCGTTGATATTGCCGGTCACCGCTTCCGTGCCGCGCGCGGCCTCCTGCACGTTGCGCGAGATTTCGGCGGTTGCCGCACCCTGCTCCTCCATGGCGGCCGAGATCGACACGGAGATCTGGGACATCTCGGCGATCGTGCGGGCGATGTTCTGGATCGCCTGCACGGCCTCCGCCGTTGCCTGCTGCACGGAGCCGATCTGTGCCGATATTTCTTCCGTGGCCTTCGAGGTCTGCGTCGCGAGATGCTTCACTTCGCTCGCCACGACAGCGAAACCCTTGCCGGCTTCGCCGGCGCGCGCCGCCTCGATGGTGGCGTTGAGCGCCAGCAGGTTGGTCTGGCCCGCAATGGTGTTGATGAGCTGGACCACATCGCCGATGCGCTCTGCGGAAGCAGCGAGCGCTTGCACAGTCTCGTTGGTCCGCTGGGCATCCGATACGGCCTGCTCGGCGATGCGAGAGGACTGGCCGACCTGCGAGGCGATCTCGCGGATGGAGATGGAGAGCTCTTCGGTGGCAGCCGCGACCGTCTGCACATTGGCCGAAGTCTGCTCGGCCGCGGAGGCAACGCTCACCGATTGGTTCGTGGTCTGATCCGCCACCGAGGTCATCGACTGGGCAGTGGTCTCCATTTGCGTTGCGGCGGAAGAGAGGCCACTCGTGAGCACCGAGACATTGGCCTCGAACTGCTTCGTGAGCTGATCCAGAACCTGCGCCCGGCGCATCTTCGCCTCGGATTCGATGGCAGCGGCCTCGTCGGCTTCCTTCTTGGCGATCAAGGCTTCCTTGAAGACTTGCACCGCGCCGGCCATGGCGCCGATTTCATCGACACGTTCGATGTCTGTGACCTTCACGCTCGTGTCGCCGCGGGCGAGGGTCTTCATGGTTTCAGTGATGCGCGTGATCGGCGTGGCGAGCGACCGGGCAGCCCACCAGGCACCAGCCAGGGCCAGGACGAGGAGGATGGCAGCGGTGAGCAGCATCCGGTTGCGGGCATCGATGGCGCCCGTGATCATGGCGTCGGCAGGAACCGAGATCGACAGCAGCCATGGCTCGTCGATTCCAGGGAAGGTCACCGGGACGATGGCCCGATAGATCTCCTTGCCCGAGGCATCCTCGATCATCGTGTCTGCGAAACCAGCCGACGATGCCTTGGCCTTCTCCGTCAGTTCGGAGACAACCTTGTCATCGGCTGGTTTCCCGAGAAGTTGCGCGTCCTTGTTGGCAACCCACAATCCTCCTGAGCCGATCAAGCTCACGGTTCCTTCACCGAACGGCTTCAACGCGCCGATGGCCTCCGAGATCTTATTGAGGGCCATATCGGCGGTGATGATGCCAACCGGTTTCTTGTCGCGGCGCACGACGATGCTGACCGTCGACATCAGCACGTCCTCGCCATCGACCTTGTAGGTGTAGGCCGGAACGATCTGGTTGCGGTTTTCGCGCAGGGGCTTGCTGTACCAGTTCTCGATCTCTTGCGGCTTCGTCAGGTTGATGGGTTCGACGGAAACCTTCCGCTCCTTGGTCCAGTAGAAATAGGGGGCGAAGCGGCCCGTCGGGTCCGAATAGGTATCGGCGAGAAAATCCTTGTCGTGCCTATCCAGGCCATCCGGCTCAAAGGCGAGCGTCATGCCGACCAGGTTGGGCTGCGCCTCGACGGATCGCGCAATCACTTCCGCAAGCTCCCCCCGCTCCACCTTCTCATCGTAGATGATGGCTTCGACGGCTGAATTGAGCACTGTCGCGGCCGAAACGGCGCGGCCGATCTCGGATTGGACGAAACCCTTGTACTGGTTGAGGAGCGTATTTGCCGTAACGATTGCCTCGGTCCGGCCTGAGCGCATCATAATCTGCGTGCCCGCGAAGGTCAGAACTGCGCAGGCTCCGATGAACCCGGCTCCTGCCAGCAGCAGAACCCGGGTTTTGATCGAACGTAGTTTGAGAACCATCCGCTTGCCCCCAGACATGGCTTCTTGAATTTATTCGCCTTCTACAAAGCCTGGCTTGTGCCTGGCTTGTGGGGGCAAGGCGTACGTCGTGATCATTAGGCAAAGTGTCCGCGGACATCGTCCGCGGAATCGATCACAGTTCCAGTTCCACCGTCACCGGCGCATGGTCGGAAGGACGCTCCCAGCCGCGCGTGTCGCGGGTCACATCGACGGAGCGCAGCGAGCCCGTCAGCGCATCCGAGATCCAGATGTGATCGAGCCTGCGGCCCTTGTCGGCGGCGGCCCAATCGGGGGAGCGGTAGCTCCACCAGGAATAGATCTTTTCCGGTTCAGGGCGTAAGGCGCGCATGGCGTCGATCCAGCCGGCTTCCTGGCGCAGTTCTTCCAGCGCTTGCGTCTCGACAGGCGTGTGGCTCACCACGTCAAGAAGCTGCTTATGGCTCCACACATCGTGCTCGAGGGGCGCGACGTTGAGATCGCCGACGAGAATCGCGGGACCGGATGTGGGCTTCGCCTTCGAGCCCCAGGCGCGCATCTGGCCAAGAAAATCGAGCTTGTGGCGGAATTTCTCGTTGATCTCCGGATCGGGAATGTCGCCGCCGGCGGGCACGTAGAAATTATGGATCGTGATGCCGGAAGCAGCCTTCGCCTGGCCGAGAGTCACCGTGATGTGGCGCGCATCCTGGCGACCGCACATCTCCATCACGCTCGTTTCCGAAAACGGATAGCGCGAGAGGATCGCAACGCCATTGTAGCCCTTCTGACCCATATGGACGACAAACGGATAGCCGAAGGATTGCAGCTCCTTCATCGGCAGTTTGTCGTTCGGACACTTGGTCTCCTGCAGGCACAGGATGTCGGGCCGCCGGTCCTTCAGGAAGCGTTCGACCTGATCGATGCGCAGACGGACGGAATTGATGTTCCAGGTAGAGACGGTGAGTTTCACGGACAGGTCCTTCGAGAGACCTCTCCGGGCTACGACAGTTTTTCGCCGGAGGGAAGATCGAAAGCCCTGTCCGGTGAAGTGGATGCCGGTTCGCCGTCAGACAAGGCGATCAGCAAGAAGCAGCTATTTGCCGCCGTCGCCGCGGATCTCCTCGTACTGGATCTTGAACAGGTCCTGGTCGATGCGGCGGCCCTTCTCGACCTGGTTCAGCACCACGATAGTCTGGAATCCTTGTGCGTCGACGATGCGCCATTGATTGAGATTCTGCACCTCGGGGTCGAAGAACAGGGTGATCCGGGAGGTGCCGCCGAGCGTGGACGAATCCTCCAGGTTGATGCGTACCGCGTTTGGATCGTTGGTGATGCCGGTGATCTTGATGTCCTGGCCGAGGCTGACCCGCTCGCGCAGCAGGAATTTCAGCGGCGTCTGCGAGATCGAATAGAGATCCTGGGTGGCGAGCTTCCGGTCGCGTACGGCCACCGAGCGACCATCGGCGATCACTTCGAGGGTGGCCGGAGGATCGTATTCGAAGCGCACCTTGCCGGGCCGCTGAAGATAGAGCGTGCCGCCCATCCGCCGCCCGTCGCCGCCAACTTGCGTGAAATCGGCGATGAGGGTGTTGAGATTGGTGAAGTAGGCGTTCGCCCGCTCCACGATGGCGCTGTTCGGCAGGGGCTGGCCCTGACCGACCGGACCCATGGAGGCCGTCACGATGGGCTTCTGCGTGATGGTGATGGGCTCGGCCTCTGAGGGTTGCGCTGTCGATGGCTCAGCAAAAGCCGGCCGGGCCGGGGGCAGGGGCGCAGTGGCGGCCAGCACCTGCTCGGCATTCACCGGCCTGGTGATGGCAGGGCGGGTCGGCTGTGTGACCACATTGACCAGGGCCGGAGCCGTCGCGGTGGAGGAAGCCTGATGGAAGGACGAGGTCGGAAGCGAGGGCGCGGAGGCATTGAATCCTTGGCTGATCGGCCGCTTGGGCGGCAGGATCATGTCCATAGGCAACGTCTGTGCGGCAACCGGCAACGGGCCCGCAAGAGCGGACGCCACGGTCGCCGGACCGACAAAACTGAACAGACGCATTCGAACCTTCCTTCGATAGACACTATAGCCGCAGCTGCGCTTTTGCGCAGCGCCGAAAGACGACGCAGGGCTGCGGCCAAGGTTCCATCTATATAGGCCTAGTCGTCTCCGCCGTGAGGGCTCTCCAGCAGGATTTCGCGTTTTCCGGCGT
>NZ_LCYG01000159.1:3227-3385 GCF_001017175.1 Microvirga vignae | reverse complement strand
GTATCTCAATCGGGGGAAGATCAGTTTGTGGGCACGCTGCTCGTACGAACACGTCAATCCGCCTTTATCACCCTCATGGCACTCAAAACGGGTGCATGAGGCATTCGCCAGTAGGATCCTTCCTGAAGTCAACCCAGGGCTGCGCATCGTGGGCATCG
>NZ_LCYG01000159.1:0-3102 GCF_001017175.1 Microvirga vignae | reverse complement strand
AGGGTGCCCTGCGCTCCTTATCGCGTGCGAAGTGCAAGTTTTATCTTGCGCTGCCTCACTAAGATGATATGGTTCATTCAAGAATTGACATATGCCAATTAAACCAGAGGAGACTATAATGAATCGTTGGATGAGTGCGATTGCCGCTGCCGTCATTGGCGCGGCAGCCCTTTTCGGCCCGGCTTCCACGCCGGCACGAGCCGAGGACCCCTCCCTGGTGCTCAACCGCATCAAAGAGAGTGGAAAGCTGAAATTTCCGGTCATGGTCTCGGAGGAACCGGGCTACATCAAGGACCCACGCACCGGCGAATGGGGTGGCTTCTTCGTCGACTGGGGCAAGGACATCGCCAATCTGCTCGGCGTTAAGCTCGAGTACTACGAGACGACCTGGGGCAATCTCGCCGCCGACTTCCAGGCCGGCAAGATCGACCTCGCGGTGGCCCTGAACCCCAACCCGCGCCGCGGTCTCGTCGTCGACTACGTGCCGGGCTCCATCGTCGACGGCATCTGGGCGTTGATTGCCCGTCCGGGCTACGCGCCGAAGACCTGGCGCGAGATGGACACCAAGGAATCCCGCATCGCCGTGCAGAAGGGCGGCACCATGCAGGTCATCGCCGAGTCGGTCATTCCAAACGCCACTATCGTCGTCGTTCCCACGCGCGACCAAGCCATCCTGGAGCTTCAATCGGGCAAGGTCGACGCAATCATCCTCGCCGACCAGGATGCCGCCCTGCTTGATTCCAAGGGGCTCGGCAAGGCCGTGGTGCCAACGCCCGTGTTACGCAATCCCTCCACCATCGGCATCCGTCGTGAGCCGGGCAACGATGGTTTTGCAAACTTCCTGGCCAACTGGATGTCGCAGCAGAATTCGCTGGGTCTCGCCTGCTCGCGCATCACTCGCTACATGCTCGAGCGCGGCATCGACATGAAGGTGGTTCCCCAGTCCGGAAAGTACTGCTGACCGCCATGCGCACGAACCGTCTCTTCACCGTCATCGACAGCCACACTGCGGGTCACCCCACCCGCACAGTTACGGCGGGCATTCCTCCCCTGCGCGGCCAGTCCGTCCGCGAGCAACGGGATGATTTCCGCGCCAACCATGATGGGTTGAGGACGCTCCTGCTTCACGAACCGCGCGGGCATGCCGCCATGGTGGCGGCAGTGCCCGTGCCCTCCCGCGAGGCGGATCAGGGGCTGTTCTTCGTCTTCTCGTACAGCTATGCCGATATGTGCGGCCATGCCACGATCGGCTATGTCGCCAGTCTCGCGGCCATGGGCGCGCTCCCGTCGGGCTTTGAACAAAGCGGCATGTCCATCGAGACCCCGGCGGGCATTGTCCATGTGACCGGCACCTTCGAGGCCGGCCGGCTGACATCCGTCGTGCTCCGCAATGTTCCCTCCTTCGTTGCCGCCTCCGACATCACCATCGAGGCCGAGGGTCTCGGCACGGTGACCTGCGACATTGCCTATGGCGGTATCGTGTACGCGCTAGTCGATGCGCACCAGGTCGATCTCCCCTTTGACATCGCCCACGCCAGCCGCTGGTGCCGTGCGGGCATGGCCATCAAGGAAGCGCTCGATGGCCGGAGCGGCGGTCATCCGCAGGTCAGCAGCGTGCTGTTCCACCAAGCCATCGAGGGCGGCGCCCGCCATTTGGTGGTTTTGGCGGGCAACAAGTTCGACCGTTCGCCCTGCGGCACCGGCACCTCCGCGCGGCTGGCCCAACTCCACGCCCGCGGGAAGTTGGCGGTAGACGCGCCCTACCGGGCCGAGAACATCCTCGGCGTGCCCTTTGCCGCCAAGGTCATCGGCTTGTCTGAGGGCAAGGACGGCCAACCGGCTGTGATCCCAGAGGTGCGCGGCATGGCTCATGTCTGCGCATTTTCCACTCTCGTGCTGGAAGCGGATGATCCGCTGCCCGCCGGTTTCCTTCCCGGCTGAGGGCGAGCACCATGAAATTCGATCTGTCACTGGTCTTCCAGAATTGGGACCTCCTGGCCTACGGCCTGCTCGTCACCCTGAAATACACCGTCTATACCTGCGCGATCGGCCTCTTGATCGGCCTCTTCGTGGCGCTGCTCCAGCTCACGCCCTGGCGGCCATTGCGCTGGATCGGCCGCATCTGGGTGGAGTTCTTCCGCAACATCCCGCTATTGGTGCTGCTCCTGTGGACCTACTATGCCCTGCCGATCTTCCTCCAGATCCAGATCAGCAAGGAAATGGCGGGCATCCTCGGTCTCGGTTTCTATGCCAGCGGCTTCTACGCCGAGATCCTGCGCGCCGGCGTCCAATCCATCGACCGCGGCCAGACCGATGCCGCCGTGGTGCTGGGCATGAGCTACGTCCAGCGCATGAGGCGGATCATCCTGCCGCAGGCACTGCGCCGCATGGTGCCGCCGTTGGTGGGCCAGACCATCATGCAGCTCAAGAACACCACGCTGCTCTCGGTGCTGACCATCCCCGACCTGCTCTACCAAGCGGGCTACATATCCAGCACCACCTACCGGCCGATGGAGGTCTATACCGTGATCGGCATTCTCTTCGTCCTCATCCTTTTCCCCCTCAGCGCCTTTTCACGCCGGTTCGAGCGCAAGGAGGCCGCGTGATGACCGCAAGATCCAAAGATGTCGTACTGAGCGTACGCGGCATCGAGAAGTCCTTTGGGAAGCAGCATGTGCTGCGCGGCGTCGATCTCGACGTGCATCGCGGCGAGGTGGTCTGCCTGATCGGCGCCAGCGGCTCGGGCAAGACCTCCCTGCTGCGCTGCATGAACCTGTTGATGGGGCCGGACCAGGGCGAGATCCTCATCGAAGGCAAGCCCCTGTTCCGCCGCACCGGGACCGAACGGCTGAAGCTGTCCAGCGCGCAAGTCAGTGCTGTGCGCATCAAGACCGGCATGGTGTTCCAGAACTTCAACCTGTTCCCCCACCGCACCGCGCTGGAGAACATCATCGAAGCCCCGTTGGTGGTGAAGAAGGTGCCCCGCGCCAAGGCAGAGGCACAGGCGCGAGAGCTCCTCACCCGCATGGGCCTTCCCGACGCCGGGCACAAATACCCGTCACAATTGTCGGGCGGCCAGCAGCAACGCGTCGCGATCGCCCG
>NZ_LCYG01000158.1 GCF_001017175.1 Microvirga vignae | reverse complement strand
ACCAAGCGCAGTTGCGAGCTGCCCTCTGCGGCCATCAGCTTGCCGAGACAGTGACCGGCCAACCACCGATCGCGCACCCGCCGAGTGAGGGCGCGCATCGCAACCTGTCGTGAACGGACAGCACCAACGATGTGGAAGGCGGAGACGGCGCCTGTTCTTACCAACCTCATACATGTCGATACGCAGTGATCTTCCCTCGATTTTGATACTGCTGGCGAATGAACCTCATCCGCATTGGCGCTTGGGTTAGTGGCGCACCACTTGCGCAAACTCGTCAATCCGCATTCGCCAAGCTCATGATGACTTCCATCCCGGCCTGATGAATTCGCCAGCAGTATCGATTTTGTGGCTCTCCCGCACTTTGCGTGGATTACGCTGCCCGGAGCACTCTCCGGCGCAGGAGATCGAAGTTGGCTTGTCCGTACATCGAGCGCTTGAGGAGTTTGAGACGCGTGATCGGACCCTCGGCTTGCCCACTGCTCCACGGCCGTGTCAGGGCTGCGCGAACCGCAGCCCCGTCTTGCTCCAGGCTGACGGCATAAGTCTCGACAGCCGGGATGCCCAAGGACCGAGCTTTGGCAATCTATCCCGTCACAGCCTTGGTGGACGCCTGCTCACTGTTTCGGGTCTGGCGCTCACGATACCACCGACGAATGCGGGCGCAGAAGCGCTCGGCGCGTTCGGCCATAGTCGCAGCCTCGGGATCTTCGCACCCGGGCCAGGACGGCAGCCTCCGTTGCATCAAGTGCTGTCGGAGGCCGCCCAAGAAGCCATGCCAGCTGCTTGGGCGAAGGCAGCGAAGCATCTGCCGCGGAGCGGCTCGGACCGGGGGAGCGCCATTTGCGGGCTGTCGTCTTCGCCGGAGCCGTGCGATGCTCGGCCATCCAGCGATAGACCTGCTTGGGGGAGCCCGCACAGCCAAGATCCTGCAGTTCACGCCAGAGAGCAGTGGCGTTCTCGCGGCCGGGCGCGCATGGAGGCGGGCGAGATCCGACAGGATTGCTCCGCGGGAACAGGCAGTTCACCCGTCATCCAACCGCGTTCCGCATGGTCCAATAGTCGACATTGTCGGACAGGCGGCATCGCAGCATTAGAGCCATTATATTGTTTTGAAATGAGTTTCCCCTTTGGCACGGGACATGCATGGTTCTCCGCACCTGCGTCACGGAGTGAGGAGACAGGCTTTGTCGCAAACTGATTGGCACCGTTTATCCGGCGTGAGTGCTCCTCGTTTGCACACGCCAGCGCCATCAACGCGCCCCTTGCGCAACACCGCCGCTGTTATTGAGCATGCAGAACCGCATTTCCGGCAACCGCGCGATGACGGATCAATGGACGTTTACGGCCGTTCGGGAAACGGTCGGACCATCCGTCTCCCGCGCGGCGACCATCCGGTCAGGACATCGTCGATTTCGTCAGATGTTCCTATCTTGGCCTCGACAACCATCCTGACGTGATTGCACCGCCCGTTTTTCTTCTCGAGGAGCACCATTGATGACCCTGAGAAAGAAGGTTCCCTTCGTCACCTTTCGCACCCGTGTTCGCGATGAGTCCATCGAGGGGCCAAACCCCTACCGCTGGGAAGACAAGACATCCGACGACTATTTCAGCGGCAAGCGCATCGTCTTGTTCTCGTTGCCTGGCGCCTTCACCCCGACCTGCTCGACCTACCAACTGCCCGATTTCGAAAAGCTCTATGACGAGTTTGAAAACGAAGGAATCAACGCGATCTACTGCATCTCCGTCAACGATGCCTTTGTCATGAATGCGTGGGGCAAGGCCTTGGGGCTGCAGAAAATCAGGCTCATCCCGGACGGCTCGGGTGAGTTCACGCGTAAGATGGGCATGCTGGTCGCCAAGGACAATCTTGGCTTCGGTATGCGCTCCTGGCGGTACGCTGCCGTGATCAACAACGGCCTAGTAGAGCAGTGGTTCGAGGAGGACGGCTTCTCCGACAACTGCGAAACCGACCCCTACGGCGTCTCGTCGCCGCAGAGCGTTCTCGAAGCGCTGAAGGCCTTTCAAACCGGGGCCGCCGCATGACCTGGACGAGTCAACATCTCACAGATCCCATGAGACCGACCAAGTGCGTCGCCTGACAGGAGCTTCACCATGAGATTCTCAGCAAGCCAGCTTCAGCGTCAGAAGCAATCTCTGAGTGTAACACCTCAACTCATTGAGTCGATCCGTTTGCTGCAACTGACGCATGCCGAACTGCGTCAGTTCGTGGAGCAGGAAATCGAGAAGAACCCGCTTTTGGAGCTGGCGCGAAACGACGGCGGGGCATTACGCGATGTTGTTTCGACTTCGGCCGAGGATCCGCACATCGGCGCACGCGAAAACGACGTTGATGGGCCGACCGCGACCGGGGCCCCAGAACAGCTCATGCAATGGAAATCAATGCGCGACACAACCAATATCCCGCCCGGGCAAAGCCTTGCCCTCGGCGAGTTTACCGCCTCCACCGAAACATTGCATGACCATGTCGCTCGTCAGATCGCCCTCACTGCATTCACACCGCAGGAGCGGCTGATTGCTCGCGAGCTTGCCGATCATCTGGAAGACACTGGGTATCTTCAGATAGACCTTTTGGAGCTGGCCGGGAGCCTAAATGTCCGGGAGGCTGATGTGGAACGGGTTCTCGGAACCTTGCAGCTCTTTGATCCACCGGGAATTTTCGCGCGTACTCTCAGCGAATGCCTCGAGATACAGTTGCGCCAGCGAGACCGGTTCGACCCGGCGATGGCAACTTTGGTCGCCAATCTTGAGATGCTTGCGCAACGCGATTTTCAGGCATTGAAGCGGCATTGCGGGGTCGATGAAGACGACCTTCTCGACATGCTGCATGAAATCCGTGCGCTCGATCCCAAGCCGGGAAACCGATTCCAGTCCGGAGACCCGGAATCCATCATTCCTGACGTCTGGGTCCAACCCTCGCCCGGAGGCGGATGGCAAGTCGAACTTGAGCCGAACACGCTGCCCAAGCTGCTGATCAACCAAACCTATTTCGCCGAAGTCTCACGGGCGACCGCCCAAAATTCGAAAGATCAGGCCTTTCTCAACGAATGCTTCCAAAACGCGAACTGGCTAATCCGCAGCCTCGACCAGCGCGCCAAAACGATCCTTAAGGTAGCGGCTGAAATCGTTCGCCAGCAGGATGCCTTTCTTGAACATGGCGTCGCCCACCTGCGGCCTCTTAATCTCAGAACTGTCGCTGATGCGATCAACATGCACGAGTCGACGATAAGCCGGGTGACGTCGCACAAATACATGCTCACCCCGCGCGGGGTGTTCGAACTGAAGTATTTTTTCACTGTCGCGATCGCCTCCTCCCAAGGTGGCGACGCGCACTCCGCCGAGGCTGTCCGCCATCGGATCAAGGCGATGGTCGCCGTAGAATCGCCTGATGATGTTCTGTCCGACGATGACATTGTCGTCCGACTTAAGGAAACTGGTATCGAAATTGCGCGCCGCACCGTCGCAAAGTATCGCGAGGCGATGAACATCCCCTCCTCTGTGCAACGCCGCCGGGAAAAGCGCCTGTGGGTCTAGATGCCGTAATGGGCCTGCCGCTCACGCAGTAGCGGAGCGGGGTGGCTGTCCCTCAGAGT
>NZ_LCYG01000157.1 GCF_001017175.1 Microvirga vignae | reverse complement strand
ACCAGCGGGTTTGCGACAGTTCCAAAGAAAGACCTGGCGGGCGCTGCCCATCTCCCGGAACTTCGCGAAGACCAACCGGATCGTGTCGGCAACATGCTCGTCAGGATCGATCTCGATCCGGCCCTCCTCGTTCCAGCAGAAGCCGGGCGACAGCATGAACCGGAACTCACCGCGTTGTGCCTTCGCATCGCGGGCCGCGATCCCGCGCTGGCGCATCAGGCTCAGCTCGTATTCCGACATGGTTCCCTTCAATCCCAAAAGCAGGCGGTCGTTGACCAGCCGCGGATCGTACGCCCCATCGGGATCGATCACGAGCGAGCCGGCCAGTGCGCACAGATCGATCAGATGATGCCAGTCACGCCCATTGCGGGCCAAGCGCGACGCCTCGATACAATAAACGGCTCCGACCTCGCCGGAACAGACCAGAGCGACCAGCCGCTCAAAGCCCGGGCGCTCGCTGCGGCCCGATCCGGAGCGTCCCAGATCATCGTCGATCACGGTGACCGAGGCAAAGCCCTTGGCCTGCGTTTCCCCAGCCAGATCATACTGCCGGCGCTGGCTTTCGAGATTGCCCATGACTTGGGCCATCGTCGACTGGCGGACATAGACGACGGCCGCGCGCCGCAGATGCTCAGTGGTGATCCGGGCGCTCATGGAAGCCTCCTTGGCGTGTCGGGCGTTCGGCCTGAGCAGCGTCGAGCAGAAGCTCGGCGAGGGCTTCGACGATCCCCTTCAGGGTCGGGGCCACGGGCGGCTGTGCTTTGCGAGGCTCCAGCGCCAGAGTGAGCTGTGCCCGGGAGCGGTGGCGGGATCTTGGCATGACCGATCTCCTTCTGCGAAGGACGAGATCGTGCACCATGGCGGCGATTCGTCGTCCACGACGCAAGGACAGCGGCCAGCTCGGCAAGACCCTCGACGCTGACCTGGGGAGATCCCAAGCTCATGCTGGCGCAATAGGCCTGGTCGAGCATCCAGTCCGGCAATTCCCGCGAGAGGTCCGGCCGCTCCTGGGTATAGACGAAGCTCAGGGCCTTACCGCGCCGATACCGCGAGACCTGAACGGTCTGTCCGAACAGCGGATGCCAGGGATACGCAATGATCGCAGATCGAAAACCGTATGTTTTATGTCGCTTGTTGGCCTCTGCGGCCACGGAAGACAAACAGGTTGCCGGAATAGGGATCGGCGTTCAGCCTGTTGACGACCTCCGCGGACAGGCCGTCGAACCCACGACGCATGTCGACTGGCTGGCAGGCCAGATACACCTTCGTTCCTGCCGCGATCTGGATCACGACTTCGCCGAGAGGGTCGAAAGAACCCGCCGCAGCGCCCGCTCGTTGACAAAGGCGTCAACCCGAACACGTGCACCGTTTGGCAGGTCGATTTCGATCACGCCAGGCCGTTCCTCCAGCATCGGCGTTCTGGTCGACCGCGCGGCTCTTGGCTGTGCCGAACTCACCACCGGACGCCAGTCCGGTGGGCGAAGAGCCGGCATCGTGATCGCGGGTCCTTCGTCGTCGCACGTCCCGAAGACCCCGGTCGGGATGAACTCATTGTGCGACGAAGCCTCCGGGAGCAGCACCAGAGAAGCCGGACGGGGACCCAGTTGGCCCGCTTCGGCAGCCCGGATCCACCCGAACAGCTGATTGTTGTTGACGCCGGGCCGACGGGCCACCTCCGCGACAGCGTTTCCCGGGAGCCTGGCCTCCTCGACAAGCCGCCACTTCTCCTCCGTTGTCCAACTGCGACGACGACGAGGCTCCGTCTCTGACATGCAGGCCGCCTAAGTGTCCGCTTCAATCTTCGTGGACACTTATCTCATCCTGATCGCTGCTTCGGTAGGCGGCCATGACGCCACGCTTACGAAAGAACGCTTTGGCCATTGGCTCATATTCTATTTTCTCTAAACCGCGTCAGCTTCTCGAAAGCTAACGGTCGTAGCGTGGGAGGTAGAGAGCAAACGCGCTGCTCAGATATGCGAAACGGCCCCAACCGGACGAGAACATGGCCCCAATTAACAATATCAACCCGTTCGACGGAGATTTTGCAGCCTACAACTCCACGGTCCAGCAGCCGCAACAGCAGCAAGTGGATTTTGAGCGACACTTGGACGAGCTGCCTCAGATGGATGCCGTTAATCCCGGCAGAGAGCTTTTCGATGTCTCTGAGGAAGACGAGCGCCTCATTCGAGCAGCGGCTGATGCAGCCCTTCATCGGGGGGCGCCGGCAAGCGCTGTCACGGTCGGCATCTATGATCGTCGTCTTTGCAAATTGGCTGATGCGCTCAAGCGTTCCGGCCAAACAATGGCTATGCTCGATGACGAGGCGTTGCTCGACCACGCTAAGCGGCTGTTTCCGAAAGACAAGGTAATCGTCCCTGCGCTGTCAATGCTTAGTCGGTATCGTGAGCCTGGCGCCCCCGCTCGCCCCATTACAACACACTATCGTGCTTCCAAGGAAGACGACCGCCTCATCAGGGCGGCGGCCGAAGCGGGCTTTGGCCGAGGGATGGACCGGAAAACCGCCGAAAATTATTCTAGCAATCTTCGCAAGTTATCTGTAGCTCTCCGGCCTTCTTCGATTGCTATGCTCGGTCACGCTTCGCTGGTCGGCCACGCTAAGAGGTTGTTTCCGAGCGACAACAAACTCATCTACGCGTTGAACAGGCTTCATGAGTACCGCGAGAGCGCCGGGCAGGGCACTTCGCGCGCGGAGGGAGGCAGTTCGCGGTTGCCATTAGAGCCGGCCGCCATTGCGACCGTGCAAAGTGTCGACCAGGAGCAGCTTTTGGATGCCGCGGATCGGGACGGCCCGCTGCCAGCCGACCGATTCGATTTCGCCTCAACGAACTGGGTGCGTCAACAATCGGGCAGGGCGGGCCCACAAGAGAGCTCACCGGCGCCCCCGTCCGCAGATGCGGCGGCCATTGGGTGGCAGCTGAGCGAGATCGGCAATTCAGGCGGTCGCGTGCTGATGCAGGCCCCCATCCATCACGTGGGGGCATCGCCCTGGGAGGCGCAGCCCATG
>NZ_LCYG01000156.1 GCF_001017175.1 Microvirga vignae | reverse complement strand
CCGACCACCCGTCCTGGCCGCCCGCGCGAGAACGACGGGGGCATGGAGCCCCAGCCGCAGAACTGAGGGATCACCTCACCAAGGCGCGTGTGTCCGGGACACACGCGCCTTCACCTTATCTTACTGAACATTCCACCGCTTTCGACAATATGCCAAACGTACATGGATTAAGGGGCCGACGTGTCTCGTATCCTCTGACGGGTTCACAAAACCTGTGGTCGCTTCGACCATGAAGTGGGGCGTCCGTAGCGATGACTGTCTCTGCTGCGCCCGTGAAGGGCTCGAGGATTCTCAGGTGGATTACTCTTTGCATGGCTGGAGACCATGATGGATCTCAATGCTTTTACGGCCATTCTGCTCAACTTCATCCAAGCGCACCTAGCCTGGGCTCCCTTCGTTGTCGGCGCACTCGCCTTCGCCGAGTCCCTTGCCTTTCTTTCGTTTCTCGTTCCCTCAACCATTCTGCTTTTGGGTATCGGCGCTCTGGTCGGCGCGAGCGGATTGGAATTCTGGCCCATCTGGCTGGGAGCGGCCGTCGGTGCGATCCTTGGAGATTGGGTCTCCTATGCCATTGGATCCAGGTTCAAGCACGCTGCACTTCGGGTTTGGCCGCTCTCACGTCACCCAAGCCTGGCCGTTCGAGGTGAACGGTTCTTTTCCCGATGGGGTGCGTGGGGCGTCTTCCTGGGCCGCTTCATCGGCCCGATGCGGGCCGTGGTGCCGCTGACGGCGGGTATCTTCGCCATGCCCCTGCTGCTGTTCCAGATGGCGAATATCGCCTCTGCGCTCGTATGGGCTTTCGTGGTGCTCGCTCCGGGAACGGGCCTGACTGCATTGGCCAAGTAACCAGCCAGACGAAAGCAGCCTGTTGGGGAGCCGCAATCCTCTTGCGTACCGCATCCCGGTGCATAACTCATGATCGCCTTGGGTCCAGGCCCCTCTGGCGGGCCGCCGCCTGCGATGTCGGATACCTTCTCTTGCCATTGCGCCTGCGAGCGCGACCGCAACTGGAGGATCCGACGATGGATTCCACTGCTCTTCCCACCCCGATCCCGTTCGTCCCCATCGTGGAGGACGATGCGGAACGGCGCGAGGCCTTTGCTGTGGAGCGACTGGTCAGGCTCGTCGAGGCGGCCGCAGCAGCTGCGCGAGAGGGCGGGAGCTGGCATGACCGTGGCGGCAACAAAAATTCTGACGTTCGTCCGGATTAAGCCCTTTCCCAGCTCCGTATACCTCACATGAACGATACCAAGCGCACGGATGTCATCGGACTGCTCGGGCCGCTGCGGCGCTACGCGAGATCGCTGATGCGCGACGAGTCCCAGGCCGAGGATCTGGTGCAGGAAACGCTTGTCCGCGCCTATGAGCGGCGAAGCTCGTTCCGCCCCGGCGGCAACCTGCGCGGCTGGCTGCTGTCGATCCTGCACAACACCTTCATCGATGGCCGACGCCGTTACATGGCGGAGCTTCGCCGCCTGGAGCATGCCGCCGCTCTCGCCGACACCGCAGCTCCACCGGAGCAGGAAAGCAGGGTCAGGCTTCAGCAGGTCCAAGCCGCTTTCATGAGCCTGCCGGATGAGCAACGGGCCGCTCTGCACCTAGTGGCCATTGAGGGCCTGTCCTACCAGGAAGCAGCCGATGCCCTGAGGATCCCGGTCGGCACGCTCATGTCCCGTATCGGACGCGCCCGCGCCACGCTGCGGGGTTTCGAGGCGGGAGTGGATCTTTCACGGCCGTCCGAAGCCAAGCGTCCAAGCCTGCGCATCGTAGGAGGATCCGATGTCTGACCCCATCACCGAAACGGACCTTCTGGCCTATGTCGATGACCAGCTCACCCCGGCCCGGAGGATTGAGGTCGAGGAGTATCTCGCGCGCGCTCCGGAAGCGGCGGCACGCATTATGGCCGACCTGAAGGACCGGGACGCTCTTCGACTAGTTCATGCTGCGCCGTTGGCTCGTCCCTCGGAAACCATGCTCCAATCGGCCGCCCGGCTCGAGCGTGCTCTTGCCTGGCAGGAGCTCGGGCTGAAGCTCCGCCGGATTGCCGCCGTGGTGACGCTGATCGGGTTCGGCTGGTTTGCTCACGGGCAGGTTGGCCTCGGCATCAACGACAGTGAAGCCTCGCCCAAGCCACCTGCCTTTGTCGAGGATGCTCTGCACTCGCACGAGACAGGCCTTCTGCGGGCCCGCATGATCTCGCAGCCCGAAGTCGCAGCCTTCGATCCCGCCGAGATCCTCGCCGAGACCGGGATCCGGCTCCCTGTTCTGCCGGACAACTGGCAGGTCCGGGATGCACAGATCTTTCCGTCAAGGTACGGCCACAGCATCGAGATCGCCATCGATGCCGAAGACCTTGGCCGGGTGTCGCTGTTCGCGGCCCATGTGCCGGTCTTCGACGTCATCGACCCGACCATTGCCCGCTTTGACGGAGCGAAGACGGTCTATTGGCAGATCAGCCAACTCGCCTACGCGCTGACCGGCAACGGCAGCGACAAAGCCCTTGAGCGGGCAGCCCTCCGGCTGTCCCGCAAGCTTCAGTAAACCTCGGAGACACCATCGATGAACACGCCCCATACCTG
>NZ_LCYG01000155.1 GCF_001017175.1 Microvirga vignae | reverse complement strand
CGCTACAGGGCGTGGGGCATCGTTTGAGACGGGGGGCGCCGCTATCTGGAGCCAAACAGACCGCCAAGCCCTTCACAAGCCCTTCAACAGGATGTCAGCACCCTATGGTCCGCCGTCTCCGGTTTCTCGCCTTCGCTGTGCTCGTCTTGTATGCCGGCGCTCTCGCCGTGCTGTTTGTGAACCAGCGCAGCCTGCTCTATCCAGCCTCTGACCGGCGTACCACGGCGGCCGAGGCAGGCCTCGTTGACTTTCACGATCTGGTTCTGACGACGCCAGACGGCGAGTGGCTCGTGGCGTGGTGGAAGCCCCCTCAGCCCGGCAAGGCGCTGATCCTGTACTTCCATGGCAATGGAGGCAGCCTCTGGAATGGGCGCTTGCGCGCTCAGGCGCTGACCGCATCCGGTCGTGGGCTGCTGATGGTCAGCTACCGCGGCTACTCCGGCTCGACCGGCACGCCGACGGAGACAGGCCTCCATACCGATGCCCGCACGGCCTATGAGTGGGTGAGGCAATCCTATGAAGCCTCGCGCGTGGTCGCCTATGGCGAGTCCCTCGGCACGGGTGTGGCGGTACGCTTGGCTAGTGAGCAGCCGCTGGCTGGCCTGATCCTCGACGCGCCCTACACCTCCACTGCTGATGTAGCGAGCCTCACCTACTGGTATGTGCCCGTCTCCTGGCTGATGTTGGACCAGTTCCGCTCGCTCGACATCATCCCGACGGTGAAGGCTCCGATCCTGATCCTGCATGGCACGGACGACCGCACGATCCCCTTTGCCTTCGGCGAGCGGCTGTATGCGGCCGCTCCCGAGCCAAAGCGCTTCATCCGCATCGAGGGCGGGAGCCACTCCAGAAACCTGGAGCAGGGTGGCATGGAGGCGGTGAACGAGTTTCTTGTGGTGGTTGAGGCCCGCGCCTGGCAGACCGCTCTACCGACAGGGCTGGCACGTCACTTCAACTGCCATAGACCCGATCATTCTCGCGACGGCTGGGCGGCATCAGCGGGAGGGCTGAGACGTACGCACACGCAGCCTGGTCCTGTTCGCCGAGGCCGACGCGGCAATGTGGCGAGTACCGGAAGCTTGGGGCAGGGCAGCCTAATGGCCATATACATCCTATGCTGCCCAAGGGATCTTCACCCCGCACTCTCGACCTGTTCGAGTACACGCTGACCGTACCGAGCCCGCCGTCCGATCCGGCCTCCGCCTCGGCCAGGCCGCTGGAGCTCGCCGGCTTATCGGATGCCCAACTGGCACAGCATTTCGGTCAGCTCTTGGAGGAAGTGCAGCGCCGGCTGCAGGAGGGCAGGGGCAAACGGCCGGAGCTGGAGACGGCAGCCCGACAGGCCAGCCTGTCGCTCAAGCGCCTCGTTCCAGCCCCCGCAAAGCAGGGGAGATCCATAAGAGCTGGCAGAACCGCATCGCTGCAGGAGGGACAGCGCAAGGCGGTGCGCGCCGCGCTTCTGGCCGGCGTAGCACCCGCCCAAGTGGCGAAGCACTTCGGCCTGTCGCTGGCCACCGTGCGCAAGGTGCTCGAAGAGCCCGCGTAGTCTCGGTCACGGGTAGTTGTTGGGCCAGAGCCGAGGCTTCGTGCCGCCCAGCACTTGCGCATGGCCGCGGTTCAGTCAACCATCAGCGCATGAAGCTGCCCTCATTCCTGCTGGCCGCCGGCCTGTTCCTGACGGCCTCTCCCGCCGATGCCTCTCCCCTGCTGCTGGTGGATGCATCCACCGGAGACATCTTGGCTGCCCAGGAGGCCGTCCGCTCCTGGCACCCAGCCTCGCTCACCAAGCTGATGACGGCCCATCTCGCCCTCATGGCAGTCCGATCAGGCCGGCTCGCCATGGACACCTCCATCGCCCTGAGTGCGCGGGCCGCAGCTCAGGCTCCCTCGAAGTTAGGTGTCCCACCGGGCACCTCTCTCCGGCTGGAGGACGCTCTCCGCGTCATGATGGTCAAGAGCGCCAACGACGTGGCAGTTGCGATCGCGGAAGCTGCCGGCGGCAGCGAGGCCTCATTCGTCGCAGCGATGAACGCGGAGGCCACCCGCCTGGGAATGAGCGGCACGCGCTTCGTCAATGCCAGCGGCCTGCATGATGACCGCCAGGTGACCAATGCGCGGGACATGGCCGTCCTAATGCTGGTCATCCTCAGCTCTCATGCAGACTACACCGACCTCTTCAGGACGTCGGCTGTCGCGGTCAACGGTCGGATGCTCAAGAACACCAATAAGCTGGTGGAGGACTATGCCGGCCTTGAGGCAACGAAGACCGGTTACGTGTGCGCCTCGGGGTTCAACGTGGCCGTCTCGGCGGTCCGCGGGGGCAGGCGCGTTGTCGGGGTGGTGCTCGGGGCTCCCAGCGCGGCGACGCGGACCCGAATCACGAAGGAACTCCTCGACGCCGGCCTCGCGGGAGCGACAAGCTCCATCGGCAATCTCCGCATGGTGAGAGCCAATGCTCCTGCACCCGGCACCGACCTGCGTCGCCTCAAGTGCGGCCGACAGGGTCCTGCCGTCGCGGGAACCGTCACTGCCGGTGGTGACGGGAGACCCACGGCGGTCCTGCAGCGTCGACGTTGATAGCGGGCCGGCACGCAAGCCGTAGAGCTGATGCGAACACAGGAGTTCACCCGCCGCTCCCGTGCTGAGGGCCTCATCTGAGGTGGTTGAGAGCGGATTGAATTGTCGCGGCAGCACCGACATCTAAGCTGTTGGACTGAGACACCATCGGAGTGCCATCTTCGCCGTCTGCAGGCGGAGGTCTACCAGAGCCTCCTTTTAATCAGAGGGTCCTGGGTTCGAGTCCCAGCGCGCTCACCAATACTTTCAAAGGGTTACCGGCATCTGCCCTTTGAGCCGCTTCGCTCCAGGTAGCCAATAGGTAGCCAACCGCCTGGACAGGGGAGGCTCGCTCGCGTCCAGGCCAAGCCGAACCGGAGAGTGGAAACGATGGACTGAGTCGTTCAAAGCCTGCTCCCCGTCCACTGTCTGCTCACTGGAAGCGCTGTCACGAAACAGCCGATGATGAGGCTAGGAAGGTCTAATCTCACGCCATGAGCAGACCTTTATCTGGCATGCTTGAATTTCCCAGTTTGACCCGGTGCGGACTTTTCACGGGTTGGCTTCTCAGTTCTTGCGGCTGTGTTTCACATCAGTTAGAGCGGCCTCAGAAGGCCAGGTCCATGCTGACAGTCGGAGCGGGTTGGCTTTTACCGTGGGTTCCTCAAGCCGCCCTGATCACGCACCCGCTTGAGCCGCGCACCCGTCGCGGATCCGGCTGAAGGGAGGCTGAGATCGAACTTCCGCATGGGTTGAGACCATCTCTCCCTTCTTCGAGCAGCAGAGGCTTGGGTCCCGGCCCTACAATTTGAGCCTTTGACCGGATCCTCCGGATCACCGTCAGTGACGTGTGACCTGCGGGTCACCACGGGCCCGTCGCCCCGCGATAAGGCCCGTTCCATGTCCGCCATCTGAGCGAGGTCATCGCATAGCGCCGGACAGGCGTGCCCTCAGGGCCGAGCTGATGGATCTGCACGCCCCGTTCCGGCAGGCGCCCGGCGGATGTAATTACGCCATCCCCACGCGAGAGGCGCTCTGACCTCGGACAGATCCTAATACCGGTGCGGCAACAGCGGGTCGAATCCCGCCTCAATCTGCTCCATCCGCTTGGCTGAAAGGAAAACTGACGGCTCTAGGGAGGCCTCCGACGGCGTGACAGTTATGGTCTGCCGACTGTAGAAAGGGGCTGCGGGATTGCAAGTCCAGGGATGATCAGCCACGCCATGACATCGTTCGCCTCAGCCGAGAACCTGGATCCAAGCCGGCAGGTCCACTTCCAGGCCCAGCTTCTCAATGCCGTCGAGCAGGCCGTCATCGCGACCGACCTCGATGGTGTCGTCACCTACTGGAACCGCTGTGCGGAGCAACTGTACGGCTGGACCGCCGAGGAGGCGCTTGGACGCAACATCCTGGAGATCAACATCCCGGCGGAGGGGCTACCTCAGGCCGAAGAGATCATGAAATGCCTCAGGGCAGGCCAGGTCTGGTCGGGAGAGATTATCCTACGCCACAAGGACGGACGCACCTTCCCGGTGCAAGTCACCGACTCGCCGGTGCTGGACGACAGCGGGCGGATGGTCGGCATTGTCGGCATCTCGATGGAGATCAGCGACCGCGTCCGTACGCTGGCGGCTCTCACCAGCAGCGAGGAACGGCTGCGGATCGCCCAGCATGCCGGAGGCATCGGCACGTTCGAGTGGAACATCCGCTCGGGTGAAGTGATGGTCACGGAGGAATTCTGCCGCATCTGGGGAATCGGGCCGCACAGGTCGATCCGGGCCGGCGCGTTCGAGGAGTTCGTCCATCCCGAGGATCGTCATTTACTCGCAACATCACTGGCCCATTCCCTTGAGGATCTGATCGGTTACACGGAATACCGCATCATCCGGCAGGATGACCGGCAGGTGCGGTGGCTGGCACGGCGCGGGGAGATTGTGCGCGACGACGTAGGCAGTCCGTCACGGATCTTCGGAGCCGTCTACGACATCACGGACCGCAAGCGGATGGAGGAGCAGCGCCAGCTTCTGATGCAGGAACTGACGCACCGGGTGAAGAACACCCTGGCCATGGTCCAGGCGATCTCCACCCAGACCCTGCGCAGCGCTCCTTCCCTGGAGGCCGCGGGCATGCTCTTCGGGGAAAGGCTGGCGGCCCTGGCTCGTGCCAATGACACCTTGCTGCAAGAGAACTGGTCCAGCGCCAGCATCGGGGTGATCGTCGAGGGCGCCACCCAATCGCACAACGATCACGGCCGGATCCACTTCTCCGGGCCTGATGTCCGCCTCGGGCCCAAGGCAGCATTGGCCCTCTCCTTGGCTCTCCACGAGCTCTGCACCAACGCGGCCAAGTACGGGGCACTGTCGGTGGACACCGGGCAGGTCGAGATCACATGGGATGTGGCAGGGGATGGGGACGCTGCCCTGTTCTGGTTCAGGTGGCAGGAAAGCGGCGGCCCGCCTGTCAAATCGCCTGAGCGCAAGGGCTTTGGCTCGCGGTTGATTGAGCGAAGCCTTGCCGGGAGCTTCGGGGAGCAGGCAGGAATTCGATACGAGCCAACTGGGGTCATCTGGAGCATTGAGATCTCCCTGTCAGCTCTTCAAGAGCCAGCCTCCGGCTAGAAGCGGCGACGCCGTTCGCGAATGCTCACCCCCAGGGCGCGATGATCCTGATCATCGCTGTAGGTCGGCTCCCGGCACTTCTCAGACGAAAGAGCTTGGTGCGCTTCGGCACTTAGGAGCTGACGTTCGTTGATCGGTCGGAATGTGAAAATTTGACGCCCAACAGACATTCCGAGTTCGTGAAAGCCTTGCATTCAGACGGCATGACAAAGTCGGTATGTCACTGGCAGATGCGATAACGGTCGCTCGACCCATGCTGCTGCTGCGGACCACCCCGACCTGCTCACGGGGAGGTGCCGTCACGGTCGAGAATTTCGAACGGATCCTTGGTCACAAAATGCCAAGCAGTTGTCCCAAGCGGACAAGCAGGTGCCCCGAGCTGGATCATGATGGAGGCGCTGCTGACATGGTGCAGGAACGGGAGGGCCGTCATGCCTCTGTTCTTCTTTCACATCAGGGGCGTTCGCCAGGAACTGAGCCGCGACGAGCTTGGGCTTGAATTTCCTGACGTGCAGACTGTCTATCACGAGACGTTTTGTGCTGCCCGGGACATCGCGATCGAGCTCACGGCCTGCGGCCGGAGCCCGCGAGGCTGCACCATCGAGGTCATGAACGCCGCGGGTGAGCTGGTCTTCGAGCTTCCGTTCTCTGAGGCTCTCGACCATCAGATCCACCACCTCCTGCGGCGTTTCCTCCAGTGACGCTGCTAGGATCTCGCGCTCCTGCGTGTCGCCCGGAGGTGCGCAGCGACAGGGAATCCAGAACGAGACCCCGTGTGCGGCGAAGCGGGCCGGGAGGCGAAGACGCTAGGTCGTGTGGACGGATTTG
>NZ_LCYG01000154.1 GCF_001017175.1 Microvirga vignae | reverse complement strand
GAGCCGGACTGCTCCTCGCGCCCTCTCGATCGCTCACCCTCGGAAGCCGCACCGGCCCCGAGGCCGAAGGTGCTTGCCTTTATTCCGTCCCTTGAAAAACCAAGACCGAGAAACATCTCGCGCACATCAGGACGGAGCACGATGCATGGGACAAGGCTCATTCCGGCTTGACCTGAGGCGCGCGATCCACGAAGAGGGTTTGCAAGGTTTTTACCCAATCCGAACCCTGGCCTTGCGCCGGGGTTTTTTCATGTGAGGCTTGAGCGATGGCGAACGTGGTTGTCGTGGGCGCCCAGTGGGGCGACGAAGGCAAGGGCAAGATCGTCGACTGGCTGTCCGAGCAGGCGGACGTGGTCGTGCGGTTCCAGGGCGGGCACAATGCCGGCCATACCCTCGTGATCGGCGGCAACGTCTACAAGCTGTCGCTGCTGCCCTCCGGCGTCGTCCGGACCGGCAAGCTCTCGGTCATCGGCAATGGCGTGGTACTCGATCCGCATGCGCTCGCGGCGGAAGTGGCGCGCCTTCAGGAGCAGGGCGTCGCGATCTCCCGTGAGAACCTGCGCGTGGCCGAGAACGCCACGCTGATCCTCTCCATCCATCGCGAACTCGATGCGCTGCGCGAAAGCGGCAGCGCCGGCACGAAGATCGGCACCACCAAGCGCGGCATCGGCCCCGCTTACGAGGACAAGGTGGGCCGTCGCGCCATCCGTCTCATGGATCTGGCTGATCTCTCCTCGCTGGGCGACAAGATCGAGCGCCTGCTGACGCACCACAATGCGCTGCGCCGTGGCTTTGACCTCGACGAGTTCAAGCCCGAGGCGATCTATGAGGAACTGGCCTCCATTGCCCCAAAGGTGTTGCCTTACATGGACGCCGTATGGCGTCTGCTTGATGAGGAACGCCGGGCAGGCCGCCGCATCCTGTTCGAGGGCGCGCAAGGTGCTCTCCTCGACGTCGACCACGGCACTTATCCCTTCGTCACCTCCTCCAACACGGTAGCGGGCCAGGCGGCCACGGGTTCGGGCATGGGACCGGGTAGCGTCGGCTATGTGCTCGGTATCGCCAAGGCCTACACCACCCGTGTCGGCGAGGGACCCTTCCCGACCGAGCTGTTCGACGAGACCGGCGAGCTGATCGGCCACAAGGGCAAGGAGTTCGGCGTGGTCACAGGCCGCAAGCGCCGCTGCGGCTGGTTCGATGCCACCCTCGTGCGCCAGACGGTGCGGACTTCCGGTATCAACGGTATCGCGCTGACCAAGCTCGACATCCTCGACGGCTTCGAGACGATCAGGATCGGCGTCGGCTACAAGCTCGATGGCCAGACCATCGACTACTTCCCGGCGAGCCAGCTGGCTCAGGGGAGGGTCGAGCCGATCTACGAAGAGTTCGAAGGCTGGAGCGGCTCCACCGCCGGCGCGCGCTCCTGGGCGGATCTTCCGGCACAGGCCATCAAGTATGTCCGCCGCATCGAGGAGCTGATCGGCGCGCCAGTCGCGGTGCTCTCCACCTCGCCCGAGCGCGACGACACAATCCTCATGAAGAACCCCTTTGAGGCTTGACGTCGGGGCGTCTCCGGGTCCATTCCCAGGGAAATGGCAGATTATTACCCTCTCATTGCACGGGCCGTCGAAGGCCTGACGGAGCAGACGCCGGTTGCGCGGCGCGCCGTTTACGAGCGCGCCCGGACGGCCCTGGTCTCCCAATTGCGCTCGCTCAATCCGCCTCTGCCCGAGGCGGATATCCAGCGGGAATGTGCCTCCCTCGATCATGCAATCACGCGGGTCGAGGCTGATTATGCGCCTCCTCCGGCAGGTTTCGATCCGGATGCCTTCGCGGATCTGGTGGCCGAGGATCAGCACCGTCATCAATCTCCTGCCGACCGCCTGCGCAGCGTGGTGTCGCCAGGGCAAGCCTTGAGGGCGCCGTCCCAGGATGAGCCGGAGCCCAAGCCGGCCGTTCAGTCTTTCGAGGAGACGGCACCCGCCCGTCCGCGGGTCGACACGCGTCCGCATCCGGCCATGCAGAATAACGGGCGGATGCGCTCGATCCTGCTCGGCTCCGCCATCGGCCTCGTGATCCTTCTCATTGCGGGTCTTGCCTGGTGGCAGAGCCGCACGGACGCGCCTGTCCCCGAGACGCCCGTGGCCGAAGCCCCTCAGGCCCCGGCTGCTCCCGAAAATTCCAAGATCAACGAGCGTGTCGGCGGACAGGCTCCGCAGGCAACGACTGCTCCTGCAGGAGCAGTCCAGGCGATTGGCGTGGCGCATCGCGCGGTCTTCTACGAGGAGGATGCCGCCAATCCCCAGACCCCGAAGGCCTATGTCGGGCGCGTGGTCTGGCGGCTCGAGGATGTGAATCCAGGGCAGGGGCAGCCGCTCGAAAAGGCCGTTTCCGCCAATATCGAGATCGCTGATGCAGGCCTCACCATGAAGATGGTGCTGCGCCGCAACCTCGATACGACCCTGCCGGCGTCGCATACGGTCGAGCTCACCTTCACCACCCGCAACGGCGACAGCGGTCGCGTGATACGAGATGTCGGCCTCCTGCAGTTCAAGAACGAGGAAGCCGCGCGCGGTACGCCGGTTGCGGGACTCCCGGTCCCTGTGCGCGAGAACCTGTTCCTGATCGGTCTGTCCAACCTGCAAGGCGATGTGGAGCGCAACACAGAACTCTTCGTGCGCCGCAACTGGATCGACCTGCCGGTTCGCATGGCCTCTGGCCAGCGCGCCATCCTGAGCTTCGAAAAGGGCACCACCGGCGAGCAGGTTCTGAACAGCGCCTTCAGCCAGTGGCAGTAAGAGAGCCTTCATAAGCCGACAAAAAAGCCGCGCGATGCGCGGCTTTTTTCATGGGATCTGCTTGCCCGTTAGGCCGAGGCCTCTGCCCCGGTCGATGGTGCACCCTCGATCTGGGTGAGGTTCTTCTTCACCGCTTCCTGCACCTTCTCGAAGGCGCGCACTTCGATCTGGCGCACGCGCTCGCGGGAAACGCCGAATTCGGTCGAAAGCTCTTCAAGCGTGATCGGGTCTTCCGAGAGGCGGCGGGCCTCGAAGATCCGGCGCTCGCGCGGGTTCAGGACCGAGAGGGCGTTGCGGAGCGCGGTCAGCCGGTTCTGGCCTTCCTCCTCCTCCACGAGCACCTGCTCCTGGCTCTCGCTCTGATCGACCAGCCAGTCCTGCCACTCGCCGCCGCCCTCGCCCTCTTCGCGCAGGGGCGCATTGAGGGAGGCATCACCGCCGAGGCGACGATTCATGTCCACCACATCCTGCTCGGTCACGCCGAGCTGGGTGGCGATCTGCTTCACCTGGTCGGGACGCAGGTCGCCCTCGTCGAGGGCGGAGATGCGGCCCTTGGCCTTGCGCAGGTTGAAGAACAGCTTCTTCTGGTTCGCGGTGGTGCCCATCTTTACGAGAGACCAGGACCGCAGGATGTATTCTTGAATCGCCGCCTTGATCCACCACATGGCATATGTGGCGAGGCGGAAGCCCTTGTCGGGCTCGAAGCGCTTGACGGCCTGCATGAGGCCGACATTGCCTTCCGAGACCACCTCGCTGATCGGCAGGCCATAGCCACGGTAGCCCATGGCGATCTTGGCGACGAGGCGCAGGTGGGATGTCACGAGCTTATGGGCAGCCTCGCGATCTCCATGCTCCCGCCAGCGTTTGGCGAGCATGAATTCCTCATGCGGCTCGAGCATGGGGAAGCGACGGATTTCGTCGAGATAGCGGGAAAGGCCCCCTTCATTGGCAAGCACCGGAAGCGCTGTAGCCATGTGTTCTCCTCCTTTGGCTCCCTCTTTCCATGAGGCAAGCCTGAGGCGGCCCCCAGAATGGCCAGCCGCCAACTTCCTTATATAAGCGGTCCGACCTTGTCCGAATAGAGGCGTCAGGCTTCAAGACGTGGTGAACGCTCTGGATGCGCAAGGGTGCCAGCGTGGCAGAATTTTGCGACGCATTGACGCTTGACCTTAGGCTCGCAGGGTCTCCAGGAGTATTGCCAAATCCGCAGGGATGGGGCTCTCGAAACACAGGAATTCGCGTGTCCTGGGATGCTCGAAACCCAAAACCGCCGCGTGAAGTGCCTGCCGGTTTAGCGCTTTCAAGGCCTGCTGCTGAGCCTCCGAGAGACGGTTAGCCTTAGTCTTGAACCCTGAGCCATAGACGGCATCGCCGAGGAGCGGATGGCCGATATGAGCCATGTGGACGCGAATCTGGTGCGTGCGCCCGGTCTCCAGCTCGCACTGGACGAGAGCGGCTATGGGACCGGCGTGAGGCAAGGCCTCCAGCACCTCATAATGGGTGATGGCATAGCGGCCGCGCTCGTTCTCGTCGGCAACGATGGCGATCTTTTCACGGTTGTGCTGGCTGCGGGCGAGCGCCGCCTCCACCGTCCCTCGCTTGCGCTCCGGCACGCCCCAGACAAGGGCGAGATAGAGTCTCTCCAGAGGACCGGTGCGGCCGTGATCGGCGAATTGCTCCGCGAGGCCCTGATGGGCCAGATCGTTCTTGGCTACCACGAGGAGGCCCGATGTATCCTTGTCGAGCCGGTGCACGATGCCGGGGCGCTTCACGCCGCCAATACCCGAGAGACTATCGCCGCAATGGGCGATGAGCGCATTGACCAGAGTGCCGGATTCATGCCCCGCCGCCGGGTGGACCACGAGCCCTGCCGGCTTGTCGATCACGATGAGGTCGTCGTCCTCATAGACAATCACGAGGTCCATCGCCTCTCCCTGGGGCTCGGCTGGAACGGGCGGGGGGACCTGCAGCGCAATCCGGGCGCCTGCTCCCACCTTGCGGCCTGGATCGAGCACGGGCGCGCCATCGACGGTCACTTGGCCGTCACGGATCAGCGCCTGGAGGCGGCTGCGCGACAAGTCGATCGCAAGGCGCGCAAGCACCCGGTCCAGCCGCTCGGCCGCCATTCCTGTCTCTAGAATCCATTCCTGCTGGGTCGTATCGTTCACCGCATCCTCATTTTTAGTCTGGCCCTCTCTTTTTTCGGAGAAAGGGCTTGAAGGGATTCACGATGGTGGTTATACGAGCGGCCTCCACCTTGCTAGCTCCCTTCGTCTAGCGGTCTAGGACGTCGCCCTCTCACGGCGAAAACAGGGGTTCGAGTCCCCTAGGGAGCGCCAAGGCTTTT
>NZ_LCYG01000153.1 GCF_001017175.1 Microvirga vignae | reverse complement strand
TGCATTTGAACATAAGAGTTCCAGAGAAACAAAGATCGCCGCCGGGTCGGAAGAATTGTTCCGGGTGGTGGAGGTGGGGCCGGTCAGTTGCATGGCCTATCGCCTCCAGGAAGAAAGAGTTGGCGTCCTTACTCTCGCAGAGAGAGCCGGCCGCCGCTCACCTCCTCATGGCATCTTGACGTACTGAGCCGGCATGAGGCGCACCTCGTGGCCCATGCTGAGGAACAAGCGTCCCCAATGGTGCGCACCCGGACATGCTTTCATTTGGTCTGGAACCCAGTTTCGCCGGAAACGAGTGGAAGACGCAAGCAACGTGCTCGCCTTGCCTGGCTTCCCCACCCGACCGAAGCATCCCACAGAGGGATTACACTGGCACTTGAGCTTCCGCTTCACACGAGTCGAGCTAAGTAGGGCGCTGGCTCGACGCATGTTCGACTTTGGGGATGCCGACCCCGAAATACCGCGTGTGGGCGACATCGAGAATGCGATTGACCAAGCTCGAGAAGTTGTATCCGGCGGTCGTCGTGGCTAGGACATACGAGGCGCGCGCACCGAGTGCCGGCAAGGAGTTGATCTCCAGGACAAAGGGCTGGCCGGAGCGATCAATCCGGAGGTCGACGCGAGCGTAGTCCCGGGACTCGCAGGCACGGAAGGTCGCAACTGCAATATCCCGCAGCATCGTCGCAAGCTTGCTCTCAATTTGGGCCGGGCAAATCTTCGGCGGTGCGCTCGCCACCAAGTGCTCCTTGTCTTCCCAAGTCATAAGCCGCGTTTCGCGGTCGCCGAAGTCTTGCTCCACCAGAGGCAGCACCTCGAGCTCTTCGTTTCCGAGCAGCGCAACACAGATTTCCCGCCCCTCGATGTATTCTTCCACGAGCGCATCCTGCGCATACTGTGCGACGATCACTTCTATGGCCTGCCTCAACTGAGCGGGTTCATGTACGAGCTGCAATCCGAAGCTGTTGCCCTCTTGACACGGCTTCACGACCAATGGAAATCGCAGGTCGCCGGTACTCTCGGTGCCGCGGCGCATCACGCGAAAGTTCGGCGTCGGCACACCAGCCTCGCGGAGGAGCCTCTTGGTGATGACCTTGTCGAGCTGCAGCGCCTGACCGAGCGGACTCGGTCCGGTGTATGGCACACCGGCCATCTCGAGCATGGCCGGAACGTGGGCGTCACGGCACTCACCCTGAATTCCGTACGCCATGTTGAAGACAATTCCGGAGGGGCGGGCTTGAAGGTCGGGGGGCATGAACCGCTCGAGCGTACCGAGCAGTCTTTTATCGCCTTCGCACAGCAATGTCTCGTGGCCGGCTTCTTGCAGCGCCGCCACCACGCGTTCGACCGCCTCGCGGTCGTCGAACTCCGGACTAGGCTGGCCGAACCGGTTGATCACGCCCGTATGATCATGATTCCACACGACGGCTACTCGCATGATCTACTCCCTAGATGTTTGCTCGCTGTCACGTTCATTTGCTGAGATCTGGTTGCTCGAGGGGAACAGATCGTCTGGACCCCGCGTGCCTCCGCCGTCTTCCATGCAATCGGCATGCCACCGACGAGGTTGTGCAAACAAGAGGGGAAAACCATGTGTTTCGCGCCGCGCCGGCGGAATACTTGCGCCTCAGTGTATCGGGTTTCGAACATAGATGTCTTCAATCAGACACGGCGGAACACGAGAACACGAGCTTCGAATAATAACGGTCGCCAACGTCGCCAGAGGCTATCAATCCGGATCTGACGCAGACCTGACATCTGCTTTCTCGCCTTCGTTCCATCGAGCGATGTCATATCGGTCGGCAACTTCCTGTCGCCGCTCAGCCAAAGAGCTTCAAGAGTCGTGCCAACTTCATAGAAAGAGGCTCAGAAGGCATTTTATGGGTGCCTTTCAATGCTTAAATGGAAGTGCAGCAAGGGCCCGAGCGAAACACCACCGTGTCGCGGGCACGACAAACCTGTCAAGCGAACCGAAGAATTGACCCCCGCATTGCCTCACGTTGAATGTTACCAGGCGTTGTGATGGAGCGGACGATCTCTCCTTCCGCGGCTGAAGGGTAGGCGTGCGCCCGCTTGATCCAGTCCCCGTCGAGGATGATCCGCCCCATCACGTCAGCCCGCCAAGCCTTTACGACCCATTGCACCATCCTCAGGCTCCTCGTCCGGAAGCGCGACGGATCGGCACCCATGAGACGCTGGAGCACCGTTGCCGCCGGGATCGCGGGATCGGCCTCAACCCATGCCTTGATCTGGGCCTCATACGGCTCAAACATGCTCGGCCGCTTTGGATACGGCTTTACTCGCCGATAAGGCCGTCGATGCGTCGGTCGTGTCTCGCCGGCCTGCCAAGCCGTCTTCAAGCTCGCCGCGAAGCGCTGAAGATCAATGGCGACTGGTTCCTCAGGCTTGCTGTTCAGGCCACGACGATCAACCCGTTTTCCAAGCTCTTCCTGGGCCACGCGGATACCAGTAAATAGCGTGACAGGATCTGATGCTTCTAACAGGTCCCGTAGCCGCTCTTTGTCTGCCTCGCTCACGCCGGGATGAGCCAGCACGCGGGCAGCAGGCGGAACTGGCGCATGATAGCGCTTGATCACACGAGCTCCGATCCGGGTCTTCTCCCGCAGCTTGAACGACGGCTGGAACAGATTGCCGTGCAGACGCACCACAGCGTAGAGGCAGGCCAGTGATGCCGTCGCTTCTGACCCGACAAACCTGCCATAGCCCACCTGATCCTCCCTCGCGTTGGTG
>NZ_LCYG01000152.1 GCF_001017175.1 Microvirga vignae | reverse complement strand
CAACAAGGCAGCGAGCCAGGCGTGATGGGTGAAACAACGCGTGACGGCTCAAGCGCTCGCGGTGCGCTCATCTGAAACGAAAGCAGACTGCCCCCTTTCGGCCGAGCATAAAGGAGACCTGATGCAATGAACCTGCAGGAAATGGAGCCGTGGCTCGGGCGCTCTACGAGATCCTGGAGGACGCACGCGACTAGGATCGGGCGCCCGAGCAGTGCAAAGCGACGTTTCGCGAGGAGGCCCGAGCAGTCTTTGCTGCTCTCGACAAACATGACAGGCAGGATCGCACCTCGAGGTCAGTTCAGCCGCTCTTGTCTTATGGTGCCGAGTCCGATCGGCATGCGTTGTTTGTCACGCCCGACAAGAGAAGAAAGCACTAAGCGAGAGAAGAATTATAGGATATGCGTCTCTTGAAGTTCGGCTGGCTGCTACGGTAGTAAGTCGGGCAAATATCCATGCCTTACTAGTAAATCTCTGGGGCAAGTGAGTGCGTTGGCCTAGTAGCCGTATTGGCACCCACTGCAACGGCAGGGCCAATCAAGCTTACCAGCAATGTCATGCGCTGTCTTTAGCGCGCGAGACAGATACGGGCGTGAATTCGAATCAATCCATGAAGGTAACGATCATGGCCGACGTCGCCTTGATCTGCCTCGGCTCAAGAAGGTGGCTTCCGAAAGGATCGACTGCTCGAGCAAAGGATAACGTGATGAGTCATTTCTCCTCATTGGACGCACCAGCGGTCACAATCCCGCTGCTCCAGCAATGGGCCCGGGACGGTCAACGGCTGGTGGAGGCCTACAAAGACATCGCCCTCGTCATCCCGGCCCTGCGCGAACTCCACGACGTCACCCGCTATGATCGCCTGGAATGATCGTCGCCGCTGCGCCGGATCAACGACCGATCCACCATAGACGCACGACCGATTTCGAGAAAGGTGCCTTGGCGCACCGCTTACTGTAATTATGCGGATGCTGGTACAGCAGCAACGTCAGTATATAGTCGTCCAGGGCGGCATTGGAAACAGAGAGAAAATGAGAGAGGAAGCTCGCTGCTCTCGAGCGACCAGAGATAGTTCAGCGTGTACTGCCATACGCATTCGAGGTTTGGCGGAAATGGACGCAGCGCAAACCGGAGTTGGTGCTCGAGCCCACGGCCGAGCCAGCGGCCGCACGGCGCTTTGAGCTTGTCGATATCCAGTCGGGTGGATCTCTGCGCGAAGTCCTGATCGAACCAGACAGCAAAGTCCTTCGCCGTCCAGCGATCCGTGACGTGCACTTTGCGCCAGGGCCGGTGCGGATCCAAGAACACGAACAGGTTCACGGTGCCGTTGCGGCGATACTCGTCATCGACGCGCTCGATCTGTCCGGGCGTGGCCGCGAGCGGCGGGTGCGTCTCGCCGATGAGCTGGGTCGGGCTCTCATCAAAGCACACTACGGGCCGCATCGGATCGGGGGCCTCAGCATAGAGGTCGAGCACGTCCTCCATGCGTGCCACGTACTCGCTATTGATCTTGGGGCCCCACCACATCTTCTGACGCGA
Source organism: Microvirga vignae (assembly GCF_001017175.1). Lineage (GTDB taxonomy): Bacteria > Pseudomonadota > Alphaproteobacteria > Rhizobiales > Beijerinckiaceae > Microvirga > Microvirga vignae. Next base: position 1,845 of record NZ_LCYG01000152.1, on the reverse strand, counting down.
CGGCTTGAGCGCGTTCCCGGCCAGACGGCCGCGCAGCGTCTCGCGCGACAGGCTCGTGTGTGCGGTGAGCCGCACCATCTCGCCGGCCAAGAACTCGATCATCCAGCGGGCGCGGCCCGCCGGCGGCTTCGCGCAGGCGGTGGCCACCAGCAGCGGCTCCTCCGGGCCCGAGAGCTTGCGGGCGGCGCCCGGACGGGGCTCCTCGTTCAGGGCGCTGTCCAGGTTGCCCTCCACGAAGCGGCACTTGGTCCGAACCACAGTCGAGCCGCCCACCGCCACGCTCCTGGCGATGTCCTCATCCGGGACGCCGCGATCCGCCGCTAAGAGGATCTGCGCTCGCTTGAGCGTGCGGGCTGCCTGCCTGCCGCCGCTGAGCATCGCCTGGAGTTGAGTGCGCTCAGCCTCCCTCAGCTCGACCTGGTAGCGTATGTTCATCTCGGCCTCCCGCGTGAGAGGCCCAGCTGAGTCAGCCGATGAATCGAGCGTGTGGCGAATGCCCGGACCAAGCTTCACCGATAGGCAGGGCCAGTACTTGGCCTTCATCGACGCCTACACGAGTGTCCATGACCGCCCCCGGCCGAGACCGATATGCAGCGCCACTTCCAGGTCACTCCGCCCTCCGTGCACCAGATGATCCTGACCTTGGAACGCGCCGGATTGATCCGCCGCCAGTCCGGGGTGGCGCGAAGCATCGAGGTGTTGGTCGCCCCTGAATGCCTGCCCCTCCTGCGCCATCCCCAACCCGTCAAATCCTCCGGGCCGAAGATCTCGTCTTATAGCGAACCTTGTGCCGCCCCCCAAACCTCCGCAATATCGATCCCATCATTCTTTCTCTCCCGAGCATCATCTCGGAACAAATGTTCCGTATCTTGACGATCAACGGAAACATTTGTTGCAATCCCAGAAATGGTCCGTTAGGAGTAGCGACATGAACATCGCGGAATTCGGCGCCAAAATGAGCCAGGAATTCGAGCAGCTATCGCCCCAAAATCAAAAGGCGGCTGCGTACATGATGCGCTGTCCTGAGGATGTTGCGCTGCTGTCGATGCGGGACGTAGCCAGGAAGGCTGGCGTACCTGCCTCAACGCTCGTCAGGCTTGCACAGGCACTTGGGCATTCGAGCTATGTCGAGATTAAAAGGCAGTTCGCCGAGTCCTTAAAAGAGGGACGTTTGTCATCGTTCTCGGCACGCGCTCGAGAGCTGCAAGTTCGGAACGATACGTTACACGCCGATCATCATTCTTCGGCGATCGTCCACCAGCATGAAGCGATATTGGGGGAAATACTCTCCCGAAATGGGCAAGACCGCATTGACTCCTTTGCTCGCCAGCTTTTGACGGTTGACAAACTATTCATGTTCGGAGTTCGCAGCGCATTCGCGCCGATATATCAATATTTTTACTTGTATCAGATGTTCCGCCAGAATGGCATCCTGGTGAACGACCCTGGTGGCGCCCCAAGCGATATACTTCGAAAGCTCCGAGCGACAGATGGTTTCCTTCTGGTGAGTTTCGAGCCCTATGCGCGTGAATCGGTGGCTGCCGCTCGTTTGGCCAAGCAGATGGGGGCCCCGGTTTTTGCGATTACTGACAGCCTCGTTTCCCCTATATCAGCCTGTGCATCCAACATCTTAACAGTACCGACGTCAATTTCTTCCTTCTTTCCTTCCTTAGTCGGGATCGGCGCGTTGCTCGAGATCGTCGTGGCGAGGCAAGTGGTTTTCGAAGGCGTGGCGGCGATCGACGAATTAGCAGCAACGGACAAGCGGCTCTCCGAGTTGGGGGCCTACTGGACTAAAGGAAAGAGGTCGTGACCTACGTACTTCATCGCAACTTACACGATGTG
>NZ_LCYG01000151.1 GCF_001017175.1 Microvirga vignae | reverse complement strand
GATCCCGAGCCCGACGTGGCCGAACTCTACACGGACATCCTGCACTCCGCACGTTGAGGCTATGTCGCAAACGGATTGCTTCAGAGTTTCAGCTGTCGTGGCCAGCGTCTCAACGGCGGAGGGTTGCGTGTTCAAGGGCAAGCACCTTGATCCTTTGGTCATCCTGCTCCGCGTGCAGTGGTCTCTGGCCTGCAAACTCGGCCCCCGGCTTGACAATGGATGGCTTCGGCGGCTCCGCGCTGCGTCTGAAGGGTATGGAACTTCATCTCGCCGGACAGCCTGCAGCCGATCTTTCGGGCGTAGCCGATCTTCGCGACTGATCGGCACTGGCGTACCTGTTGCTGTTCCACGAGTATTTGCGCGGCAGGACGAATCAAGTCCTCGGAGGCTCCTACCAGACCGGCTGGACCGAATTGCTCACTAACCATTTGCGAGGGTGGTACCGGCACGACACAGCCGCATTGGATCTCTGCCAGATAGACAGATCTGTATCGGCATAGCTCTGCTTTCGGCCGATATCGGCTGTCCTCGGGAGCCAGCAATGGTGCGTCCCGAACAACTTCCTTTTTGGCTTCCATAATATTTTTTCAAAATAGGCTTGCAAAACAATACAGATCAGTATACCTAATCCGCCATCGATACAGACCGGTATTGTTTGGGACGCAACCAGAGTCCGAACCCTACCGCTGCGATCAGCCATTCCCTGTTGGGAGCGGGAGAGTTCATCATGAAGTCAATCAGCACACTCCGCCACCTGATCCGGAGTCTTCTCGCCGTCAGCGTTGTTGTCACCGCCGTGACGGGTTTCGCCGGAACGGCGCAGGCACAATCCCTGTCTTACGCTCAGCAAGCTTCGCCATCCACCCAACAAATGAAGACAGCGGAATGGAACGGCCGTAGTGTCGCCCGGACCGGCGCGACTGTTCCCAATCCGGGGACCGCGAAAATCGGTTCTCAAACCGGGATCGAACGCCGCGCCCAAGAGCGAAGTGACAGGATACTCCGAACGATCTGCATCGGGTGCCTGTAGGTCAGACGAGCCATGGATCAGAACAGCGACCAGAGTTCCCTCTGGGCGACGATTGCTGCCATCTCGCGCTGAGCTTTGCAGTCGTCCTGCTTTGCATACCGCTGCTTTTACGATGGTTCCTCACGGAGTGACGGCCTCAACCAACAGGAATGGCGAGTGCCTAGTCTGAGGCGCACCCGCTGACAGGAGAGTAAGATGCAAAGCCTCAAGGTCACCTTTCCGGGATCAAGCGGCGATCAGCTTGCCGCCCGGCTCGAACTCCCGCTCGGCCAGATCCGGTCCTACGCGGTCTTCGCCCACTGCTTCACCTGCTCGAAAGACCTCTTCGCCTCCCGGCGGATCGCGTCCGAGCTCGCCATGCGGGGCATTGCGGTTCTGCGGTTCGACTTCACCGGCCTTGGTGCGTCGGGAGGCGAGTTCGCCAACAGCAACTTCTCCTCCAACGTAGAGGACCTCCGGCGAGCGGCCCAATATCTCGCCGAACATTTCGGTCCCGCCGAACTCCTTGTCGGCCACTCGCTCGGGGGCGCCGCTGTACTGGTGGTGGCTGCGGACCTGCCCGACGTCCGGGCGGTGGTAACGATCGGGGCGCCGGCTGCTACAGAGCACGTGATCCACAGCTTCCGCGCGCATGTCCCCGTCATCGAAAAGCGGGGTGAGGCTGAGGTGGAACTAGCCGGACGTCACTTCACCATCCGGCGGCAGTTTCTCGAAGACGTGCGCAGGCCGCATCTCGAAGCCAAAATCCACGATCTTGGCCGGCCACTGCTCGTCCTGCATGCTCCTGGCGACGAGATCGTCGGGATCGAGAATGCCAAGCGAATCCTTGCGGCCGCGCGGCACCCAAAGAGCTTCATCTCCCTCGACGGTGCCGACCATCTCCTGACCCGCCACGAGGATGCGGCCTTCGTCGCCGAGGTCGTCAGCGCCTGGTACGGGCGGTATTTCCCGAAGCGGCCGAGTGCAGGGCCGGTTGTCAATCACGATGGCGTCCTCGTCCGGGCCTCGAGAGAAGGCCGCTTCCAGCAGGTCGTCGAAGCCGGGCGGCACCGATTGCTGGCCGATGAGCCTGAGAGCTACGGCGGCTTGGACAGTGGACCCAGTCCTTACGACTTCGTGTCGGCGGCGCTCGGCACCTGCACGTCGATGACGCTTCAGCTTTATGCCGAGCGCAAGGGATGGCAGCTTCCGCCGTACACGGTCGAGGTGCGGCACGCCAAGGTTCATGCTGACGACTGCGCCAGTTGCGCGGACGGGCGGAGCGGGAAGATCGATCAGTTCGAGCGTCGGATCACCTTCGAAGCCGATCCTGGGCCTGCAGTGACCGAGAAGATCGCAGAGATCGCTGGCAAGTGCCCGGTGCACCGGACTCTTGAGGCTCGCTCACATATCGTCACGAAGGTCGAAACCTCGAATTCCTGATGCCATGGCGCGGGGGATACCCTGGTTGAGAACGAGGCGGATACGCTGCTGCGAACGAGCGGGCGATGGTACAGTTCTTTCACTCAATCTTAGACCTGTCTTGTGGCCCATCCCGGTGGCAGGATCGCCTCCGTCAAAAGAAGCCATTGCTTCGGCTTCAAAAGGAGGACTCCCTATGTTCGTCGCTTTTCTTCTTTGCAGGATCCGTACCTACCGGCGGTACCGCGCGTCCGCCCGTGAGCTGTCCCGTTTCTCCGACCGCGAACTCGTTGACCTCGGCATCTCCCGTTACGAGATCGATACCGCCACGTAGATCCTCGCAGGCCGCAGCAGCGGCTCCCGTGCCGTCCGACGGGCGCTCGCATCTGACCTCTTCAATTCTTGAGAGCACACAATGACCACGCATCGCACCAAGGTCCTGATCATCGGGGCCGGACCGGCCGGCTATACCGCCGCCATCTATGCTGCTCGTGCCAACCGGAAACCGCTCCTTGTGACGGGCCTGCAGCCTGGCGGCCAGCTCACCATCACGACGGATGTCGAGAACTACCCTGGGTTCGCGGATCCCGTCCAAGGACCATGGCTGATGGAGCAGATGCGACAGCAGGCGGAGAATGTCGGCACGAATATGGTGTACGACACCATCACCTCCGTTGATCTCTCCAGACGCCCATTCCACGCCCGAGGTGACTCCGGCGATACGTACATCACCGACACCCTCATCATCGCAACGGGAGCCCAAGCCCGCTGGCTTGGACTGCCCTCGGAAGAAATCTTCAACGGGTACGGGGTCTCAGCCTGCGCAACGTGCGATGGCTTCTTCTATCGAAATAAAGAAGTCGTAGTCGTAGGAGGCGGCAATACAGCCGTAGAGGAAGCGCTCTACCTGTCGAATCTTGCCTCCAAGGTCACGATCATCCATCGCCGTGATCGCTTCCGGGCGGAGCCAATCCTTCAGGATCGTCTCTTGGCCAAGCCGAATGTCGAGGTGGTCTGGAACCACGTCATCGACGAGGTGATCGGCAAACAGGAGCTGATGAAGTCGGTGACTGGCGTTCGAATCCGCGACGTGAACACGGGCGAGACGAAGGAACTCCCCACCGACGGCCTTTTCGTCGCCATCGGGCATGATCCCGCAACCAAGCTGTTCCGTGGTCAGCTTGAGATGGACGAAGCCGGCTACATCAAAGTCGGCTCCTGGTCGACGAAAACGTCCGTTCCCGGGTGCATGGCGGCCGGCGATGTGATCGATCCGGTGTTCAGGCAGGCCATTAGCTCTGCCGGAATGGGGTGCATGGCGGCCCTGGAAGCCGAAAAATTCCTTGCCGAGCATTCGCCTGATCCGATCACCCGCTCGATCGAAAAGCGTGAAGAGCAGATGATCGGCGCTTGGGGCTAGGATCGAGCACGTATCAGCCAGTTCAGGCGGAGGCAATCTGGTTGGCCCGCCTCCCATCGTTGCCTCCAGAAAGATCACGGATGCCGCGACCATGGAACTGCATATACGCATCACCTGTGCCGACGCCGTCAAGTTGTCGGCCAATTTCGGCGCGACGCTGGATGATGTGGTCGAGATCAGCTTCACGGTTGCCCTGCCAAGCTCGCGTCTGGCGACTGTCTCCGTCTTCCGATGCAAAGATAGGTGAACCCGATGAGCCCACTGCCTTTCAGCATTGATCGAGACGCCAAGGCATCGCTCTCGTCCCAGATCTACACGGGTCTTCGCGACGCTATCCGGCAGGGGACCCTCACCCAGGGGGCGCGGTTGCCGTCCTGGCGCGACCTCGCAGTTCAGCTGGGGGTGTCGCGGGGCACGGTCCGGGTCGTCTATGAGCGCCTCCTCGATGAGCAGCTTCTCGTCTCGCGCGGCGCCAGCGGCACGTGGGTCTCAGAGGCACCGATTACCCCGCAGGCATCACCGGAGCGATCGATCAACCACCCCTTTCCTGACTTCTTCCCGGATTTTGGCAATCGTCCTGCGACGTTCCAGATGGGCGTTCCCTCGCAGGACGCCTTTCCGTTCAAGTTATGGACCCGCATGATGCTGCGGAACGCTCGCACGGCGGCCCTGCATCCGGTCAGCTACCCGGACCCGCGGGGCGCTCCCGCGCTCAGGCACGAGATCGCCTCGTACCTGGCGATTGCCCGCGGCCTGCAGTGCACCGCCGACCAAGTGCTAGTGACGGCGGGTTTCGCCGGAGCCTTCGGGATCGCCGTGCGAGCTCTGAAGCTGGAGGGTGCCAGCGCCTGGTTCGAGGATCCTGGATTTCCCCTGACGAGGAAGGCGCTCCAGATTGCGGGCTTGAACATCGTGCCGGTGCCGGTGGATGGCGAGGGTCTCGACGTCCGGCAGGGGATCTCGCTCTGCCAGCACGCCGCGGTCGCAGTCGTTACGCCGGGCCAGCAGGCCCCACTGGGAATGACCATGACGCTTGCCCGACGCAGGGCGTTGCTTGATTGGGCGGCGCGCCATGAGGCCTACATCATCGAGGATGATTATCTGGGCGAACTGCAACTGCGGGGGCGGGCTGCGCCGGCGCTGGCCTCCATCGACCAGGATGGTCGGGTACTGCATATCGGCACCTTCAGCAAGACAATCAGCCCGTCTCTGCGTCTGGGCTTCATGGTGGTGCCGTCCCATCTGGCGCTGACATTCGCGGAGACCGCCGCCTGCCTTGCTCCCGCACCCAACGTTGCAGTCCAGCATACCGTCGCCGAATTCATTCGCGAGGGACATTACCTGCGTCACTTGAGGAAGATGAAGCGCCTTTATGCCGCCCGGCAACAGAGGCTGGCAGACACGCTCCGCGAACTGGCGCCATCAGGCTATGATGTGGATGCCCATGGCGGCTTTGCCGTGCGTCTTGTCCTTCCTGATTACTATGATGATGTCGCAGTGTCGGAGCGAGCCCTGCAATACGGCTTGGCGCCCGTGCCGCTATCACCGTGGTACCTGTCGGCGCCAGCGCCGCGAGGCTTGCTGCTGGGTGCCACAAACTATTCCGAGCGGACGCTGAGGAAGGACTGCATCAAGCTCCTGGAACTTGTTGAGGCAAGTGTAGGCGGCAGGCATGAGCAGACGCGTTCCGGACAACCAGGCTGAGCGCCAGGTACGGATCCCATGCAGACTCCGACTTGAACGTCGGAGGCAATAGGCCGGAGCGCTCCGGGCCATTTTATCTGATCCTGACGATGAACGTTCAACTTCGATACGCCGAACCCGGAGTGCAGGCCCGCACGGACCACACCGAACTCGATCTTCTTGGTTCTGCCGACGGCGCCATAGTCGTTGTCATTCTCGAGGTTGACGTACAGACCTTCGACCCTCGCTCAGGTTGTTGGTGAACGCGTACTCGACACCGCCACCAAGGGTCCAGCCCACATTCACATCGTCGCCGTCTTCGGAGGGCACTGGTGCGTTAACCTCGGTCGTATAGCATGGAGCCTCTTCCATGTCGCTCTTCAAGCGCCGCCCCTTCCCGGCCGAGATCTCTGTGTTCGCTGGTACTGCAAGTACGGGATCAGCTATCGCGATTTGGTCGAGATGATGCAGGAGCGCGGCGTCGAGGTCGACCCGAGCGCGATCTTTCGTTGGGCTCAGCGCTATGCCCCCGAGCCTGAAAAGCGAGTTCGCCAAGATCAGGGCTATCGATCCGGATCATGGCAAGTCGACGAGACCTATGTGCAGGGTGATGTGTAGGCTGTTGTTCATGCAGCCCACTATGGGTGGGGCCTACGCCGGTTCTTCAGACAGGTGATGACAGCGCGCCAGCGGCCGCTTCTACACGACGTGCAAGGTCGAGGAGGCGCCTGTCACGACCGTGCGCTCCGTCCATCTCAAGCCCAATCGGCAGTCCGTTGGTGGACAGGCCCGTAGGAATGCTGATGCCCGGCAAACCTGCTGCACTCGTAGGGACAGTGTGTCTGGCCAGAGCCAAGTCACTGACCTCCTGACCCGCGATTAAGAACTTCGACTGATGCTCGATCATCGGCGCCGTGCAGGGAGTCGTTGGAAAGAGAAGTGCCTCAGTCCCGCTGCCAGAAAATGCTTCATGGAAGCGGCGCTGGATCTCAGAGCGATCGACAGTCAGCGCTGCCTCATATGTGTCCGCAGAAACATATCCGGGCCCACTTGGCAAAACAACCTGTGCCCATGCTTCTTTTAGACCAGGTTTAAGTCCATTATAGATTTCGTCGAATGTAGCCGGAACGTTGTGGCGACGAAGGAAGTCTGAGAGCGCTTCCATCGTTTCATGGAAAAAGATGTTCCACGTCGCCGTCTCGGCGAGCGAGGAAAAGCCTTCTCCGAGATCGACCTCGACAATCTCGGCACCAGCGTCGCGTAGGCGCCGAACCGTTTCTTTGAAATGCGCCTCGATATCAGGCTCGACCAGATCAAGATATTGCCGAGGCGCATAGGCGAACCTGACGCCCTTCAGGTCAGACCGACCGGAGGGTGCGGTCGCCTCAGCCTTCGTGACGATATGATCGATCAGTGCGCAGTCTTCAACGTTGCGGGCAAGCACGCCTGTTGTGTCGAGCGTATGGGAGATCGGGGCGACCCCGTTACGTGGCCACCGCCCCGTCGTCGGCTTGAAGCCAACCACACCACAGAGCGACGCAGGCACTCGGATCGAACCTACCGTATCGCCCCCTAAGGCCGCGGGCACGATCCGAGCCGCGACAGATGCGCCGGACCCGCTGGAGGAGCCCCCGGAGATATGATCACGGTTATGTGGGTTTTTCACCTGACCATAGGGGCTGTTGTTGCCGGTCAAGCCGTAGGACAACTCAACGAGATTGTTTTTGCCAAAGACGATGCTACCAGCATCCTTGATCGCGCCAACGACGTCGGCGTCCTCGTCCGGTACGAAACCTTCCAGATTCCGCACTCCAAGCGTCGTGTGGAGTCCTTGAGTTAGGTAGCTGTCCTTGACCGCCAACGGAACGCCCAGAAGGGGAGCAGTGGAACCAGCAGCGCGAGCCTTGTCCGCATCTCTGGCGGCAGCCAGCGCAGCTGCTTCATCTATTGTAATGAAGGCATTGAGATCGGAGTGCATTCGGGCGCGCTGGAGGAGCGCGGCCGTATATGACTCTGACGAGATGTCGCCATTGCGAATGGCGGCAGCCGCTGCGACAACGCCGAGCCCTGCGAGCCCGCCTGCTTCTGGTCCCGACGCTGTAGTCTTGATCAGCCTAGTCATTGCAAATCTCTTCTTTGAAGCAACAGAAAAAGCCATGGCCTCATGGAATGGCTTGTAACGGATGTGAACATGGGCGCGGTCGGAGAGAGGCCGAATAGCCGGATCGCGGAAGACACCCTTTCACCTTGTGAGCGAATGGCTCTAGAGCTGCCTTGAGAACCAGCAACGATGTCATACCCTTGGGACTCCCTTATTACAGCTGTCGGATGCCGCCCGGGCTGAGCGCCTGATCAATAGACTCTGGTGGCGATGTCGCTCGCCCCACAAAAGAAGCGCCCCGTGCCGGCCGAGGCTCTTCCAAGTCTCGGGAGGAATGACCTTCGATCGGGGACAAGAGCATTGTGCCTGATCTGCCGGTCTATGGCTGCAGGGAGAAGCATATCAATTGACCGATTCTGCGCTGCTTGCGCCAATCCTGCACAATTCAGCACGGAATAGGCCGCACGTCCCCGAAGGACGGGCAGTGTGACGACTTCCAAACCGACTGGGACAGGCGTTCCGCAAGGAGGCTGGACAGCCTTGACCCTGCCCAGACACGTGTGGACGCATAGACACAGCCGGGACAACTCTCATCCAATCAGATCCAGTGAGCGTATAGGCAGAGCGCATCTTGATTGCGGGG
>NZ_LCYG01000150.1 GCF_001017175.1 Microvirga vignae | reverse complement strand
GTCGGGTCTGCGCCGGATGCCATCCGTATCTCCCTCGGCGCGGCTCAGAACCAGGCCGTGCTGGAACGCGGCCTCAGCCTGCTGGCGACGGTCCTGTCGCATGGACCCAGCCGCTGTCCTCGATCGTGTAATCTCGAGGACGCAGATTTCCGAGCTGGTCGGTCAAAGGGTCTTTCTGGACATTGGTTGCGTTCAGGCACGGGGTGGATCGCCGTTCCAGGCCCGGGTCAGCAATTCACGCGATGGCTGTTCCTCAAGCGGGCGCGGGTTCCAATAGGGAGCCGCCATCGCGGCCCTGACAGCCTGCTTGGTCCCGTCCGCCGGCATGCCGATACCCGCGCGCCCGTTCACCGGCACGCCCCATCATCGGAGCGATCAGGCGCGGCAAGACCTTATATGGCATCGCCAAGTTCGGCAGGAATGGGCGGACGGTTCGGGTCCGGGCCACGACAGGCATCTGGACGTCCGATCGCGGTTGCGCCCGACGGCGCCCTGCTGATCAGCGATGATGCCAACGGCACGATCTTTCGGGTGGCCCACGAAGGATCCAAGTAGCCGCCACGGCTTCGGCCGATGATGGGCATCGATCCAGGAAGGAGCGCCCCGGTGCATCCAGGGGCAGGGGCATCGGAAATGGATCGGGTAGCCAAGCCTGTCCCGGGGCCAGCAAGGGGAAAGGCATTCCCTGACCTTGTGCCGGGTTCGCGTGTCAGGCGTCAGGCTCGGGACGCTTCAGGGCCCGGATCCGGGAGGACAGTTCCGCCGCGCCGGTCTCGTCGGCCAACCGGGCAGCCTCCTCCAGCGCCTCGTTCCAGACCGCCCGTGCCCGGCTGGCGCGCTCCAGAAGGGCCGAGACATCGACGGGGCCGGCGCGCGTCCCGACCCATGCCGGTGGGTCGCTGGCCGGGAACGACTCGAGGCTGGCCTCTTCCACGGGATCGACGTCGTCGGGTCTTGGTTCGTTGCTCTGCATGGTGGTGCTCCCTCGATCGGTCCTCAGGCCTGCCGGAGCGTGCCAGTGGCGGTTCACAGGACCCGCCAAGTCATGAGGCCGCATGAGCACTTCAATCGATCTGGACCGCCGGGTCCGGCAATCAAGAGCAAAGGTGCTTGCCGCGGAAGCCCTGCGCCACGGTCACAGGTAATCCGGGTCCGTTGTCACATCGACAGTGAGCCACACCTGCGGCCAACTCGCATCAAGCCGGGCGGCGACCTCGCGGCGGATGCCGTCGACGGCGGCGACCGTCCCGACCCGGTATTCGGGCGCCACACAGAAGGGCCAGGCTCACGAAGCCGCTCAAGAGCCAGGCACGGGCATCGACGGCCAGCAGGATCGAATGCTGGCGACGCGCCAGGCAGCTCATGTAGGCCGCCATAACGAAGCCCGTGGCGCCCATGACGCCGGCCCAGATCAGGCCCAACCCGTAGGCCACATGGTGCCCGCCGCTCATCAGTCCCTGCATGGCGTCAACGACGGCGTAGATGCACGCGGTGACCAGGATCGCACTCTCGACCGCGGCAACCAACGACTCGAGATGCCAGTAGCCGTACTGGAAGCGGCGGCTTGGCTCCTGCGTCAGTAGCTTCGCCACGGCGAGCGCCCCGAAGGTCAGCAGGCCGTCGACGAAACTGTACATGCCATCGAATGTGATCGCGCGCGAACCGATCGCCAAGCCGCCGAGCATGCCCGCTTGGTGCGATCGTGGTTCATGAACTCCCCGGGTCAGACAAGCGCGCTGGTCGGGACCGGTGCGCCTGACGCGCCCGCAAGGTCGTACCTGTGCGAGGGCACGATGCCATCGAGGACCAAGCCGGACGATGCTTCGAGCCGCGTCGGATGGTTACCGACAAACCCGGCTCCTACGCTGCCGCCGCCATCAGATCATGCTGCGAACCGAGCACCGCTCGCACAAGGGCCTCAACAACCGTGCGGAGAATTCCCATGTGCCATTGCGCCGGCGAGAGCGGGCGATGCAGGGCTTTCGATCGCCGGGAGGCCTGCAGCGCTTTGTCAGTGTCTCCTCGGCTGCCTGCAACCTTTTCGTTCCACCCCGTTCCCGCCGCTCTGCTCTTTCCACCCATCTTCATCGCCTCAATACCATGGTGACGTGGAAGTCTGCAGCCGGCGTTGCCGAGTGAGCCCGTCAAGTGACTGCGTTTGCCTCAATGCGCCTAATGCCAGTTAACGTGACAACACCATTGGGGATGATGCCAAGTCGCTGCACGACAAAGATCTGAGAAAATCGCTTCCGCGTTGCATAAGATGAGCGCGTCCACACCACGCCTGAGCATCAGACGGAGAAATCAAAGACTGATGATGTGGTCCGGCGGGTTGCCTGAGAGAGCCTCGTAAAGCTGTGGGAAGCATCCGGCAAGAACACCTTTTACGAGCCCCTTTGCCATCACAGCGCCTGTCCCGCAGCTCTCGGGAGGACCTTCGGCCAAATTGCGCCGAAGTGCACACGCATCACAAACCATCAAAAGGATGCCTTTTTCCTGAGCGACGTTGGCGAGCCTCTCACCAATCGGATCGCCCTCGCGGAGACAGAAGATGTTGTCGTCGAAGAACATCATCCCGACGACGTCGGCACCGTGATTGCCCGCCTCAAGCTGTGGCAGGATCATGCTGGCTAGCTTGAAAGTTGAAGCATTGCTCGTGGCAAACACGTAGGCAACTTTCACCGGGAGCTCCTTCCGAGCAGCCTTGCTTAGAGGGTCATCGCCAGCGCAGCAAGCGCTTCTCAAGCCGTCCAGCAGCACCGAAAATGGCGAGCACAAAGGCCATGATGAGAAACACCAGAGCCAGCATGAGCGCCGCATTGTAGGTGCTTTGGGCAAATGAGAGCAGGTAGCCGAGGCCGCGGCTTGCGCCGACAAACTCGCCAACAACTGCGCCGGTAAAAGCAAAGCCGACTGCGACCTTCAGGTTACCCATAATCCAGGCGGTGACGAAGGGCAGATAAACCTCGCGAAGCACTGTCCAGCGACCGCCTCCCAGCGTGCGAACCCGCTCAACCAGCCGGCGGTCAACCTGCTTGATACCGGTGTAGACCGTGAAGAACACGAGGACGGCAACAAGCACGAAGGCGAGGGCCACTTTTGAGCCGAGCCCGATCCCGAACCAGATGACGCACAGCGGCGCCAGGACAACCCGCGGCACCGCATTGAGCATCATCATCACGGGCTCAAGGAGCTCTGCAATGAACGGGACGAGCGCGGCGGCGGCTCCAAGAGCGACGCCAACCGCGATGCCGAGGACGAGCCCGCCCAAGGCTGCGCCGAATGTTGCCTCGACATGCGGCCAGATGTTGCCCTGGATGAACAGGTCAATCAGAGCAAACCCAATCCGGCTCGGGGCCGGTGCGTAGAGTGGGTTCAGCCATCCCGCTCGTCCTGCGGCCTCCCAGAGGACCAGTGCTATTGTGAGAGCCAGAAGCTGGCGCAGCCAGATGCGATCGAAAACTTTCATGCGGCAGTCCGAATACGCCGAGGCCCATCAACCACGTCGGAGAGATCCGACCAAAGGCGCTCGTAGAGAGGGGCGAACGTTGGGTGGGATCGCGATTTCACCAGGTTCCGGGGACGGGGGATCGGCACCGAGTATCGCTGGGAAATGTGAGCGTGGGGTCCATTCGACAGAAGATAGACCACATCAGAGAGGGCAATTGCCTCCTCCAGGTCATGGGTGACCAGGAGCACACCGATCCCTTCGCTCTCCACAAGGTTGACAACGTCCTGAGTGACGCGGGCACGAACAATCGCGTCCAACGAGGCAAAGGGCTCGTCCATAAGGAGGAGGCGGGGCTTCAAGGCAAGGACCTGAGCGAGCGCGACCCGCTTTCGCTGCCCCCCGCTGAGTTCCCGGGGGTAGCGTCTGCCGAGGCCGGTCAGCCCGAGACGCTCAAGCCATGCTTCGGCTTCTGCGACTGCACGGCCGCGATCCCGCCCGTTGAGCCGCAGACCAAGCGAGACGTTCTCAATCGCAGTTCGCCAGGGGAGCAGCGCATCATCCTGAAAGAGAATGCCGATGTCGGTGCTTTGGAGCGGTGTCTCGATCCGCCCGTCAGAGATTTCCTGCAGACCCATGATGGCGCGCAAGAGGCTGCTCTTACCGGAGCCCGACGGCCCGACAAGGCTGACAAACTGACCCGCTTCAATGGAAAGACTTGCCCCCTCAAGAACCGGCTCTGCCCCATACGAGAGAGTGACATTCTCGGCGCGCAGCATCAGCCGGCTCCCACAATGGAGGTGTCGTAGAGCCCAGACGTATTCGCATCCGGAGGGATGAGGCCCGCAACCTTCAGGCTATCCGAGACACGGGTGGAGGCCGCCAGATCAATGGCGACAGTGGTTGGATAAAGCGATCCACGATAGCGGGCCAGCACCTCCTGAAGCTCACCCAGGTCGGCGCCGGTTGTCAGCTCGCGCGGCAGCGCCTTCACGAGGTCCTCTGGCGACATGGTCTGGAGGCTCTGCAGAGCGTTGCGCAGAGCCCGCGCGAGCTTTTCCATTTCCGGTCGGCGAACAGCGACCTCCGGTGCGCGAACGGCGACACCCATGAACTCATAGGCTCCCCCGAGGAAGCGCTCCGCATCCTTGCTGTCCATAGCATTCACGAGAACCCGGCCGCCCGCCTTCGCAACCAGCGTCAGAGCGGGCTCCTGTACGAGGCCGACATCCACCTGTCCTTGGCGCAGAGCTTCGAGAATGTTCGGCCCAAGCGTTGCGAATTGCACCCGGGTCGGATCCACGTTCGCCCGGCGAAGCAGGTACAGCATCAAGGCATGATCAGCATTGCCAAGGGCTGAAACCCCAACCGTCCGCCCGGCGAGATCCTCGATCCGCTGAATGTCATTGGCCCGGTTGGGGGCCGTGGCCACCGCGAAGAGCGGCAGGCGGCCGGTGGTGGCGAAGCGACGGATGTCAGCGCCACGGGCATAGGCCTGAAGGGCAACGTCTAGCGACGTAGCCGCATAATCGACCGCCGAGCCAACGAGCGACTGCATCGCGGCGTTGCCCCCGCGTGTGTAGATCAGCTCGACGTCGAGACCCTCATTGGTGAAGTGGCCGCCGGCCCGGGCAACCTCGTAGGGTACCACACAGAGAAGCTGGCTGCAGAAAGCCAGTTTGATGCGCTTCGACTGAGCTGACGCCGGTCCTCCAAGAGTCGCAAGTGCGCCGGCAGCGGCAGCCATGCCCGCGAGAACACCGCGCCGGCTGACATCCAGGGCAATTGCCGCCGCGGTGGCGTCTTCCGGTTCAAACGTGAACGGCTTGTCGCAGCAGCCCATGATCTGCTCCTTCGGTAGGTGATGATCTACAACGTTTGAGCCGAGCCCCAGTTTGGCGAACTGCAAGCACATTTCAGGTTGGACGAGTTCGCGCGGGTAATCTGGTAAGTAATAGTGCTAAAGTCAAATTTTTATGCATGATACAAAAATTACACATATACCATATGTAATATGCCGAAGCCTGCTCCCGATTGGAACCGACAGGCAAACAAGGCCCCTATGTAGGTGCAAGGCATGGATGGCTGCATGTCCGGAGAGCCCCAGGTGAAGCATAGGGGCTCTCTCTTTGGTGTCGGTACTGGGCTGCCGCTGGAGTGGCTCAGGTATTCCATTCCGTTAGAGGCCTAGAAGAGGCTGCACTCCGTTAGCGTATCAATGTAGACCCCGGAGGAGAGCAGCCTTTTGGTTCCCTTGGTTCCACTGACGACCCACTCACAGCCTTTAGGCTGGCGCAGTCGCGGCCGCGCAAGCTCCTGACTGTGGTCACCAAGCTCCTGACTGTGGTCACAAAGTCGAACGCGCAGCAGCACGACATGGTCATGTGGGATGAGATTGCAGCAGAGGTCGCGGCGGAGTTCCCGGACGTGACCTGGGACAGATGCTGGTCGACGTCCTGACCATGCGATGACGCTGAAGCTGCAGCCCCTCGACACCATTGTCGCCACCAACTTGCATGCCGACATCCTGTCGGATCTTGCAGCCGCCTTGGCAGGTTCCGGAGCTTTCCGGAGTAGCAGGCCGAACTGAGTTACTGAAGGGTTTGCGACAGTTCCTTGGATACTGGCCTCAGCAATTTTCCGAGAGCCTCCTATCTTAGGGTGCCGGATGCTTGCGGCACCGCGAACGGAAGAACTCTATGGCCATGAAGTATATCATGCTCAGACTCAATGGCGGCGAGTTGCTTCCGCTGCTTTTTCCTGAGTTCATGCAGCACTCTCACATGGCCCAGTCCGTTCCGGCTACCGTGGTGAGTGCCGGTCGCATCTCTCTGGAGAACGGAAGGATCAGTGCCTATGGTGCGTCAAGCTCACTGAACGTTGGCTCACGCGACGAGGATAGTGGGATCATTCAGGCGTATCTTGAGGGGCAGAATATCATCCAGCAGGAGCTTTAATCCTCTGCAAGTGGAGTCGTGATAGGTCTTACGAGCCCTGGTGCCTTCACCAGCGGTAGTCTGCTCAGGCGCAGCGAACTTCCAACAGGAGCAGGAAATGTCCGCACAAAGCATCTCAACCCTCCAGGACACTTTCCTAAAGCATCTCCGCGATAACAGAGGTGAAGTCACCATCTTTCTGGCGAACGGGATCAGGCTCCAGGGCCAGATCAAATCGTTTGACAACTTCACCGTACAGCTTGTCCGAGGCAATGGCACGCAGATCGTCTACAAGCATGCGATCTCGGCTATTCATCCAGTGGAGCCCGTCGAACTGACGGACCCAGCCTCACTCGGGTAGGGGGTGGCGCAGCTACTGACTTCTTTGCGACCCGCAAATGAAGTTGACGGGGTGGTGAGCCGGGATTGTTATCTGGTACATGTCTCGTTGAAGATCGTTGCTTTCAGCACCCGATCTGCCCCTATATCCTCCGGGTTTTCGACTCCGAGAAGATCAGCAAGTCGGGTACGGGCACGGTTGATCCTACTTTTGATCGTTCCAATCCGTGCTCCGCAAATTGCAGCAGCCTCCTCGTACGAGAACCCCTGTGCCCCCACAAGCAGGAGGGCCTCCCGTTGGTCGATGGGAAGTTGGGCTAAGGCACCCTTGAGGTCCTCCACATCAAGGTGTCCGTCCTGCTCGGGAGGGACGGCAAGGCGGGCTGCGATGCCGCCATCAGGGTCTTCCACTTCACGCCTTCTCTTCCGGTACGCCGTGTGAAATTGATTGCGCAGGATCGTGAAGAGCCAAGCCTGGATATTTGTGCCGGGCTGAAACTGATCGATGTAAGCCAGTCCGCGCACCATAGCTTCCTGAACTAAGTCGTCGGCCTGATCGACATTGCCGGTGAGGGAGATCGCAAAAGCTCTCATTGACGGGATGGCCTGAAGAAGGCCGTCGCGAAGGTCTGGAGGCAGCGTCATGGCTTTCCCCTGGAGCGAGGCTGATCTAGCTGCCTCAAGAGGTTGAGGAGGCGGTCAGGAAGAGGCTCATCTTCAAGCTTCCCGTACATCGCGCGAAGCTGCTCACCGAGCTTGTCCCGGACAGCAGAGAAGGCACGCGGGTCTGCTCGGAGGCGACCCGTTCGGGATGCTGGCTGGTGCTTGTCAGTCTTGCTCATGCGTGGGAACTCCTGAGCTAAGCTCCAGTCCCAGAGGCTAGGCGATCATCATCGCTGGTCCTGAACGATAAGGTGTCCGCCTAAACGAGTCCTTAAAGCCCAAACTGTCACTGGACCACCAGTAACGCACAGATGGTCGCAAGTCACAGCCCGAGTGTCCTCCGGCGTGCAAACAGCGCCCCAATGTAGGACGGAGGAACCAGAAGTCCGCGACCGAGCAAGCTGCCTGGAGCCCATTCCGCGACACCAAGGAGAGTGTTGCCGCAGGAGAGGCCCAACACCCTGTCCGTACAATTGCCACAAACTCCCGCTGCTTTGCACATAAGCGACCCTGAACAAGGGCAAGGACATAGGGGCATTCAACGGCATATTGGTGCCGCCAGCGAGAGTGTCTCAATGCAACAGGCCCTGCTTCCAACCGACGCACCAGCAACGACGATCTATCGTCCATCCGACAAGATCTCGAACCAAACGCTGGGCTCCAATGATCTTCGGAGGCTCGGAGAGCGACTGCAAGTGACCTACGGCCCGGTTGAGGCTGCCCTCCCTGTTCGCTTGGCAGAGCTTGTTGAGCGGTTCGCACGACGCGAGCAGTCGAAGGATTAGGTCAGCGGCTGGGCAACACCTTGGGTTTTTGCCGCGCTGCGCACTTGACCGCCGCTCGTGCCGAAACTCATCAGCAAAAGGCAGAGATGGAACGGCAGTTTACAGCCTATATTGTCAAGCTTGCTAAGCTGAAGATTGTTCTAGCTCAGTATTAAAACGATTGGCTGACAGCTTCTGTCGGCTAACCGACAGACAGAGTTCCCGCTGTTTGCTTACCTTCTTTTAACTGATGAGGCTAAACAGGGGACACGGATGACTGTGCAAACGCTGACGCTTGTAGACAATCTCTCGTCTCACACCAATTACGCGCCCAGCAGGCTCACTCCAACGATCCCGACGGCTCTGATCTGTGACAACTCTCTGCTGCGCTCGGGACTTCAGCGCATTCTGTCGGAATCACCCTTCGTCATTGCCGAGTCAGCTGCTGTCGCAGGTTCAACACGGTTCCAGGGATTAGCTCCGGAGGCTGCCCTGGTCCTGATCGAGGCCAGCCAGAACACAGGTCACGTACTTGAGATCGTCAAGCAGGTGAGAGAGCAGTTGCCGGAGGCTCGGATCGTTGTTCTGGCGGATCAGTTCGACCTCAGCTTCGTGCGGCTCGGGCACGCGGCTGGCGTGAACGGCTTCTGTTTAGCAGCCAGTGCTCCCGAGGTTCTAATTAAATCGTTTGAACTCGTCATGCTCGGCGAGAGTGTATTACCCTTTGAGGTCCTGCGCTCAGTCATGGATAGGGCTGCCCAAACCGGTGATCAGCCGTTCCAGGACAGCAGCGTGGCAGAGTCAAGCCTGTCTGCTCTGAAGGCGTACAAGCTCTCGGCGCGGGAGACGGAAATCCTGGGCTGCTTGAAGGAAGGAGCGTCCAACAAGCTCATCGCCCGTAAGCTCGATATCACCGAAGCCACGATCAAGGTCCATGTCAAATCCATCCTGCGCAAGATCGGGGCATCTAATCGCACTCAGGCTGCCATGTGGGCTTCTCAGCGCCTGCCCCGACGAGGTGGGGCGTCTGTGAATGTCTGCGACGTTGCCGACGCAGATTGCAGTTGGGGATAAGGTTCGGGTTCACTTCCATTCGCCTGGTCCAATGAAAAGCTTTTTGAGGGCGTGGTCAGGCGCATGGACGTCACAACCCCGGAAGGACGCTTCTTCGTCGTGGAGGTCATGCATGAGGTTATCCTCGACCAGGAGCATCGCGTCAGGCCCGGCTTCCAGGATTACGTTCGCTACGAGGGCCGGAGCGACCTTCCGGGTCGGGTTGAGGTGCTCTCGACCGCAGAACAGACTGGGATTGGGAACGACGAGTCCAGTCCAGCCACGGGACTGACACCGGTCAATGCCCCGGATGAGATCACTCAGGAACCAGAAGCTGAGCACGAACAGTCTGTGGTGCACCTTGAGCGTCAGGAAGCCCGCCGACGCGGGGGCTTGATCGCAGCGCTCTTCGGGCGGCAGAAATAAGCGGGACCCGCCTGTCGAAATTAGCAGGATTGAGTTGCCGTTTTGTCGGTTTCCAGACAGACTCAATGAGAGTGCTGTGATTGATACGTGGCGACGCATCATGAGGCAAAGGCCACTGGCGATAAGCCGGAAGTCTACTTGCAGATCGCCTGTGACTCTCGCTAGAACAGGCCACCTAAGAAAAAAGGCCACTGTCACCAGCGGCCCGAAGTTTAGGGAGGAAACGCCCAAGAAGGGCAGCAGCAGGGCAACGCCAATCGCCGTGCTGCACTGCAAAAATATGACTTGCTCGTTCAAACGGCAAGCTCAAAAGGGCAGCATGGCTGCCCTTTTTCGTGGCAGCTGCCATGCGGTAATTGCATGAGCCGCAACCAAGCGGAGCCATGCATCGACCCGGAGCAGGGGCGTCGGTGGTAACTGGTGTGATGGTCGAGGCCGAACCCATGGGCCTGTCGCTGAGGGTCTCTCTTTTGTCAGCGGCAAATCGGCAGCAAGAGCGTGCTGAATGATCCTATCTTGGATTGCACGCCTCAGTTTACCAACCATCCTGGCCATTTCATCGGCATGGTCCTGGAGAGACGCCGCATCTGTCATAACCTGAAGCTGGGCGGCAAGGGTCGCTTTGAGGGGTGCCTGCCACTCGTCGGCCTCAGCACGGACAGATCTATCTTGGCGCGAGTGATCATCTCATGCACAAAGCCGTCCTGAACGGCTTCCCGAGTGCGGCGATGAGGCCGCTTCTCCGCAGTTGATCCTCCCATTCCAGTCTCCGCTTGAGTGGCCCTGAACCCGGCCGTGACCAGCCTGATTGGGAGCGGGTTCACTCAGCGTCTTCGGAACCACCAGGCGATATGGAAGTGCTCTCGGAGCGGTGGCCCCCAGAAGTGCTGGCAGAGATCTTCCCCGAAAACATACGGGCATCTCGTCTTGGACTGGAACAGAGAAGAGCCACTTCTTCCTCCTCGCTACACCGTCGACCAGCTCCAGGCGGATGCGTAATCATTGGGCTATCAGGAGGGCAGGCGGCATGGAGGGCTGCGCACAAGTCAAAGACGTTGCGAGAGGGGTAAACTGGACCCTTAACCTCCCAACACCGCTTCACCACATCCCGCCTGAAGATGCTGAAAGAATTGGGCCATGAAGACGGAAGAGATTGAGATTGTTGCGAGGGCTGTCAAAGAGGCCCTTTGGGAGAGTGCCGACACCAACTTTCAGGGAGGAACCAAAGAGCATTCCATCTGGCTCGATGAGGGGAATGACGAGCGGGTCGCTACTCGGATTGCCCATGTCGCCATCGCAGCCATCGAACGGCACAGAGGGCAGGAACTTGGGAAGACTGGATTCGGGAGAGCACCGGATCTTAAGGGCAAATAGCCACCGCTTCATTACACCCGCTTTCCGCTGACGCGATGAGGTTACGCTCGTTCGCTCTGGTCCCTCGGGCCTCCTAGCCTAGTATCTAATAGGATCCTTTGGCACAGTGGGAGGTGGCCATGTACTTGGTCATCCGCAAGTTCAGTCACGTCAGCTCCGTGCCCGAGGCCGCGCGCCGTGCCGAAAGCGGCATTGGCCAACTGCTCAAGGAGTCTCCCGGGTTCCAGGGCTACTATGTGTTCGACGCCGGCGATGGGGTTGGCGGCTCTGTGACCCTGTTCGACAGTAAGGAGGCCGCTCTGGCCGCAAACGAGAAGGCTCTCGCTTGGGTCCATGCGAGCTTGATCGATGTCATCGACGGTGAGCCTGAGGTCACCATCGGTGAGGTACTGGCCACTATCTTCCCGTAATTGCAGCGGCTGCTGCGCTCAGCCTCCAAGCCCTTATAGCACTATAGGATTAATCCTTAGGAAAGATCCGAACTGACAGCCAAGCGCAGTAATGCTTCCCCAAGGGGGTGCCTCAAATCAGAATAACACCAGCTTTGGGGGAAACGTCTTGTCAGCCAGCCGGGAACCGACGCAAGCTAGTGTAGAGACGCAGGACTGCGTCTATAATCTCTTCCGCAACAAGCAGCGGCCCGAGCTTCGGTGTGCCGTGCCGGAAGACCGTCCCGTCCCCCACTTTCTCGGTCCTGAGCAGTGGGCGTTCGAGCGTGCTCTGCGCCCATCAGACCCACTACCGCTGGGCTTTCACCGTCGCGCTGCGTATGCAGGCGTGCGGTTTAACGGCTATTACTTATTTCAGCTCACCGATACGCGCTAAAGATCCCTCGCTCTACCACACACGGCCTTCCGCAGACGCGAGCGGGGCTAAGGTTGCGCTAACCCACCTTTGGGACATCATCCCCTGGTGGTTCAGAAGGCTCAGGCGGCAGCAGGTCAGGCCTTGAATCGGGACCCGGATCCGGCTCTGGGGCCGGCTCAGGAAGGTCGGGCGATGGTACAACAGGGATGTCCGACGGCGGCATGGTAGGAAAGGGGATATCAGACATGGAAATATCCTCGGGACCTTCTCAGGAAGCCGCGGCCACCCGCTAGGTTCCTCGTCCTCTAGCTTTTACGGTCGGGATGCAGATTCGAAGGAGAGACACCCATGCACGTATTCGGAGCCTTTGAGTTGGACATCAGACCGGGCCCGACAACCCGGCATCCGTCAGGATTGCCCTCCTGCGCTATGTCAGGGGCGAGGACGGGC
This sequence comes from Microvirga vignae, assembly GCF_001017175.1. Lineage (GTDB taxonomy): Bacteria > Pseudomonadota > Alphaproteobacteria > Rhizobiales > Beijerinckiaceae > Microvirga > Microvirga vignae. The sequence continues at coordinate 6,025 of NZ_LCYG01000150.1, read as the reverse complement.
GCCTGTTCATCACTCCGGAATGCTCCTCCTTCGGGGAATTAGAAGGACAGATCAATTCCCTGCAAGACGAGCTGGACGAGATCCGAGAGAAAGCCCGGCGAGCGTTCCAGGTCGCCTAAAATCCGTGCCGTTTCAGAAAAAGCCCAACGACCAGTCCCGCGAGGGCTCCGATAACGTGGATCAGGCGCCTCGTGGTCATCAACTGCCGAATTTCATCCGACGGCTCCGGTCGGTGTTCGTGTTGAGCCATGCGATCCACACTGCACCCAGATTGCGGCAAATCCAGCGTAAATACCGTCCTGCTCTGTTAGGAGGCAGGGAACCGCGTTAGAAGGCCACAGACGGCCCTTCTGGAATGCGGGGGCAAGTTCTAGGTCCAAGACGCAGAAGCGTGCCAGCGCCACCCGGAGCGGGCTTCCTAAAAGTATCAAACGCTTAACTTGGCTTTAGAACGAGTGCGTTGGTGTTTGAAGCAGGTATCTAAGGTGCACAGGGCGGCATCCCCCACAATCTGAGCAAACGATTCAAAGTCACGTGCACTCGTTTTAAAAACCCGTAGTAATGGGAGGAGACGCTTCCAGCCGCGTCTTGATCTAGCCACAGTCAAGCTGCACCACTTCGATAACTTCAATAACACAAGGGTGCGGAATGACGGGAAGGGATCTGATTGCTGTCTATGGGCGGTTTGGGCTCATCATCGCGGCCTTCGCCTTTATTGCTGTAATCATCGCAGCGCCCATTCTCCCGAAGTCCAGGACCTCTGCGGTAGTCGCTTCCAAACCGCACTATGACCTAGACCTGCACCTGCCCATTACGCCGGCAAGCTTCAAGAGGGATTAGCCACGAACCTTGCAGGATCGCTTCCGCCGAGGCTCGCATCTCTGCAATTAAGGCGCGGATTTCCCGACGTTGCTCAATGGCCTCGCAAGTGAACATGCCGTGCTGATGGCGGCCATTACTCCTCCCTTTAGGCGCACCGCTTCCCTTGGCGCCACCGTCGAGGTCCAGCACGTCGAGGATGAGGGAAAGGCCGATGATATGGCCCGTGTCCAACCGCTCCGAGGTGCTCTTGATTTCTGAATCGAAATCTCTTGGCTAGAGCCGCTTCATCAGCCGTGCCGCTGCCATGACGAGTTGCACATCAAGCATCTCCTCGGCCGCGTCATATCTGGACACCCATCGCTCATAGGTTGCCCACCGCATGCCGTTTGGCTTGGGCGGCAGATCCCATTCATCCGGATCTTCATCACCAAGGAGCCGCACCTTCACCTTTGCTTTGGCGCGCCATGCCCGCCTACAGGATCAACGAACTAGGAAGCACAGGCAGCCCTGCGGATCCAAGCGTGCTGACTGGCAGATGACAGGTCTCTAAGAGGCGGTTGCACGTGCTTCGTGGCTCATTCCCGCATTGACGCAACAAGACCGGGACAGAGTTTTTCCAGCTGGCTTTGCAAAAACGGACCCTTGGGCCCACTCGGGTAGTCTCAAGGGAGCACTTGGAACAGGATCGCATAGCCCGCAGCCGCAATCGCCAAGGTGACAATCACAGCGATCCCCACCTGCCGCTCGAACCTGTCGAGTTCCATCTCGGTGTCTTTGATCCGGGCACGGAAGTCAGCATTGGCGTCGTTCATTCTTTCACCGAAGCGTCAGAGCCACAGGTGTCAGTCAAACGTTGCAGAAACGGGGAAGATCCAGCGCGGCGCGCTGGGAGTCATGATGAATGGCGGCCGTCTCCCAATCGGCACCATTACTCAGCAGCGCTGGTGCCATCCACGGAGGCACTTCAAACCTCCATGGACGCTCGCAACATCCAAAATCACCCTCAGTATCAGGCATTCGAGGCTCACTCGCTTGAAACACTTCTATAATTTTCGTGAAGGAATAGACCAGTACCTGCCTACGTTTGGTGACCATGCATCATCAACCAGACCACAGGACAGAATCATGATTCATGGTCACGTCTCACAAGTTTCCAGTCACGAAGATACAGATGCTCCTGCTCCCAACACAGGGCCAGCACTTAAGCGCGCTTCGCTTCTCTTCGCTGCCTTTGTGAGCTCCTTCATCGGAGCTAGCCTTCTACTGGCCAGCCTCTGACGCTCGGGCTTTAACATTCACTTGAGCGTGGTCAGGAGTTGCTACAATGGCGAAGGAAGTAGCGGATGACACTATTGAGCTGGTGGCGCATGCCATTTATGAAGCCCAGCAACAAGCATGCGCATGGGACGCCGAACCTGCGAAAAGCAAGGAGCGCTTCCGGGAGTATGCCCGTAATGCCATCAAGCTGTTGAACGAGGATATTAGTGTTCTTCTCTTAGCACTGAAGCAGGCCACGGCAGAACAGCACAATGGAGGTCCGAAATCAGCGGCCTAGCCTTCTGAAAACTACCAGTGGCTATGTCACGAGTGGAAAGCGAAGCACGGTCAACTTTCACCCTTGCCCTTCAATGCACGGATCGCAGCAGCAAGCTCCCGCGCTACCAGACTTCTGGTTACCAGATAGTCCGAGCCGAGAAGCGCGCTATAGCACGTCCGGCTTCCCAAGTGCACGGCCTCGCACAACTCCGCAGCTCTCTCGAATGCATCGTTCTCGGCTTCACGAATGACCGAGGCAATCTTGGCAAAGCCCTTGTCTGTCAGCCTCCAGGAAGGCCCAGCTCCATCACCCTCGGCCAAGTCAATATACATATGGATCGCCTCTCGCAGGCCCTCGGCTCGCTCTTGCGGTGTCATGAATGCCATATTCGAACTCCCAGGAATTGCTGCCATTGCGCCTTTATCTCAGCAGCTTCCATGAAGCTGACCACCAGTGTGGTTGCCATCAGCCTCTCCAAGCTAGACACAGGAACCCAGTCAATCCTCCAAGGCGAATTATAGCGCGGGCACTCCTCATGCTTTGATCTAAATTCGCTTCATCAGCCGTGCTGCGGCCATGACAAGCGGGCCATTGAGCATCTCCTCCGCAGCATCGTACTTGGCCACCCACTTCTCATAGGTCGCCCATCGCATGCCCTTCGGCTTGGATGGCAGATCCCATTCACCCGGATCCTTTTTCCCGAGCAGCGCCGCTTTGACCTTCGCTTTCGTACGACATCCCCGCCAATCGAGTCGAGGAAATGGGAGGCATAAGCAGCCCTGCGGCCCCAAGCATGTCGGCTAGCAAAGAGGGCAACTCCGAGCGGCTCGTGGATGATACGTGCCGCCTACCCGCGTGCGGGGCAGGCACCATAGGCACCCTGCGACGCCTGAGCAAAGGTTAAGCGCCAATCTGCTCTAGATCTTTTGAACCAGTGGCATACCGCCGTTGCACCACAGCCACGGAATTGACGCTGGGCGCATCCCAGAGCGACTCTAAGTGAACAAGTCGGGAGAGAACAGTTATGCTCAAGTGCTTGCTCATCGGAGCGGCCATTGTGCTAAGCGCCGGTCCGGCAGTCGCCGATATCATTGTAGATCAGGCCATGATTACGGCGGGTGAGTTGCGTGTTGTTGGTCGGTTGAGCAGACCACGTCAGACTGCGATGACCCTTGACGGCGAACATCAAACGAGAAGCGATACCAATGGGCGCTTTGCGTTTCGAGTTATTTATCATCCTGCGGATTGTGTTGTCACTCTTCGGGCAGACGACGAGCAGCGCGAGGCTGTGATTGGGTTCTGTGGCCTGCGAGGCCCTGAGGGGCCACGGAATGAGGCAATGCCTCAACAGGCATCCATTGAGCAGCCTGTCGCGGCTGGCCCACCTGGCGCTCCAGGACCGCAAGGTCCGCCTGGTCCCCAAGGGCCGGCAGGACCCGCAGGGGCTGATGGACCACAAGGCCCGCCCGGACCTCCAGGACAGGTGACCTCCAGCGGTCAAGCCGGCCCTGCTGGACCTCCTGGGCCGGAAGGACCTCAGGGTCCACAGGGGCTTGCAGGCCACCAAGGGCCACAGGGGCCACAGGGGGCTCCAGGTCCCAGAGGGGAAACCGGGGCTGCAGGGCCAGCCGGCCCAGCCGGACCGATTGGGCCTCCTGGTCCACAGGGTGCTGAAGGACAGATAGGTCCGCCCGGCCCTCCAGGGCCAGCTGGCCCCATCGGAATGGCAGGCCCGTCGGGACCACCTGGTGCAATAGGGCCTGAGGGGAAGCCTGGGACCGCTGGGACTATCCTTCGTGTTCTCGTTCAGCAGTGCGCGATAGGAGGGCGATGCACCGCCCGATGCAGTGATGACGAATATCCTATTGGTGGCACATGCAACCGAGGCGACCAATTCGCCATGGACGAGAACAGCGTCTATTGTTTTTCTGTGGGGGAGAACGAAAGCAGCCTGCGTGCCAGGGCGATTTGCGCCAAAAAGTAATAAGCTGTTCTCCTATGCGACATGAGAGGTCCCGATAGCCTGCGAGGTTCCCAATGCTGTGCGAGGATCTGGTCGCACAGTGTTTTTTGGATGAGCGGGTGCCGCTCGCGGTTCCTGAGCTGAACCGCAAGCGAACGCTGCAGTACCTGGAGTGCTGCTACCAGCAGGGCCTGTCGTGGGGCTCCGTTGCATCAACGGCGACAGGCCATAATGAGCCTACTGGTGCGGCTTCCTCATGCTGCAAGACCGAACAACTGATTCACCAGACGGATCTCGCCCGTCACGCTCCGATGGCTCAGCACGCAGTGACCTCGGCGGATCATTCGCATCACCTCAAAACCCTTCGGAGTCGTGGAGGCGGTCTTCATTCGCCGCATCTCGCGGGTCGGCCGGATCATACGCTTGAGCGCGCCATGATCCGCCTCGATGATATTGTTGAGGTATTTCGAGGTCCGATGTTCCACATCCTTCGACAGTAATCTTCCGTGCTGTAAGCGGCGGATCGCCTTTGGGTAGGAGGCCAGTTTATCGATGGTGATGGAGGATGGCGGACAGTCCCTCGTCGTCTTGAGGGCCTGCACAGAAAGCGATAAGCCGCTCGGGTGTTCCGGCGATCTGACAGCATGAAGTCGATCAGCTGGCCGTGCCTGTCGACAGCCCGGAACAGGTATTTCCATTTGCCACCGACCCGCACATAGGCCTCGTCCACCCTCCACGATCCTGAGCGATGTCCTTGGTAAGGTCGGATCCGCCTCTCGATCTCCGGAGCGTAGCGCTGAACCCAGCGAAAGATGGTGGAGGGATCGACCTCCAAACCGCGCTCCTGCATCTTGGTGAGATCGCGATAGCTGATCCCGTACTTGCAGTACCAGCCCACGCACAGCAGGATGATCTCGACGGGAAAGCGACGGCGCTTGAACAGAGACAACGGGGCGGCTCCTTGATGACGAACCGCCTCTCGTTACACAGCCGGGGTTAATGCAACGGTCTCGGACGTACGGGGCGGCCGTGAGGCTTGTGTCGAGCTGGTCTGTGTCTCGGATTGACAGCAGCCCCGCGTGTCTCTGCCGCTGCGAAGCCTTTTACGAGTGGACCGGGTGCTCCTCGACAAGCGTTCCGATCAGGCGAAGCAGTTCCTGATGCTCCGGTCCCTGTCCCGAGCTCAGGAAAGTTCCGATCTCGATGTGAGCGACATGGCCTCCGGAGGCAATGTTGGCCTCGTGCCGAATGAAAACCTCTCCCGAGACATCCCGGATCAGGTACCAGCGATCGCCGTTGGGGCTGCTATAAAGCTTACGAGCCTTCTTCATGCATCATGCTCCCGTCATCACCAGGAAAGCCGAGCAACACTGCACAAGCGTACGGGGAAGCATACAATGAGAAGCCGATCGGAGCCAATATCGGTACTCCGAGCGTTCCATCCCCGCACTGGTATGTGCTGGTGGGGCTACTCATCGCCTGTGCTTCCGGGCTCGAACCCAATGGCCGCTTTCAGGACCGAGTCGGGACCGAACTGATGCCCGGCCTCGAGCTGTAACAGCTCCACAAGATGCCCGCGCGCCCGATTGACACGGCTCTTGATTGTACCAACCGCCACGGCTCTGTCGCAAACTCTTTGTTTTAGAATTTCATCTACTGCGCTCCTGGTTCACGGACGGAGGATGGCGTGTTCAAGGGCAGGC